>CAZIOU010000045.1:0-1567 GCA_964540995.1 uncultured Gammaproteobacteria bacterium | reverse complement strand
AGGGCAGGTCACTTAAACCGACATGATCCCCACGGAGAAGCCTCGAGTGCAAGACATCATTTCAACGTTCGTCCACGGACTGGTTGACTTCCTGAAGGCAATTCCCAATGCCCTCGGAACATACTCTCCCCTGCTTCTCATCGTGCTCCTCGGTGGGCTGGTGTACGTTGCCTGGCGCTCCATTCCCAAGACAAACACCCAGCAGATCACCCCAGAGTCGAGTTCTGCAGTGGGCTGGGATGATGTTGCTGGCAACGACGAGGCAAAGATGGAGCTTCGCGAGGTTGTTGAGTTTCTGAAGGATCCCAGCCGGTTTGCCGTTCTTGGTGCCCGAGTTCCCACAGGAGCTATGCTCTACGGCCCTCCAGGAACCGGTAAAACACTCCTTGCCAAGGCTGTTGCGGGTGAATCCGGAGCAATGTTCTACAGCCAGAGCGCCTCGCAGTTCGTTGAGATGTTTGCCGGACTCGGAGCCGCCCGTATTCGTAAGCTCTTCGAGACGGCGCGAAAGAACGCCCCCGCCATCATCTTCATCGATGAGCTCGACGCTGTGGGCACAAGCCGCGGCAACGACATCTCGCGGGAGAAGGATCAAACTCTTAACCAGCTGCTCGTTGAGATGGACGGCTTTGGTACCGCCGATCAGGTGGTGGTCATCGGAGCCACCAACCGGCTCGACTCGCTGGACGCGGCCTTGCTCCGCGCCGGCCGGTTTGACCGCCAGGTATTCGTTGGTCCGCCAGACCTTCCCGGACGCGTCGCAATCCTCAAGGTCCATACCAAGAACAAGCCCCTCGCCGAGGGACTGGACCTCGAGCTGGTGGCACGCCGAACGCCCGGAGCTACTGGCGCGGATCTGGCAAACATCTGTAACGAGGCAGCGATCTTCGCTGGTAGGCAAAATCGTGTTGCGATTGAGCAGCAGGACTTCAACGATGCTTTCGAGCGTGTTGTCGCTGGCCTTTCACAGCCCAAGGTGATGTCGCCCGAGGAGAAGCGCATCGTCGCCTACCACGAGGCTGGTCATGCGCTGATGGCACGCGTGGTGAATCCACCGAAGGCGGTGCACAAGGTGACGATCGTTCCGAGCGGACAGGCGCTCGGATACGTCATGCGCCTACCGGAAGAGGATAAGTACCTCGAGAGCCGCGAGGAGCTGATCAATGAGCTCATAGTGCTGCTTGGTGGTCGGGCTGCAGAAGAACTGATCTTCGGCCGGGTTACCACCGGAGCTGAGAGCGACCTCGCACGGGTCACGCAGCTTGCTCGGAGAATGGTGTTTGACTGGGGCATGGGAACCACAATCACCTCGCTCGCCCTCAAGGCGGAAAACTATGCCCTGAGCGAGCAGACAAAGCAGCTTCGCGACGAAGAACAACGGCAGATTGCTGATGAGGCCTACCAAGAGGCTCGGCGACTCCTCCGAGCTCACGCCGACGAGCTTGAGCGTCTCGCCCAGGCGCTGCTCGAGCGCGAAGTGCTTGACGCTGACGAGCTGCTGGCAGTACTGGACTTACCAGACCCCGAACCGATCGAGGAGTTTGCCGCCAAGCCGCCCACCACCAAG
>CAZIOU010000044.1:0-1568 GCA_964540995.1 uncultured Gammaproteobacteria bacterium | reverse complement strand
GCCGCCCGTTACCGTAATGGCCCCACCGACGCCAGTGACTCCAGCGACCCCGCCAGTAATGACAGCCGCACCACCTGCCGATGTGCCGATACCAGCACCACCGATCAGTTGGGCAGCGCCACCGACTGAGTTAGCCGTAGCGCCTGCGCCACCACGAACGGTCGCGGCCCCACCTGCATTGCCAGTAGCATAGCCACCGGCTCCGCCTGTGAGTTTGGCTTCACCGCCAGCACCACCAGCGCCAGAGACGCCGCCAGCACCGCCAGTTACGGAGATAACTCCGCCTGCTCCAGAAGTGCCAGCCAGTCCCGCAATGGGGAAGGGGTCCGCTGTGCCCGTGATTGACGCGAACGCAATCGCAGAAAACCCAGCGGTCGTGACCGTGCCATACGACGTGCCGTTGATGATGAAGTCAATCTGGCCCGTCGCCAACGAGTCGATACCCGTTAGCGGCTCTTCGACGAAGGAGTATGTGGGATTAGCCAGTGCCCCTTTATTGACTCGAACTCCAGCTTGTCCGCCCATGTTATTTAAGCTCCCTTCACGCCGAACGAACGACGCCAGTCAGTGAACGAGTAGGTCTTTTCCTGCATCGTGCTGGCAACGTATTCCCAGTTGGACTGGTTCCAATAGAACTGGCTCTCTCGTTCCATACGAGTGAGTTCGAACATATTGTTGTCCTCCAAGAATACGAACCAGTTGAACTGGTTGACCAAGTATGGGAAGGTCAGAGCCTCAAACGCGCCCTTGATGACCGACATTTCACGGTTGGCCGTACCAGGCTGCTCGGACCCCTTGAGGTATCGCTTGCTTGGTTCGTCCAATGCCGACGGCACGATGAGTTTGCCGCCGTCCATGATGATCGGCCACTGTTCACCCTGGTCGGTGACAGTTGCCTGAGCGACACCCATGAGGATGCCAAGGTTCGTCGGAGACAGCGCCGACACGGTGTACGCACCGGCAGAGCCGATGGTGTTGACGCCGATGTTGCCGATCTCAGTCGCATGGTCGGAAGCGAAGAACGCGGAACCGTCCCAACCTGCATAGGTGCCAGAGTTGGTAAAGCCACCGTTCATCACGTCAGCCAGTCGCACGTTCTGCTTCTGGTCGAGCGAGTTGCGCATCATCTTGCCGTGCATCGACACCGTAAAGACGCCGTACTGGTCAGTCTTCAAGGCTTCTTTGGTCAGGCTTGTCGAGATGGCGTCCTTGACGATATACAGCGTCTTCGTCCAACGAGTGGCGATGCTATACACCGGGGTCGGAGCACCTTCAGCGACTTCCGGCGCGGTCGGCAACGTTCCGTAGCTGGCCCACTGCGCGAACTTCTGAGAGTCCGTGAAGTGTTGCATCGGAATGAGCTTGGTAAAGTCCCGAACTACGTCAGGACCGAGGAAAATAGCCGAGTTCAACCCCTTACGGAGTAACGGCTCGTTGATTGTTCTGGTTGTCTGTATTCCTACTGGCATTGTCTTTCTCCGTTATCTCCTATTAACCGTTGAACACTTGGTTCTGGGCGTCAATCTGAATCCACACGCCTCCTGCGTAGTAAGCCGGTGGCCAAGGGC
>CAZIOU010000043.1:0-1607 GCA_964540995.1 uncultured Gammaproteobacteria bacterium | reverse complement strand
TGGTAGCTCCTGGAGGAATGTATGTCTATATCGCTGATCATAATCGTACCGCAGGACGTGCTAGGTTGATGCGTATTCAAGTCAATTAATATGTGGTGGAATAAAGATTCAGGTCAGACTTCGACAGTAGCGATCAATATATCAGACCGTTCTTTAGAGGTAGTCAAAGTTAACCGGTCAGCCAATGGTATCGCTTTGCAGGCTTTGTCACGACTGGAAATTGAAGCTGGCATCGTAGAGGATGGCAAGATTATTAAACCATCGGCTTTGGCTGAAGCTATTACGAAGGCGTTTCATCAAGCTAAGCCTCTACCGATTAGAACGAAGCAGATCGTGCTGTCGCTACCAGAGTCTAAGGTGTTCTCCTTCTCGTTCGAGGCTCCCCTCATGCTCAAGGATCAAGAATTGGCTGATCTGATCAGACACCGAGCGGCAGAAATAGTACCGGTCGATCCTGATATTCTTGTCGCTGATTTTCAAGTAGTTCGACAGCCCAAGATGGAAGTTTTCTATGCCGCAACTTACAAGACCTTGGTGCAAGAGTATCTCCAAGTATTTAATGACCTCAATATTCATGTTAATTTCGTCGGACTCGAATCTCAAGCTTTGGCGTCTGCAGTGAGTCAAGCTGACCCAGAACAAAATATCCTGCTGTTAGATATTGGCGCTCGGACTACTATTGCCAGCGTGCTAAGAAATAAATTCGTACGTGAGACAGTCTCGATCCCTATTGCAGGCGATAATCTAACAGCCGCTTTGGGGCGAGAACAATCTGTCAATCGAGATGAAATAGAAAAGATTAAGTCGGAATATGGACTCCGTCAGGATAATAATCCCTATCGTGACTCTTTACTCAAAGTAACCGATACTTTGGTGGGGGAGATTCAACGTTTTATTCAGTATTGGCGCAGTCGCAGTCCTGAAGCTATTCAGAAGATTATCTTGGTTGGTGGTACTAGTCAGATGCCAGGTTTATTGGATCATTTTCAAACCAAATTTCAAATTCCTTGTGTTGTGGGTGAGTTACCATCGACCATCCAGTTGGACAAAGCTCGATTGAATGTTCAGAAGTTTCTACCGGTCATTGGTGTCGCGGTTTTGAGTCTGGATTCGACTCAAGGAAGTATAAATTTCCTCAAGTCGTCCCAACCTCGTAGCAATAAGAAATCAGCCGACACGCCCCGTGGTGTCCAATCTGTAGATCAGAAGCAGAAGATCCCACTATGGCGATTACTAACTCTACTGCTGACGCTGTTAGCAGCGCTAGCCGTTTTTGGCTTTATCTGGTGGCGGAGCACGACTCCAGTAGCGCCACCGCGCGCATCAACTGAATTAATTGATCGGAACATCTCCGCATCGTTTAACATAGATACCGGCACAAAGGCATCAACAACGCTTTCGACTATTCCGGGTCGCCTAGAGCACCGTATCTTAACTGAACAAATACCTCTCAATAATCGGTACTGGCAACGAATCATTGGTAATGCCCGGTCAGAAGGTAAGAATGTTAGTGATAAACAACAGATGTATGACTATATCTTGAAGGACTTAGTAAGATTTTTTACGTCAATGATTGGCATACTGTTATTTTAGCAGATCATTGCATT
>CAZIOU010000042.1:0-1612 GCA_964540995.1 uncultured Gammaproteobacteria bacterium | reverse complement strand
TGAAGACCAAAGCGGAGAAACGCGAAGCCTTGAAGAAGAAACGCACTGCCAAGCGCGCCTCTCTGGCTGACCAACTCAAACGAACAGTACGAACTAAGAAACCTAAGGTCAGTGTTCACTTTAAATAACATGCCTCCTGTTACCAACAAAGTCCAAGCCAAAGCTCCTGCGATCAATCTACAGCCGATCAAAGCCTTACCTAAACCCAAAGCCATTGTCATCCTCGGACCGACGGCTTCTGGTAAATCATCACTAGCCATACACCTAGCCCAACAGCTCGGTGGTGAGATCGTCTCGGCTGATTCACGTCATGTCTATAAACATTTTAATATTGGCACCAACAAGATAACGGCCGACGAATTGAAGGCGGTGCCACACTATCTAATAGACATCTCCGAGCCAACAGAGCAGATCTATCTGCCTGATTATCAGCGGATGGCTTTCGAATCCATTGATACCATCCTGCAACATCAGAAATTACCCTTACTCGTCGGCGGAACAGGGCTCTATCTATCGGCTGTTATCGATAATTATCAGATTCCCAATGTCGCTCCCCAACCGAAGTTACGAGAAGAATTGGAAAAGCTCACTACTGATGAACTTATTTTCCGTTTAAAAAAAGTCGATCCTGAAGGTTCGCAACTGATCTACCAGAACAATCGCTTAAAATTGATCCGCGCTATCGAATTTAGCGAGATCACCGGTCGCGGTTTCCTTACCAGTCAAGCTACGGCCGAACCGAAACACGACTATCTGGTGATCGGTATCGAAGTTGATCGCGAACTCCTCTACTCCCGTATTAACGGTCGGGTACAAGAAATGCTAAAGCGTGGCCTGGAAGATGAGGTTAAGCAATTGTCTGCCAAGTACGGCTGGGATTGTCCTGCCATGCTATCGATCGGTTATCGTGAGTGGAAAGAATATTTCCAAGGTACGAAAACCAAAGAGCAAGTTATCGATGAGATTCAAAAAGATACGCGCAACTACTCCAAACGCCAAATGACCTGGTTCTGGCGGATGGAGAAGAAAAGACCCATTACCTGGGTCTCGTCTGAAGCTGAAGCAAAATCGGCAATGCTTAAATTTCTTGATTCATAGTCCCGCAGGGTAGGAGTCGTGCTTGCACGGCTCGATTACCTCGAGACAGTTCAGAGGGATTGCTTCGTCGCCATTCGGCAGCCCTCATGCCTTCTCGCAATGACAGATCAATATATCTACTTCCTTGTTACTTCGTTATCGATAGCAGTTTGAATGGCATCGCTCGCAAATACCATCAAGTGCTGGAGTTTCGGCATAGCAGCAATCGAACGAAACATCTTTTCGTTATTGGCCAAATCAGGAAACAGCTGCAAGTAGGCTCTCAATCTTGGCTCCAATACTGCTGGCATGTCTCGATACTTCTCCTGTGCAGATGCAATAAAATAAGCTGCTTCTTCCGCTGTATGGGGGAAATCTTCTAGTTGCTGAATGACCTCCGGAGTAGCACGGACCATCAAATCTGCAAGATATGATTTCTTCTGCAGTACTTGAAATAACACGACATCATTACATAGATCAGGATGCTTTTCTAACTCTCGCTCTATCTCCAGACGTAAACCCAATAACTCTCTAT
>CAZIOU010000041.1:1428-1644 GCA_964540995.1 uncultured Gammaproteobacteria bacterium | reverse complement strand
CCACGTCCGCTGCGGCGCAGGCATCTGCTGCGGCTGACGGTTGGCTCTTTTCGCTCAAGTACGACGACGGCGCGGGTGGTTCGAGCACCGTCTGCAACGTCACGTTCAACACGACCACGGCCTCCATTGGGCCCACGGTTGCGCGCGCCATGACGGTTGCGTCGGAAGTTACCATTCCGGCCAACTCCCGCCTGTTCGTGCTCTGCACGGCGACCA
>CAZIOU010000041.1:0-1418 GCA_964540995.1 uncultured Gammaproteobacteria bacterium | reverse complement strand
CGGCCGTCAACGCCAACGCGCTTGCGGTGGCATTCGCGCTCGACCTCGAAGAGACGTGAACCGGTAACCTAGCGGCGGCGGGGTGGGTCTCGTTGGCCCACCCCGCTTTGGTGCATCATGGCCAGGACAGTTACCGTCACCAGCATTATCGACCAGCTCAAGCAACTGGCCGACATTGAGAACGAGACCGGCAGTGACCATCGGTTCACCACGGCGGAGCTTGCTACGTACGTAAGCCAGAGCTGGTGTGAGCTGTACAACGAAATTGTCCTGAACAACAACGACGAGTTCCTTAGTTCCACGAACTACACCCTTGTTTCCGGTACCGAGACCTACGCCCTGCCGTCAGACTTCTACCTGGACCGCGGCGTTGACCTGACGTCCTCCGGCTACAGCTACACCCTGCACCGCTGGTCGTTTGAGGAGCGCGAGGTCTACCAGTTTACAGGCGCCTACACGTACGGCATGCCCACCGCCTACCGTGTCATTGGCGAGAACCTGACCTTCAAGCCCGTGCCCACGGGCACCGGCAACACGGCCAAGCTTTGGTACTACCCAACGCCCACCGTTTTGACCTCCGGCAGTAGTATCAACGGCATTGCCGGGTTCGAGGAGTTCCTTGTTTGCGACGGCGCCGCTAAGGCGCTGGCCAAGGACAACCGCTCTGACCCGGTAATCCTGCAACGCCGGGACCGTGCCATGGCAGTTTGCCGCGCAGCCCTTACCGGTAGGAGCCACTCCCACCCGGACCGCATTACCCGCCGCCAGTACAGTACGGAGCCATTGCGCAAGCCGTACCCACGCTAATGCCGGCCCTGGTCCTACCGCCTATCCCGGTGCCGGGGGGCGAAGACGAACGCACGCTCCAGGCTATCCAGGCGGGCCTAGAACGCGTCGTGGCTGCCCTTGCGGCCACACCCCCGTACGGGCCCTCCGGAGCCCTCTACGTGTCACCTGCGGCCCTTAGCACCACCAATGTTGTGCCCCACCGGCTGGGGCGTAAGCCCAGGGGTTGGCTGGTTACCCGGTGCACGGGGGCAGTCAACGACCTTTACGAGGTTGCCAACAGCGCAACCGACCAATTTGTAACACTAAACTCAGCTGCCGGTGGGCAACTGGTCGAGATTTGGTTCTTCTGATGCCCCTTGAACGCCGAAACGTTGCAGTAACGCTGCAAGCTGAGCTGGATGAGGGCACAGACCCCAAAAGCCTCCAGCGTGGGCAGCTTTTGGCCGCTGAGAACGTGCGGTGGTCCAAGGAGGGGCGGGTCAGCAAGCGCAATGGCCACTCGGCAGTGTTTACGGCCCCCAATACGGGCGAGGGCAGGCTCGTTCCCAACGGCAAGGAACTGCTCCTGTTCGATGGCAAGTCGGTGGTGAGCTACCCGGGCGTTGGGAGCACCGCCAACACCATCTGCC
>CAZIOU010000040.1:872-1645 GCA_964540995.1 uncultured Gammaproteobacteria bacterium | reverse complement strand
GACGTCGGGGTGCTCGGCCAGGTGCGGGGGCAACGGCAGGCCGTCCAGGGCGTAGCAAATGGCCACCTGGAGGGGCGTGGCAGTGGTTAGGCCGAAGTACTTGGGGCTACATAGCAGCTCATGCAGCGGTGGTGGCTCCAGCTCCGCCAACCGCCGCATTACCCTGCGGAGGTCGTCCTCCATCAGGACTCTTCCATGCTCATTACTGCCGCCAGTGGCACCCAACGGGTAGGCGCTTCCACCCCGCCCTGGCTACGGCGCCACTCAATGACCCCCAACTCACGGTGCCAGGCCAGGTTGTCCCCCTGCGCCTCCGTGGCGTACAGGGTGTCTGCCTCCATTCGGCCAGGCCGCTGCATCTTGGCCACAAAGTGCACCTTACGCAGCTTCGTAACTACACTAACAGGCCCCGCCGTAACGCTTCGCTCCTCACCCTTCGCCATATACCCTTACCTCTAAGGTCCGGTGGTACGTACGCCCACAGGACAAAGTTAGCCCAAAAGGAACCCCAACCAACCACTAAGCCGTCAGCCTCCAGCGCAAGGACGTCACTGGACGCCACGGAGGCCGCTACAGAGCATTCTAGCGCACCGATGACCTCACCCCTATGGGTAGACTGCCGGGCCCTTACAGAGCCACGTAGGCTCCTCCGCAGGGTCTTCCTAACGTAGTCCCACTGGGCCGAGTCTACCGGGGTCAGCAGCCGTACAGCCCCTAGACGCGCTTCGTGTTTGGCGGCAGCACCGGCGGCTGGACAGCGATGGCCGTGCAGA
>CAZIOU010000040.1:256-862 GCA_964540995.1 uncultured Gammaproteobacteria bacterium | reverse complement strand
CGCATGCACCCAGGGCTAGGATTACCAGAATGTCCCACTTGCTGACCATCAGTCCACCTCCCAGTGCTGGCGCTTGAAAAACTCCATGGCCGCAATGTGGTTCTGGATAACGTCAATCTCGGGCTCGGCGTCCGACCAATGCTCCCAGCTAATGGTCTGGACCTCCACCTCCCCGTGGCACTTGGCCGCAATGTCCCAGTGCTTGGAGCCCTTGTGCTCAATGTTGTAGGCCTTTACTGCCCGCCCACACTTGGCGCACACCGGCCAGCGGTCAAGCCGGCTCTGGTGTGTCCTCCGCACTTTCCACTGGTCCCCCACCCTCTCCGGAATCAACAGGTGCTTCGCTCTCCCTCGCATCCACCACCTCCGCACTCAACATTAGCTCACGGATTGAGCTACCCGGCCGCAAGGCCAGGCTAGCCGCCAACTGGCGCAACTGCTCAGGGTCACTGGGCAGGTCGTCAGAGCCCCTGGACAGCCTAAGCTCTACCGGGGCCCGAATGCCAGCAATCTCTGACCACACCTTGGCCGCTTTCACCACCAGCTGCTGGCTACCAATGTTGGGCCGGTTGATGTTCCCACGAATCACCTTGTCCAGGGACTCAC
>CAZIOU010000040.1:0-243 GCA_964540995.1 uncultured Gammaproteobacteria bacterium | reverse complement strand
GATCAACGAGCTGTTCCTGGCCCGTCTCATGTACCACCCGGATGGCCTCGGCGCAAAGCTGCCTGGTGTAGCGCAGGCTGTAGCCCCACTTCCTGGAGAGCTGCATGGGGGTCGAATACCGGTCGTAGTCGAAGTCCCTAATGAGCTTCACAATCTCCAGTACCCGGTCCT
Organism: uncultured Gammaproteobacteria bacterium; assembly: GCA_964540995.1. GTDB lineage: Bacteria > Patescibacteriota > Patescibacteriia > UBA1558 > 2-01-FULL-52-15 > JAZDLR01. The sequence goes on along the minus strand of CAZIOU010000040.1, from coordinate 72 downwards.
GGATGACCTCGCTGGCAAAGGGGCCACCAGCCTCACTCTGCCGGCGCTGCGCTTCCAGCCCTCAATCTCCTC
>CAZIOU010000039.1:0-1694 GCA_964540995.1 uncultured Gammaproteobacteria bacterium | reverse complement strand
TAAAACTAATATACAAGCAAGTGATTTACATAATAAAACTCAATCTGAAAATATTGTGTTACCTGGGGAAGGAGATTTAGAAAATGTTAAATATACTGGTAAAAACTTTTGGACTGAAATTGTTCCCGAAGCAAGAGCTTATTATGAAAATTCAGAATATCCTATTATTATTGCTTACAGAGGAAATCATAAAAAAACATTTTTAGAAAACTATAAATCTAATACAATAGGAAACCCTTTTAATTGGCAAGATGAAAGTGGTACAACTAAAGAAAAAGGTCAAAAATCTACTCAAAAGTTTTTAGATTGGATATTAACAGGTAATAATTTTAATGAAAAAAATGCTACAGAGGAATATAGACAAGCATTAATAAAAGATTTTAAATCTGGTAAATGGAAAAATTCTGTAATTTTATATTATGAAGAAAAAGGTTATCCTACTCACGCTACAGTTATTGATTATTTAGCAAATAAACATTATACAATTAAAGAAACTGTAGAATCTGTAATAGAAATAACTAATTCTAATTTATCACAATTACAAAATGAAGTAGAACACAAAACCTATGTTAAAGAATCTCCTGTTAAATTAGAGTCTGAAAATATTGTTGTGGGATCAAAAGTAACATCTGATTATGGTTTATTTCAAGGAAAATATACTGTATTAGAACTTTCTACTAAAGTTATTAAAATTAAAAGTGGAAGTGGCGTGTATGAAAAAGAAAGAGATTATATTGTTCTTGAAGATAGTAAAGGAAGTAAACGTGAAATATATGGTAATTTAAGAAAAAATGTTTTTTACGGAACTGAAGATTCATCTGGTAAAAAATATAGTACGGCAAGCACTGTCCAATTTTTTCTTGATAATCCTGTTGTAGATAATGAACAAAAATCAATTACGGTACACGAATTTGAACATTATGGTACATTATATAAATTTGAAATAACTCCTGATGATGAAGTATTATCCGCTGAATATAAACAAAATAATAAAGATTGGCAACCATTAAATAAAAAGAATTGGAAAAGTAAATATATTGAATTATTAGCATTGTCAATGGAAGAAGCAGTAGAAGCTAGAAATATAAATTTAGGTGGTAATGAATATAGAGATGAACCTCAACCTGATGACCTTAATATAATTAATTCCAGAGTTACTACTAATAACTGGAGTTATGATGATAAAACAAAAACTTGGGGCTCAATGTCAGGAACTGTAATAGGTTATGATAAAATAAAAGATGGTTATGGAAATCCTGCTTTAGAATTAAAAATAAAATTAGATGATGAAAAAAGAACAGAACCATATATAACTATAATGCATTATGGTAGTTATTGGGAAAGATTTACTTGGAAAGTTGATGATAAATTAAAACAAGGATTTGATAATTATAAAAATAATTTAAATAAAAAGGTTGAACCCTTAGTTTCTACTAATAATATAACATCTACTGTTAAAAAAGTACCTGTAATAAAAGAAAAAAGAATAAATGTTCCTGAAGGTTCTAATCCTAATAATGGTGTTATATTTGAGGATGATGATGCTATATATTTAATGAACGATGGTCAACAAGCTGCTTATAATGGTATAATTAAATTTATAACGGATAAATTAGAAAATAAAAAATTAGTTAATTTAGGAAATAAACAATCATTTATAAATCCTTTATCTAAACCTTTTAGTGGTATAATTC
>CAZIOU010000038.1:0-1804 GCA_964540995.1 uncultured Gammaproteobacteria bacterium | reverse complement strand
TCGATAATCTGCTGACGGCTATCAGACAGCAGGTAGTGTTTAGCATTTACAAGATTTCTATCGGCCAGCAACCGAGTTTGGACTTAAGTAGCCCCAAGATTCAGCTACAAGAGCAGAAGAGTGATATCCGCGCCTTCTCGGGTGAGGAGAAAGCCGAGAAGAAATCCATCATGACACCTAAGCCCAAAGACGCCGAAGGACATAAGATTGGACGTAATGATCCGTGTTACTGCGGCAGCGGCAAAAAATATAAGCAGTGTCATGGAGCATAACAAGATCCCAAAAGACGAATTTCGACCAATTCAACTATTAAATCATGCCAAAGCTTGGTACACCGTTTACTTGTTATCACTAGATCGTGGTTATTATCCAATGTCGTTATATCATGCCCACGTCTGTTTTGAATTTATATTAAAATCGTATTTGGCTTCCATTTCTGGAACTCAGATAACAACAAGATTTCTTAAGGAGTATAATCATAATCTTGGGACGATTTTAAAAAAAATCGATGCTGACAATAATGCTTCGTCACAAATTAAGGACAATTTAAACCGCTTCTACAACAAATATAAGTTTTTTTCAGCCAAACAAGAATCATTCAAGTACATTCCAATAGGTACAGGTTTAGAGTTATTATTAGATCCCATCTCAGAATTTGTAAGCATTTTCAAAACTTTAGATGCTGAATATTCTAAAAAACTAGACGTTGATAATTAAATTGTTATTTCTTAGTCGAAATTCATCTATATGAACTATCAAATCAGCCAACAACAAATACTCAACTTCATCAAGACGCAACCCTTGGCAGTACTATCCACCGTATCACCCGATGGTCATCTGCAATCAGCGGTGATCGGTATTTCAGAAAATGATGATTTGTCACTTATTTTCGGCACCTTCAGTAACAGTCGTAAATTTTTTAACCTCAAGCATAACCCACAAGTAGCGGTAGTCATCGGCTGGGACAAGGTTACTGTTCAGTACGAAGGAACAGCTACAGAGCTCATAGAGGAAGATCTGAAGGCCGCCAAACAGACTCATTTAGTCAAACTTCCGTCGTCCGTCAAATTCGCTGAGTTATCGCATCAAGCCTATTTCAAAATTGTGCCCAAATGGATCCGCTATACCGATTTCACCAATGAGAAGATCTACGGGCAAGTGACGGAAATTAGTTTCTAATATCATGACACCAGAGGAGCGCTTCGAAGCAGCAGCCGAGCAAGCACGCCGAGCAACTTGCGACAAAGCTCACTGTGGCTGCGTCATCGTGTCCAATGACCAGATTATTGGCCGAGGATATAATTCACCGCCATTGAATGATGAAGTTAATCGCCGGTGCGACCGCGACGGTTGCTGCCTGCATGCCGAGTGGCGTGCTATCATGGACGCTTTACGTCATCACCCGGATAGTATTATTGGTTCAGCACTGTACTTCACTCGGGTGAATGCTGCAGGCGAGATTTTACGCTCGGGTGAACCGTACTGCACTGTCTGTAGTCGTTTGGCTCTTGATGTTGGTATTGCCACCTTCGGACTGTGGCACGTAGACGGCATCAAGGAATATCCTACGGATGAATACAATCGGATATCGCTCCGAAGCTGAAATTTAACCGGAAAACGATCAGCCAAACACTAACATCTCTGTCTCTGCGAGGCGTATACCAAACAGCCTGTCCCGAGCTTGCCGAGGGAAAGCAGTCCAGCCCTTGTGTGCGCTATTTAAGTTTCAAGAATCAATAATCAAACAATATTCAATATTGAAATAATCAATATTCAAACTCGTTCTATAATGTTTTCTTCTATT
>CAZIOU010000037.1:0-1815 GCA_964540995.1 uncultured Gammaproteobacteria bacterium | reverse complement strand
TACTCTACGTCATGATCCCAAACTACGCTACTGTAGAAGCCGCCAAGGCTAAGATCAATTCGTACTTAACGCCTTAGCCCTTTACCGCGACAAATACAAACTGCTGAATGGCTGCAATCAAGAGTCGAGTATACTTATAGCCAAACTCCAAACCATTGGTTTTGCCGTGCCCAATAACTGTTTGATCAATGATTTTATCTACGTCCTCGCGCAACATGCCTTCTTGAACGATACCAGAATCAAGCAGCATCTTTGTGCACCAATACACGAGTAACTCAAATTGCTTTGACGAGACATCGTAAATTGTGTTGGCCTGCACTTCAATACCCACAGCGTTACTATTATTTACATCAGGATGCGTCTCGGCGCCTTCGTCTTGAATACCGTGCCCAACATGGTTAGATGCACCAAACTTACCACGTGTGACTCGCCACAAATCACCAGCGTCATTGTCTGAAAGTAGGTACCCGCAGCTAGCTTTTTTACCACCGTTATACCAGCTTTGAACCTGATCAGATAGAGTCGACTGATGCGATGATCCTTCGGGCACTGTATCGGGATCGTTAACTTTATCAATATCAACGCCGTTAGCCCAGAGATGAATTACAAAGTATTTAGGGTCAATATCGGAACGATAGACTGAATCAAAATACTCATTATCACCAATAAGTTCACGCATGTCCGTGTACTTAGGAGTAATACCCGACTCATCAAACTGCTTGTATCGCTCTAGTGATGCGGCCTCAAATCCAGCTCTGATTGTTTCAATCAGTTTTTTGTCGCGAGGCTGATCAAGTTCGCTAAAATCAAGCTTATCAACATCTATGCCTGGGCCAGTTTCGGGCAGGCCCGGATCTATGTCACCCGAAGCATTACCTGTTATGGACTGAATAATTGAAATATAGTTATCAACGCCTTCGTACCACTCGCGTCCGGTTGCCCAGCGAGCTTCACCTGGCTGGTCGTAGTCCGACATTAAACGTACGATTTCGTGCGGATCTCGGCCACCATTCTGTAAATACGCCACAACATCAGCATAGCGATAACTACCGTCATCAAGCTTATAATAGAGCTTATCGGCAAAGTCCTCGAACGAAGCCTCGGTGCCATCATACTGTCTAAAATCTCGTTCGTATTTAACACGGCTCTTACCATCAGTGTAGCCTGCCAATACCTCAAGCTCTGGGTGTTCAGCTTGCAAGGTGGGCACATCTGCAGTAAACACTTCTTCTTCGGTAAGTTTTGGATAGACTTCTCCTTGCCAACCATCTTTAGCGACCACTCCAAAGTAGTTGCTAGCATTAACAGCTAGTTCGCTGGTGCCACTGTCGCTCTCATGCATCCCAACTGCTAGAAAGACTTCGTAGGGGATCGGCTGGTCAGGATTTTCGGCGAGTCTAGTTGCTAAAGGCTCAAACTTGTCTACAAAGGCCTGAAACTTTTCTTTGTCGACCAGCACATCGGCACCATCATCTGGTTTATCATTGTCAAGATGTTTATTTGCTTCATAGCCGGCTATACCCATAAGCGCAGCAGTTATACCACCCTTAATAATAAAATCTCTCCTGCTCATTCCTTCACTAGAACCTTTCTCGGACATATACTGCCTCCTTTTAAACAATTATATCAGACCATTGCCGGGGGTTTTTCTATAAAATGATATCTATTTGGATATCATTTGTTTTGGAACGGTCAACACTACCAACATCAGCGAAACCAGCGCCAGGTTCTTTATAATGTATTGACCCTCAATAGTAGGAATCATAAACGCTTGCCATGATAACACCGGTACCAACAGCAGGGGAGAGCAGACCA
>CAZIOU010000036.1:0-1993 GCA_964540995.1 uncultured Gammaproteobacteria bacterium | reverse complement strand
AATTCTTGGTCAGGAACAAATCTTTGTTGGCAACATTCTCCCCCATGAAATCCCTGATGGGTTGGATCAAAGCGTCATCATCCGGTTGCTCTATCAGCTCAGCTTCGGGACTGGATGTCGGCGGGGCCTTGAGCTCCGGTACCACTGCCGGCACTTTACCGCCGAGACGCAGGATCAATCTGTCAACGTCACCGAGATAACGCTGTAGTGGCCAAAGGCGCAAATAAGCAAAATCAAGCGCTAATTTCAGAATATCAATATTCTTTAAGTCCAGCTTTGACAAGGCTACATGAAACTCAAGTACCGGAATATCTTTCATGATAACTGAAACTAATATTTGCAATACTTGACCCCGCTGTTGAGTGGTTAAACCATAAGCACCAGCGATTGTCTCGTTAATCTCCTCCGTATCCTTACTAAAAACAACAGCTTGAATTTCTGGTGCTAGGGATTGTAATGTTATATCCGACATCGAAAAAAATTATTCACTTTTCGGTATAGTACCACCTAATGAGGCAATCAAGACGTCTACGTCTTTAAGCCAAGTATGTAGTGGCCAAAGACGAAGGTAGGCAAAATCAAGAGCCATTTTTGAAGTATCGACTTCTGGTAGTTTCAACTTAACCAAGGCTAAAGGAAACTTATTAACCGGAAGCTCTTTGGTGATTACTGAAACTAATATCTCTATAACTTGATTTAGTTGTTGAGGAGATAATTCATAAACCGCGCCAATAGTATGGTTTATATCAGCATTATGCTCCTGAAATACAATAGATTGTATCTCCTTTGGCAAAGTTTGGAGACTGTATATAGAAGCTTGAGGCATATCAGTCTTTAATATTTGGCGGAACTGGAGGAGGTGTTGGTGTTGTGCCTGCTGCGATATGTGCGGCATGAGCTATTATTCCTTCCTCAACAGCATGTTGTCTATATATCGCCAATTTATTCTCATATTCTTGTTTAGCTTTCTGGTTCGCTTGAAAATCAGCATCAATACTCGTTGATGGAGTTCCCGCAACCGCCCTAGAGTATGAATCTGATGTCATAATATGCTTTACTGCTCGAATATCGCGACTAGGATCTGCCTCAAGAGCCTCAACAATGATCTTAGCCTGCCCTATTGTGGCTTTTTCACCTACAGCTTTAATCTGAGTGACATTCAGATGTGGAGCAATCTCTTTAAGATATCTATCATCCATCTTAACAATTTGATCGGCCGCCATCGAGGTGACAGCGTTCTTCAAACCGTTATTACCGGCGAAACCGCCACTTACGTTTGCTTTCGTGCTATTTCTCGGATTATTGACATATTCCATGAGACCTCCTGGGTCTAAACGGGCGAACATACTTAATGACCTCTGACGTACTGATTGGTCGGGATCATTCGCAAAAGCATCTGCATACGCCCCGGCGAAAACCTTCTGATCAGCCTTAGCCCATCGTTTAGCGCCCTTTTCCAGAGTATCAGCAGAAACACCAGCCGAACTAAGATCACTAAATAGCTCCTTTCTCATATCATCTGTAAAAATCTTATCATCAGTAAAGGTCTTCACATGAATATTTGAAATAAGTTTCTCCTCCTCACCCTTAGCAACAGCCCGTGCAATCACCTTATCTCTAGTGGCTTTATCTTTAATATGAATTAAATTCTCTACTTCAAATTTCTCCAAATCTTCCTCCATTAGTGAGCCGGCAGAGGCGAAGGCTTCGGAGGCAGCCGCAATATATTTTATATTTTTTCCATTCTTGAAAGCACCGTCTGTTCTCAGGCTAGCGGCAGCTGCGGCAGCTTTATTGCGATCAGCGTCATCTAAAGAGTTTAATCTAGTTTGCTCTGGATCATATTTCATCTCATCCTGCTTAGCCTTGATGTCTTTAGCCTTAGAAGCAGAATCATTACGTGCAAACTCCCGGGCTGCTCGATGGTACGGATTCAAAGCCGCACCACCCATGACTTGGATTGTACCCTTAGCCACAGTCCTCGTCACATCAC
>CAZIOU010000035.1:0-2139 GCA_964540995.1 uncultured Gammaproteobacteria bacterium | reverse complement strand
GCCTCGACATCACCATCAAAGAATCACTACGCCAGATTGTGGCGGAGAAATATTCGGATATACAAATATCTAGATTTGATTTGACGCATCCGGAAAGATTAGAACACGGCGACTACGCTACTAACGTGGCGATGATCTTGGCTAAGCAACTGCAACGTAAGCCGATTGAAATTGCCAAGGAGATTGAAGCAGTCTGGAACGAGCAACATCAGACAGATTATATTGACCACGTAGAAGTCACGCCCAGCGGCTATATTAATTTTTTCTTGACCAAAAATTATTTATTGCAAGAACTGCATACGATTGTCAGTGACAAAGATAGCTATGGTCAGGGAGATGGATTGAAGGGGCAAAAAATATTGTTGGAATACGGTCAGCCGAATACTCACAAGATGCCGCATATTGGACATTTATTTTCTTATGTTTATGGCGAGTCCTGCGCTCGGATATTGTCCGTTGCCGGAGCTGACGTCAAGCGTCTGAACTATCAGGGAGATGTGGGCTTGCATGTAGCGAAATGTCTCTGGGGTTATCGCAATACCGATGCCGAGAAAGCTCCGGAAACTCTGGAGGAGAAGGTGCAGTGGCTGCAACGCTGTTATCAAGCTGGCGCGCAGGCCTATGAGGATAATCCAGAAGCCAAGACAGCTATTGATCACCTCAATGATGATATTTATAAGAAACGTGCGCAGGCCTATGAGCTATGGCGAGAGACGCGTCAGTGGAGTATTGATTATTATGTACAATTTGAGGATCGCTTGGGCATTCATTTTGACAAGCACTATTTTGAAAGTGAAATTCTGGAGCCAGCCTTGAAGTTGGTGGATGAGCACATGGGCAAAATCTTCGAGTCCAGCCAAGGTGCTGTTATTTTCGCTGGTGAGAAATACGGTTTGCATACGCGCGTCTTCGTCAATCAACGTGGTAATCCAACCTATGAAGCCAAAGATGTCGGCTTGATTAGCACGAAACGTGACGATTTCAAATTTGATCATTCTGTGGTCATGACCGGCAATGAACAAAATGATTATTGGAGAGTAATAACTAAAGTGACTGAACTGATATTCTCTGATTTGGTTGGTAAGATACAACACCTTGGTTACGGCATGATTAATCTGTCTACTGGCAAGATGTCCTCGCGTACTGGTAATATTGTCACGGCTTTTGGTCTGGTGGATATGGTCAAAGAGCAAGTACGTGCCTTCGTCAAAGCGAATAGGGAGTATGATGAGAAGCAAACAGAGCAGATCAGCGAAGCAGTGGGTATGGCGGCCATTCGTTATTCTTTTTTGAAAAAAGCCGCAGCCAAAGATCTAGCTTTTGATATCAAAACCAGTGTAGCTTTCGAAGGTAACTCCGGACCATATTTACAATACGCCTACGCGCGTTGCCAGAGTGTCCTGGCCAAAGCACCAAAATTATCCAGCTCTAGTGTGGATCGCGACAGTGCATCGTTAGAACCAGAAGAGTTGGCTCTGATGCGACATTTGTATAGATTACCGGAAGTGATCGACAGTGCCGCCCGCAACTATGCACCTCATGAGCTGTGTAATTATGTGTATTCTCTCGCTAGTCTCTACAGCGTTTTCTATGATCATCATAAGATTCTCGTTGAGGATGAGATGACCACGCGTTTCCGATTGTTGCTGACGCAGGCGACGGGACAGGTGCTGGGGAATGGGTTGAAGTTGTTGGGGATAGAGGCTCTGGATCAGATATAGCTAAAAAGAAGCAAGGAGAAAGTAGTAAGAAGAAAGGGTTGTGCTAAAAGATCGCAGTCGATACTACAGTTTGCCCTTACTCCTTTCTTCCTGCTCCATACTTCTTTTTAAAATGTGGTATAATAGAAGGACATTTTGATTTATCATTTATAATTTTGCATTTTAATTTTTAATTTATCTAACATGGCCATCAAAAAATCTCCCTCACGTTCTACATCTTCAATAGAAGATTCATCTTCCACTATGGATCAATTCCCAGAGTTCGGCGCTCGTCCATCAGTGTCACGTCGTGCAAGCTCAAATAATATGATGATGCCGGTGATTATCGCTGTTATTGTTATCGCTATTCTCGGCGCAGGCTATTGGGCTATGACTCAGGGTTGGTTTATGAATACTAATCAGGGTGTCAAAGCGGTGT
>CAZIOU010000034.1:0-2477 GCA_964540995.1 uncultured Gammaproteobacteria bacterium | reverse complement strand
CAGCTTACCTTTGGGGCCACCGCCTGGGCAGCGGCCAGCGGGGCCAGCAAGACCGCCAACGCCATCACGACGGGCGTAGCTGCGGCAACCGGTACGGCCACCTGGTATCGCCTGTTCAAGAGCGACGGGACCACCGCGGTTGCAGACGGCTCCGTTGGTACAGCCACGTCCAACCTGGTCCTAAACACTGTTAGCATTGTCACCAGTGCTGACGTCAGCGCAACTAGCTTTGTCTACACTATGGGTGCCTAATGTCTCTCGCTTCCTTGGCTCTGCGCACGAGCAACATCACAATCAACCAGGCGCCATTCCAGCTCCTCACCACGGCCGCGGTCAAGTGCCGCCTGCTTGAGCTTTCCATTGTGTCGGCCGCTGGAACGGCGGCCAGCTACTCTTTCGGCCGGCCTCTCGCCGCTGCCGTTACCCCGGGCACGACCTCGACGTTCCAGCGGGATGACTCAGCCGACCCCGTGTGCGTAACCACCGTTTCACTGACGTACGGTACAAGCCCAACGAACCCGTCCCCCCCGTTGCGGCGCTGGAACAGCGCGGCAACCATTGGCGTGGGCATCGTCTGGACGTTCCCCAGAGGCATCGTTGTGCCAGTGTCCGGAGCACTCACGCTGGCAAACATTACCGCGTCCGCTGCCCTGGACGTGAGCCTGGCAATTGACGAATGAGCCTTGTACCCCCGCAGCCGGAAGACGTGTTCGCGTGGGTAACCGTGCGAATGCACCAGTCGGGCGCCATCAGCACGTCCGGAACAATCGGTGACAAGCCGTTGGCCATGTACCTGCTGCGCGAGGGGTACAGAGCCATCAAGGGCAGCGTAAAGGACGAGCCGCTAATCGTGCTGCCCAACCACGAGGTGCACGCCGAGCCCTCTGTACCGGTGCGCGACCTTGGCTCCCTGCCAGAACACGAGCGAGGTGACCCTTGAGCGGCCTCATTGGGGCCGCAATGCCCAACAACATCGTTCGGGGGGACGACGTTCGGCACGTAGACGAATTCTATTTTGGCCGCGATGACCTTGTGCAGCCGCCAGCCATTGTTGTCCGACAGTGGGAGGAGGAGCGCGAGTTCCGGGGCTACACCACCCCTTGGTGGCCGCGCAGCGGTGGCCTGCTGGGGGACGCTGGTGACACGAACCTGTTTACCCAACCCGCCTGGTGGGGCGAGGCGTGGCACCAGGGCGGGGCCAGCGGCAGGCTAGCCTTTGTTGGCTACACCCGTGACTACGCCGGCCAACCCGTGGGCGGATGCACCGTGCGGTGCTTCGTTACCTCCACCAATGAGCTTGTGTCTAGCGTGGTGAGTGACGCCAATGGCTACTACATTGCCACCACGCCCTACTACGCCAACCACTACCTGGTGTGCCACAAGGCTGGCTCGCCTGAAATTGCAGGGGCCACGATTAGCACGCTGACCCCGGGGTGACCCGTGAAGGTTGACGTAGCCCTGACGCCACAGCCGGCCGAGGGCGCCACCGTAAAAAGTGACGCCAGCGAGGCCGAGGTTTGGGCACGCCCTGACCCCGGCACAACCCTTTTTAGCTCCGGGCAGGTGCGCGACGCCAGTGCGCCGGAAGTACCCGTAACGGTTACCGGCACCGCTACCGCCACCCTAACCTCCCTAGCCGCTGCTGGGTTGGGTGCAGAGCGCTTTACCGGCACCGGGAACGCCCTATTGGCCAGCCTGGCCGCAGCCGGTACCGGCAAGGAGACCTTTGCGGCGGTGGCCGCCGCAGCACTTAGCCCATTGGCGGCCTCTGGCGTGGGCAAGGAGACGTTTTCGGGCGCTGGGCAGGCTACCCTAGCCTCGCTTGCTGCAAACGCGTCTGGGGGGCTTTCCTACGCCGGCACGGGGCAGGCCGCGCTGAGCGGGTTTGAGGCCTACGCCACTGGCACCGTAACCACAGGCACCGACACAGGCACACCTTTCTCCTGGTACCTGCCAGTACTCGGGGTGGGCCGGACGAGGTACGCTAAGCCTTCGGATAACATCAGGCCTGAAAAGAAACGCTGGGTTGAGCTGCAAAGCTTTGGGAGCTGGCTATGAAACTACCGACCAAAGTGAAGGTGCTTGGCACCGACTACACCATTGTGCGGCGGCGCAACCTGAAGGCTGAGGACGGCTCGGTTGCTTTTGGGCTTTGCGACACCCACACCTGCACCATCTACCTGGACGCAGCCATGCCGCCTGACCGGCTAAGGGGGGTGCTCACCCACGAGCTAGCCCACGCGGTGTGGTACGAGTGCGGGCTGAACAACCTAATGAAGGTGGCCATACCCGACGACTCACAGCGTGACTTCGTGGAGGAGGAGGTCCTGGACAGGCTAATCCCGCCGCTACTGGCCATCCTTGATGGTAAGAAACGACCTTGAGGTTACCCGATGGCTGGCCGTGTTGTTGTAGCTGAACAATGCGACTCGTGGCAGGTGCCATTTGCGCACCAGGGTCCAGAACATCACACTATA
>CAZIOU010000033.1:709-2945 GCA_964540995.1 uncultured Gammaproteobacteria bacterium | reverse complement strand
GCGCATGCTCACAAGAGCCTGCACAAACATCAGTTCAGGCTCCCGTCTGGGTTGGTGTCGCGCACCGCAGCGGCGACCCTACCAAGCTTCCTGGCGAGCTTCTCTGGCCCGCCCTCACTCCGAATGTACAGCACCACCGAGGCGTCCAGCAGCTTGAACGCAGCCCACGCAAGGGCCCTGGACAGGCCCAGCCATAGGGGGCGCATCAGAACGGCACCCGGTCAGCGCCAAACGAAGCCTTGCGGGCGTAGTACCGGCAGACTGCCGCACGGTTGCGGGAGTAGCCGGCATTCTTGCGCTCAGCCCGCTTCTCGTCGGAGCCGCTTGGGAGTGCCTCCGCCTTGTCACTGGACTGGTCAGCGCACCAGTCTTGGAAGCTGGCCATGTTGTACAGGTAGCGGACGTCAGCGATTGCTGACACCAGCTTGCCAACGTGTGACGCCTGCTTGCCAGAATTGTCGTTGGGGTCACGCTTGACCGCGAAGTCGAAGCGCTCGGGCCCCACGGTAAGGACAAGGATATCTGCTTCGGTGCGTTGTGCTGCGTACTTATTGTTTTCCATTTGACCTCCAGTTTGCAATCTTGGCTTTGAAAGGGACCTTGGGGAACTTCCAGTCCTTGTGTCCGGAAAATTGTGTTGCCGGTGAGTCGAGCGTCACGTTTATCGGCCTACCATTCACCAGGCCGTAAAGCGTGATGTTACTCAGTGGCGTGAAGTCCGGAAGCGCCGCGCAGAAGAAGCGTTCGGGGTTCACTCGAAAACCTCCCACGCAACAGGGCACTTGGCCCTAACAGGGCAATGCTCGCAGTGCGGCCCCGGGTTTGGGGCCGGCTGCTGCTGCAACAGTGAGTGTGTTTTTTCCAGGTCCTCACCAACGCCAGCAAGCTCAGCCGGCCCTAACACCTCGCTGCTAACGAACGGTGCCCCCCCATTCTTGTCCAGGTACACCGCCTCAGCCTTACCACCTGGCACGCCGTGCACCTTGGTGGCCGCGTAGGTTAGCACCCGTAGCTGCCACTTGGCGCGCGCAATGTACTTCGCCGAGGAGATGCCAGTTTTCCAGTCTGACACTAGAACCAGAGCCTCGCCCGCCTTATGTACGTCGCCACCATCGATGGGCGCAACCAGGTCAGCCGTTCCAAAAAAAGCCGACTCGTCCGGGTAACCCCTATCCACGACGGGGAGTATTGCAGGGTGTCCGGGCGCGATTTTGAGCGCAACCTCTGCGTGGTTACCGCCGACCTCGTTGGCCTGCAAGTACCTAACGCCGCTAGCGTAGCAACCGAGGGCAACCTCGACCATTCTTGGTGTCGCCCCATAAAGCACTCCTGCCGCCGCTGCCGTTTGCTTGTCCTGTGGCTCCCCGACAATGTGCCGCTCTAGGAGCTTGTGGGCTAGTGACCCGAGCCTTGCGGCCCAGGTCTTGCCACTGCTGCTTGCCTGAGCCGCTAGGCCACTGGTCCACGGCCATTGGCACTGCCTTGCCAGGTAGTAGCTGCTGGCCGTGGGGTACTTGCTCACCGCCGCAACCTCACTTCTTTCGCGGCCCGGGGGGCGGCAGCTTGGCGTGCCAGTCGAAGCACGTAATGATGCTGTAACGGTTGAGGTAACACGCCCCGTCCTCTGGCAACATTTCCACGCACTCGGGGTTGAGTGCCTTCGTGCCGGCGAACATCTCGGAGAGTGACTCCACCTCGGTGAGAATGCCGCAGTTGGCGAGCACCACGTGGTCAGCGTTGGTCTGCGTAACCAACCCAATGTAGTACAGTGTGGTGGTGATAACCACCACCTTGTGCCCAACTGTAAGCGGGCTCTCCACCTTGCTCGCGAGGTCCGCCATGGCATCGGAATCGGTAACGTTCATGTTTTTCACTTGGTTTCACCTTTCTTTTCCAGACTGTTTTTTGCTGCTTCGAAATCTACCCGGACCAGGGCCATTAGGGCCGGGTCCTTGACGGCCGCCTGGATAGCCCCAAGCTCGGCAACAGAGTCCGCATTGCCAATGGCCGCCTTGACCCTGGCCACCCTCGAAGCCATGCCCGTTTCAGGACTTGCCGTTTGCTGGGCCTGGGCGGGCCCCTGCTGGGCTTTTGCTACCGCCTGGTTACCGTCGTCGTCATCGTCCCCAACAACCCCGCAGACGGCCATCAGGGCGTAGCGCCGGGCATACGTAATGGCGCTGCCAATACCCTGGGCGTCAGCCTTGGCCACCGGCATGGTCAATGTGGACACTTC
>CAZIOU010000033.1:0-699 GCA_964540995.1 uncultured Gammaproteobacteria bacterium | reverse complement strand
TTGCCATACATGAGCACCGTGTCAACTACAACCTCTCCGTTTGCTACACTCGGCTTCTGGCTTACGGCCAGCCCCTCGGCCGCGAGCACCGGCACAACCGCGTTGCGCACCGAGGCCAGCGAGGCGAACTTGCTACGGAAGTGCGGGTTGGCAGAGTCAAAAGTCGGGTTCTGCATCTTCCCCTGCGCCGCCGCAAGTGCGGCCGCCAGGCACTGGTGTTTTCGTTCCATGTTCTTCTCCTATTGCCTTTGCTAGCGCAGCCGCGTTTTCGAGCAACGTCTCGACCCTGTCTCTTCGTAGCTCAACCTCGGCCAGTATGTTTTCCATATCCACCATGGCCAGGTGGAGCATTTCACAGCATTCGTAGAAAACCCTTAGCCGCCTCGACGTCTCCATTTTTCAGGGCCTCCAGGGCAAGGTCTTTGGTGTCAATCACCGCAATGTGCGCCATCAGCGTGTACACCATACAGTCCAGCGTTTCTTCCATGGACTCCCTCAGCCAGTCCTTGGCGCCCTTTTTGGCTGGGTCGAGCGTCCCGTACTTTTTTTCGCCGGCACGTAGTCTCGCAGACAAGGAGGACTCAACCAGGCGCACGACTTCCCCCTCCCAGTATCCAGGCTCCATGCCAGGTAGAGGGCCACGCCGATTGCGTCCATTTCGTGGTTGTTGCCCTTTCTTGGCTGGGCGAAGCCCATTCT
>CAZIOU010000032.1:0-3538 GCA_964540995.1 uncultured Gammaproteobacteria bacterium | reverse complement strand
ACAAGGCATACGTCTACGAATTCACCGGTAAAAAAGGACTATTGGTTGGTGGGGAATTGCCCATTGACAAAGTAGAAAACAACGCAAACTTCAAAAAGGTTCAAACGGACAAGGCAAATATATTTTAACTAACCCAAACAACATTTTAAATTTATGCACACAAGTAGCGGCAATTATATCCCAAGATTGAAATTCAGATATTGGATTGAATTCGTGGACTATCCAGATTTTAAAACGCCCTATTATACCGGCAACACCGTAACCTTGCCAAATTGGACCTTGAAGGATGGGTGGGCCAATATGCTGAAATTCACATTTTATAATTTTGAAATGCCCGACGCGTTGGAAACGGATTTAATTGAAATTATTAAAACCCCATTGAATAGAACATTTAGAATTAATTTCTTACAACCGGACGGGAAAACAATCATGGGGTATTGGGAAATTACGGGAAATATCGAAGTTTGTGATTTTGGAAACGCATCTTGGAAATTGGATGATCCCTTGGAAGTGTCAATTGAAATATTACCAACCAAATGTGAATACGTCAATTTAATAACAGAATGAGCAAACTAAAAAACATTAAAGCCCTCCAAGAAATGATTGGGGGAACGCATAGGCTTCAAACCCGTAAAACCTTTGGGTTCAACGCGGAAAACAAATCAAAGGTCCGAGAAGTTGGGGAAATTTGGTCTGAAAAAACCGCTCAAGGACAGGAGGTTTGGTGGGAACAACGGGACGGATATAGGGTAAAATCCCACATGAATCCGGAAGTCGCCAACCAAATGGACAAAATACGGGAATATCTTTACACCTTTCCAAATTGCCCAAAAGACGTTTGTACCTGCAAACAACCCACAAGATTGGATCAAAAATTCAAAAAGATAATGGGCCTTTGCCACGATTGCGTAGTTTCAATGGAAACAAAGTATAAAATAGAAGGTAAATTCGACGAATACGCCCTTGAAAAAATGAAGGCCAACGCCGACGCGTTCTTTAAGGAAGCGGACAAAGAAGTGGAAATATTAAAGGAATCCTTTAAAAAAATATCCTACTTGGATGGCGTTGACGCAAGAGAAGAAAATTGGTCAATGGAAAATTTGGACGGGTTCCTGCAAAACATAGACGAACAATACCAAGGTTTCAAAACAAAATTAATGGAGAAATATCAAAATGCTTAAAAGCAAAAAGCAGAAATTGACCGAATTGCTAAGACCAATTATTGAAACTCTTTTAACCGAGATACGGGAAGATGAGAATGGGTATATCATAGGTTATTATGAATCGCATGAATCTTATGGCGACACAGGAAAGTTATATCCGGATTTGAAATCAGCATTACGTGCTGCAATATTATTCTCAAAAAATACAGATATGAACAGATTTGAATATCTTGGGGTTGAACCTATTGGAAACGCCAAAGAATTTTCGGTATTATCATGTTCCAAAGATTATTTGCGAATCGGTTCCCGAGGTTTCGATGACCCAGAAAATGGAAAAATATGGTTGTCGGTTGCATCCAAAGTAGCCAATGCCCAAGAAAGGTTTGGTGGGAAGCAGGTTGTTCCACAAAATGGCAAATTCAATTGAACATGAGGTAACTTTATTTCAAAGCAGCAACAAAAATCGGTACAACAGGTCGTGAAGGACGAACTTCTTAGGTGTGCGGTCGATCCGGTTTATTTCTTTAGGAAATACGCTAAAATCAGCCACCCCATGAAAGGGAAAATCAATTTTGATTTGTACCCTTTCCAAGAGGACGCCTTGCGACAATTGCGGGACCACAGGTTTAACATTATATTAAAAAGCCGCCAGATGGGGATTAGCACCTTGTCTGCCGGATTTGCTTTGCATTCAATGTTGTTCAATGACGAATACAAAATCCTCGTCATTGCGACAAAACAACTGGTGGCCAAGAACCTCATCGAAAAGGTTCAAATGATGTACGAATTTCTGCCAAATTTTTTAAAGGCAGGGCTTGGTATAGAAAACAACAACCAATTACAATTGGCATTGACTAATGGTTCGTCCATTAAAGCAGTTTCATCGTCGCCAAATGCTGGACGCAGTGAGGGCTTGAGTCTTCTAATTCAAGATGAATGTGCTCACATTGACTATGCAGAAGAAATCTGGACCGCCGCCCAACCAACCCTTTCCACTGGTGGGAAGTGCATATTGCTTTCTACACCGAACGGCCAACAAGGTTTGTTTTATAGGATTTGGCAACAAGCAGAAGAAGGAACTGCAATTGGCGGCGCAAGGTTCAATCCCATTAGTTTGCCTTGGTATTTGCATCCAGAACGTGACCAAGCATGGCGGGATGAACAAGATTCGGTTTTGGGCAAACGTGAGGCAGCCCAAGAGTGTGATTGTGATTTCCTTACTTCCGGCAACACCGTTATCGACCCGGAAATATTGCAATTCTGCACCACCAAATTGGAAGACCCCATCGAAAAACGTGGCATAGGTGGTGATTTGTGGATTTGGAAATATCCTGAAATTACAAAATCGTATTTGGTTTGTCTTGATCCTGCCCGTGGAGACGGCGAAGATTATTCGGGCATGGTCGTCATGGAAATTGAAAGCAATGAACAAGTCGCCGAATTCAAGGGAAAAATAGACACGCAGACTTTTGGTAGGATGGGCGTTTCCATAGCAATGGAATACAACAACGCCTTGCTAATTATAGACAACAAGAACGTGGGGTGGTCAACGGTTCAGGTGGCTTTGGACGCACATTACCCAAACCTTTACTATTCCTACAAAAACGACCCTTTCTTGGACGAAAACATCCATTTGCGGAAAATGCACGATTTGAAGCAAAAAGAGGACATGGTTCCGGGGTTAACGACCACGACCAGAATTCGTCCCGTTTTGATTTCCAAACTTGAAATGTATTTCCGCGATTTTGGCGTTCTCGTGCGTTCTAAGCGACTTTTAAACGAGTTGAAGGTCTTTATGTGGTTGGGCGGAAAGGCGCAAGCACAACGCGGATACAACGACGATTTGGTCATGGCTTTGGCGATGTCGCTATATATAAGGGACACTTCTTTGAAACTGCACCAAATGGGCGTGGAATTGAACAGGTTCGCCATAAAAAACACCTACAAATCCGTGTACAAGCCTTTACCAGCGGGTTCCAACCAATGGGAAATGGCCATAGGTCCCAACGGGCAAAAAGAAAACTTAAAATGGTTGTTAAAGTAACTTAATGGCAAACGTAAAGGACATATTAAAAAAACTGTTTACCCGCAACGTCGTGGTCAAGCAACTTCCGGGAGGAAGGTTGAAGGCGTTGGACATAAACAAAAGCCAATCCCTTGGGAACCAAAAGACCTTCCAAAGTCCCACCAGATGGAAAAACGGAAGAAACGTTGGGTTGGTTACGGGTTACGGTTCGGGGTTCGTGAACCAAGAAATAGAAGCGTTGCGAAAGCAATTGTATTTGGATTACGAATTGATGGACATGGACGCTTTGGCTTCGTCTTCGGCTAATATTTATGCGGACGAAAGTTCCACACTCGATGTCCACGGCAAC
>CAZIOU010000031.1:0-4296 GCA_964540995.1 uncultured Gammaproteobacteria bacterium | reverse complement strand
TATTACCGATCACGGCTGGAGGATTTATCTACATTGCTGGCACCGATCTTTTGCCGGAGTTACAGCATCGCAGTAGATTAAGAGATACATTAGCTCAAATCTCGGCTATTATCGTAGGAGTTGCGATTATGGCTGTCTTTCTTTTCTTAGAATAACGACAATTAGAGAATTAACGAAAACTACCGTTTCATACGGTTTTTTTGTATCTTGACAAATGCAACCTAGTTGCATTAACATATTAATGACTCTCAATTTTCATAGGGTCAAGGTGCTACCCCCACTGAAATTGCATTCCCTTCTGCGGGGGTCTAGCACCACAATATGACAACTTATAAGTATGCTGCCCATATCATCACTAGATTCCCTCCGAGCTAGAAAATTCAAAATCACTCCTTGTCGCCGTCACATGATCGAGCTCTTTGAGCGTGAAAAAAGACCTCTATCAGCTCATGCTATGAATATGCTACTTAAAAAAAATTACGGTATATTAGTCAATAAGACAACCATCTACCGAGAATTAGATTTTCTAGTTCGAGAAGGTATCGTCAAAACTTTACGGCTAAACGAGCGTCATATTTATTATGAAACCAGCAACCTCCCCCATCATCACCATCTCATATGTACCAGTTGTAATGATATTAAAGAAATAACAATCGAAGATTCGTTACATACTCTGGAGCAGCGACTAGCCAAAACCAATAGATTTACCATCTCAGCTCACGCTCTTGAATTCTTCGGTTTATGTCACAAATGTAAGACCATATGAAAATAGCTTTTGTAGGTAAAGGGGGCGCAGGCAAAAGTACAACGGCAGCTCTTTTTGCATCATATATTACACAATTGAAGCAGCCCCTGTTGATAATCGATGCTGATATTAATGTGCACCTTGGTTCGCTGTTGGGAATTAATGACTCAAATGTACCTTCGATATCCAAAGAAAAACTACTCACTTACCTTAAAGGGTCGAATACGTCCATTGATTCGTGGCAATCGATTGTCAAAACCACACCTCCAGGCAGAGGATCTAATCTAATATCACTATCTTCAGCCAACCCTATTATTGAGCAAATGGCAATATTCATTGCCGGTCAGACTTATCTAATGATAATTGGCAGCTACGATCAGGACAGCATAGGTACGAGTTGCTATCACAACAATTTAGCTTTGTGTGAGAATATTATTTCTCATACCTATTTGGCAGCTAATCAATGGTTGATTGTTGATATGGTGGCTGGGACCGACGCATTCTCCAATTCTTTACACGCCCAATTTGATCACATACTATTCGTTGCTGAACCGACCGAAGAAAGCATACTCGTCTGGCAACAATATATACAGTTAGCCAAGGCTGCCAATATTGATAGCGGACTCCATGTAATTGTCAACAAAGTTGAGAGTAGTGACGATCTTGAGTTTATTTATCAGCACATCGATAAGCAAAAAATAATAGGGATCATTCCTTATGACAGCTCTCTGAAGTTATTTCGTCGCAATCATCACTCTATTGAACAACATCCACTATCATCCCTGCCCTTGTGGCCAACGGTCGCCAATCTGAAAAAAAAACTTACAGACGACGAAAAATTATTGCGATTGCATGAACTGCACAAAAAATATTGTCAACTAACTCATGTGATAAATAAGCATGGAGATATTGAGAAACAAATAGACTCATCATTTGAGTTCAGCAGCTTATATGAAAAATAACTTCTTCAGCGGTCGCGAGGCTGTTAAAGACTTTCTCAACCCCGAAAACGCACCTATGCTGCCTCTGGTTGAATTGCCGAGGGATTATTATGAGCTATGGCGAAGAAAAATCTTTGTCTATGCTAAATTAATGAGCTTCCTGCCACTTCATAACAGCAAATCTTTACCCGCGTATGCCATGATAAAGAAGCAAGGAAAAACATCTTCATATCTGACTGAGAGTTCTTCGGGTAATACAGTCTTTTCTTTAGCAGCGATAGCTCCACATTTTGGTTACAAAAAAATAAAGGCTTTTGCATCACATGAAGCCAGCAAAGCTAAAATTGACTTACTCAATTTTATGAATATAGAGACAGAAATCCGACGCGACTCTATTTGTCCCGACCCCTCCAACCCCAGCGGGATAATTCAAATGGCTCGTAAGCAAGGTACTCGCCCTAACTGGTTCAATCCAGATCAATACAGTAACCCCGAGAACCCCCGCGTTCACTCTCAGATTACCGCTCAACAGTTGTATGATCAGTTAGGAAATACGTTATCAATGGTCTGTGCCGGACTCGGCACTACAGGTACACTCTTAGGCCTGAGCCAGGCTTTAAAAAAGAAACGAAACAATCTCTTTTCATTAGGCGTAGTACGTAGCCCCAATAATCCAGTCCCAGGTGTCAGAACCAAGGGATTACTCAAGGAAATTGCTTTCGATTGGACCCAACACGTTGACACAACAACCTCCGTTGATACCCGATCATCATACTTAACCAGCTTAGAGCTTTGTCGACGCGGTTTGCTTGTCGGGCCTAGTTCTGGACTGGCAATACGAGGTTGTTTGGATTTCTTGTCGTCACGCAGTCTAAAAATATTACGTTCAATGAGAAATGTTGACGGCTCCATTCATGTGGCCGTTATATGTCCAGACGGACCATTTTTGTATCTCCAAGATTATTTCGAAACCTTAGGTCCGGGTTTTTTCCCGAAAGAAAAAAACAGAGATACGGAAAATGTTATTAAATCTTTAGCGCCCAAAAAGCTCTTATCAATAGCATTCCAGCAAAATGACTCTCAACTAAAACTAAAGAATAATTTCCAAATTCTCGATATCCGAAAAGTTACAGACTACAAACACGCCCATATACCCGGATCAATCAATATCCAAGAAACTGGAATTGCCAGATATCTAAGCACGATTAATCCAAAAAAGATGATTATCATCGTTTGCTTATATGGCGTCCGAAGTCAGGCCATCGTAAGGCAATTACTTGAAATCAATGTTAAAGCCTACAATCTTCGAGGAGGATTTACCGCATGGAGCAAAGCCCAACTACCAAGAAAATCATTAACGTGTAAACTATACTTATGAGAAAAAATATAATCATTCTTTTCTTTCTACTTTCTGCTACCCCGCTGTGTGTCAACGCGCAAAGTCCAGACTTCAGTCAGCATTACCTTAGAGGCAAGGTAATTGCGATTGAAGAAAAAAGCGAAATAAATCTAGGAGGCAATCAAGTAACCAATCGAATAATTTCGGTATCCACATCAGAAGGCACAAAAAAAGTAATCGAGCGTTCTGACTTTGAAGTAATCAACCAAATTAAAGTTCAGGTTGGAGATCAAGTGATAATCTTATCGACGACTCAAAATAACCAAACCGATTATGTAATAACTGATTACAATCGTCTACCAATGATTGGCTTAATAACTGCAATATTCTTGCTTTCTGTACTTCTTCTTAGTCGTTGGAAGGGCCTATTCTCCATGTTGGCGCTGATCTTAAGTTTGATTGTATTAATCCGCTATATTGCGCCGGCTATTCTTCATGGTGGAAATCCATTGCTTATAAGTCTCGGCGGAGCCTGCGCTCTAATTCTACCCATCTTCTACTTAGGACACGGGTGGAATAAAAAAACGACCTTAGCAGCTGTGTCGACCTTTATTTCAATTCTCTTAGCTGCTCTTATAGCCGCACTGTTTGTACAGCTAACCAAACTCGCCGGCCTCGGATCAGAAGATGCTGCTTTTTTACAGTTATCGGCTGACCAAAGTCTTAATCTACAAGGTCTATTACTGGGAGGTATCATCATTGGTGCTCTTGGTGTCCTCGATGATATCACGATCACACAGACCACTTCTATTGCGGAGTTAAAGGAAGTAAACCCGACGCTAACCCGCAGTGAACTATTCCGTCGTGGGCTTAATCTTGGCAGAGAGCACATAGCTTCACTCGTCAATACTTTAGCCTTAGCTTATGTTGGAGCTTCATTCCCATTGTTTCTGCTATTTACGATTAACAATAACCAGCCGTGGTGGGCCATTCTTAATAGCGAAATGATGGCCGAAGAAATTATTCGGTCATTAGTTGGTAGCATGGCGCTTATACTTGCCGTTCCAATTACTACAGGGCTAGCTAGCTACTATATTGGCAGCCCGAATCGACACCACATCAGTAAGCATTAGGTATAGATCGCATGCTATACTTATGGCATGCGTCTTCTTATTTGCCTACTACTTGGTCTCGTATTCCTGACCACTCCACTCAAAACGGTAGGAGCAGAGACTGTCGATACCGACGGTGATGGACTAACTGATCTTCAA
>CAZIOU010000030.1:0-4969 GCA_964540995.1 uncultured Gammaproteobacteria bacterium | reverse complement strand
AGGAAGCTGAAGAAGATTATTTACGTTCAATTTCACTCGATGAGAATAATTACGTTTATTATCTACAGTTAGCTGATATTTATAAAGATTTGGAAGAGCTCGACAAAGCTCTGGAGGCAGCGAAGAAGTCCCTCATATTGGCTCCAAATAATCCTAAGATTCTTGACTTTTTGGTAGAAATCAGTATACTTTTGCAAGACCGCGAGCAAGCCAATGATTATCTAGATCGACTCTTAGAGGTCAATCCGGATAATAATAAAATTGACGTTTTGAGAAAAAAAATCGAAACGTTATAGCACTAATTATGCCGAGATAGCTCAGTTGGTAGAGCAGCAGTTTTGCCACCGCCTCCGGCGGGGTCCCGCCTTCATTAGATTTCAAAGGTTCTGGCGGGATAAACTGTGGGTCGTCGGTTCTTTAGAAATTTTCATTTGTGCCACCCTAGCTCAGTTGGTAGAGCAACAGTTTTGTAAACTGTGGGTCGTCGGTTCGAATCCGACGGGTGGCTCCATCTTCGTCAGATCTCAAAGGTTGTGGCGGGATAAATCTGTTGGACTTGTACTTTAAAAACGGGGAAAATAAATTATTTTATGTATTTTGTTTATATTCTCCAAAGCCAATCTCGCAGAATTTATTATATAGGTCAAACAGCTAATCTTATAAAACGGATTAATCAACATAATCTCGGTAGAGTTAGAAGTACGAAGAAAGGAATTCCTTGGACTATAGTGTATACTGAACAGATAAAGAAGCGAGGAGAGGCTATCAAAAGAGAGCGTCAAATTAAGTCTTATAAGTCCGGTGAGGCTTTTAAGAAGTTAGTCCATGGACATTAACCATGGGTCGGTACCGAAGCGGTCAAACGGGGCAGACTGTAAATCTGCTGGCCTTGCGCCTTCGTAGGTTCGAACCCTACCCGGCCCACCATCCTTCGCGTTAGCGAAGGATGTCACCCGAAGCTTTATGCGAAGGGTGGCAATATAAAAAACAATCCTTATCAGATTGCTTTTTTGTTTACTCGATTTTAACCGTTCGACTTCAACGGATATTCAAAATGCCAAAACTCCTTTTTGATGCCCAATTGAAAACCTACAGAAAGCATGACTTCTCTTAATAATTCTTGAACCCTTTGAAACTCTCGACTTGCTAAATCGCTTCGACCCTTATAATAGTCGATAAGATAACCGCCATTAGGATCATCTTCAGAGTTCCGCATTCTTACTTCTTGACCATTTTTTAAATCCAACAGACTAACATCAACTGTTCGACCCGAAGAGTGAGGCATAGTTACCACGTTTAATAACTTGTCAGTTAATTCTTTACCATGAAGTATGTATCTTTTTGCTTGAACTAATTTATAAAGATCAGGAGAGCGATGTGCATCCTTCACAATTAACTCGTAGCCCATCGCATTGAAAATTTCATTAGCTTTTTGAAGGGGAAAAATGATATTCTCATCAACATACGCACCTCCATCAAAAACACCTACTGTATGTAATTCTTGCTCTGTGAGATTATAACGCTCTCTTCGAGACCAGTAGTAATTCTCTCCTTTTATGCCGTAATCTGATAATTTGACTAGATTCATACATTTAAAATAGCCAGGAAAATTATATCTCCCCCATCCTCTGCCGGAAATCCTCAATCTTATTATTATCGGGGTTGACCTCTATCAATCGATCGAGATATTGTTCTGCTTGATTAGCATCTTTCTGCTCAATGGCTAGTTCAATAAGGAAATCTAGAACTTTGGGATTATTGGGAGCTAATACGAGAGACTTCTTGGCGGCCTCCATGGCGTTGACTAATTCCTCCATATCACGATACACACCTGCTAACTCCAGATAATAGCGATAATTATTCTCGTCCAGAGAGATGGAGCGTAAATATTCAGCTTCTGCTTCTTTCAGATTGCCGCGCGCCATCGACAGAGCTGCCAACTGTTCGAACACTTTGGGATCTTCATTGTGAGTGATGCGGAGCAAATATTCCATAGTCTCGCGCGCGTGATCCAATTCTTTCTTACCTTGATAGGCGCGTGCCAACAGGAAATAAGCTTCAACATGCTGATCATTGAGAGATAGAGCATCGATCAGAACCTCCTCCGCTTTGGCATATTCAGCCTGATCCAAATATTCACGAGCATTAGTCAGGAGATCTTCTATGGCTTTGCTTTTCTTGACTTCAGACGATAAATCCTTGTGAATGATGCGGCGATACTCCCGCTCTAATTGTTGTAATCGTTGCTGCAAGAAACCAAGTCCATCAGCCAATTTCCAAGAACGCCAACCGACAAATTTCTGGACACTTTGAAGCTGATTGCCAATCGTGCGCTTCAGCTTAGCTTCTAGCAGACGACTCTTAACTTGCTGATCTTTGACGCCTGGTACCCGCTCAACATTAATAGTAGCTAGCGTTTTACGCTTGCGCCAAATCAGTGATAACAAATAACCGGCCGAGCCGATTATAAGTAAGATGAATAAATAACTTAACATTCGTTAGGCTTTGTTGGTGCTACCCATCAATTTCATCATTCGTTCCGCTTCTGCTTGCATCGGCAGATAGGCCTGATTAAAAATAGCACGAGGGTCTACTTTACCAGCTTTGGCAGGCTTTTTCAAGCTACTGCGCAAGCCCTTCACCAACGCTAAACGAAGATCGGTATCGACATTGATAATACAAATACCCGCTCGGATAGCCGCCCTGATTTGCTTGGGATCATTACCAGAACCACCGTGCAAAACCAGTGGTGTATTGACGGCACGGGCGATAGCTTTGATACGTGCAACGTCGATATGTTCCACGCCTTTGAACGAACCATGAATAGTACCGACCGATACAGCTAAAGTGTCGATACCGGTCTGGCGTACGAATTGTCGCGCTTGACCTGGGTCAGTCATAATCTGACGATAATCGAAGCCTTGCTTAATCTTGGTCATGCCCTCATTGCCCAAGATAGCTCCTAGTTCTCCTTGGACACGAGCACGATACTTCTTGGCCGCCAGTACTGCTCTACGGGTAGCAGCAATATTTTGAAGCAAAGGTAATTCTGAAGCATCGCGATGAACTGAATTGAAACCGTTACGCAAGCACTGGTTGATCACGGTCTGATGTTTACCATGATCCAGATGAATAACAATAGGGACTTTCTTACCAATATCGTCAGCCACATCTCGGATTAGTCGAGCTAACGTTTTGGCACCGGCATATTTGAGGGCTGACTCGCTGGTCTGAACAATGACTGGTGATTTCTGTTTCACGGCTGCACGGATGACAGCTTGAGCCATTTCCAAATCAGAAACATTAAAAGCTGGGATAGCGTAATGCTGCTTTTGCGCTTTCTTGGCTAATTTGGCGAGATCAGTAATCATGATAGGGCTTGGATTAAAGAAATAAATTTACCACTTTCTAAGCTAGCACCACCAACCAGAAAGCCGGAGATCAACTCTAAGTCATGGAAGCTTCGAATATTGTCGGCGTCAACGCTGCCGCCATAAAGTAACTTTGTCTGTTGCCTGACAACATCGAGGGGGAATAAGTCGATCAAAGCCTGACGGATCACGCGGCTCATGCGGTCTGCCTCTTGAGGATCGATCGCTTGTCCAGTACCGATAACCCACACAGGTTCATAAGCCACGACTATCGACTGGTCAGCTCTAAGATTAATCCCAGCCAAGCCTTCGATCATTTGGGTCATGATGGCCAGATCTTGGCGATGTTCTCGTCTTTCTTCGATAGTTTCACCGATACATAATATCGGAGTCATACCTGCTTCCAAAACCGATTTAAGTTTATGATTAACCATTTCATTGGTTTCACTCAAATATTTCCGACGTTCTGAATGACCGACAATTACATATTTACAACCTAATTCCTGCAATGTCGGGGCGGCTACTTCACCAGTGAAAGGTCCATATGACTGCCAGAAGACATCCTGCGCTCCGACCGCCACCTTACTACGACCCAAAGTTTTCTTAACAGCAGCAATTGATTCGAAGCTAGGACACAGAGCCAGATCGGCTTGCTGTCCGAGACGGTGCAGTGTCAGTCCACGTTTAATAGCACGAGCCAGAGATTGTGACTCGCTGTAATTAACATTCATTTTCCAATTACCGACGATCAAGGGTTTCATTACTAGTATTATAGCACTAACTTAGGCGGATCGGCTTCTTGTGGCCAGCGCCAATTGCGGAACACCCAATAACTCATCATTTTGGTATCCTGAAAGCGATCAGCATCAGAAGGAGCGCCAAGAACCGCAGTAAATACCGTCCGACCCTTATCCTCCACTTTGGCCACCATACAGTGCCCCGCTTGATCGATAAAACCAGTCTTGGCCTGCTTGATGCCGATGATTGAGCCAAATAATTTATTGGTCGATTTCAATTGGTGCACTTCGCCAGATTCAGAGGTGAATTGATATTCTTTGTCCCCTACCAAGAGTGAGATTTCCGGCTTAGCGAAAGCCTCCCGCGCGAAACGAATGACTTCTCTGGCAGTAGAGACATTCTCGGCTGACAATCCGGTCGGTTCGGCAAAATACGATTGAGTCATGCCCAATGACCTGGCTTTATCATTCATGGCTTTGACGAAATCCTCACTACTCAAACCACTAACTCGAGCCAGCGCGCGCGTCGCATCGTTATCTGATGGGATAAGGCTAGCAGCTAGCAGATCGCGCACTTTGACTCGCTCACCAGTCAAGAAATTACTTCGACCGTCTTCTGCCTGATCGGCTGCTTCAATAGTAACAACACTATCCCAATCAGGATGATGGTCGAGGAAAACTAAGGCCGTCATCAATTTAGAAATACTGCCGATGGCCCGAACGTCCGAAGGATTCTTCTCCCACAATGTCGCGCCGCTTTGGGCATCGATAATGATGGCAGTCGGCGCTGCTACCGCCACACCCAGCGAATCAGGGTTTATCTTAACTGGTGCCCGCCGCACCGTTTGTTTACTCCAGGTC
>CAZIOU010000029.1:0-6620 GCA_964540995.1 uncultured Gammaproteobacteria bacterium | reverse complement strand
GAAGCTCCAGCAGCCGACAGTCAGCCTCTGGCTGACGAAGCCCCTCAAGCTTAATAATAAAAGAACTTCCTGAGTGGAAGTTCTTTTTGTTAGGTTTGCATTTATTTTCCCAGCATGATAGTTTGATCAGTCTTCTCGTTCTTACTATGTTGTCTTCAACTAGGAGGCAGTCAATGTCAGATCAACCTTCTGTGATAATCCAGGATGTAGCTACTAAATTTGACCTTACAGGAGTTGTGCGAGATTATTTCATGATTTTGGCTGGCATGATGCTGGCTCTGCATGATAAAGATGGACTCCATCTGCTTGAAATTACAACCAAGAGAGTCCTCAATCAAGTGACGCCGCCAATTGCAGCCAATCTCGAAAAAGCACTATTGGAAATCAGTGCTAGGATCAAGGACGTTGCGGTGGCTCACTATTATCCGGCTTCCGGTCGAGGCGTCGTTTATACGAAAACCGGTGCCTTCTTGATTGAGCTCGATAAGTTACATCGGCCGCAAGATGCTACCGGCGCACATATTGGTATGTGGATGTCCGGCGGAAGTGATTTGTTCGAAATGTATGCTGATGAACATCCATTCCCCGAAGTTTACGCCCAGTTGCAGCAAGACCACCTCAACTATCTGCAGTCACAGAAAACTTCTGGCTGAAATAAGGAGAAGCGATGTCGCGTACCGAAAGCAACAGCAAATTCACGGTCAGTCGTTTCGTGGCGGTAGCTGCTACTATGGCCGAATGTCTCGAGGCTCGGATCGCCAACAGCCTAGACGGTCGAGAGATTCCGGCTGGAGCATATCGAGCTATCGATGAATTATTCCGGTTGGCAACCATTGCATGTCGTAGAGGTCTACCCACGGATCCGACAAGCGATGGCGCTGCTTGCTATGGCATCGTTAGTGAGAGTATCCAAAACACCAATCCTCAGAAAATGACCACTCGTCAATTGAGGATGGAAGTTGAACGTCTTCACTTCATGATTCGTCTCCTACCTACACCCCTACCTCACGACGGAGCTGAGTATCCCGCCTTCGTCCGAGTACTCGAAGATATCGAAGCACGAGGTGAAGCAGAAAGCTATTCCAGACGTATGGGCGCCGATGATGATGACTAATACGTTTTCCCCGCACACACAAGTTGTGTGCGGGGATTTTGTATATAAAAGAGCCCCCTCCTTAGGAAGGGGCTCATGAGAACAGTTCAGCGATAGCTCGCTTTCAGTCGGCTCCAGGTGGAGCCGATCACCGGAATCGGCTGATCGAGGCTACAGGGATTAATCCCTGACCCTCCGACTTCGAAGCGACCAAGCCGATCGGCTGTCATGAAGTGGTAGACCAGATCACAATTCCGCCAGTAGAGCTCTCCGCCCGGAATATCAATCCAATAATTGGGCGTCAGAGCCACATAGCCAGGTCCGGTGGAATTCAACTGGAAGTAGCCAAGGACGGCGAAAC
Organism: uncultured Gammaproteobacteria bacterium; assembly: GCA_964540995.1. Classification (GTDB taxonomy): domain Bacteria; phylum Patescibacteriota; class Patescibacteriia; order UBA1558; family 2-01-FULL-52-15; genus JAZDLR01. The sequence goes on along the minus strand of CAZIOU010000029.1, from coordinate 5,166 downwards.
CATTATCAGGCGAATCAGGATCCTGAACGTTCACTAGATACGAACAAGGATTCCAGAACACCTTGATGCCGTTGCCTGTCTCCGGCCAGTTGGTACCAGTCGGTCCATCCAGACTGGCCAGCAATGTCCAGTTCGTAAGTCGGATACTCGGACTGAAATCAATCCCGAACGAGACCTCCTCCAGTCCCTCTGTGACATTGAAGTCAGCGGCGAGGATGTAGAGGCGGCCCGATACTCCGACCGCAGCCGAAGTCACTGGCCCATTACCACCTTGGTAACAGGGCATTGCAGTGGGCACGGCACCGTCTGCAGAGAAGTGCAACAGCAGCTTTCCCTTGTCAGCAGAAGCAATCGAACTATTCGTGAAAAAGATGAAAAGAACTACCATCACAAGGCGGAACATGGGTACCTCCTGGGGTTAGGGTCAATCAATAAATAACAGATTATTAGATAAATGTCAATCAAGCAACCAATGACCTTTCAAAATCATGATTGACATTTTATAAAATAATGCTAGAGTATATTCTATGATTGTTACAAGAAGCAATCATAGATCTTAAAAAAGTAAGTCATAACGAATGGCAGAAAAAGACTTGGAATTTCTAGAGTATGTGGTTAAGACTCTAGTTGATAATCCTAATGACGTCAGCATCGACCGTACGGTTGATGAAATGGGCGTCCTCCTAACCCTGAAAGTTAACCCGACCGACATGGGCCAAATCATTGGTCGTGAAGGTCAGACTGCTCGCTCTCTCAGAACATTGCTACGCGTCGTCGGAGCCAAGAACAACTCCCGCGTCAATCTGAAGATCTATGAACCAGAAGGTTCACGCAGAATGCCGGAAGCACCAGCCACCAATGATGCTGGTATGGAAGATCTGAAATTATAATCTCCATCTATTTCAAAAGCTATCGATCTCGGTCGGTAGCTTTTGTCATACCTCACTGTTATACTATGCTCATGAAATTATCTACCCGAGCACACTATGCTTTATCGGTGGCTGAAGAAGCAGGTCGTTTGTTAATGCAAGAAGCAACCAACATTCAGCAGTCCAAAAGCGGCTCACAACATATTACCCAGAAACAAAATAATGTCACCAACGGTCTCGAAATCGTCACTTCAGTCGATCGAATGCTCGACGACTATATTATCCAATCTATCCGGAAAAAATATCCCCACGACTTCCTCCTAACAGAAGAGTCATATAAGGAAACTAGTAGCGCCAAACGTGTGGAGCAGAAATCTGTCTGGATCATCGATCCTATCGATGGTACCAAAGATTTTTCACAATTCCTCTTGGGCCGAGCTACTAAGAAACGTCAACATAGCTTCTCGATCTGTATTGCTTGGGCACGAGGCGGCGAATTACAGCTTGGCGTGGTTTATGCGCCTGTCTTGGGCGAAATATGGATCGCCGAAAAAAATCGTGGCACCTGGTATCGGAAAGGTACCAAGCCTTGGGTTAAGTTAAAAATGCAACCAGCGACTAAAAAAGAAATTACTATTGGCCTCAATTCACATGAACGCGTGATCAAAGAGAATTTGTATCGCTTCCCTGGTCAGCACTTTGTCTTCCCAAGCTCATTAGCCTATCGAATCGTCGCCACTACAGCTGGACATCATAATGCCCTTATTTCTTTCCGTGGTGGCAGCAAAGAATGGGACGTGGCCGCGGCCGATATTATCGTGCGTGAAGCCGGTGGAAAATTGCAAGATTCGTGGGGACGGCAGCTACACTACAACAAACCCGATCTAGTCAATCATACGATGTTGATCGCCGGCCATGCCAGCACTATCAAGAGATTGTTACCTCACGTACAACAATTCTCCGTTGCCTTTGTTGGCAGTATCAGTCACTCCACTCCTCTGTACTCTGACGGCATACGAGAGCGCTTCGGTGGTGGCGTCATCTATGGTGCTGAGACAGCTAAGAAATTAGGACTTGACGTGCGGGTCGTTACCATCGGAGCTCGTGACATTGAAGGTGGGGTCAAGCAGCTAGCTGCCCAAAACATACAAGCGACCCGTGCCAAACGTACCAAGAGTAACAACTTCGCTATCGACTACCGAACTGCAAAAAGAATCATTCGTATGTCCTCTGTCCTGCCTTCAAGTCTGACTGACGCAGAACTTCGTAGAAATATTGCCGGTGTCAATGGTTTGATCTTGAATCCAATCTACCAGGAGATTACTCCGAGCATAATACCGGACAAGCGTTTGTTCCCTGTGTTCCTTGACATCCAAGGTCTGACTCGAAAAGTTAAACTAGCCAAAGACAGTTATTACTATTTGGTTGACCATCGCTGGAATGGTTGGAAACAGTGGCGTAATAAAATTGATATTCTCCGCGTCAGCGACGAAGATATTGAACATATGTACTTCCCATCATCATGCAAATCGCTGAAACAAAAAATGCTTCATCTGACCAAAAATGGTTTCCCGCTGGTGGTGCTAACGCAAGGTTCACAAGCAACACTGGTCGCCACACGAGCTAAATTCTTCACCGTACCAACGTACCAAGTTAAGGCGGTTGATACTGGTGGCGCCGGTGACAGCTTCAACGCTGGATTTATGACTGGCTATTTGTATCATCGTGATCCGGTGGTGGCCGCTGCCTTCGGCAATGCCACTGCTAGTTACAAAGTAACGGGCAAAGGAACTAGTGCGGTACCTGATATTGCTACTATTACCAAACGTGCTATCGTGATACTGAAGAAAATCAACTATGCGTTTTGACCTCCTCACTATCTTCCCGCACTCACTGGATTCTTATTTCCAAGAATCAATTCTTAAACGTGCCCAAGCCAAGAAATTGATCACTATCAAGACGCACGACATCCGCCAAGCAGCCACCGATAAGCATCGTAAGGTAGATGACACTCCTTATGGTGGCGGTGCTGGTATGGTGATGAAGGTTGACGTGGTGCACAAAGCCTTACAGAAAATTTACCGTAGCAAAAATAAATCCACTCGCGTCATCCTCCTGGCTCCCAAAGGTTCTTTCTTCAATCAGAATCAAGCCAAGCGTCTGGCCAAATATAAGCGTCTAATATTTATCTCTGGTCACTATGAAGCTATCGATGCTCGTATCGAACAGTATGTTGATGAAATTATTTCCATCGGACCCTACGTACTAACGGGTGGAGAATTGCCAGCAGCGGTAATAATTGATTCGGTTGCCCGTATGATCCCCGGAGTGGTCGGCAAGGAAGCGTCGGTAGCTGATGAGTCCTATGATAGTATCCAACATAATCAAACCGCTATCGAATATCCACACTACACCCGGCCAGAAGTATACAAAGGTAAACGAGTACCAGATGTACTCTTGTCTGGTGATCATCAGAAGATAGCCACTTGGCGTAAGCAACAAAAGAAATCCATCTCACTTTCACATGACTAAAGCCAACTATCCGCTGTACATCATGACCGCCTTACTCTTGGCGGTTCTTTTGTTGACTACCAAAGTCGTCTATAGCTCGGCCAATGATCTGTCACGGTTCTTCACCGTAAGATCACTAGTTGAACGTCAAAGTCTCGTTATCTACCAGCACACCTCGAGGCAATACGCCGATACTATTTACCTACCTCATCGCGGTTGGTATTCGGACAAGCCGCCACTACTATCAATTAGTGCTGCCGGAGCGTTTTGGCTATTGCGGACTATCAAATTTTTACACAACCCGGTGTTATCTCCCAGCGCTAATGCTAATTATTTTGTTCTCACGCTACTTCTGGCAGCACTTCCTTATCTATTGATCATTCGCCTCTGGTATCGACTAGTTTCCAGTTTCCAGTTTCCAAATTCTTGGCAACTCTTCTGGCTTATCATTGGAAGTTGCGGCACACTACTATTTCCCTTTGCCACAGTTTCTAATAATCATGTCCTCACCGCTGCTCTGGCCTTTGTTACCTTCTACTGGTTACTACGATCACCACTTACTCCCAAGATTATTGTTGGCATTGGCTTGCTGGTAGGGATATTACCAGCCATCGATGTACCGTTCGGTTCGATCTGGCTGATCATGATGACCGCACTTCTCTGGCCGCAGATCCGACGTCACCCTTGGCACTATCTAGCAGCTGTCATCCCTGGCATCATACTCACGCTCTATCTCAATTGGCTAACCAGCGGCAGCATCTTACCCATGTATCTGACCGCCAAAGATTATCTCTCGCTACCCGAGAATAGCTGGCGTACCGATCTCACACTGCAGACACCCATTTCGATTCTCTATAATGTATTCCGTGCACTCTTGGGCTGGAGCAAGGGACTTTTCATCTATACTCCTATCTTGCTACTCGGCTTCTGGGCGCTTCTTCGTAACGGAGCGTCTAAACTTAGCCGTTACCAGAGACATGTGCTCTACTGGGGCAGCGTCGCCTACCTCGTCGGAGTGGTCGCCATTACCAATGATCTCGGCGGGGCTTCTTACGGCTTACGCTGGAGCCTCCCCTTGGTACCTATCTGGCTCTGGGCAGCAGTAGAATACTGGCCCCAGCTCCCAGCTCGCCAGCGCTATATCTGGGCAATTATTGGGCTTTTCTCGCTCTACATGGCCTTCGGCGGCCTCGTCGACCCTTGGCGTTCTGGGCAGGATTTCACCCTCTGGCATCTGATCATAAGCAAGTAATAAATCGCCTCCAGCAAAAGGGCTTGCCCCGTTAGAAAGCCTGACTTCTAACGGGGCTTGACAAGAGGCTCAACCTTGTCTAAACTGATGCTACTTGCCCTTTGTAGTGCTTCTTACCCATCAACATCCATTTCATTTCCTTGAGGCTTGAAACCTCAAACCGGAGTAGCTGCCGGTGACAATTTAATGAGTTGAGAACGAACAGTAGTATCTGTAGCTCGGATATTTCTGTTTTTTCTTGCGCAACTTACAGAAAATGATCAGATGATGCGCAACCCTCCGAAGCCTCGGCGAAGGCGGGTTGAACTTCAACTGATACCTGATGCAGCTAGAGAAAAGTCCCTTGACAACTGAATCAACAGCAACACCATTATATAGTGAATAACAATTGAAATGTGACGGTTAATGTCAATTCGTTACTGCGTTATGCGCAGTAACACAACATGAATTTTTTTCGAGCCAATTAAGCTCACTCTAAAAAGAGAGTTTGATCCTGGCTCAGGGTGAACGCTGGCGGCATGTCTAAGGCATGCA
>CAZIOU010000028.1:0-6996 GCA_964540995.1 uncultured Gammaproteobacteria bacterium | reverse complement strand
GCTGCTATGTATCAGCAGTCATCAGCTGCTCAACCTCAATCAGAGGCTAAGCCAGAATCGGGTCCTGTCGAAGGGGAAGTAGTCGATGAACAACCTAAACAAGAATAACTCTTGAATGGCCGTTGATTACTATCAGATATTAGGAGTCGACAAGAACGCCTCGCACGATGATATCAAGCGGGCGTTTCGGCGTTTGGCACATGAACATCATCCTGATAAGCAAGGTGGTAATGCTGATAAGTTCAAAGAAATTAATACTGCTTATCAAGTCCTAAGCAATTCAGAGAAACGTCAGCAATACGATCAATTCGGTGCTGGCTTCGATCAACCTGGTGGTGGAGCTGGTGGCTTCAACTGGAATAATGCTGGTGGTCAAGGATTTGGTGGTTTCAATCAGCAATTTGATTTTGGTGATATGGGTGATATTTTCGGTGATATGTTTGGCTTCGGTGGAGGACGCAGCAGCAAACGTTCTGGTGCGCAGGATATCCAAATGGAAATGCCCATCAGTTTCCGGCAGTCATATGAGGGAGTCGAGGAGCAGATCTCACTCTACCGCAATGTTTCCTGCCATACCTGCAGCGGTAGTGGCGCCGAACCGGGAAGCAAGATAGAACAATGTTCCGTTTGCAAAGGCAGCGGACGCGTACGCAAAGTACAGAACACGATGCTCGGTAATATTCAGTTGGAGTCAGTTTGTAGTACCTGTCAGGGGACGGGTGAGCGTATCACCAAGCCGTGCAAGAAATGCGGCGGTGTTGGTTTAGAAAAAGAACAAGAACGACTAACAATCAAAGTCCCGGCTGGTATCCGTGATGGACAGACATTACGCTTCGCTGGCAAAGGCGAGCGTCTTAACAAAGAATCTAATGCCGGCGATCTCTATATTATTATTCGGGTGGAATCAGACAAAGTCTTTACTCGACAGGAAGATGATCTACTGGTTAGTATTGGTATCCCTTTTACAACACTAGCGTTGGGCGGCGAGGTAGCGGTGCCGACGATGGAAGGCTCTTTGCGGCTCAAAGTCCCAGCCGGTACGCCCAGTGGCAAAACCTTCAGCCTCAAACACAAGGGTTTCACTAAATTGACGGGTCGAGGAGCGGGCGATCAGCTGGTAACCGTCAATGTAACGGTGCCTGATAAGCTAAACAAGAAGGAAAAGGAGCTACTGGAGCAACTCGACCGTGAGATCCAACCCAAGAAGAAATAGGGCAGTATTCACCCCAGAAAAATTAAATATGATGATAATAAAATGGCTATAATAAGCCATTTTATGCTATTTACTATTGACAAAAGTATATATATTAGATATACTATAAAGATACCCAAATAGGGTACAGGTTCGTTAACAATAGTCGGTTTCGACCGGCTTAGACGTTACGCAATACAACGCTGGAGGAGTAAGTATGTTTATCGAATCGTTGCAGTATGGAGGTTGGATGCTCATCTGGGCTGTCCTGTTCTTGGCTGCCGCCGGCTTCTGGCTGGTGTATCAGCTGAACAAGGATCCCTATGAGAATCTCCGTGATCATCCCAATCGCTGGACCAACATGTTTGAGCTTTTCGGTTGTAAGACCTGGAGTGATGCCAACGGGTTGCCAGAAACGGTAATCTACTGGATGATGGTACCTCTTTTGTTGGCGTCGATTTTCTGGGATTGGTTTTACTGTCCGTCACTGTGGTACTACATCACGGTGATCAAGGAGCTCTTCACCGATGAGGCTGCTAGGTCCTCAATTCTAAACCTGCGACTGGTGGGGAATATGCTATTCCGCGCAGCCGCGATCTGGATGAGCGCGTCAATTCTACTGACCGGCAACACTACAATCGAGTGGCCGCACGGCGCTGTGCGGTTCGCCTTTGGCCATAAGCTGAGGGTGCTGAATGAAGGTCTACATTTCATGGTGCTCTGTTTGTTCGCTTTCCGCCGGGCAAAGCCAGAAGACAAGTCCAAGCCCAAGGGTTCAGTCAAGAAGGGTGAAGACCAGCCGGTTGAAATGGAGACGGTTCATCTCCGTAAGATCGGCAGGGTGATTGTTGTCCAACGGGATGAGCTGCGTGCTTCGGTTGTCTTGACGGAAGGTAATATGAGCTCGGAAGAAGCGCGTAAAGTGCTGACCACCGAGCCACTCCCGACGACCCTGCCTACCACCGACGCCAACACAAATGCTGATAGTTCGAGTGGTGCTAAGCTGCAGTTCCCTCACAATTTCTATTTCGTGAAGTGGAACCTTATCACCTACTTGGGCACTTCGCCGACGACGCTAGACAAGCATCTGATCACATCAGTCGATGATCAGTTCCAGGCTGACTGGCGCCGTTTCACGTCGGTGCTTCAGTATGACCAGGCACGCTTCGTGCAGGGCAATGTCTTCCTCTTCGCTGATCAGATGGATTTGGTGGGGAAGATGGCAGAATATGCCAGTGTCCCGAACCCAAATCCTACTGAAGCCTGGACTAAGTACCAGCAATATATGGCTCGTCTTGGGCCAGATAATCAGCCAGTTGGGTTTGATATTCGTGCTTTTGAGCTTCTGAAAGAAGCTCGTAAATACGAAGAGATGGCCACGATGATCAAGGAAGAGGCGCCTAATTCATTGGCTTGCCGGATCCTGATGCAGTTCGGTATCATCGTCACCTTCTTCGGTATCGAGAACGGTATCGAAGAGCCAGGCATCGTGAAAGAGCGCGAAGCTCTCAAGCAAGCCGAAGTTAAGATCCGTCGTGACTTCCTTGAGGGCGGTGCTGAGATGCGTCAGGCTCTGGGCACCATCCTCCATCAATACGGTCTTGATCTTCAAAGCTGGAAGGCAATGGTCGATGACAAAAATCCCAATTTCAACCCTGGGCTGAAGTTGGAGATCATGCGGGCCATGATGGAGGTTTGGCGCTTCAATAAGTCCCTTGGTGCGGTTGCGAAGGGTGACAAGATCATCATGACAGGACAACACACTGGTATCCTGCCTGATGTTATCACTGCTTCACTTGTTGCTCAGCAGCAGCCCGCTGCAGCTCAACCGCAGCAGAAAAAAGCAGGTACTGCCGCAGGAACTGTAGCAACTACCGCTCCTGCTCCGGCCAGCACAGCACCTGCCAGACCGCCTCGTCCGTCTCAACCCAACAGGGGTCGAGGACGCAGTCGCGGTCGTCGTACGTAACGTCATGAATAACTCCCCCGGAAACCGATGGTTTCCGGGGGAGATTTTTTTTGCCTTTGATTATATTGCAGTCTTGTCGGTTGAGATCTCAATAGGAATCAGCTTGACTTGTAGGATTTTTTCTTCGCCCAAATATCCTTCAAGTGAGAGTCTTCCGACAATTTCACCACTATCTATCAGTTGCACATAATGGGTGAGAGGTTCTGCCTTCACCTTTTTCTGTCTCCTGACATTTGCCCTCCTAGGAAAAGACCATCAGTGAAAGTACTTTTTGATATGCTAAGGCTAAATTAGCTTAATGTCAACATGGAATAGTTCCTATCTATAGGCGCTCCAGAATGTGCTTCACTTCATCCGGTGAATCTACTCGTACCAATTGAGCTCGGAGTTCGGCGGCGTTGGCTTGACCTTTGATGTAGTGTGCCAGATGGCGGCGCATAGGCTGAAAGTATTTAGGACCGTAGAGCTGATAGAACCAGTCAGTGTGATCCTGCATGGCTTGTTTGATTTCCTCCCAAGTAGCATCTTGATATTTGCCAGTCGTCAGATAGTCACGAATTTGTCGGAAGACCCAAGGTTTACCTAGTACACTGCGTGCCAGACCAAGACCGTCAGCGCCAGTGGCTTCTAGTATTTCCTTGGAACTTTCAATAGTGGTTAATCCACCATTGGCGAGGATTGGACCTTTGGTGAAGATGCTTTTGACTTCCTTGATGATATCCGTGTTGATAGCGCCGTTAAAAGATCCTTCGAAGCTCCGTCCATGGATCATGATAGCTGCTACGGCTAGATCGTCGATGGCTCGGAGGAAATCAATAATTGTTACTTTGTCGCGCGGACGTCCGGCTGGAGGATTGTCGGCTGCATTGATACTGATACGCATCTTGATCGATACGGGGATAGATACGGCTTCAATAGCAGCAGCGATGATGTCGTGTGATAATTGCAGATCACGCATCAACATTACACCACAGAAATTACGAGCTATTTTGTGAGCGGGACAGCCGAAGTTGATATCGACACCGGCAGCACCGTGTGCTTCGATCATCTTGGCAGCTTCGCTAATAATTTTGGGGTTATTGCCCATGATCTGCACGATGAGTGGCTGCTCTTCGGCTACATAGTCCATCATTTTCAAGGCTTTGGGTATTTTCCTCACCAGTGCTTCAGAGGCGATCATTTCGGAATAGACCACGCCAGCACCCCATTGCTTGGCCAAGCGACGATAAGCAGAGTCAGTAATACCAACCATCGGTGCCAGGGCGAGGATTGGACGTGGTAGATTGTTCCAGAAATTGGTAGACATAATCGACTACTATACTGGGTTATGGATAAAAAAACAAGGCCATTAAGCGCCCATTTTCTGCCTCCTACTACCTAAAACCTAATGCCTACAACCTACAAACTACAACCTTCTACCTGATTAAAGCCAATGCTTCTTACGGAAGAAAACCAGCAATGTCAGTATTAACCCGAGGATAATCGATAAGATAATCCAGAAGCCATATTGCTGCTGTACGATGGGTGTATGAGTGGCATTCATACCAAAGATGCTGGCAACTAGATTGGCTGGGATGAGGATGACTGAGATGGTCGTCAGAATCTTCATAATCTCGTTGAGCTGGAAAGAGATCATAGCATTATTGGTTTCGTCGAAAGCACCGATAGTTTCATTGTGTGTATCGAGAATATCCCAGATATCCTGACTGCGTTCCAAGGCGTTTTTCAAATAGACCCGCATGCCTTCGGGATTGAAGAATTCATTTTGTACCCGCATCAATTTACCGATAATGGATTTGTGCGAGTGCATGATGCGGCGGAAGGCGACAATGTTGCGCTTAATCACCAAGATTTCTCGCACCATACGACGTTCTTGTCCAGCGAAAATCTGACGCTCAATATTTTCAATGTCTAGCGTGATGTGATCAAGCATGGGGAAGGTGTAGGTTTGAAGGCGGTGGAGGATCTCATGCAGAAGAGCGACGGTGTTATCAGCCAGATACAGCTTGCGGATTACTTCGTTAGTCGAGCATTGATTGAAGAAGGTGTCTAATTCCTTCATGTTTCCGTCACTGATGGTGATCATGTAGTTATCACCGAGGAATAGATCGATTTCTGAGGCTTTGATTTCTCGTTCTTGTCGGTCATAGAACGGAAACAGTAATACCATGAATAAATATTTGGGATATTCATCCAGTTTGGGGCGCAAGGAAACGTTTTTGACGTCAGCTATATCGAGTGGGTGAAAGTCAAATTTGGTTTGCAAATACTCGAGATCACTTTCGGTCGGCTTGGTACAGTGAATCCAAGTTATATTTTGATATTGTATTTGTTTTAACTTCGTAATCATCAACAATAGTATACTATGTTTTGTCTCGTCAGTAAATTCAATACCAAGATTATCTAAATATGGTATAATATCACTGTATGCCCGATACTCAATTTGAAGCGTTACCGTCAGTAGAAAGCGGTCCTGCGATCGAACATCAGCCAGAACAATCAGCTGTTATCAAGCAAGCAGAACAACCTCAATCAGTTATTCCGCTGTCGCGATCATCTGCTCCTACTGCAGAGGGACAGTTACCTCGCAAAGACCCTCAAATTTTATTGATTGAAGGCTTCTTATCCGAAGGTTTGGATGAAGCCTATTTATCGATGACTGCGGCCAAACGCCAAGAATTTCGCGCCCGCGGAGAAGCCACAGCTATAGCGATTCAGACGCTGATGTCCCAAGGCAAAGCGACAGCGCAGAAAGTCCGAGCGTTGATTATGAAATGGCTGCAGATGATCCCTGGAGTCAATCGATTTTTCTTGGAGCAAGAAGCCAAGATTAAGACTGATCAAATTCTCAAATCGTAAGCTATCATGATTCTGTGGCAATTAATCATCGTCAATGATCAACCGCTTCTAATACCAGCGGCCACTTGGTTAGTTTCGGTTGCGGTCGGAATACTGTTGGTCGTACTAGTGTTGCGCTTGATCGTGAGTCGACTTCATTGGCGTGAGCAGGAGCTGCAAATATTTTTGTTGACGGTGCCGCGATTCACGACTGACAATAATGAAGATAATATGCATGAGCAGCGGATCAAGGAACAGCTGTCTCACATTGAGGCTCTGTATTCATCACTCGGCTCTCTGCGAGCACAGCGCGGCCTAGCTGCTTGGTTTTTCGGCCGCAATGATCACTTTTCTTTAGAAATAGTAGCCAGGCCGGGCGAGATATCATTCTATGCCGCGGTGCCACCGACCATGGTGGATTTCTTCCATCATATTTTACAGTCAGTACATCCCGATATTCATGTAGAGATTGTCACTGACTACAACATCTTCCACCCACAAGGCCAGTTGACTGGTACCTATATTGTCTTGGCGCGCGACTCAATATTTCCGATCAAGACCTTCCAGCAGTTCGAATTCGACCCGATGGAGACATTGACTAACGGTATGAGCAAATTAGAAGCCGGTGAGTCATTGGCCTTGCAATACGTCGTTCGTTCTGCTCGTGGTTCTTGGCATCAGCGTGGAGTCAAAGTAGCCCGAGCGCTCAATGAGGGAAAGGGTTTAAAGGCCGCCAAGAAGAAAAGTGGTGCCAACTGGCTCCTGCCGTCGGCTGGGTCAGTGGTTTCAGGAGTATTCTCTACGTTACAGACTTCTAGCCCCAAGAAAACTTCAGCGACAGAACCAGAGCGTCCAGCGCAGGCCAGTCAATTGGATATCGCTACTGCTAAAGCATTGGAGGATAAGTCCAATAAAGCTGGGCTGGATGTTAATATCCGCGTCATTAGCTTCGCTCAGAATAAAATTAAAGCTGAATCCAACCTCAAGAGTCTGGTCA
>CAZIOU010000027.1:0-7005 GCA_964540995.1 uncultured Gammaproteobacteria bacterium | reverse complement strand
ATCCTTATTCCAAATATAAAGATTTTCAGCTGCCCATTCATCAAAAGCAATTGCACCTAACTCTTTTCTTTTTTGTTCTACAACATGTTCCCAATATTTCTTACTTGGATTATCTATTGGGGGCGTCCATGTAGAACTTGATATAGGTTTACTATTAGCTTTATACCAACTTGCCCAAAGTTCATTATGAAGATCTACAATTGGATTTGTATTAGCTAGTTTTTCCTCCTCTGTTAAAAAGTAAGCAGTATCCTCTTTAATAAAGTCATATCTAGCTTTTGTTTCTAATGCAGATTTTCCCCTAGGAATTTTCACAGATACATTGTACTTACTTAACATGAATTTTTCTAATTCATTATAAATAACTTCTCCTTGAGCATCTTGAGCATTCTTCCATTTAGCCATGTTATATTCCCCTATGGAATATCCTGAAACTTTATTATCTAGGGTTTCATATACAAGTTGCTCCGCAGAACTAAAACCTGTTCTCTTTAAATGCTTTTGAATTGTTTTATTAGAGTTTAAAGTTTTCTTATTCTTATTTATAATTTCATAAAGAGATAGTGTCTTTTCTTGAACTCTCATTCTAACCCTATTAGCTAGAGTTGCATTAGTCTTTAATAAAGATTGTATCTGCCAAATGTTCATATCTGCTTTGCTACCAGCAGTAGCTGTGACGGATAATATATCCATTTGTTTACTTTTCATTAAATCTTTAGGATTTAAATCCTCATATATTATATTACCATCTGCATCTAGATTAGCTAGTTTAGCAATTTCCTCTTCTCCTACATGGGCCCAAGAAGTATCTACTTGACTTCTTAATTCTGCTAACACTCTGTTAGTATCAGTAATACCTTGTTTAAGGTTAAGAATCTCTCCTTCAGACATTGAATCAAAAAGAATTTCTTCAGTAACATCTGTATTACTTGGACTTATTAAACCATTAAGAGCTTTCATAATTGGTTCAAACTCAACTATCAAATCATTAGCCTTCATTAACAGAGGATATATATCAGCAGCAGATCTATTTTGAGAAATCTCTAAAGTAAGTGTTACTAATTCCTGTTTAATTCTATCTATCTCATTATATAACGAAGCCTTAGTAGTATATGTTCCATCAGGTTGAAGTTCAGTTATACCGTGAATAAGAATCTTAATAGCTTTTTGAAATTCTTTCTCTTTAATCTTTTTATCAATAGCTTCTATTTGAGTATTTAAATCTCTAATTTGTTGGGCTATTGCTTGATCTTCTTTTTGTCTTGGAAATAAACTTTCTAGAAAAGTTAATTGCTCTAATACTTGTTTTTGAGTATCATTTAAAGTACCATCATTTTGGGCTTTAGTAAGTACTTCTATATTACTTTTAAGTAACTCAATAGTTGGATTAGTATAATGTTTCATAAGAGAATCATATCTCTTTTTAATTCTATCATTAAAAAGGTTATTAGTCTTTTGAGCTAACCTAAGTTTACGTTGTTTAAGAGCATTAAGAATTTTATTAGTAGTATCACCTAAAGGAGTTGTAGCTTGACTCATAGGATCAATAAAAGGACTATCTTCTACTGGTTTACTAGAAGTAAGCTTATAAGTGTCTAAGTCCATATTATTGTTGATAAACTTAGAAGCTAAGTTTCCTAGATTCTCCTCAACTTCTTTTGGAAAGTTAAATTGATAACTTCCGTCTGTATTCTTCTTAGACCATAAGTTAAATATAAACTTAAGTATTCTACTTACTATTCTTTGAAAAGTATTTTGAGGTACAAGATTTCCTAAACTAACTTCATTATAAACATGATCAGTTAAGATCTTAGTTATAATCTCTTGAGCTACTAAAGTCTCCCAATCCTCTCTTTCTTGAGTATCTCTATAAAGCTCTTCATAAGCCTTATGATTATCTCTCCATTGAGGAGTAGTCTTAAACCAAACTATTCCATTAGGGTCTTTATGAAGCTTTAAACCATCTAATTCACCTGAATCCCATAGATGCCAAACTACAAAATGCATAGCTTCTTCTAAAAGAGAAGTTCCATCTTGTTGACCCTTAGAGACCGTGATAATATTTTTTGCTATATCTGCTAAAGCTACTGCTGTTAATTTTTTACCAGTTTTAGCTTTATAATCCATAGCATAAGATTCGGTTTTTTTAATCTCAATTCTATTTTTCTTAAAGAACCTTCTTAAAGCCTCTTCTATTTGAGGAAGAGGATCTTTACCAGAATTATTCAACTGAGCCATTGTAGGAGGATCTTCCTTAGGTTTACTACCTTTTAGATTATACTTATAAGGATGTTTAGCTACTAATTCTAAAGCATAAGGATCTCCTGCACGTGCATATCTTAATACATAAGAATCAAACAACTTTTCAGGCATTCTAAATTTAACAATAATTCTATTATTATCAATACCATCTATAGTTGCCCAATCTCTATAAGGCATCTCGAATTTTACTTCTGACCATTTTTCAAGAGCTTTCATCTTTCTTTGAGCCATTCTTACAGCAGAAGATCTATCTTTAACTTGATATTCGTTACCCCATCTAATGACAGCAGTATTATTTTCTTTATTTAACCTAATAGAACTAGCTGATGCTTGGAATTCATCCATAGCATCATGTATCTTCATTCTTTTTAAATCTGGTAATGGACATGGTCCCATATTATTCTGTTTTAATTATTCTTAATTAACAAGGATCAGTTTTAGTAGGATCTGTATCAGGAGTTTGATTTAAAATATCTTTAACTTCATCTGTTGTAAATTCTTCTTTAAGAGTTTGACTAGCTGTAGGCATAAGCTCATATTGAAATTGCTCATAACCTTTATTCTTTATACTTTCAAAATTATCTGGACGC
This sequence comes from uncultured Gammaproteobacteria bacterium, assembly GCA_964540995.1. Taxonomy (GTDB): domain Bacteria; phylum Patescibacteriota; class Patescibacteriia; order UBA1558; family 2-01-FULL-52-15; genus JAZDLR01. Next base: position 4,153 of record CAZIOU010000027.1, on the reverse strand, counting down.
CATCCTTCTAATTTAGACCATTGTTCAGCAGTAACTTCTGAAAGTTTATAAGGTGCAGTAGTAGCTCTTACGAAAACACTTTCTCCTTTAGATTTACCTGAAGCTGCATAAAACTCTATAATATCTCCTACCTTAATATCCTGCTGGCTGTATGGTTGACTTCTGTCTCTACTGGTGGCTGTTCTATTACCCTCTTTAATTAATTCTAAAGTAGATTTACCTTTGAATTCATCTCTCATTCTTCTACCTCCTGTACCATCTTCAAAATTCATAGGAATTCTGTATTTGGCTTTTGGATTAGTCATGTTCTCTAAATTCTTATTAGCATCTACTTTATCTTCTACTAACTTATTAGGAGTTACTACAGTTTTAACATTTATATTAAGATCTTCCATACTGAATGCATCAATTTTATATGTTCTTCCCTGGATATCAGGATTCTTCCAAGCTAATTTAGTATAAGTTGGATTCCCAAGATACGAATTATTTGTGTAATTAGAGTTAACATAATCAGTATTTAAATAAATATCCCAAACATCACCATTCTTTTTAGCATAAGCTGGAAGATAATAATCTACTCCCTCCTCAGTTACATATATTAATTTCTGTAGGTCTTCAATCTTAGTATGTGAAAAACTACTTTCATAGAATGTTTCTATAAAAGCACTAGGATTATTAAGAGCAGTAAATAATGCTATATGTTCTTCTGCGATACCTATTCTCTTAAACTCACTAAAGCCTTCTGTACTAGCCCAAAATTCTGTAGGTACTAAATGAAGATAACTTGTTTGAGTAAAGTTATAACCATCCATAATGAACCCATACTTTATAAGATCATTTGCTAGTTGTTTGATTTCAGGATCTTGTTCATCATAGAGAGCAGTTTCCCATTGATCCATTATATTTTGTACAGCTTCATTGTCAAGTGCATTTTTATCTGTTAGCTCCAGGGTGCTATCTCCAGTAATATTAAATATACTAAACAATCCTGAGTACCTTTTAGATTCTGATTCTGCATTATAGTTAGCAGCAAACGTAGTAAACCTAGCAGGAAATTCTGATAAGAAACCTATTACATCTTCATCAGGTTTAACTAATAAACCATAGTGAAGTATAGCTTGATGTTCAGTATCTGCTAATCTTCTATTTTTAGCAGACGTTGACTTATAAGGAGGTTTAAATCTTGAAAGTCTAGTTTTATTATCCTTAAATTGAGTTTTAAAATAAGGAAAATCTAAATTAGCAAAGTTAGCTTCTTGTAAGAATACATTGATATAAGATTTAATAGCTTCAGGCACCAAAGGGTATAAATCATCCTTTTCTATGCTATATTCATTAGTTGTTCTATCAAATCCAATTTTAGGTAATAAAGTACCTGTACTAATTCCACCTGAACCTTCTACATTAGTTACAGTCATAAGATCATCAATCTTTTTGTCAACATCATGAAAAGTAGGACCAGTACCTGAATCTATTCTTAAAGCTGAGATAATTTTTGATAAACTCTTAGCTGTCTTAGATAGTTGTTCTACAGCAGGATCTTTTAAAGCTTCATCTAAACCATCTATACTAAAAGCTCTACTAGCTTTAATCATATCTGGTTCGTTGATTCTATCAATAGCTGACTTCATATCTATACCCATATGAAGAAGAAGTCCTAATATAGGAGCAGTAAATACATTAATATTAAGATCATCAAGAATAGGATCTTTAGCGTTATCCACAGCAGCAGATAGTAACATAGCGAATGATCTAGAGATCTCTACTTCGTTACCTTCACCAAGGGTCTGTGTATAGATTCCTCCTAAGTCTCTGTTTAATTTACCCTTATATTTAGCTAAAGAACCTGTTAAAAGTTTCTCTAAAATATCTGGTGTATTAATCATAACTCCTCTATTATTAGCTAAAGCATGAAAAGAGTTATGATTAGCGAATATACCAATAAGATTTTTACCAGCTTGATTACGAGTTAAGAACTTAACTTGACTCTGGGGTAAGTGTATAGGTCTTTCTCTACTACTAATCTCTCCTCGAATATCTTTAAGTTGTCGTACACTTTGAAATCTAAGAGCATCTTTAGCAGCGTTAGCGTTACTTAAGATAGTTGTATAAGCGTCTAGTAGTAAGTTCTCTCTACCTTGTCTAGAAACAATATCTCTAGGTACTTCTATCTTACCTGTTTTCTTATCTAACTCATAGTTATAAAGTAAGGCGTAAACCTTATCAATATCAAAGTCCAAACCAGCAATAGAAGTAATCTCCCTAGGCATAGCTATAATCCCTCCTACAGAAGGATCTAACCATTTGACTACTCGTATAGGGAACATAGAATACTTCTCTTCTGTAGGGATCCTATAGACTATTCCTTCGCGAATTTTCTCAATTTCTCCAGTAGCTACATTCTTACCTAATAAGTCTTTGTTACCAATAGGCATAGCTACTTCTACATAGTATTCTCCTGTCTCAGGATCAATTCTAACTTTTAAGTCATCATCAAAACCTAAGGAACTTATATTAACATAAGATCCTCCATTGTGGGTTTGTTTAGAGATCTTCTTAAATAAAGAGTTAAGTATCTCTTCAATCTTACGAGCTATAGTTGGAAAACTCATAGGAAGTTTAAATCTACCATCTGATCTTACTTCAATAGCGTTGCCATAGTTGGAGTTAAGTCCTTTATCATTAATAGCATCAAGAAGAATGTTTCTAACATTATTAATGTTTGTAGTTTTAGTACCGTCTTCTTTAGTAGTTATTATTCTGTTAATTAACTTATCAATTTGCTCGTCAATGTTAGTAGACTGAAGTCTATCAACTATATTAAGTAAATCTGCACCAGTAAGTTCTTTCTTAAGAGTACCTGTGAGTACAAAATCAAGATTAATTAAATCTGGACTAGCAGAGTATACTCTAAGTAAATCCATATTAGAAGGTAAAAGCTTTCTAAGCTGAATACCTAGAAGATTGGTTACCTTACCTTGAAAGTGTTCAGGAACCTTTTGTTGTTGTTTGTAGTACTTATGGGAAGCTTGAGTTACTTTATCACTCATAAAATCTTCTGTAGACTCCATAAACTCTTCTACAGTTACTATCTTAGTTAAACCTACCTTAATACCACTTTCAAATATAGCCTCGTCTATTTGATGTTCTTTCATCTTATTAGCTATCTTCTCCAGGGTCTTGTTATCTTTAGTTAACATAGGATGAAGAACAATAGCAGAATACTTATGTTGTAAAGGAGTCTTAAACTCTTGCTCTCCATTAGAATCTTTAAGATTATGAAATCCAAAGTAATGAGGTTTAAGAGGTTGAGATACTGCAAATAAATCTTCAGCAGTAGCTACACCTTCTGACAACCTTTTATACATGGCTTCTTTCTTAGAATCCCATTCATTATAAGCTTCTAAGACTTCTTTCCAGCGATCTAGTGTTATATACCCTTGAGCATCTGTTGTATTATGAGGATAACTAACTTTACCTGTTTCCTCATCAACACTTTGTTGATAACCTTTAACAATAAGATCAATGGTAGACTCACTAAACATAGGTATGAGATTACCATCTTTATCTTTTTCTTTAGTTTTAAAACTACCAAATAAAGATCTCAAGTTGTCAATAAAACCTTGATCAGATTCTAACTTAACGTCTTTGAAATATACAACGTTATAATTAGGTCTGTTTGATTTAAATGTTCCATAGTTTCCATTAGCATGAAGTTGTTTATTTCTCTTCTGGTAAGCAGCAGAGGTTAACTTGTTATTTTTATTAGTTTGATAACTAGCAGGATCTCCTGATAATAAAGTAATAGTTTGAGAAGTCATTAAAGAGTCGTTGTAGTAGAACATCCTTAAACTATCATATAGATTTTGACCATAAACATGTATATCAGGCATTTTATCAGTAGCATGATATTCACCATTAGAAAATTCTATTAAACCATAACCTTGAAGAATATCTAAGTAATCATTAAAATGATCTTCCAAAGCTTGTTTAACATGAGGTAATGCTTGCTCCCAAGTTTCAGGCATATACTTATTTAACTCAGGTAAAAATTGATACCTAAGTCCATTAGCGTCTAAGTCTTTGTTACCTGTAGTATAACTTGAATCTTGACTTAATCTAGCTGTAAGGGCATCAATTCTTTTATTCTCTT
>CAZIOU010000026.1:0-7668 GCA_964540995.1 uncultured Gammaproteobacteria bacterium | reverse complement strand
TCACAGCTTCAAGGCAACACCGGCGCTATTCAGCAAAACATGGCCACTCGAGGGCTAAGTGGTGGCATGAGCGAAATGGTTGCCAAACAAATGGCGGCCCAACAAGGTGCAAATCGCCAAGCACAAATGGGCATGGATATAAATGCCCAAGCACAACAAAGAGCTTTATCAGCTTTGGCACAACAAGGCCAATTAGGCGGCCAAATTAGCCAGCAAGATTTCAGCCAACAATCTGCAAAAGCCCAAGCAGCTGATGCAATTTCTCAGTTTAATGCGAGAAATTCTCAGGCTGTACAAAGCGGCAACGTAGGCGCTAGAAATGCAGCTCAAGCAGCTAATTTACAAAACTCACAAAACATAAATAACCAAAATGTAGACAAGCGAAACACAGCAGCAGAATGGAACACTAATGGCATGGCTCAAGCCAACTTCGGCAATCAAATGCAACGAGTAGGCATGGGTAATCAGGCTATTGGTAACATGGCGCAAAATAGTGCTCGTCAGGCACAGAGTCAAGACCAGTTTATTGGTGGAGTTGCGGACTCCGTTGCTAAATACGGCGCTCGCAAGAAAAAAGAGGAGTAGAAATGGGAAAATTTTTCAATAGCGTTACTGGTCAAATGGAAGACGACGGCAAAGGTGGCATGGACTTTTCAAACATGTTTGCAATGCCTACTGGTATTCCCGAGCAGCCTATGCCTTCAACACCTTCTGCACCTACTCAAAAGCAAGTGGACCCAGTTGTTGCACAATACTTACAACAAAAAATGCAACCTCCAGCACCAAATATGCAACCTCCTCCCCCTATGGCCGAAGACCAATTCAGTCCGGATAGATATAAACAAGCTTTGGCAAAATCTCAATCAGAACAAGATGGAACTTCTCTTGCCCAAATGGCATCTGGGATTGGCGCTGCACTGGCAGGTAGAGACCCAGGAAGCGTAGACAACTACTACAAAGACCTACGAGGTGAAATCAAGGACAAAACTGTTGGAGAGTTCAACAGACAAAAAACAGCTTCGGCGTCAGACCCAAGCAGTGCCCAGTCAGTTGCATTTCGCAGACAAGTAGAAGCCATGATGCCAAGTATTGCCAAAAGCTATGGCAAAAACTGGTCACAAGTTTCTGCTGCCGACGGGGACAGTATTTTGAATCTAGGAAAATTCAAAGAGTCTCAAGACACGAGAAAGCAGCAAGCCCAAATACTCATGGGACAGAAAAAAGACGAACTTGCTCGTAAAAACGCACCAGAAGAGAGAATCAAGAATCTTAGTGGTACAGACAAAGCAAGATTCGACAATGCTCGCATGGCAGCTCAAGCTTTAGATGAAATGGACATGGCCTTGGCAAATGGCGACAATACCTTCTCGCTTATTGGTGACAGTGCATACACAGCGGCGGCTCGCAGGGCTACAGAAGCTTATGGCCGAATGCAGTCTGGTGGCGCAATCAACAAGGAAGAAGAAGCTCGATTTGAAAAAACACTGCCAAGGCCTGCCGATTCCGTTGAAATACAACGACAGAAACTGATTAAACAAAAACAAGAAATGGTATCTAGGCTAAAAACGCTTGGATTTACTCCTGAGCAGGTCGATGTAAATACATCCGAATACAGATATGGAGCCAAAAAAGGCCCTGAAGTTGGTAAGGTTGAAGACGACCATCGTTTCAAAGGCGGGGACCCCGCAGACCCTAATAACTGGGAGAAAATGTAATGAGCGGACCTTGGGAAAAATATAAAGCTTCATCAACTTCTGGCAAACCTTGGGAAAAATATGGCAACTCCGCGCAAGAGCCTGGTGTTCTTGCGACCGCAGTCGGCAAACTAGCATCTGGAGGTTCTTACGGACTAATAGATGAACTGTCCGGTGGCCTGGAGGCGGGGGGGCAGGCTATTGGAGTAAAAGGACTTGGCGGAAAGTTTAAAGACATGGGACTGACAGAAGAAGGCCCTACTCTGGACTATGATACCTTATCAAAAGCATATCAAACAGGTCGTAACACTGAAAGAAAATCACAGTCTGAAATGAAGGAAGCACACCCGTGGTTGTCTGGGATTTCTGAGTTCGCGGGCGGCATGGCAATTCCTGTGGGTGGAGCGGCCACTTTAGCAGGTAGAGTAGGAACGTCCGCCGGTCTAGGAGCCTTGACAGGATATGGCATGTCAGAAGACGAAAGCTTAACAGGACAGGCATCAGATGCACTGCAAGGCGCTGTCTTGGGCGGCGCACTACAATATGGTGGTGAAAAAGTTCTGGCCCCGGCTTTAAAAAAACTAGGAAGCATGGCAAACAATGCCAAAATTTCACAAAAAGTCGGGAAAATATTTGCAGGCGTTCCAGAGGAACACACAGCGGAATATTTAGCGCAAAAAGGAAAAATCTCGGCCCGGCCTGACATTGAAATAATGGATGACCTGGCTTCTAGATATGACACAAGCAGTTCTGCCTATGATGCCGCAAAACTAAAACTAGAAGGTCAGAAAAGCGCACTCAATACAACAAAACAGGCCCTGGGGCAGCAACTACAAGAAGAGCGTTTTGCAAGTCGAAATTCGCTCCTCGATGCTAAACAAGAATTAGCGGAAAAAATTCAAGGTATACGCGAGAATTTAAAATCTCAAAATCTGCTAGGCTTAAAAGAGAATGTTCAATCTGCCATGGCAAATCTAAAAAATCAAATCTCACAAGGCAGTTCTGATAGTTATAAGATTTTAGATGCTGATACAGGTGCCTACTCAGTTCGTAGCGCTGGAAAAATTATGCGTAGCATGGCCGCAGACATGAATATTCAGGCTATGCCTGGGATTGGTCAAGGAATTACACCAGGGTCGGTTTTAACGCCTGAAACTGCTGCAATACAAAATAAAATTCTACAGCTTGCCGATGCCTTTGAAAATACTCCCGAGGCTATCCCAGCCAGAGAATTAAAAAAAATCATGCAGCAGTTAGACGAAAGCGGACAAGCTAACTACGGTCCTGGCTTTGACAACAGAGTCAGTAAGGTCTACAAAATGGCCCGAAGAACCATTGATGATGTTATTAAATCAAACAATGCTGGTTATGCCGAAAAAATGCAAGAAATATCCGGCAATGTTCAATTATACGATGATTTGTTGAATAAGTTTGGCACCGACGAACAAATAATTAGCACGTTGAACAGCATCGGAGGCCTAAAAGGCCAAAACATAAATGCTGATTTGTTAAATCAATTAGGAAAAAAGGCTGGTCAAGATTTTGAGGCCCCTGTTAAAAACTATCTCAGCGCACAAGAGACTTTGAAAACCCCTAGCAGATTTCAACAGTTGGTTGAAAATCAACCAGAGTTTCAACGTGTTCAAGATTTTAAATCTAAAGTAAGCCAATTAAGTGACCCCGCTTATACTCATCAATACTTAGCGAATGACAATGTCACAGCAGCTCAAACGGCTTTATCCGAAGCAGAGCAGGGTTTTTCCGCAGCTCAGGCAAATCTTGATGTATTTAGACCTGTCAGTCCAGGCAGGGTTCAAAGCACTATGTCTTCGGCTTCAGGAGCTAGAGATTTTGCACCAAGTTTAAACCTATCCAAAATAGACGCAGCTACTGGGGTTCCTTTTTCACAAGAAATTAAAAATCGTGCCATATTGAATTCATTTGAAAAGACAGACACAAGTGGAGCGAGGAAGACATTAGCAGGGGGGGCTGTAGGAGCATTGTTTGGAGGCCCGGCAGGAACAGCTCTTGGAGCGGCATCTGGTTTTATCTTGGACAAATACGCGGGGAAAATGTTCAAGCAGTTACTAAATGGACAAATTGCCGCCGGTCAGGGCATGGAAAGCTTGGCTCCATATCTTGGGAAATTTGCAAAACCGATTATGGACGCAGCAAGTCGCGGAAGCGCCGCAGTTTCAGCTACACATTTTTTATTGCAACAAAGCAATCCTGAATATCGGGAAATGATTCGTAAAATGGGCGAGGAGGGTCAATAATGAGCGAAGCGAAAATAGACAAAATACTCGAAAAAATACATTCTATTGACATTACTCTAGCCCGGAACACAGCTAGTCTTGAACTTCACATGAAACGAACAGACCTGCTAGAAAAGAAGCTGGAGCCAGTTGAGGCCCACGTGAGCCTGATAAACGCAAGCTTCAAGGTCTTTGGTGCCATTGGAGCCGTTGTTGGCATCATAGTAACCCTTTATAAACTCTGGCAGCCTTAGGGCTTTTACGCTCGTTTAAACAGCATCGCTTGTTGTGTATACATTGTATATACATATAATGCATCATAAAAAGTCTTTTTGAGCACTTATAAAGCATCAAACACTAAAATCTAGTAAACGCCAGTCACAAAAACTACCTACTATTTGTGACAAACAGCTACTGGTGGCTACTGGTGTATTCAAAAAGCGTATATTGACCCCTTCTCCTATATATATATTTCAATTGTTAATATAATAAGGATACAGCTTATTTGTATACACTATTCAGAACAACTACTTAGCCTCCCTAATTCCATAGCTTTTATTTTTAGCCTATTGACAAAAGCTGTATACTCGCTTATTCTCTATAGAAATCAACAGCAGGAGGTCAAAAATGGATAGAGCACATATTAAAAAGACAATGGAGATTTTAAGCGAGTCTGAATATTACGCCATAGTGAATGAAAAAGACGGTAGGTTATACCGAGTACATCTAAATACTAAAAATTGTGAGCAAGTCTCACAAAAGGTATTGATTAACGTACTTGGTCATCCAGGAGGCAAACGCCAAAACTGGGAAATTCTACCAGCCCGTATGGACTATAGGCCGGATGTGTTTAAAATTCGCTTTTTTGACCACGAAAACGGAATGCCTGTATTAAATAAATATGTCCCACCTAGCTACATGGAAAGAGACTTTTGGAACCCAGAACTTGAAATTACAGAAGTTAAATATGACAAGACAAACAAAACACTAAATGACCTGGCAGATATGCCCAAATGCTACGTAGACTATTTTTCCCATTTGTGCAATGCAGACAACGAGTCTTTACAGTATTTGCTAGACTGGTTATCAATAGCAGTAGACCCCACCAACCGAAATATAACCTCCTTGGTATTAATATCTCCAGAAGGTATTGGCAAAGGAGTTTTCTACGATTACTTACTGACTCCGTTGTTTGGTCAGCGAAATGTGGTCCAAGTAAAAGGCAAAGACGCCTTAGAGTCTAGGTTTAACTCTCAATTCCTGCATAAACAAATTATATTCTTTGACGAAGTAGAAGTGAAGACAACTGCTGCCATAAACAGGTTCAAAGTATTAGCAAACCCAAAGCTGGAAATTGAACAAAAAGGCATGGACCCCTTTGAGGCAAAAAACTGGGCCAATACTATTTTGGCGTCTAATGACCTAGATGCTATAAATGTAACAGCAGGTAATCGAAGATATTCCATAATTCATACTTCAGATACCAGATTGGACAAAATGTGCGAAGATTCCAACTACAAAACCGTAAATGCACTGTTGTCAGAAATAATTGACATAAAGAACATAGAGCGTTTATACCTATGGTTAATTGGGCACCAACCAGCTAGAAATATGAACTATGCTTTTACATCCGACAAAAAAGCAACGGAAATTAAAGAGGCTTCCTTAGCCGAATGGGAATTACAAACTTTGCAATTTTTGACCGACAGATTTTATGCAGTAAACCCCAAAGATACACAAGACCCAGCTTATGTATCTATGGAGCATGTCCAAGTCAACCTAAAAGACCAAAATTCGAGAGTTGTACCAGGCCGTAAAATTATGGACAGACTTGCCAAAAAGTTTCCTCAACTTGTGAAAATGAAATGGGACAAATCAATCCGTAAATACTTTTTCGAAGTTAAAGCTCCTTATGCTCCTCAAGTAGACGCTGAATCAGGCAGATATATAGCCCAACCGGGGTCTTTCTAATGAAATACCTAGATGTTCTATTCGACAAATCAGACGAAAAGTGCTTCGGAGACAACATATGGGACATTAGACTTTCAGGTGCTCCGAAACCATCAACGGAGTTTGTAAGCCTAAATCCTTTGAAGGGTACCCGAAGAACCGCTAACGTAGCTATATTCAGAAATATTCTAATAGAGCTGGACAAAGGGTCTGTTGACTCTCAGTTGGCCTACATTGCCAAAATTGGACTACCGCATTCAACGTTAACTTTTTCTGGGGGCAAAAGTATTCATTGTGTTATCAGCCTAGAAAGTCCGGCCAAGGACCTAGAGGAGTATCGGCGCCTGGTGGAACTGGTATATACTGCCTATGATAAAACAAAACTAGATGGAAGCTGTAAAGACCCTTCACGCTTTACTAGACTAGCAGGCGGCTATCGAAAGGATAAAGCAGCCTATCAAACTAGTTTGTTTGTAGACAAACGAATATCCGACGACATTTTACACTCTTGGTTAATAGGCCGACTAGGAATGGACAAATGGAGAAATTTATTACTGCCAGCAAAAAGGCCCACACGCATAAAAAAGGTTGTTGAAGCAAAGTCACTCAGCCAAAACACCAAGTCCCTTATTGAAGATGGCCTTTGCAGTGAAGCTAGCAGACACGCTTCTTTTACAAAAGCAGCCGCTCAAATGGTACACACAGGCTACGACTATGAAGAAATTTTTGACTTGCTACAAGGACCGTTCGAGGCTATAATAGCAGAACGAAGCATAAAAGAGCTGAAAGATATCATAAAATGGGCTACTAGAAACATAAAGGAGGAGGAATAATGGACAATATTATAACCTTCAAGCCTAGAATAAAACCGCAATTAGACACTTTAGCCTTTCTACACTTCGGAGCCCCACAAGGCTCTTGGGATGTAAACTTATTCAAGGCATGTGTGGACCTATACCGATGCGGGCTAACCAAAGAAGATATAGAAGAACGACTTACCTGTATATCCGGATATCTAGACTCAAAGGATTTACAGCTAATGCGCTCAGCCTTCAAGGCCATCGAAAAGGAGTAAAAATGTCCAGGTCCATACGGAAGCCAATATTAAAAGATGGATACAAAAAGCCAAGTAAGCGAATACTTAAACAAGCTGCCAACGCTACAGTCCGTAATTCAAAAGAACTAGCCAAGGGCTCTTATTACAAAAAAGTATCTGAGTCCTGGGATATTTGTGACTATATATTCGATTGCCGATGGGACGACATTAGTAACCTAACTCCCAAAGAACGTGCAAAAAGAGTACGAAAATAGCTTGCAATATCGGCTCATAGTGCTACAATACATCAAGGAGGTACAAATGCGCAAGACAATATCATTCATTGCACAAGGTCCAGACGATGACTATGAATTGGCATGTATTCAAAAAGCCGTAAGCTTGAATATTACCATAAGTGACGTCCTAGAGGCAATTCGAGGTCGGTTAAAATATGCCGAAGATGTCTCAGAAGCAGAAGTTGCTTTTCTGGAAAGCTTAAGAAGCCAACTTTGGGAACATTATGTGGAAGGTTAGTTTAGCATGTGGAATACTTGGAATTGCCCTGGGGGCCTTTTTAACCAAAAGGTTTTTCCCTACTCAGGTAGAAACTACCAAAAACAATATAATTACCAAGACAGTAACAGTAACCAAGCCATCTGGTGAACAAACTACCACAATTGTGGTAAACGACCAATCAACCAAAAAAGAGGTCATATCACCTATTTTACCGGTG
>CAZIOU010000025.1:0-7716 GCA_964540995.1 uncultured Gammaproteobacteria bacterium | reverse complement strand
TATCGATGGTTCAGTTGGGCGCTCTTCATATGATCAGTGAGATGGCCGAGCCGACGATGAGCGCTATCGCTCAGCAGCTGTTTATTACCCGACCCACGGCGACTTCTCTTATTGAAAGTCTTGTTCGCACTGGTCATGTCCGTCGGACGTCCAGCGCAACCGACGGACGTTCAATTCGTCTTGCCCTTACTCCTGCTGGTAAGCGAGCCAGGCAGAAAGCACTCGATACCATGGAGCAGAGGCTACGCCAGACACTGAAGGTGCTTAACCCTAGCGATATCAGCCATCTCTATGCTATTTTAACTAAACTAATACCCTCTTAATAAAGGACTATGAAATTCACGAAGAAGAAAATTATTATCGGAAGCATCATTTTGGCCGTTGCCGTCATTGTTGTTATCAGTGTCGCCGCGTCCCAGAATAAGAAAAGTAACTATGAATATGTTGTGGCACAGAAAGCCGATCTCCGTCAGGAAGTGTCAGTGACCGGCACCATCAAGCCAGCTCAAGAAGTTGACCTGGCCTTAGAACGAAGCGGACGTGTGGCTGCTGCTTATGTCAAAGTCGGAGACCGTGTACAAGCCGGTCAGACGCTGGTTGTGCTAGACAGCGCTGATGTAGCTGCTCAGCTGCGTCAAGCGGAAGCTGGTGTGCGCAGTGCTCAAGCACAGCTATCCCAATATCAAGCAGCGCTGGCCAATCAGCAAGCCAAGCTGGATGAGCTCAAAAATGGTGCTCGTTCAGAAGACGTAGCAGTGTCGCAAGCTGCCGTAGCCAAGGCAGAGCAAGACCTGACTAATTACTACCTTTCAGCTCGCAACACTATCAATGACGCTTATGCCAAAGCCAACGATGCTGTCAGAGCCAAGACGGCGGCTATTTTCACCTCCAACACCCAGAGTTACGCTTTTACCTTTGCTACCTGCGATTCTCAAAACGCCAACGATGCTACCAGCGGTCGCTATGATAGTGAGAATGAATTGAAGACTTGGCAGACAGAGTTGCCTGTCTTAACTGCCAGCGTCAATCAATCGGCTTATGATTCACAAATCATCAGTACCCAAAATCATCTAAGTAAGATCGCTACTTTCTTAATGGCTTTGAACCAAACCTTAACCGCTCCTTGCGCGCTATCCAATAGCACCTTGGATACCTATCGCACCAATGTGGCTACCGCTATTACCAATGTAAATACTGCCAGCACTAATGTAGCCACCATTCAACAATCCATCTCAGCTCAGAAGGCTACCGTTGATCAACGTCGCAATGAATTGGTATTGAAGCAAGCAGGACCTACATCCGAGCAACTAGCTGGACAAGAGGCGGTTGTCAGACAGGCACAGGCATCGCTTGATTCGCAGACCGCTCTCGTGGCTCAACAGGTAGCCATCGTCCAAAATTATCAGGCGCAATTATCTAAGAATGTTATCCGCGCCCCTTTCGCCGGCTTAGTTACTAAGCAAGATGCCAAAGTTGGTCAGGTGACCTCGCCTAATGTCGGTTTGGTTTCTCTCATTACCGATAAGAAGTATCAAGTAGAAGCTAATGTACCAGAAGCTGATATTACCAAAATTAAGCTGGATAACAGTGCCGATATTACCCTCGATGCTTACGGGAGCGACGTTAACTTTGCTGCCAAGGTGGTAGCTATCGACCCAGCTGAAACCTTGGTTGATGGTGTATCAACCTATAAAGTGACCTTCGAATTTTTGCAGGACGATGAACGCGTTAAGTCTGGTATGACAGCCAATATAATTGTATTGACCGATACGCGTAATCAGGTATTGTCAGTTCCACAACGCGCAGTAGCAGCTAAGGATGGCAAGAAGATCGTGCATACCTTGATCGGTGATGCCAAGAACCCAACCGTATTGGATGTAGCTATTACCACTGGACTGGTGGGTTCTGATGGACAAATAGAAATCGTTTCCGGTCTTCAAGATGGTGATAAGATTATAACCAGCCAGATCAAATAGGATTGCTAATGGCTCTGATCGAACTACAAAAAGTTAGTAAAGAGTTTCACACTGAAGACGTCGTTACTAAGGCGCTTGACTCTGTTAGCTTTGCTATTGAGAAGGGGGAGTTTGTGGCTATTATCGGCCCCTCGGGTTCTGGTAAGTCTACACTCCTACATATACTCGGCTTTCTCGATGAAGCTTCGTCAGGGCAATATCGTTTCAATGGTAAATTGCAATCAGATTACAGCTCTGATGATCAAGCTCGAGTGCGAAATCAGAGTATGGGGTTTATCTTTCAATCATTTAATTTGCTACCCAAGACCACCGTTTATAACAATGTTAAGCTTCCTTTGCTTTATTCTTCCATCAAGGAATCAGAATGGGATGGACTGATCAAGAAAGCAGTTCACGCTGTTGGCTTGGATCATCGTATCAATCATTATTCATCACAGTTATCTGGCGGAGAGAAACAGCGCGTGGCTATTGCTCGCGCTTTGATCATCAATCCTGAAGTAATCTTTGCCGATGAGCCCACTGGTAATCTCGATTCCAAATCAGGACAACAAGTAATGGAAATATTGCAATCGCTCAATGAGAAAGACGGTCATACGATCATCTTGATCACGCACGAGACATATACTGCGGAGATGGCCGGTCGTATTATTGCTATCAAAGATGGTGAGATCGCCAGCGATAAAGCTGTGAAGAATCGCCGAGACGCCACCAAAGACTTCGTAAAATAGTATGAAATTCTATCACTCCTTCAACACCTCGATTATCGGTCTACGAACCAACAAGAGTCGATCAGCTCTGACTATCTTGGGTATCGTGATTGGCATCATGGCTATCATGATTGTTGTTTCTTTGGGACAAGGAGCACAAAATCTCATCCTCGGACAGATCCAAAGTATTGGTGCCAAGACGATCGCCGTGGTACCGGGGCGGCAGCCGACCGGACCGACAGATTTTATTAGTACTTTCACTGACTCTTTGAAACAGAAAGATTTCGAAGATCTGCAGAAGAAAAGTAATGCTCCTTATGTAGACAAGATAATGCCTATTGTCTTCGGTAGTACCGCGGTGACCTATACCAACAAAATATATCGGCCGACTATCTATGGTTTAAGTCCCTATTTTGAGGACATCTATAATATCACTATGGATTCAGGTCGTAATTTTTCTGATGATGAGGTCAGAAGCTACGCTGACGTGGCAGTTATTGGACACAAAGCAGCCGAGAAGTTATTTGATACGCAGGATCCGGTGGGACAAAAAGTAAAGATCAAAGACAAGACCTTTCGGATTATTGGTTTGATGTCCCAGAAAGGGCAGTCATCGTTCCTTAACTTTGATGATGTGGTTATCATTCCTTATACAACAGCTCAACGCTATATATTTGGCATCAAACATTTTAATAGGCTAGCCGTTCAGGCTGATGATGAGGCTCATGTCGACGATACGGTACGTGATATCACGCTGACCTTACGAGCCAACCACAGTATCACTGATCCGACCAAAGATGATTTCTATGTACAGACCCAAGCTGACGCACTCAATACCGTTAAAACTATAACCGATGTACTGACTATGTTCTTGGCGGCGGTTGCTGCCATTTCCTTGCTCGTGGGTGGCATCGGTATTATGAATATCATGTTGGTGTCGGTGACCGAACGGACTCGTGAAATCGGTCTACGTAAAGCACTGGGAGCTACTAACCAGAATATTTTGACTCAATTCTTATTGGAGGCAGTAGTGCTGACGGGTGTGGGTGGTATCATTGGTATTTCTCTGGGTACCTTCTTCTCCTTCATTATTAGCTTCGGGTTATCGCAGTATGCCAATGTTGATTGGAGCTTTAGTTTTCCTTTGGGGGCAGCACTTCTGGGCTTAGCCGTGTCAACCATCATTGGATTAGTATTCGGTCTTTATCCGGCTAGGCAAGCAGCTAAGAAGAGTCCGATCGAAGCCTTGCGTTACGAATAATTTGCATGAAGCCAAAAGCACACACATCTCACCCTGCAGCAGCATCGCGAGCATCTTTACTAGTCGCCCTACGACTCGGCTGGTTCTTGGCGGTACGTGATATCCGTCGGGCCAACATCTGGACTAATATACTGATTATTTTTGTGATGACGCTGACGTTCCTAAATCTGGTAGTTGTCAGCGGTATTTTGGTTGGATTGATCGAGGGTTCGACGGAAGCTTCTCGCGAGCGCTATACAAGCGACATCATCATTTCTACCTTACCGCGCAAAACATACATCGACCGTTCCAGCGAAGTATTACAAATTTTAAATTCCTTCTCCGAAGTTGATCACGTGGTAACACGTTATATTGAATCAGGATTATTGGAGGCCAACTATCGCAATAAGAGTCGACCTGATGATCTTGTAGACTCTATTGGAACTATTGTGGTCGGGATTGACCCGGTAGCCGAAGATCATCTGACTCATTTATCGAAATATCTGGTTGAAGGTAGGTTCTTAGCATCTGATGACACAGATGATATAGTCGTGGGCGCTAATTTACTCTACAAATATAGTCCGATTGACTCACCGGGGGCCATGACGATTAAGAATGTTGAGTCAGGCAGTAAAATACGATTAGTTCTCAACGGCATTACGCGCGAGGTAACCGTTGTTGGTGTCGTCAAGACCAAATCTGGCGAAGTTGATCAGCGCGTCTATATGAATGCCAATACACTACGCAAAATTATCAATCGTACTGATTATAATGTCGATGAGATTGCAGTCCAGCTGAAGCCGGGCGCTTCCGCTTCGGCGGTCGTATTGGGATTGCAAGCCAGCGGTATTGATCATATTGCCAAGGTACAGACAGCGGAACAGGCTTTGCCTAAATTTCTCAATGACATCAAGACAACTTTTGCTTTGCTCGGTAACGTGGTCGGCAGTATTGGTCTAGTAGTGGCGTCGATCACTATCTTTATCGTTATTTTCGTCAACGCTATTACGAGGCGTAAATTTATTGGTATCCTTAAAGGCATCGGTATCGCCTCCAGCACGATCCGCTTCTCCTACGTTATTCAAGCGGCCTTCTATGCCCTCGTCGGTACGACTATTGGCTTGCTCGTACTCTATGGATTTTTGCAGCCCTATTTCGCAGCTAATCCGATCAACTTCCCCTTCAGCGACGGTATCTTAGTGGCTACTTATTCTGGGACCGCTATTAGAGTGCTGGTGTTGTTTGTCGCTACTATGATCGCTGGATTTATACCGGCATCAATTGTGGTCAAGCAGAACACGTTAGACGCCATATTAGGACGATAATTATATGCTCGAAGCTCGTAATCTAGTCAAAACTTATATCACCGGTAATCTAAGTCAAACTGTTCTCAAGAGTTTGGATTTTAGCGTCAAGAAAGGTGAGTTCGTCGCCATCACAGGACGTTCTGGTTCTGGTAAATCAACCTTACTGTATCAGCTTAGTTTGTTGGATCACCCGACGTCAGGTCAGGTGCTCTATAACGGTATCGATATGACGCGAGCAACTAGCGCAGAAAGGACAAATTTTCGTTTGTTCAATCTAGGTTACATCTTTCAGGACTATGCGCTTTTACCCTCTCTTACGTCGGTAGAAAATGTCATGGTGCCACTGCTCATGAAAGGTATGTCCAAATCAGAAGCTTTGGTAGTGGCAACCGAATCGCTTGATCAAGTGGGACTGAAAGATAAAATCAATAACCTTCCTAGCCAGTTGTCAGGCGGTCAACAGCAACGTGTCAGTATCGCCCGTTCCATCGCTCACAAACCGCAAATTATTTTTGCTGATGAGCCGACGGCTAACTTAGATACGGAAACATCAGACGCTATTATCAAACTTTTTCATCGGCTCAATGATGATGGTCAAACGATCGTCATGGTAACGCATGAGTCAGAATACGCTAGCACAGCTCACCGGCGCATCTTCCTGGCTGATGGTCAGATAGTCAAAGAAAGTAATCATTCATGAAAAGGCTCCCCGACAAGCAGGTAAGAAAAGTCCGTTAGAAGCCTTGCGCTATGAGTAGTAAACCCCTAGTTATTTAGAAAATCCCCCATCACATTCACTGTGATGGGGGATTGTTTAGATAACCCTGAGGAACATCTTCTCAAATCGTACAGTCCTTCTGGTGCTGGCGCCGATTGTTTGACGCAGCTGGGCCAATTTTTCATCGCTGCTCAAGCCAGCGACAGAGGCGACAGACAGGAGGACAGCAACATTCCATTCAAGTGGTAATCCGTCCATCGCTAATATGCAGGGCACATCTTCGATCAGGATCGAACAACCGCAGGGATTGAAAATCTCCTTGGGGTTGGCAGCGAAGACAGTAGCGTCAACCCCTTGTGGTAGGGCTCCGGCGTGATAGACACCCTCGTGCTGACGAGCTGATGCGATGGCGTTGTCGGTGTACAGCCCGATAAATTCAGGATTACCAAGTTGTAGTATTAGTACCGGTTCTTTGGTCCCTGCAGTAGCAACTACTAGGCTGATACCACGATTGGCCGGTAGTCCCAGCTCTAGACTTCGACGTGGTAGTTCTTTGATGACGATCGGAAGCGCCTTGATGATGGGGTGCAGCTTGTGATAAATCGCTAATAGTTCGCTGGAAAAGTGCATTACAGCCTCCATGTAAGTGATGTGAGAATGAACGTTGATTGCTTATCCTACATGACGGTTTGGGCATCGTCAAGATAAGACAATACGCCCTCAAACGAATATCGTTTGAGGGCGTATTGGTACTAGCAACCGCAGTTACTCTCGGCTTGATTACAGCCGGTGCATTTGGGTTGAAGCATCTCGCCGCCGCAGACGTGATCGGCGTTATACTCGACGAGCTCTTCCTGACAGGTGACGCACTTGAATCCTTCAGTGGCCATGCCGCAGGCTTTGCATTGATTTTCCATCATTATCAGTATAAGGGAAGACAGTTAGGCAAGCAAGACTAGCTATTTTTTTTAGTGTCGTTGGCCATGGTCTTGAAGGCTTCTTGCACTGTAGTCATGAATTGGGCGGGGAAGATGATGGTAGAATTTTTCTCCACGCTAATCTCGGCCATCGTCTGTAGTGTTCGCAGCTGCAGGGCTACTGGATGGGCTGCCATCAGGTCGGCTGCTTGGCCCAACTTCTCAGCTGCCTGATATTCACCTTCGGCCGCCACGATCTTGGCGCGACGTTCACGTTCAGCTTCGGCTTCTTTGGCCATGGCGCGCTGCATATTATCTGGTAGAACGATGTCTTTGATTTCGACAGCCGTCACCTGTGCTCCCCAAGGTTCCGTGTGTGCATCGATGACATTTTTGATTTGATTATTGATATCTACGGTTTGTGATAAGAGTTGATCAAGCATGAATTGACCCACGACATTTCGCACGGTAGTTTGACTGATTTGATTTACTCCGTAATAAATATTTTCGATTGATAAGACCGCCTTGACTGGATCGACAATGTGATAATAGGCCACAGCGGCGATGTCGATGGAGACGTTATCCTTGGTGATGATTTTCTGGGCTGGGATATCCATAGTGACGGTCCTTTGTTGGACGCGGACCATCTTCTCAAATATAGGGATCAAGAAGATAAGCCCCGGTCCACGTTGACCAGTACAACGTCCGAGGAAGAAGATTACTCCTCGCTCGTACTCCTTAATCACTTTTATACTGGCAGATAGTAAGAGGATTACTAGCACCAGAAATAGGTAAAACCACATAGTGTTTTCGTTAGTTAATTAACAGTTTAGTCTAGTCCTAATAGGGTA
>CAZIOU010000024.1:0-8456 GCA_964540995.1 uncultured Gammaproteobacteria bacterium | reverse complement strand
AACGGTAGGAGCAGAGACTGTCGATACCGACGGTGATGGACTAACTGATCTTCAAGAACAAACTATCTATCATACTGACCCGACCAAAAACGATACCGACGGTGACGGCTTTTCCGATGGTGTCGAAGTATCGACTGGCTTCTCACCGCTCGTGGGTGACAAGACCAAAATGATTGACATCGATTCTGATCATGATGGCCTCAATGACCGCTGGGAAACATTACTCGGCACTGACCTGACCAACCCGGACACTGATGGCGATAGTCATACTGATGGTGAAGAAGTGACTACTAGCTACGATCCTCTATCCAGCAGCACTATCAAACTTACGAAACATATCGACGTCTCCATCGCCGACCAGTCTTTAACCTACAGTTTCAATGGTACGAACTTAGAAACGTTTAAAATATCTTCTGGCACCAAATATTATCCCACTCCCAAAGGCGATTTCACCGTCCAGAAGAAAGTGCCGGTAGTCAATTACTCTGGTCCGACCTATAGCTATCCCAAAACCAAATGGAACCTATTATTTTTGCGTAACAAATACGGTTACTATATCCACGGAGCCTACTGGCATAATAAGTTTGGTCAGCCGATGAGTCATGGCTGCGTCAATGTCAGCTATGCCAATATGGAACGGCTGTACAAATGGGCCGATACGGAGACGGGAATTACAATTCACTAGGTACCCGCTACTCGGGGCTAGGGACTCGTGAAGAATACAATTTAGAAAAATAAAAATGCCTATCAACAAAGCGTTGAGAGGCATTTTTGATAGCAAATGGTTTTACATTGACTTACTACACATCTTGCAGTTCTTCTTATGGGTGATTAATTCCCATAAAGCCGATAAACCAACCAGGATGTAAATCAACTTCTCCAACCAAGGCCAATTGCCGACTAAGGCCGTGACCAAATTCCAATCAAATAATCCAACTAATAACCAGTTCAAACCTCCGATTATTACGAGGATCCAAGTGAGCATATGCATTCCCTTCATGCTACCACCCCCTTTCTCTTAGAGTTCATGGTATTTAAAGTATAGCATATCCAGAGAATAAAAAAACGACCCCCGCAGGGGTCGTTCTCATAATCTGTCTATTGGGTAATGGCTGGTCGAGTCTTGGTCGGTACTGTCTTAGGAGGGATTGTCGAGGTGGTTGAGGTGGCATTAAGCGTATTGCCGATACAACGATAGCGCTTATCAGAACTCTGATAGCAACGATAGTTTGCGGCCGGATATTGAATCATGGTGTTAGTACACTGCGTATTACAACCTAGTTCCCCCGTATTTGACCAATTACTTACACACGTAGTTCTCTGATCTGACAAACTAAAGTTCTGTGGACAAACAGTGCTACCATATGGTAATTGACAACTACTCGTACAGTGTCCTGGAGTGCCGTTGAGATCGCCATCATCACACATCTCATTGAAAGCGATAACTCCATCACCACAAACACCACGAGGGTTAAATATTGGCTCACCAGGGACATAATAGAAGCGAGCAAGGGCGATATCACCAGCCGAAGGTATAATCGGAGAAGCCGAAGTAGCCTGGCAGATGACACGAATCTTATTACTATACAGTGTGTCTGACTTAACTTTATGGCTACAACCATAACTATCAATCCCAACCAATTCATCAGCGTACGGGCCAGTAGAAGAAGCTACTATGCCTGTCAGTGGATGTGCATTAAACAGTTGGTAGCTCAATAAGTTGGCTATCGGGATAGTTATCTCAGCACTGACGACACCGGTACCAGTCCTCTGAAAGGTAGCCTGTTCGACACCGGTGTTAATGGGGAAATCACGATTATAATTGGATCCAATTGCAAATTGGCGATCAAAGGGTGTCACCGTCTGATACAAAACGCCGGCCATAGCGCCGGACATTGAAGTGACGAAGACAACTGCCATGATAAAAGCACACAGAACCCAGACACTAGAAACGATGCGATCATAGAGATCGAGCTTCTTCATCGATGCCGCTACCGACAACGATTTTGTTTTTCTTTTTTTGGTTGCCATATTTTTATTAAAAAAACTAAAGATAAATATAGATAAGAAACGGTGTGTATAAAAATAACAATTCAATTATAACATTGAATTGTCAAGCTTCACAAGAGTTTTACTTGCGACGTAGTACTCGGTGACAGGCAGTAATAATACTTTCCATTGTCAAACCATAATGAGACAATAATTCATCAGCTGAACCAGACTGACCAAACTGATCATTAACGGCGACAAATTCTTGTGGCGTCGGTTGGCGTTGAGCCAGGACTTCAGCTACAGCTGAGCCAAGTCCACCAGCTAACTGATGCTCCTCTACTGTGACGATGGCTTTGGTCTGTCTGGCCCACTTGATGATAGTTCGTTCGTCTAGAGGCTTGATCGTGTGACAATTGATAACCGCAACCTTAATGCCCTGTTCGGACAACTGCCTCGCAGCCAACAGTGACTGATAGACGATCGGTCCACAGGCAATAATAGTCAAGTCAGTACCATCTTGTAACACTTGGGCTTTACCGATCGTAAAATCAGCTTGCTCACTTATAATCATCGGTGTAGCCGAACGCGTCAGACGGAGGTAGACAGGACCACGGCAACGAGCAATAGCTTGAGTCGCCTGTTCTGCTTGCAGACTATCAGCTGGAACCACCACCGTCATGTGTGGCAGTACGCGCATCAAAGCGATATCTTCTAGTGCTTGGTGAGTCGCTCCATCTGGCCCAACATTTAAACCGGCGTGAGTACTGACAATTTTTACGTTGGCTTGGTTATAAGCGATACTGACACGGATCTGATCCCAATTTCTCCCTGGTGAAAATACTGCATACGATGTCATGAAAGGAATCTTACCTGACAAAGCCAATCCGGCAGCCACACCAGCCAGATTCTGTTCTGCTACGCCAACATCGAAAAAGCGTGCCGGATATTTCTGGGCAAATGTATCTACTTGAGTCGATTCTTTCAAGTCAGCTGTTAAGGCAACTACTTTCTTATCAGCTGCTGCAGCCCGAACTAAGCCTCGACCAAATCCTTGTCGAGTTGATTCTCGCTTTTGCTTCCTGGTGTCCCACCAATTGAGTCGTAGCATAAATTAGCTAATTTCCTTTCTTGCCGCTCGCAGTTCTTGTAGAGCGCGCTTGGCTTCTACAGCAGTCGGAACTTTGCCGTGCCAGCGATAATCATCTTCCATAAAACTTACTCCTCTTCCTGGAATGGTGTTGAGGATTATAACGGTAGGCTGCTCACTAAAACTACGCGCCAGATCCATCGCATCGATGATAGCTTGATGATCGTGTCCATTAATAGACACAACTTGCCAACCAAAACTTCGCCATTTCTCTCGTATTGGGTTGAGCGGCATAACGTCATCGGTTTTGCCATCGATCTGGATATTGTTACGGTCCAAAAATACTGTCAGGTTATGTAATTTATATTTGGCGGCTGTCATCACTGCTTCCCAGAGCTGTCCTTCTTCCATCTCGGCATCCGAACAGACGACGTTGACTCGATAAGCAGCCTTGTCCATCTTGGCAGCCAAGGCCATACCGACAGCGACGGAAATCCCCTGCGCCAAAGGCCCACCAGATGTCTCCATGGCAGGGAAATCGATCAAGCTTGGATGACCCTGCAGTCGGGAACCAAATTTACGTAAGGTTGCTAATTGCTTCAATGGGAAATAACCGGCGCGCGCCATGGCCACATACCGAATCGGTACTGTGTGACCAGCCGAAAAAATAAGTCGATCACGTCCAGGCCATGATGGCTGACGCGGTCGCTGATGTAATTGAGAAAAATAGAGCACTGCCATCAAGTCGGCCAGTGCCAAAGGCGAAGCAGTATGACCTGATCCAGCCGTCGCCAACATAGTGATCAGGTCTTGGCGTAATTGATTGGCTATCAAGGCTAATTCTTGGGTCGAATTGGTCATAGGCTATGTCGTAATCGTGTAATTGTCTTCTCCCAATCAGCATGGCGTTGTAAAAAACTTCCCACCACGACACTGGTAGCGCCGGCAGCGATAACTTGCGCGGCGGTTTGAGGATTCATCCCACCATCAATGACAATAGGGATCTGTTTATCAAGTGCGCGTACCTGGTGAATTCGCTTGATCACTTCCGGCAAAAATGTACCACCATTAAATCCTGGTTCTACGGCTAACAGAAGAATGGCGTCAACTTGTTTTACATACGGCTGCACCTGCTTCACCGCTGTTTCTGGACGCAAGGCTAAAGCCGGCGACAAGCCCTTACCTCGAACTGCCTCAATCATGGCATTAGTTTGAACCTTTGATTCAATATGCCAGAAGACGCGATACAATCCATCGGTATTTTTAACCTGTTTCAACCACAGGTCTGGTCGCTGCACCATCAGATGCAGATCAAAGCTCATCTCCGAACGTGCCTTCTTGATAGTACTCCAATCAATAGCTGTACTATTAGGTACGAAGTGACCATCGGCAACGTCAATTTGAGCCAAAGAAAAATAGTGTTCGATCTTCTTGACGCGAGCCTTAAATTCACTAACAGAGTTAACCAGTATCGATGGTATGACATCAACCAAAGGTTTCTGCTCCGCTTCAATGGCTAACACTTGTTTCAAGCGGCGTTGGAAACGCACCGTGCGAGCAAATGATGTCTGGAGCCAGGCTTCAACAATCTTCCAGGCCATCGGTTGTTTCAATACCCGACCAGCGACACATAATATATTAGAATCATCATCGGCCCGCGAGGTCTTGGCTGCATAGACACTATAACCAATGGCTGCTCGTATACCAGCAACTTTATTGGCCACCATTGATACACCTTGGGCGTTGCCGCAGGCGATGATACCTAGAGTGCCTTTGTCACGAGCGACTGAATGCGCTACTGCGTAGGCAATGATCGGATAATCATCAGTTGGTTGTAAGGTCGAACCACTGACATCGATCACTCGGGCACCAGCTCGCATCAATTTCTGCTTAAGATACTCCTTTAACTTAAATCCAGCGTGATCGCTGCCAATATAAATTGTTTGTGTTTTGATCGGGGTTACCATCGTCTCCAACTTATGACTACTAAGGTACTACCGACAATCACCGCAGCAATGATCAAACCTAGCGCTAAAGGTGTAGTGACACCAAATCGATCATAGACCACTCCTTTGACCACCGGCTGTTCGCTGGCTAACTGAGCCAGAGAGACCAGCTGTCCCTGCCGCCAATAAACCGTAGTTGGTTTCGTCTTAGAACTGATGGCACCCTCCGATGTAATCGTAGTAGCATAGACAGTATACGCACCATCGCGAATTGGTTGATTCAAATAATAGTCCCACTGCCCACGCTCATCCGTCATGACGGTCACAATGATCGGAAACGGTTGTCCAATAAACAGAGTAATTGGTTGCAATCCTGGACCAGTGCCAGCCAATCGTAAACCTTGTCCATTGACGAAAGCGCTTACACCAGTAATAGCAATTTTGTCACTGACTAGACCAGAGGTCCACGGCTGCTCCAGCGGCTTGCCGGCAACCAGGGCCTGATCAATACCGGCAACCACTGCCACCTTGCCACTGCCAGCTGGATTATATTGATGTTGTAATTCTTCTCCATCCAGATAGCCATCACCATCACTATCAACGGCATCTAATTTAGTTCCATAACGAACTTCAGCATCATCACTTAGGCCATCATTATCACCGTCCAATTGCAGACCCACGGGCCAAGCAGCTTGCCAATCTTGATTGGCATCAATGACACCGCCGGCGTGTAAGGCTATCAGGCGGACCATTGGGTTATGTTGCGAAAAATCAGCCACAGAGGCAAACGCCAAAACATCAAGACCATTGTGGCTGATCAAGCTATTCCAGTCTATCGTCTGATTAACCAGCGGCCGAGTCACCAATTCAAGCGATGTTTGTAATGAGACGAAGCTAGCGACCACTCCTCGATACCAACTACCGATAATCGTGGCACACGCCAGCTGTGGCCAATCACCGCAAAATTTATTCTTCGTCGCTTGATCAATAATATATTGCTGGCACTGTTTGGCATCAGAAGCCGATACACTTTGACACAACGGTTGTTCATATCGTTGCTGCAAATATGTAGCACAGTCAGCGATGGTCGCTATTCCCTGTTGACGGCACAACGGATCCAGACGGAATTTCTCAACTGCCAGACAGCTTTGAACGTTAGTGATACCATTGCGACCACAGAAATCCGTCACTTGAGTATCTACTGGTACGACTGCCGGCGTGGTACTGGTAGGTAATGGTTCCGGTTCGGTTACATTTGGAGTTGGTGCTAAGTCGGGAGCTGGTTGTGGTGTAACCTCTGGTGTTGGCGTCACGATAATCGGCTTGCTAGTTGCAGCGCTATTGGCCACCAAAGCCCAGTAGCCTTGATTCCAGATCACTGGTTCGGCACCGCGGAACAAACGATAGCCAACTTGAAATTGATAGCGTCCATTGGGTAGATCAGTCGTATCAAAATCCGCCTGCCAGCGAGTAGCATCAGGAGAACCCTTCAACACAATAGTTTTGACTAAAGATTTATCAGCCGTCGTGACGAAAACAGCCAGCGGTACTTCGATTGGTTGCTCGTTGGTGGCGATGAAGCTGATCATGCCACTGTACGTATCGGGATCGTCTGATTCGATAGAAAACTGGACCGTTGACTGATCATCAACCACACCAGTTTGAGTATTAATAGTTTCCAAAGGTGTATCGCTGCCCGTTGACGTCACTTGCGCCACGACAGGGAAGACCACCATGATCAGGCAGATCCAGACGATCGTTATGAAGAAATAGTTTCTGCGTCCCACACCAGTGAATTAGTTTGTTTTTTATCTTCGGTAAATGTCACTTGCTGACCTGATAATTTCTCGACCCAGGACCAACTCGCTTCCGTGTCAATCTCTATCTGAACGGTCCAACCGCGAGTCGCCTCTTCGAGATCACTACCTTCTTGATCGTAGACACGGTGCAAGGCGATGACATGACCATCAAGCACGGCTTCCATGCCGGGCTTAAGCACTCCTTTGATAACGGTGCCGTGAAGCTGCAGTAAACCACGATCTTCCTTGACCACTTCAACAGCAAAAATACCCATAATCATCTTATTCGATTAGCTATAGTATACCATGATGGTTAGTTTATCGTAACTACTAAAAATAAAAGGCGAGCAGAACATGTCTGCTCGCCTACCTCTTAACTGGGCCGTAGATCGGCCGGAAGTTTGTCCCAAGGGATATCGAGCGAAACTGCTAAACGTATGATCCGCTCGCGAAGCTCGGCTGATGGCTGATGCCGCCAATCGACCAGTAGATCGATCAAATCATCTCGAGCACTAATTTGATTCCCTTGGTAGATCGCACGCTCTGTGTCGGCTTCTTTCACCAAATCAAGGAGATTAAGATACTCCGTGGCTAGGTGACGCACAATCAGGCGGTAGCGCAAATAATGCTCACTAAGAAAGTTAAGCGTAACTGGCACTGCCGACCTACTCCAACCGGTCTGACTATAAAGACCAGCGGCTGCTCGGTAGCAGAAGCTAGCAAAACCCGGTGACCAATAATGCGACCCCCACTCTAATCGGTCATTATCCCAGAAAAGTGATTGTGCCAAGAATCTCTGATCAGCTGCTTGGTGCCAGATCAAAGCCTTGCCTCGAGGGGTCGACTCTGCATCCAAACGATGGTGCAGGTCTACAGGATTTTCTTCGTACGGTTGGGGTAGCTGCGGCCGACAGAAGAAATCAGCCAACCGAGTAAGCACATACATATTGGCCAACTCCTCTTCATCAGTAGCACTGTCGCCCTGACAACAATCAATACGTGAGTTGAAAAAGAAACGAGCAAAAAAATGTATCACCGAGCTTTTTCTTCTATTCGTAAGATCCGTGTAACGAGTCATAGCCAGCATGTACCACCTCCCATGGTAAGAACGGTATTCCTTCTAGGATAGACCGTTATCGTAAAAAGTCAAAAAAGCTCCGACACTATAGCAGTGCCGGAGCCAAAACCATTCCCGTAGACACATCGTCCACACCTAACCCCATCTACGAGGAATGATTGTTAATGGCGGACGTGACAGCCCGGATACACCAGCGAACTTATTCAGTCGGCTAGCAATTCGTCTCGGCCGGAGCTGTCACGCCCTTTGTCTAGGAAGAGCTAATCCAAAAAATACTCTACCAAACAACTAAATCATCGTCAACACAAATTCTGACATAGTCATCAGTTATTCGACAGCAAATCAATTGGGATTGACTTGCTGGCCGACTTCGCTACAATAAGGACGTATGAAAATCAAAGTTGACCAAGAACTCTGTGTTAGCGTGGCCTCCTGTGTCGCCATCGCCGGCAAGACATTTGAACTGGATGACAATGGTCTGGCTATAGTCAAAGACGGAGAGCATGATGATGACGCTACGATCATGGCCGCCGCCGAGAGTTGCCCAACCAAAG
>CAZIOU010000023.1:0-8534 GCA_964540995.1 uncultured Gammaproteobacteria bacterium | reverse complement strand
CGGCGCTGCTACCGCCACACCCAGCGAATCAGGGTTTATCTTAACTGGTGCCCGACGCACCGTTTGTTTACTCCAGGTCCAGACAGAACCTACTGGCTGCGGACGTTCGTGCCAGACCAAAGTATACAGCGGCTGCGATTGACTAGCGGTTAATCCAAATAGAGTGATCACCGCAGCGCAAAATTGTGCAAACCCGGTCATATATACGGTTTGGCGATTTTCTTAAATTTACCGGCTGACAAATTACCTAGGCGAAGTCGACCCTCTCGCACTCTTACCAGTGAAATCACACCATATCCTAGATGCCCCAACATCCGACGAATCTGTCGATTCCAGCCTTGATGTAATACAATACTGATCCGTTTGGGTCCGATGATTTTACCAGAATCGATAACTGCCAAGCCTTCTTCCAGTTGAATACCTTGCTGCAAGGCACGCAGTAACTCGGCGTTGACCATTTTATCAGTCGTTACTTCGTATTCTTTCTCAACTAGAAATTTGGGATGCGTTGCTTGATAGGTCAGATCACCGTCATTGGTCAACAATAAGAGTCCACTAGAATCCTTATCCAATCGCCCGACTGGATAGACTTTGGGTTTTGGCGGCACCAGAGCCGTCACGACTTGATCACTATGGCTATCTTTGCTGGCTGACAACCAACCAATAGGCTTATGTACCAGATAATATACTTTCTGCTCGGCGCCGATAGTCTTACCACGATAGGTGACGATGTCTTTGGTTTCATCGATCTGACGACCCAACTCTTGGTGCGGTTGACCATTGACCATGATCTTACCGTCCAAGATCAGCTCTTCGGCTTCTCGACGACTGGCTACTCCAGCCAAAGCTAAAAATTTAGCGAGTCTCATCATTGGTCACCTCGGTAGCTACTTCAGCCTGTTTCTGATCCAAGACCGCCTGAATATTCTCATGAGTATGAAGTCGTTCATAATCAGGCAACTCTTCTACTTTGGTAATGCCTAAGAAGCGTAGGAAATCGATAGTCACGCTGTAATTGGTGGTCAGTCCACCTTTGGCTTCACGACTCTCGACCAATCCTCGGATCATTAAATTACGTAAGATTAAACTACAATTGACACCGCGAATCTGCTCCAATTCTTCTTTACTTATCGGCTGCCGATAAGCCACGATGGTTAACGTCTCTAGACTCGGACGAGTCAGCTCGCCGGTGATTTCTGATTGTAAATATTCCTTGATCAACTTCGTTTGTTCTGGATCAGTCGCCAACTGCACCTGTTTATCATTTACCAACAGTCGTATACCACTATCAGACTGATTATATTTGTCTTGCAACGTGGCTACTGCAGAAGCAATGTCGTCTGTTTCTTGATCCGTCAACTTAGCTAATTCACGATAGGTCAGAGGCTTAGCGGACACCAGTAGCAAACTTTCGATAGAACTCGTAAGTGATGTTTTACTCATTGAGGTTAGGATGTTGTAATGGATTAGAACGAATAGTTATATCAGTGAATAACTGTGTTTGCTCGACGGTGACGAAACGCTGCTTAACTAATTCTAACAAAGCTAAGAAACTGACAATAGTATCGACTTTGTTTTCCTTATTAAGAAAATGGCTAAAATTCATTTCCATATTGCTGGTCAGCAACTCTCGGAAATGTTGGATCCGCTCTTTGATACTTACCGCTTTGGCCATCATAATACGTGGTAATATCTTGATCTCACCCAGACGCTCGATGACCGAACGCATGGCAGTAGCTAGATCTGATGGCTTCATACTTGGTGGCGGGGTAAACTCTTGCGCGAATTGAATCTTCATCGGCTGTTCACGCACATAGGCGAAACGCTGCTTAGTGATCATCTGCTCGATGACTTTGCTCGCTTCATAGAACTGCTGATACATCTTCAGCTGACGCTCCAAGTCACCAGCATCCTGTTCATCCACAACTGTCAGATTGGGTAATAAATATTTGGATTTGAGGTAAATCAATTTAGAAGCGACTAAGAGAAAATCCGCCACTTCTTCCGGCATGATCTGCTCCAATTGCTCTAAATATTGCAGATATTGGTCAGTAACTTTGGCCAAAGAAACTGTAGTAATATCTAACTCCTGCTGCTCGATGAGCTGCAGGAGTAGATCCAATGGTCCTTCAAATTGTTCCAGACTGAATGAATGCATGACTAGGGTTGGACTGGTTCGGGTAATGGTTTAGCATTAATAGCTGTTGGCGTTTCCAATTGATAGCAATAACGTCCGGCCGGATGCTGCCAGAAACCAATCTTGTCATAAGGATAATAATACTGCTCATTCTGCCGATCATCACTTGGCGAAGCCAGATCAAAGGTGGCACACAACTGATAACTAGTAGCTGTCAGGACTGCATACTCAATCGGATAACCAGTGATAGGATCGTCGACTGATGACAGATAATATGTTGGCTGTTTCTGTAAATCAACCAAAGCAACTGGTAACGACTTCTTATCCTGATAATACGAATCGATTGAATTATTGATCTGCGACAATAATGATACACGACTGTTGTCAGCATTCATCTTCCTGGCTTGCTCGGGTGAGCCAGAGAATACAAGACCAACGATTACAGCAGCCAACATGATTGCGCTGACGCTGATAGCCCAAATTTTATTTTTTGACATCTTCTTTTTCCTCCTTACGTAGATCTGTTAGATAATAACCGAAAATAGCACCGGCAATAGCGCCAACAGTGATAACCTTGAGTATGAAACGCATTGTCAGCTCCCCTCCCAAAAAACCAGAGATAAGCGCAATCAAATCTCCAATGATGACACCGGCCGCGACAAATAGTGTCAGATAGGTCAGCCATTTACGTACGCGAGATTCCTTGGTCTGGTTGGAGCGCTTGGCCAGTAAACTCGATATCCACATATAGAGTGGGAAAGCGATGATAATCGATGCCAGTTGCCAGCGGATAGCGCCGACGCCAGAGATTTGGCCGTAGTAGGCAGCGTTGGCTGCATCTGGCAACGCTCGATTGATAAAATAGAAGATCAACGAGCCAAACTGGAAGGCGGATATATATAAGGTCAGGAAAGTTAACAAATACATGAAGGCCTCGCGAGCTGACAGATACGGCTTACGGCGCGGTACAGCAATAGGGAAGTTGACATCGGCGTAATGATTGAGCGCCACGTCGACTTCGTCCGCCTGCCAGTTGGCCTGCAGGAGCACTTCGTGGATCTTATCTTTGGCCAATCCTTTGGCCAGAGAGTCTTTGATAAATGAATGTAGTTCTGATTCCATATGAAATGATGTCTTAGACCTCTTCTCTCCTCCTTGAATAAGGAGGAGGCAGAAGGAGGTAATCAACTTAAATTATCTACGCCTCTTGGCTTGTCATTGCGAACGCACTGTCATAGTGAGGTATAGTTTACCCCGAGCTGGTCGAGGGGGACCATGGCGGGTGAAGCAATCTAGCTAAATTAACGACGTTTCTTGGCTTGTCATTGCGATCGTCCTCTGGACGAGAAGCAATCTAGTTTGTTTTACCTGCGCCTCTTGGCAACTCTCTTAACTTTCTTTATTTTCTTCTTACCAGCCTTTGGCTGGGACTTTTTACTCTTATTCTTAACTTTTGACTTTTTGGTTGTCTTTTTGACTTTTGAGTTTTGAGTTTTAACTTTCTTAATCTTTCTCTTCACCCCAATAATCTCCACCTTCGGCTCTTCCACCTTCAGCCAATCGGCCATCTTCATCCTGATACTCTCGGATACACTACCGCCGCTTAAGACAGCTTTCTTGATCTTCTTGATATCTTTATCGACGATATGAGGCAACTGATGCAATTTGGCGAAAGCGGTGACGCTACCTGGTTTGATGCCTAATTTCTTGGCCAACACTTTTTCATTGGGAATAGCGATCGTCTTGACGCTGCCACCCATTTTCTTGATAGCTTTTTTCAACTGGGAGAAATCAACATTCTTGGTAGCTGGTAATGAAACTAAATAAAACTGTTTATCAGCTTCAATAACTAATGTTTTGACGATGTCATCCAGTTTAGTTCTCAGAGTTGCTGCGACATCATGAGCAGTGAAAACAGTTTTGTGCTTCAAAACTTCGTAGTCAATCCCCCACTCATCCAGCATTTTGATCAATTTTTTGTTTGTCATGGGTTAGCTTTTTAGTAAATTAGCTTCTTAGCTTATTAGGAAGACTGCTGATAAGATAGAAGCTTGCCTAATAAGCTAAAAAGCTACCAGCTACTATCTAAACAAACGTGGTTGTTCGCTTAACAATTTCTTAGCCATTTTCTCACCTTGATAGGTCAATTGAACGCTGGAAGTATACCATTTCTTGGCTGTTTTGACACCTTGGGCTTTGAGCAGATCACGAGCGACCAGACGGTCGATACTTTTGGCAATGTCCTTCAGACTCGTCTCCGTATCTATGGCTTTGCCTTGATAAAAGTCCAAGAAATTCTCCTTTGGGAGAGACAGCTGTCCATAACAAACTTTGAGTATATACCGCTGTAAATCCGATAAATTCATACTAGCTATAGCCTAGTCCAAAACAGTCCTTATGCCTATACTTGACAGGTATCATATAATAGGTTATAAATCATAATTGCACACGCGTTCCTTTCACTAATTACTTTCCTCTAAGGAGAGCTCCATGCATATGGCAGGGTTCTTGGATCAATTACGAGGGCTATCAGCCGAGCAATTTGCGCTCGATGAAAACAGCACCGAAGATAACTCCATTTACTTACGACTCATTGCCCGCCTTAATCAGGACAACGATGTTGAGTTCCGTCCTCTTTTAGCAGTTTATTACGCTCGTTTTGGTGTTGTATTCACTGATGACGACAATGCAGAATCTATGGCAGCCAAACGGCTAGGAATAGACTCTGATGAAGCAGAGCTCATCATTGCTGGTTCGTGCGCTACGGACTACAAAGACTGCACCGACGAAATGATTCGGTGCCATCAACATATATTGGAAGCCTTAGCACACCTGCCTCGTTTCGAGACCACAGCACAAGGCTTGATTCTAACGAAACCCAACTAACACGGGGGCATTATGGATCTTCCGAATTTCTACCGAGAAATGAAACGTCTAGTTACAACTGGTGGATATCGGGTCAAAGGTGATATTTCAGATAACCACGAATCCATCTACCTGATCGGTCCCGATGGTCTCGAATTGAATCCGCTCCAAGCGCTTCAGTGGGATCTGACGGGCTACTATATCCCTCAGGATGATGATTTCTTGGGAATAGCAGAAAAGCTAGGCCTATCCGATGATGACGCTTCGTCGATCTTCATGGTCTCATGCGCTCTACCGCCGAACGAAGAGTCTTTCGGCGTTGACTACGAGAATGTTCGTGATGATCTAGTCGCCGCTCTGACCGCAAAGTAAGTACCCAAAACAACACGGAGGTTAGTACACTGCTGCTTCAAATCCTGACCCTGATTTCGGCACTAGTATTGCTAATAGTAGCCACCCTGCTAGCGTTCGACCAGGACGCCAAGGAAATCAACCCGACCAAGGAAACCAACGTACACCCAGCCGTCACCTTGGAAGTTGACTCAACAGAGCCGCTGCCAGAGCTGGAGACAGTTGAAGTACTCTCCTAGTCCTCCATGGACGAAACCACCCCGCATAGCGAGGTGGTTTTCATTTTTGTATAGGAATATGAGCAGTTTCTAAAATTCTAATCAGCACACCATCAATACCTTCCAGAACCTCCGCATTCCAAAAACGTAATACCTGAATTCCTATCTCCTCAAAATATTCAGTACGCTTCTGGTCATATAGCTTCCGATCGGAGTAGGCATGTTGACTACCGTCTACTTCAACTACCAAACGCAGATGAGGACAGTAAAAGTCAGCGACATAATTACCAATGCTATATTGTCGGAAAAATTTCAAACCTTCTAGTTGCTTGTTTCGCAGATACATCCAAAGTAATCCTTCAGCTGGTGTCTGATTCCGACGTAAACTCCGCCGACGTTTAAGAAGCCTAGGAGCATTGTAGATATAATTATTGGACATAGACCACTAACTATAACACCCCTTGTTCCCCTCTTAATACAAGAGGGGAAACCCTGAAGAAACGTTTCTCCCCTTAAGCTAAGGGGAGAACAAGTGGGGTTATGAAATTATATCTTTACTTTTTCTTGACCTCTAGGCCCAATTCATCCAGCTGCTCCTTAGCTACTTCCGATGGACTACTCATCATCGGATCACGTCCATCGCTGGTCAGTGGGAAAGCGGTCATTTCTCGTAAATTCTTCTCCCCCGCTAAGGTCATTATCAATCTATCAATACCCGAAGCAATACCGCCGTGTGGTGGGGCACCGAAGCTAAAGGCTTCTATCATATGACTAAACATTTTCTTTTGTTCAGCCGTGAATCCAATCAGATCCCAAATTTTCTCCTGAATAGCCGATTGATGAATACGGATACTACCGCCACCGACTTCAAAGCCATTTAATACTAAATCATGCTGCAACCCACGTACCTTCGTCGGGTCGCTGCCCAACAACGCAACATCGTCTGGATGAGGGGCTGTGAACATATGATGCGAAGGTGCGAATTTGGCTTTGCCGGAGCCGTGGAAGAAATCGTCTTCTTTCTGCTCAGTGAATAAGGGAAAATCTATCGTCCAAGCAAAAGCTAATTCATCAGGATCATTCTTGTCTTGGCGTAAATCCGGCTTATCAGAACCATACTGCTCCATAGCATCATGATGAGACAACCGTGGCCAAGGAGTTTGGCTGATTTTCTTGTTGGGGAAAAGAGTCGCAACCATAGTGGTATACATCGCCTCGGTGAACTGCAAGAGGTCTTCCTGTGTCACAAAAGACATCTCCATATCCAGCTGATAGAACTCGCCTGGGCTACGGTCGGCGCGCGCGTCCTCATCTCGGAAGCACGGTGCGATCTGGAAATAGCGCTCAAATCCAGCCACCATCAAAAGTTGTTTGTATTGCTGCGGACTCTGCGGTAAAGCGAAAAATTTACCTTTATGTAAGCGAGAAGGGACTAAGTAATCGCGCGCGCCTTCTGGTGTAGATTTGGATAATATTGGTGTCTGTATCTCTACGAAACCGTGCTCCTTCAGATAATTACGGAAAAAGAAAATAACATCAGCACGCATGCGGATATTAGCAGCCATACGTTCATGACGCAGGTCGAGGTAGCGATATTTCAGGCGTAATTCTTCATTGGCCTGACGTTCCTCATTATCTATTTCAAAAGGTGGCGTAGCTGCTTCGTTGAGAATTACCACTTCATGCGCCAAAACTTCGATCTGTCCGGTCGGTAATGCCTCATTGGCCTGACCTTTGCCACGACTCTGCAAAACACCAGTAATCTGCACAACAAACTCTGGACGAATATCAGCAATGATGTCGGCGCCAGCTTTCATTTCGCCTGGTACGCAGACAATTTGTAACAGACCCGTGGAGTCACGTAAATCAATAAAAACAATCTTGCCCATTTTGCGGACAGTCTGCGCCCAACCAGCAAGCGTTACCGTGGCACCGATTTCTTTGGTTAGTAGTTCGTTGATGTAGGTTTTCATAAGATTGAAGTTGTGGGTTATATATTATAAAAATTCCGCTATTCCGATTCATCCGGCTTTAATAGAGTCCTCATAAGATGAGCTGCGACTTTTTTAGCTGCCAGCCGTGCAATAGCCATTGACGCTGCAAATTCTTCCCTCATACTCTTGTGAGAGTACTTTCTATATGTAGCGCGGGCATGAAGTTCATCACTATCTTTCATAACTCCTGAAAGATCGACCCTGCCATGCAGAAATGGCCGCCGCTTTCTACTTTGACCTATGCCAATATGAACATTATTAATACCCAAATTATGTTTAATATTATCGACTTCGACATCCTTCACCTCTCCTGATAATAAATTCCGCTCATCCTCCTCAAAGCCGTATTTCATTGCGAGAACAGTTGGTGCTATATGTTCGGCTTGCAAAGCTTGAATCAGTAGCTTAAGACCATGCCCCGTCTCTATATATTCAGTAACAATAAGAGCTTGGGAAACATTTTTAGACGGAGAGGATTCTTTAATTTTGGTCAAAAGTTCTTGAATCTTATCCTGCTTTAGACGACCGGCTTCGTCTTTTGAATCTAATCCTCTAGATCCGGCAATAAACGTCGTGAGAATAGGTGGCTGTTTCGCTTGCTCATACGCCTGATTGATAAACTCACGCATGATCAACGTTGGGATTCTAGCTGAAGCATCGTCGCCGATAAGGAGTTGGTAATCACCTTTTTTTATATTGTCCAACACAGGCCTAATCATAATCTCCATTGAAGTATCTAAATCCAAAACATCTAAATAAATGTCCATCGCTTTCTCCTTGCCGAGTAAGGACTCCCATTTCTTCCACTCTAACTGAGCACTTTTCTCTGCTTCAGATATATTTTGAGAATCATCTTCGACTAACTCTACCTCTACTTCAACTTCATCTCCAGTAGAGTTATCAGTATTGGCTGGTGGATCTTCAAAAGTATTCATTTAATCTATGCGATAATTTACAAACTACGGTCGT
>CAZIOU010000022.1:0-9394 GCA_964540995.1 uncultured Gammaproteobacteria bacterium | reverse complement strand
AATACGGCGCGCTGGATTATAAAGAGTGTGTCTTAGATGACGCTAAACCTAAACATGTCATTTTAACTTTTTCTAAGATGACTAAGCAGAAAGTCAATGAAATAGTTATTTTCTCTTACGTTGCCTTTAAGTCAAAAGCCCACCGTAATACTGTCAATGCCAAAGTCATGAAAGACCCGATGATGAATGATCCAAAGTATAAAGATATGCCGATGCCATTTGATATGAAGCGCATGGCCTATGCGCGGTTTAAGGTGATGTAAATAGTATCCATACCTAAAAACTACCGATCGCTCGGTAGTTTTTTAATTTGTCACTATTAAGCTTCTACTGGAGCATCCCAAGGCTCGTCAGCGCTTGGTCCGTAGATGGATGGTACTTTGCCGCCGGCGAGTCGCAGGTAGA
This sequence comes from uncultured Gammaproteobacteria bacterium, assembly GCA_964540995.1. Lineage (GTDB taxonomy): Bacteria > Patescibacteriota > Patescibacteriia > UBA1558 > 2-01-FULL-52-15 > JAZDLR01. Next base: position 8,989 of record CAZIOU010000022.1, on the reverse strand, counting down.
CGCTGAACTGTCCGCGGTGATGGATAGCGTCCATCTGGATGAACCAGAAGACATCAATGACGCGTATGGTCTGACCGGCGAAGCTAATCATTTTGTTGAGATCTTCTTCGCTGGCAGCTTGCACACGCGCTACTGTCTGGGCGTGACTAGCTTCGTAACCAGCGATCACTTCTGCCAAGGTAGCTGGTTGATTCTGATGCAACTTCGAGAAGTCAATGTTGCCATCCAGAGCCATGGCAATAATCTGATCTTCGCTAGTGAAGCCCCAAGCTAAGTGACCGGCTGTGCGAGATCGTTCATGTGGCTTGAAATCCAGCTTGTCGGCTGGTAGGGCCTGCAGTACACGAACGGTAGTTTTGAACTCACGTTCGTTGACATTTAGATACATTTCTTTTTCTGTCATAGAGATAAGTTAATAATAGGGTGTCAGTATAGTATAGTTTAGCTTTCATGCCAATGCTGATATACTGTAGTTATTAGTTATATTTATCATTGCCCATGAACCTTTTACGACATCAAACTAAGCCTTTTTATAGCGTTATTGTCATTATGGTAACGTTGGTGGCTATAACCTTTCTGCAACAGCTCTATTGGCAACAACAGTATATGAAAAGAAACGAAAACAGAAATTGTGATATTAGTCAGGCCATTTATCGTGACTCATCGAAACCTATCGATGATCGCATCAAGGATCTATTGAGTCGGATGACTGTGGAAGAAAAGATCGGACAGATGGCTCTCGTAGAGAAAAATAAATTAATTTCGTCGCGGGATATTATAAATTATAACCTTGGTGGAGTACTTAGTGGTGGTGGCAGTAAGCCCGTCATTAATCTTCCACAACAGTGGCGATCGATGGTCGATGGTTATCAGAAGCTGGCAGCTGAAACTTGTCTGCAGATTCCTTTGCTCTATGGCGTGGACGCTAATCATGGTCATAGCAATGTTCCAGGAGCCACCGTCTTCCCACATTTTATTGGTTTAGGAGCTACACACGATCCTGTCCTGGTCCAACGTGTGGCACAAGCTACCGCCGAGGAGATGTTGGCCACGGGTATTGAGTGGAATTTTAGCCCCGATCTCGATGTTGCTCGAGATTACCGCTGGGGTCGGGTGTATGAAACCTTTGGTTCAGACACTGACAATGTTGCTCTGTTAGGACGCGCGTTCATCGAAGGAACGCAAATGACTACAGCTGGCAGTAGGAGAGCTTTGGCTACAGCCAAACACTATGTTGGCTCGGGTGAAATGCTTTGGGGTAGTTCCGTCAACAAAAAGTATAAGATTGATCAAGGAAGAAGCGCAATCACCGAACAAGAATTACGAACGGTGCATTTGCCACCGTTCAAAGCGGCTATTGCTGGTGGAGTGCTTAGTATCATGGCGGGACTCAATAGCTGGGATGGACAGAAACTGACAGCACAAAAATATCTATTAACCGATGTTCTGAAAAAAGAATTAGGCTTCCAAGGATTTGTCGTTTCTGATTGGTATGGTGTCTACGAAGTGAGTCCCAATAAATATCTGGCTACGGTCAAAGCCATCAATGCCGGTACCGATATGGTTATGCTACCGTTTGATTATCAGAACTTTACAGCCGATATGCTGCGGGCAGTAGCTCGCGGAGATATATCCCAGAAGCGCTTAGATGATGCCGTGAGTCGGATCTTGCGGGCCAAATTTACAGCCGGACTATTTGATCCTGAGGATCACCAAGCTGACTTTAGTGTTATTGGTTCTGACTCTCATCGCGCTTTGGCGCGAGAAGCGGTCCAGAAATCATTGGTGCTGTTGAAAAATAATTCTAATGTATTACCGCTTTCCAAAGAAACACCTCGTATTGTCGTTGCTGGTTCGGCTGCCGATAACATCGGACAGCAATCGGGAGCTTGGACGATCGAGTGGCAAGGTGTTGATGGTAACTGGATTGCAGGGACTTCAATTCTCGCAGGGATTAAACAGACCGTTAGCAATAAGACCAAAGTCGAATATAATGTCGATGGACAATTTGGCTCAGGCAAAGACTTGGCTGATGTTGGTATTGCTATCGTAGGGGAGAAGCCGTATGCCGAAGGTTATGGCGATAATGCCGATCCTGCTTTGAGTCAATCGGATCTCGAAGTAATCGCTCGAGTCAAAGCAGCTAGCAAAAGAATTGTCGTTATCATTGTGTCTGGACGTCCATTGAATATCCAACCTTATGCCTCACAATGGGATGCTGTGATCGCTGCTTGGTTGCCGGGTAGTGAGGGTGAGGGTGTGGCCGACGGTATCTTTGGTAGTTATCCTTTCTCGGGTACTTTGCCGGTACGTTGGGATTTGTAGGGATTTAATTTCTCTTAGGTGTAATCATTCAGACTTTGCAACGTCTAGGTATCTAGAAGAGTAAATGTACTAGTATGCTATAGTAACGCCATGATTCACCCAGAAGTTCGTATCGGCCATGTACATCTGACAGTCAGTGATTTGGAGCGATCATTGGCCTTTTACCGTGATATCCTTGGTTTCCAGGTTACTACTACCTATGGTGATTCGGCTGTATTTCTATCCGCTGGAGGCTATCACCATCATATTGGATTGAATACTTGGGCTGGTAAAGGTATCTCGCCATCGCAAGGCAACCAGGCTGGCCTCTATCATGTAGCTATTCTCTATCCTAGCCGTTTGGAATTAGCCAAGGCCTTGAAGCAGCTACTTGATGCCGATTATCCCATTGAGGGTGCTTCGGATCATGGAGTATCAGAAGCTATCTATCTGCGCGATCCTGATAATATCGGTGTTGAACTGTACGTCGATCGGCCGGAGAGTCAGTGGCCCCAAGATATTAATGGTAATCTGGCAATGACAATTGAACCTTTAGATTTTGATAATTTATTAGCAGTTTTAAAAGAATAGATATGAAAAGACCGAGTGTACTGATAGCGATTGCCATTATCGGAGCTGTAGCTATTATTGTCTTGGCCGGGATAATCAAATTTAATTTTATCAATGATGATGTGGTGACGATGCCACCTGTGGGCAACTCAGATGTTAAAAACGCAACTTACATTGTTGATAATCGACCAGTCACCTTGGTAGCCGGTAAAGCCGAGGAGAGCATCCCAGACTCCAATAGTAAAATAGTTACCACGTATTTTGGCAATGAAGTAGCGGGTGATTTCAATAATGACAGTTTAACGGATAAGGCTTTCTTGTTGACGCAAACTACTGGTGGTAGTGGCACCTTTTATTATATCGTGGCTGCTCTCAAGACAGCTACGGGATATCATGGTACCAACGCTATATTGCTTGGTGATCGGATCGCACCGCAGACCACAGAGTGGCGTGACGGAGGTATTGTGGTGAATTTCGCTGACCGTAAGGCCAATGAACCGATGACAGCCCAACCATCAGTCGGAGTTTCTAAATATTTTGTTGTCTCGTCAGACGGGACGTTAATCAGTAAATAACTTCACTATGAAAAAGAATTATATTATCGGTATCGCGCTAATCGCAGTACTGTTGGCAGCTGGCGGTATTATGTGGCTTACCAGACAACCAGCTCAAGCACCTATCGTTCAGCCCAATCCACCGGCTCCCGTGCAGAAGCTGGTCAATTACTATTGCGATCAAGGTTCTCTGACGGCGGTCTATACCAATGATCAGGTAGTGTTGACCTTATCACCGACGCGTAAGGTTACTTTACCGCAGGTGGAGTCTGCTTCAGGGACACGTTATGAAGCTGAAGCATTGTCGTTCTCCAGTAAAGGCGGTAACGCTTTCTTAATCGATGGCGGACAAACTATCTTTGCCAACTGTGTGGCTGGCATCGTCGCAGCAGCCAGCAGCGGTAATCAGATGTTTACTGACGATGCTAAATCGTTTAGCTTCACCTATCCCAGTAATGCAGTTTTGTCCGGTGGCGACGGAAGCTATGTTCAAGATTGGATGACCAATACAACCTCTAGTGGCATGCTCTTAGCCAAAGTCACTGTTGCCAGAGATCTTCAACCCAAGACCAATTTCGCCGGAGCTACTTTCACTATCGGCACCAGTGCCGACGACCATGCAGTAGCGGATTGTCTCAAGGGTACCAATGGAAGCACTTTGGCTAGTTCAACGGTTAATATTAACAAAGTTCCTTATTCTATCGTCAAGACCAATGATGCGGGGGCTGGTAATTTCTACCTGACCACCAGTTATCGAGCGGTACGCAATAATCAATGCTACGCTATCGAATACACTATTCATTCCACCAATATTGATAATTATTCGCCGGATCAAGGTATTAAGAAATTTGATCAAGTTCAGGTTGAGAATCTGTTCGAAGGCATTGTTCGTAGCGTCAGTTGGCTTTAGTCAAGTTATCACAGTAAATAAACCAGCCCATTCAATGAATGGGCTGGTTGGTATTTAAGAAAACTTTTAGGAATAGAGAATAGCGCCGATAGCTACTACCAATTGTAATGAGGCAGAGACAATATTAGTGAAGACAATGGGCTTCTCATGATGTACTAAGCCATAGCCGATCCAGAAACAGGAGCCCAGACCGTACATCAGCCAAGTAAAGATCGAGACACCTTGCGCGTTGTGCGTAGAATAGATTTGCCAGATTTGGGGTGCGGTCATAATGGCGATCATCACACCGGCAGCATACGCAACGCGATCGAAGATAAATTTGAGCCAGGTGCCGTTGGTCTTTTTCTGGCGACGAAGTTTCAAATGATGGTGGAGACCATAATGCATATGATAAGTATAACATAGAAAAGCAGATATTTGATGGTCTTGAATTTTTCCTGATTGTCGGTATTATTACTGCTTACTATAAAATATGAGAACCAAAATTATTGCCACTATCGGACCGAGTTCCGATAATCCGCAGATTCTCAAGCAATTCGTTGCTTTGGGAGTTGATATTTTCCGGATGAATTTCTCGCATTGCACCTACGATGAATATCGTCGGCGCAGCGCCATCATCCACGCCGAAGCTAAGCGTCTGAAGAAGAAGGTTGCTATCATGCAGGATCTCAAAGGTCCTCGACTACGGGTCGGTATCTTGCCCAAAGCCGGCATCCGCGTCCGTCACGATGAAGAGATAATATTTACGACCAACGGCGGATCGAAAAAAAAGGCTATTCATATCGATGATCCTTATCTTCACACTGATATCAAAGTTGGTGAGCCGCTGTTCTTGGCCAATGGTCTGATGGAAACAGTAGTGACCAAAGTCGTCGGTGAATATATCCATACTCGTGTCATTCGTGGTGGCAGATTGTTTAGCAATAAAGCGGTCAATGTGCCCAATACCAAACTTACAACTTCTGGACTGACCGCCAAAGATATTGAAGATGTCAAATTCGCTATCAAAGCAGGCGTTGACTATATTGCGCTGTCATTTGTCCAAACAGCTGAAGATATGCACCGATTGCGCGAGTTAGTGCCCAAGAAAGTGAAATTGATCTCCAAGATTGAGCGGGGAGTGACGCTGAAGAATATTGATGAAATTATCGTGGCTTCTGATGCGATCATGGTGGCTCGTGGCGATCTCGGCACCGAGATGCCGATGGAGAAGTTACCTTTCGTTCAGAAGAATCTAATTCGACACGCTGCTTGGCATGGTAAGCCGTCGATCACTGCTACGCAGATGTTGTATTCCATGGTTGATCATGAGCATCCGACACGAGCTGAAGTCTCCGACGTTGCCAACGCAGTCTTGGATGGTACCGATGCTGTAATGTTGTCCGACGAGTCGGCTTCTGGTCAGTTCCCTATCGAAGCTGTAACTATGCTTCAAAGAATTGTTCGTGAAACTGAGAGTTATCACTACGACAAGCCTAACTTGTTATAAGATGATAAGAACCGCTGTTACCTGAAGGTAACAGCGGTTTTGTATTATGGAGTGCTATGGCCTGACAAGTAGCAGGGCGGCAGCTTCCACGCGAACGTCTGGGAATCGTTGCTTGATGGCTGTAGCGACAGTAACAGCGACTTCCGTCTCTCGGCTATAAACCCTGATGTACTTCGTCAAGACACCGGCAGTGGTCATGGCATTGCTGCCAATGAGATTAACGACACCGTCGTGATCCAATTTCATGCCTCTGAGAATTTCGATGATAGACTGTCTGGCTTCATCGCCCCAACGATTGTAATTGGGGTAGATCTCAATCGTTAACATGAAGACTCCTACGTTGAGAGAGTAAAGAACGTGATTATTTTTTACAATAAAGTATATGATTTGTCAATAATATGTCAAAAGTTAAATTTATTTGAAAAGTCACCTATTTCTGCTATAGTTAGCAGGACTATTTAGTCTATTTATTAACGATCATTTGTAACTGTAAAATTCGAGTACCTAGTCGCAAGTACCGAGTCCCATATAACATGTCAGCCCTAGCCGAAATCATACCATTTCCAACATTTGAAACTCCCTATCAGGAGATCAATGCTATTATCGATGAAGCTCGGCATAATCAAAATATCATTGATTTGCTGGGACCGCGGGTTGATAATTTGCCTGAAGCGATGGTCTTGCTCAATTCTGATATTGTGAATCTTTTCCCGCAAGTACGAGATTTACCAGCGCGACCGGAAGATGCAGAATGGCAGAAATTTAAGGCCAAGAATGTCAGCGATGATCAGGGTGGTATTCTGGCAGCCAATACGCTCTACATCACCAATTATATTATCAAAGCTATCAGACCAGATTTATTCTTATGATTTCAACTTTAGACAAGTTAGCAGCCAATATTGACCAAGCAGTTACCATACGTGCTTGGGTTTATAATTTTCGTTCTTCTGGCAAGATAACCTTCTTGCAGCTTCGTGATGGACACGGCTGGGCTCAAGCTATCGTTGACGAAGCCAAAGTGTCGCCTGATGTCTGGAAAAAAGCTAATGAACTGACACTGGAATCTTCGGTTATTATCACTGGTACGGTCACCAAACATCCCAAGAAAGAAGAATACGAGATTCAAGTTTCCGATCTGGAGGTACAGCAGGTTGCCCAAGAATATCCTATCGGCAAGAAAGAGCATGGCGTGGATTTCCTGATGGACAATCGTCATCTCTGGCTGCGTTCATCCAAGCAATGGGCGATTCAACGCGTGCGTAACACGGTGATTAATAGCATATTTGAATATTTGAATAATAGCGGATATATCAAGATTGATGCGCCTATTTTGACACCCAATGCCTGTGAAGGTACGACAGAGCTGTTTGAAGTGCCGTATTTTGACGAGAAAGCCTATCTGACCCAAAGCGGACAGTTATATATTGAAGCGGCGATATTTTCTCATGGCAAAGTCTTTGATTTCGGACCGGTTTTCCGCGCGGAGAAATCCAAGACCCGCAGGCATCTGACAGAGTTCTGGATGATGGATGCTGAAGCAGCTTGGGTGGAGCACGCGGAGAATATGCAGATTCAAGAAGAGTTGATTTGTTTTGTCGTCAAACAAGTGTTAGAGCAAAACCAAGCAGAGCTAGCTATCCTCGAGCGTGATATCGAACCATTGAAAAAGATCCAAGCGCCATTCCAACGAATGACACACGCTGAAGCCTTGAAAAAATTACAATCGTTAGGTTCAGATATTAAAGACGGTGAAGATCTCGGTAATGACGATGAGACGTTATTGACTCAAGCAGACGGCGTGCCGGTCTTTGTCGAGAAGTGGCCGAGATTTATCAAAGCTTTTTATATGAAACGTGATCCGGAAGATGATAATCGTGTTTTAGGAGCGGATTTAATTGCACCTGAGGGTCATGGTGAGATTATCGGCGGTTCTCAGCGTGAGGATGATTATGATAAGTTATTAGCTCGTATCAAAGAAGAAAAATTACCATTAGACGAGTGGCAGTGGTATCTGGACTTGCGTAAATATGGCTCAGTACCTCACTCTGGCTTTGGCATTGGATTAGAACGCCTCGTTGGTTGGATGTGCGGCGTGCATCATGTGCGAGAGACGATTCCGTTTCCACGCACCATAAATCGTTTACGACCGTAGTTTGTAAATTATCGCATAGATTAAATGAATACTTTTGAAAATCCACCAGCCAATATTGATAACTCTGCTGCAGATGAAGTTGAAGCAGAGGTAGAGTTAGTCGAAGATGATTCTCAAGATATAGCTGAAGCAGAAGAGAAAAGTGAGCAGATAGAGAAATGGGAGACATTACTTGGACCTGAAAAAGTTACTGAAATTAGGGAGACAATCAAAGGGCTAGAAGAGCCAATGAAGAAAATGATAGAGCCTGTGCTGGAAAACATAAAAAATGGCGATTACCAACTCCTGATTGGTGATGATGCCTCCGGTAGAATTCCGGCGCTTATTATGAGGAAGTTTATTAACAAGGCCTATGAACAAGCCCATCAGCCGCCCATTACTACTAGCTTTATTGCGGGATTTGGGGGTGTTACAGATGCAGATAAAGTGTCGTCTTCTTATCATCCACACCATTTAAAGTGGCTTCTGCTTATAAAACATCTACGAGAAAAAAAGAAAAAATCTTCTTCTGATATTTCTCAAGCTCTTATTATAACGGAATATGTCAATTCAGGTATCTCTTTTGAACCTCTTATAGACGGTTTGAAACGTAGCAATATCACACCTACCATGCTTACAGTGGCACTACAGGGATATGATATGCTTGATGAATACTCTAAATCTCGTGAAGAAAGAATGGGTAAAATTTTAAAGCTGGACCAGTTTTATGCGGGGGACGTAGTTGAGCGACCACCAGCTTTATATTCGAAAAAGCAGATGTCAGGAGTGACCAAAGATCTTTTAGAATTACATGCTGAACCAATAAGAAAGAGTAAGCTGAGACGCGAAGACGTGCCGTCCGACAAGGAGCAGGAAATAATGATGGCGACAATGTCTATCGCGAGAGATGAAGCTAGACACGTTACTGATAACCTTATTGCTGAATTGTTAACACCGAAAGACTCGCATTAGACCGTTCCGTTTCCACGCACCATAAATCGTTTACGACCGTAGTTTGTAAATTATCGCAT
>CAZIOU010000021.1:11013-11985 GCA_964540995.1 uncultured Gammaproteobacteria bacterium | reverse complement strand
TCTGAACCGTTGAAACTCAATGATCTGATCTCCAAGGTTAATGCTGCCGAAGAAATCTTCTGGACCGACCTCAACGATGAATTATTGCTCAACATTTTGCATGTCAGCAAGAAATTAGCCAAAAATATCTACAACGAATGGGGACCAGCCGATTGGACTACGATCAAACCTAAACGCATGAACGATAAGATCTACATGGTCTTGAAGAAAGCTGACAAGCCATTACATTTCACCGAAATCGCCAAAGCTATCAACGAAGCCAAATTCGACAACCGTATCGCTTATCCGGCCACCATTCACAATGAATTGATTCTCGATAACAAATTCGTACTCGTTGGCCGCGGTATCTACGCTCTCAAGGAGTGGGGTTACAAGCCAGGCGTCGTCACTGATGTTATCGAAAGCATCGTCCGTGAGAAGGGTCGCCCGATGACCAAAGATGAAATTATCGACGAAGTACTTAAGAATCGCATGGTTAAGAAAAGTACGGTCGTCCTAGCCCTGATGAATAAGAATCGCTTCACCAAGAATCCTGACAAAACCTACAGCATTAAGCAGATCTAAGATCTGCTTTTCGCTTTTTAGTCATAAAGCTGGTATAATAACTTCAGAATGCTGAAGTTATTTTGATTCAGACGAGATGAATTTTGGACAAGTATATATTGACCTTAGCGTCTTTCAAGGCATGACGGCACCGCAGGCTGCCTGGTTTTTCTTTTTCTATGGTTTTGGTTGGGTGCCTTTTGCTTGGGTGCTCTTACTCTATGCGCGTGAAGAATGGTTAGATTATCGTAATGGTCTCTATTTGAGCACTATCGAATACATCTATCTTGCTATCGATGTCCCTGGTGATAATGAGCAAATGCCCAAGGCCGTCGAGCAGATCTTCGTAACACTCTCAGGAGCTCATACGCCGTTTACCAAAGGTGAGAAATGGTGGGAAGGCAAAGTACAACTTGGTTTCTCTTTTGA
>CAZIOU010000021.1:0-11003 GCA_964540995.1 uncultured Gammaproteobacteria bacterium | reverse complement strand
TTGAGATTGTTAGTGACGGCGGCTATTTGCAATTTGTCATCCGCGCACCCAAGATCAACCGTGATCTAGTAGAATCAGCCGTTTATGCCCAATATCCGCAGGCGGAAATTACCGAAATCGAAGATTACACCAAGGACATCCCTACTAAATATCCCAACGAAACGCATACCCTCTGGGGCACCGAATTAGCCCTAACCAAAGATCAAGCCTATCCGATCAAGACCTATCTGGAGTTTGAAGAGAAATTGATGGGCGAATTCAAAGATCCGATGGCGGCGGTACTCGAGACGATGAACAAACTGCGCCCAGGTGAAAAGTTCTGGATCCAAATCATCGCTAAACCGACAGATCACAAATGGACTGAGAAATCCAAGAAGCTGGCTGATAAGCTTGCAGGCAAGAAAGCCAAGGCCAAGACCAGCAGCAACCCCGCATCGCCGGTACTGCAATTCTTCAGTGATTGGGCACAGTACAGCAATACCGTCACTCGAGTGGAAAAAACTGAAGTCAAGAAAAAAGATGAGTTAGCTAGTATGCTTATCCATCTGACTCCAGGTGAACGCAATGCTATCGAAGCCATCGAGCGTAAAGCTAGTAAGATTGCTTTCGACTGTAAGATTCGCTTACTGTATGTTGGTAAGAAAGAAGTCTTTAACACGGGGCGTGTGGTGCCTGCCGTTTTCGGAGCGATGAAACAATTTAGCACCAACGATCTCAATGGATTCAAGCCAGAAAAATATACCAAAACTTCAGCCTATTATGGCCGCGCGGAACACAAAAAAAATCGTCGTCGTACGAAGCTCATCCGTAACTATATTGCCCGCTCTACCTGGGCCGGAGGCAAAACCTTTATCCTCAATACCGAAGAGTTGGCCACGCTGTATCATTTCCCGATCTTGACGGTCAAAGCGCCTCTCATGCCGCGTCTAGAGATGAAGAAAAGCGAACCACCATCATATTTACCAATATCCGAGGCGTTGCCGACTGAGGGCAGTGGTAATAATCTACGGCAGTCCTTAGATGACTTACGCCTCAATAACAAGTATTATGAGAAGCAGTACGGATTACACCGAGACCGTTTAGAACCTAATAAACCAGCTGTGGGAGCAGGTACGGAGCCTGATCGGTCAGAATTAACAGCTGATACACCGCCTAATTTACCAATTGCTTAATTATGCCTGCAGATATATCAATCTTTGCTAAAACCAATTTCCGCAACGGCGAACATCGATTCGGCATCAAGGTTGATGACCGCCGCCGCCATATGTACATCATCGGTAAAACCGGTATGGGCAAATCTATTGTGTTGGAGAATATGGCTATCCAGGATATTCGTGCTGGTCGTGGTATTGCAGTCGTAGATCCACACGGTGACATGGTGGAGCGTTTGCTCTATTTCGTCCCTTCCAATCGCATCAATGATGTGGTCTATTTCAATCCGGCCGATATGGAATATCCCATTGCGTTCAACGTCTTGGAGAAAGTTCCCGATGAACAGCGTCATCTGATGGTCTCTGGACTGATCGGAGTGTTCAAGAAGATTTGGGCCGACTCTTGGGGACCTCGTTTGGAATACGTCTTGCACCACACGATTCAAGCTTTGGTCGAATATCCCAATTCCACCTTACTGGGCATCATGCGTATGTTGGTGGATAAAACCTATCGCAACAAAGTCGTCGACAAGCTGACTGATCCGGTGGTCAAATCGTTCTGGGTCGACGAATATGCTAAATATCCTGATCAGCTTAAGGCCGAAGCTATCGCTCCAATTCAGAACAAGGTCGGTCGTTTCTTATCGTCGTCATTGATGCGTAATATCGTCGGTCAGGTAGAATCGTCCATCAATATGCGCGATATCATGGATAACAGCAAAATCTTCCTTATCAACTTGTCCAAAGGTAGGGTAGGAGAAGACAATTCAGCTCTGTTGGGTGCTCTCCTGATCACCAAGATTCAGTTAGCTGCTATGAGTCGTGTCGACATTCCCGAACATGAACGTAAAGATTTCTACCTCTATGTTGACGAATTTCAGAACTTCGCTACCGAAAGTTTTGCCAATATTTTGTCCGAAGCCCGCAAATATCGTCTCAATCTAATCGTGGCTCATCAATACGTCGCGCAATTGGCCAGCGGTGATAATACGATCGTACGCGATGCAGTATTTGGTAACGTCGGAACCATTATCACCTTCCGTGTTGGTGCGGCCGATGCTGAATTCTTGGAGAAAGAGTTCATGCCGGAATTTACTCAAGAAGATTTGGTTAATTTACCGAAATATAAGATTTACCTTAAATTAATGATTGATGGTGTGACATCTAATGCTTTCTCCGCTAGCACCTTACCGCCATTTGATATCCCTAGTGATGGCTTCGAGATTCATGACAAAGTTATCGCCGCTTCACGCGAGCGCTACGCTTCCAATAGATCCGAGATTGAAGAGAAGATCTCCCGCTGGAACGATAACAATATGTTGGCCGCCAAGCTGGAGCATCAATTAGCCTCCGAAGGTCCTGCCAAACCAGCTGCCGCAGGTTATCGCCGTAGTCCCAACATTGATACTACCGCTCGTCCGCGAGAAGATCGTCCACCACGCCGAGATCGAGATAGTGAACCACGAGAACGTCGTTTCGAACGACCAGTCGAGCGCACTCATTCACCTGCGCCAGAACGCTCAGAACGGCCGGAAAGAACTATGGAACGACGAGAACGACCTCCATTACCACAACGTCGATCTGAAGACCGACCAGCAGTCGAATCACGCCCACCGAAAATCGAAGATCAACCAGCCAACAACTATGGTTCAATATCGGTTGAGAAGGCATGTTTCAATTGTGGTAAGCCGGTGATGCTTAATTTCATACCCAAATCAGATAAACCGATCTATTGCCGTGAATGTCTTAACCTGCCCAAAGAGCAACGTAAACAGTGGGTGTCGGTGCCAGAGCACAATGACATCCCCAAAGCTATTTCTTTGGATCAATTAGCCAAACCACAGGCGAACGAGCCAGAACCACGTTCAGTGCAACCAGGGGAGACGGTGCAGTTCTAAAGACGGTACTCGGGGCTGGGTGCTGGGTACTCGAATTCGGGGGTCCGGATCCCGGATAACCACCAACAGATCGCAATTCATGAATTGCTACTACCTAAAGCCTAACGCCTAATTCCTTCTGCTTACAACCTACTACCTAATAACCTACTTCCTGCTCAATGTCCTACTATCTCAAATCCAAACATCTCGATATCGAGACCGGCCAAAGCTCGATTGCTTTGCTTAATGAAAAAGAGGCATGGCACTATGGTATTCATGCCGGAGACAAGATCCGAATTTCGTGGGGTAAGAAAAGCATTACCGCCGAAGCTAATACCTCCAAAAGTAAGGTTCATGCTGGACAAATCGGCTTATACAAAGATATCTGGAGCAAGAAATCAATTCCGGATAACACTATTTTGGAGGTCGATTTCCAAGAACGACCCAAATCAATCCAAGCCATTCAGAAACGCCTCTTAGGTAAACACCTGACCTACGCCGAGATCTATCAGATTATGAATGACATCGTCAATGATCGTCTGACCAAGACGCAGCTGACATATTTCGTCGCTTCAGGCTACGCCAATACCTATAGCAGCGAGGAGCTCTATTTCTTGACCAAAGCCATGGCCGAGACTGGTGATTGTATGAAATTCAAAGGCATCGTGGCTGACAAACATTCTATCGGAGGATTAGCCGGTAATCGAACAACGATGGTGGTGATCCCGATCATCGCTGCCAATAATATTCTCATTCCCAAGACGTCATCGCGCGCTATCACTTCACCATCTGGAACCGCTGACACCATGGAAGTACTGGCGCCAGTAACGTTTAGCACACAGCAAATCCGCGCCATGGTACGCAAGAATAAGACGTGCATAGTCTGGGGTGGAGGTATGAATCTGGCTCCAGCCGATGACAAGATTTTGCGCGTGGCCTATCCCATAGCATTAGAGCCAGTTGACAAAGCGATCATCAGCATCATGGCCAAGAAAGTGGCAGCTGGCGTGACACATTTGATTATCGATATTCCTGTAGGCCCAACGACCAAGGTAAAAGATATGAAATTAGGTAAGATCTTGGAAACCAAGTTTAAATATGTCGCTAAACGATTCAATATCAAGATAAAAGTCATCCTAACCCAGACCGAAGACCCAGTTGGATTTGGCGTAGGACCAGCTCTGGAGGCTCGTGACGTATTGAGAGTGCTGCAGCAATCACCCGATCGTCCTGGGGATTTGGAAAATAAATCCATTCACTTAGCCGGAGAACTATTGGAATTAGTCGGCAAAGCCAAACCGGGAGATGGCGCCAAGCTGGCTTGGAAAACGTTGGAATCAGGAGCAGCGTGGAAAAAAATGCAAGATATCATCAAGACCCAAGGTGGCAATCCCACTATTGAACCTAACCAAATCGTGATCGGTGCACACAAACATTATGTCAACGCGCCGCACAGTGGCAAAATTACTTTCACCGATAATAAAGGCATCAACACCATTTGCCGTATTTTAGGCGCGCCAGCCGATCATCTCGCTGGCCTGTATCTGAACAAACAATACGGCGAACATGTGAAGAAAGGCGAGCGCCTCTACACCTTATACGCCACCACCAAAGAGCGTTTGCATCTGGCACAGGAGGCGTTGAATAAAATTTCGATTTTTACGATCAAATAGGATTATTGCGGTCACGTTCCCAACCGGCAGGATTGTTATAAATATATTGCGAGATATTTTCGAAGGCCTCGTCCGATCGGATAATGACATCATAATAACGTGGCTGCCAGGCAAATGAGGGGTTGAATTGGCGAATGTGGCTGGTCACGCCCGCTTTATAGCCGCGAATGATGGAGGCCAGGTTTCGCGATTGTGGGCCAAATTGATTTCCCCGTAGAGACGCAATATCTTGCGTCTCTACATTGTGACGTTTCCGTATTTCGATAATCCCGTGGACGTGATTGGGCATAATCCGATAGGCCCACAATCGCGCGAAAGGAAAATGCTGTGGAATTTCCTGCCACATTCGCTGGGCGATTTTGCCTTGTTGATTCAATATCATCCTTTCATTATCAACGAAACCGAAATATTGCCTTCGCTTCTTGGTACAGATGGTGACAAAATACAAAGCATTCGATCCATAATTCCAGGTCGGGTGTCGAGCCGATTCAATTCGATAGGTTTTTTTATATAGCACAAACAGGGCATTATTCCCTGTTTTATTGCTTGTAGATTGCCAGAATTCAATAAATTTGGCAATATCAATGATTATGCCTGCCCCCAAAAATAATCATTCCATCATCATCGGCCTCTCCGGCGGCGTCGACTCTGCAGTCGCCGCGTATTTACTGCAAAAGCAGGGCTATACCGTCCGGGCTGTCTTCATGAAGAATTTCTCCGGTCGGGTAGGGGAATTATTGCAATGTCCGTGGAAAGAAGACCGTCGCTCAGCCTACGAAGTAGCAGCCTATCTCAATATTCCGATCGAGACTTGGGATCTGGAGAAAGATTATCGCAAGCAGGTATTGGATTATCTTTACCGTGAATACCGCGCCGGCCGGACACCCAATCCTGACATCCGCTGCAACAGTGAGATCAAATTCAAATTATTCCTGCACCTGGCGCGTCGTGCCGGTGCGGACGCCATCGCCACTGGACATTACGCCCGCGTCAAACGATCACGAGACGGCGCCTTCCATCTACTCAAAGGCCTCGACAGCACCAAAGACCAATCCTATTTCCTAGCTGGCTTGAACCAACAACAGTTGTCCCAAGCGCTCTTCCCGCTGGGCGCTATGAAGAAATCTCAAGTACGTATTCTGGCCAAAAAAATTGGCTTACCCAACTATGATCGCCCTGATAGCCAAGGGATTTGTTTCGTCGGTGAAGTCAAGATGCTGGATTTCTTGCAAGCTAAGATCAAACCCAAACCAGGCAAGATCATCGACACTTCTGGTAAGGTGGTTGGTAAGCACCCAGGAGTCTATTATTTCACCATTGGGCAGAGACGAGGACTGGATCTCGGAGGAGGACCGATCCGCTATGTCGTCGCCAAGGATGTGAAGAAAAATATTTTGACCGTCGGTGAAGTCAACGATGCCCAACTCTACACTCGAGAGGTTAGGGCCACTGATTGGCATTGGGTTAGTCCAGCACAGAAATTCCCACTCACTGCCAAAGCCAAATTACGCTATCGCCAAGCTGACCAATCTTGTATAGTCACCAAGAAGACTAGCACCAACGTTGCCATCAAATTCAAAACCAAACAACGTGCCGTCACTCCAGGCCAGATCGTTGCCTTCTATCAAGGTTCAGAACTTATCGCCAGCGCCACAATTATTTAAATCATCGACCAGAAGTTATTCTCAAGTATTTCTTTACTTGTTATACGCGGATTCAACTATCAAAGATCTCAATATTGTTCCGAGGGGGTTTGGGGTCACGTACGTATTGAGCCAATGTTAGAACGAATCGGCTTGCAAGACCCACGCGAATTACGTGACCCCAAGACTTTTGATTACTTTTGGTCACAAAAGTAATGCCAGCCTGCCCCGAGCTTGTCGAGGGGGCGAGCGATCAGTCACAACTCTAAATCGATATTTTAAAAAAGTGTTTCTATCAAAAAGCCCCAACGAAAAATTCATTGGGGCTATATCAGGATCTGCGATCCCATTGCCTTGCCTCCTAACGCGTAACCACGATGTTGACCACGATGCCTTGGTGACGAAAGTGGAGATGTGGGATGGACTTGGTCGGTCGTGTGATGTGAATGTACACTTTGGGCGTTCCATCGTGTTCATCCACCGAAACTTCGACTTTCTTGCCGTACGAGGCGTACTGCGTTCGCATTTCGGCACATACTTGCTGTGCCGTGTCCAAGAGCTTAGTTCCGGGCATGGTCGCTACTCCTTTCTGACGTGATTGATAATGAACTTTCGGTGGGGGATCTACTTCTATCAAAACACACTGATTACAACTGTCAAGTAGTCACCGAAATTATAATGGCCCTACTACACATGGTAGTAGGGCCTTGAGATTACTTCTTCTTGGCTGCCTTGTCGGCCGCGACGGTCTCACGAACCGAAGTCAGCACTTCCTCCAGCGGGATCTGCCCGTAGTCGGTCAGAACATCGATTTCGGCCTTTGCCTTGATCAGGCTGCGGATCCGCGGCAGGATGCCGGGTAAGCAGTCATTATTGAGGCTGGGCAACTCGATTCCCTTGCGAGCAGCGCGCAGCCGGGCCAACAGGCAGACCTGATCGATGATCCGGATGCGACGCGAGAGAGCCTTGGCACGGGCTCGGATGGCGGGGGCTACACGATTCCGAACAGTCTCGATGTTATCAGGTTGTTTCTTGCGAGAAGCCTTGACTGACTTAGATTTCTTAGCCATTGTGATCCTCCTGACTGGTGGCAGCTAGCCAAAGAACTAATTCCCTTTTATCATTGCATCTGACAAGCAGTCAAGCTCTGCAATATACTGAGGCGCCGTTCCCCTGCAATATATTGCGGGGCGACACAATTGACTAAAACCCTTAAATTACCTATATTTCACTACATGCAACTCTCACAACTCAAACAATTATACTTCCAGTTTTTTCAGGAGCGGGGACACACCATCATCCCGTCGGCTTCTATTATCCCCGTCAATGACCCGACGATCCTTTTCACCCCTGCCGGTATGCAACCGCTGACGCCCAATCTCATGGGCGAGCCTCATCAGGGGGGCACGCGTCTGGTGGATTCGCAGAAATGTATCCGCACTGCTGATATTGATGATGTTGGCGATGACTCTCATCTGACCTTTTTTGAAATGTTGGGTAACTGGTCTCTGGGTGACTATTTCAAAACCGAATCTATCCAATGGAGCTACGAATTCCTCACTTCCCCGAAATATTTAAATATTCCTAACGAAAAACTATCCGTCACCTGTTTCGCCGGAGAAGGAAATATTCCCAAAGACACAGAATCATTTGAACTCTGGAAGTCTGTCGGCATTCCAGAAGAGCGTATCTATTTCCTCGGCAAAGACGATAATTTCTGGGGTCCTGTCGGATCTACCGGTCCTTGTGGTCCTGATACCGAGATTTTCTACGACACCGGCAAACCAAAATGTGGTGATGATTGTAAACCGGGTTGTAAATGCGGTAAGTTCTTGGAAATCTGGAACAATGTGTTCATGGAGTTCAATAAAACTACTGAAGGGACGTACGAACCTCTGAAGCAGAAAAATGTCGATACTGGCATGGGAGTAGAGCGTACCGTAGCAGTACTTAATGGCTATGGTTCTGTCTTCCAGATCGAGTATCTATCTGAAATGCTGGAGCTAATCCGTCAGAAATCATCCAAGCCGGAAGTTAAATCCTTAAGAATCATCGCTGATCATATCAAAGCGGCTACTTTCATGCTAGCTGATGACGCCGGTCTCGAACCGTCGAATACTGACCAGGGCTATGTCCTGCGTCGTCTCATCCGCCGCGCTATCCGCCACGCTCGTATGATTGGCTATGATCCGAAGGAATTTAGCGGCATTGTTCAACTTGTTAACCGCCAATATCACACCGACTATCCGGAGTTAAGTCGGAATTCCGCTCGTGTGTTAGAACAGTTAACCAAAGAAACTGAAAAGTTCCTACAGACTTTGGATTCAGGGTTGAAAGAATTCGATAAAGGAATGAAAGATTCTGCTACGATGTCTGTGGAAGCTTTAGGTGAATTTGCTTTCAACTTATTTCAAAGCTACGGCTTCCCGATTGAAATGTTTTTCGAAGAATTACGTCGTGTTGGCACAGCATTTGACGAGCAAGCCCTCCTTACAACTTTCAACTCTCAACTTTCTACTCATCAAGACCTGTCCCGCACAGCCAGCGCAGGTAAGTTTAAGGGCGGCCTTGCCGATCACAGCGAGCAGTCAACGAAGTACCACACTGCCAACCACATCATGCTGGAGTCTATGCGTCGCATCCTTGGACCGCATATTGAGCAGCGGGGGAGCAACATCACCCAAGAGCGCCTGCGCTTTGATTTCTCGCACCCAGATAAGCTAACACCGGAGCAAATCAAACAGATAGAAGACTTAGCTAACGAACAAATCGCCCGTAATCTTGACGTCCACTACGAAGAAATGACCGTACCAGAGGCGAAAGCTATCGGCGCTACCGGTGTCTTCGAACATAAATACGGCGATAAAGTTAAGGTCTATTTCATAGGCCCTTCGGCAGGCTCAGGGCAGGCTCCATTTTCGGTGGAAATCTGCGGCGGCCCGCATGTGGAGAATACCAAGGGTATGGGTAAGTTGAAGATTACTAAGGAAGAGGCAAGCTCTGCTGGGGTGAGACGGGTGAAGGCGGTTTTGGAGTAATATAAACCTTTTGCTAGACCCTTATTTGCTTTTTTAGCGGATAGCTTAACATTCTCACTGATTCAAAAGTATTTTGCATACACAAACCTGATATATGCCCAGATTAGTTAAGATAATCCTAGATTCTAATACGTTCAAGTATAATAGACAAGAAAACCTTATCAAAATTTTTCGTTCCGAATTAGATGATCTGAGGGTATTCATTGAGACAAACAAACTAGCCCAAAGTGTGGAGCTTCAGATTCCAGAGGTTGCTATTCAAGAATGCCTATATAGCCGCCTGAGAGATATTGACACTACTATTAGTGAAGTAAAAATTAAGATAGAAGGACTAAAAACAGTTAAGGCAAAGTTCGGACAAGTTGACTGTGAGTCTCCTGATTACAAATCGATACTGGAAAGAGAGACTAAAAACACCCTAAAAAAACTCAACATAGGAACATTAAAGTACGCAAAGAGTGATGTGGCCCTTATTGTGGATAGAGCGTATCACAAAATACCGCCCTTTATGAGGGAAAAAGATAGTAGTGACAAGGGTTTTAAAGATAGTTTAATGTGGCTTTCAATTCTAAGAGATGCTAAGCAGAACCCGTCGCACGATTATATACTAGTAAGTGCTGATAGAGGATTTCAACAGAAAGATGAATTGGAAAAAGAATTTACTCAATATCCTGAACAAAAGATAAATTTTTTATCGTCAACTGAGGAATTAACCACTTATTTAGATAAACACTTCAATCTTGATTTGGAAATTCAGAATCGGAATGAGGAAATAAAACAAGAGGTGAAACGATTGTCCGGTGATATCATGGTTCAATTTAATACCTCTTTGGATCGAGAAGGATTTTATGCAGGCGGTGTGCTAAATAGGGTCACACTTCTAAATTCATCTGATAATACTGGTAAAGATCAGTACAACCTTAAAGACTTAACGGATCTTTCAGTGTCTGAAATTGGCAGTAACATGTATCGTATTAGTGCTGTCCTAACTGTTCGAGAAGTGAGCAAAAAAATATATAATTCATGGGCAATACATGAACCCGGAAGTGTTATCAATTTTAGACACAGAACGTCCGACGTAAAACAATTTGCTATTGAACTTACTTACCATCGAAATATTCAACAAATTGATTTAACTTCTAGATCGGAACGAAGCATCTACGACCCGTTAATGTTTGAAGGGAATTGAACTCGCAATAAAATCCACCAGATAAATGCTATTTCATAAATTAGCGCAAATATGTAACATATATAGGGTATCGCTGGCATAAATTTTAGCAAGAATATTACTATGAGCAGACGACGACACTATTATAGGAGACCCCACGGAATATCGAAACAGGAGTTTCTTCAATGGATTGTCGTTTTTATTATATTTGTAGTATTTTTTACAGTGATTTTTATTCATAGTTTTTTTGCAAATTGTATTTTTGAGTGGCCGATACGATGGGATATCGGAGCTTGTTGGAATGAACAGATAGCGCCGGCCCAACAAAAAGCGTCAGAGGAAGCCATAAAATTTGCTCCCTAATTTAAATTGTATCTTTATCCGGATAAAAACAGTCCCTTCCCGCGAGCGCTCGAGACACTCAGCGTCTCTCGTAGAAAGGGACTTTTGACG
>CAZIOU010000020.1:0-16318 GCA_964540995.1 uncultured Gammaproteobacteria bacterium | reverse complement strand
ATGATAGATGTCTGATTCGTATTCCGAAGGATTATAAGTTTTGGCTTGTTCTTGCATAAAATTTTCATTGCGACTCAGCTGTCATGGTGAGCACGCCGAACCATGGCTAAGAGCAAACTTTCATTATTAATCCCCCTTCGCCCCTCCCCTCGACCAGCTCGGGGCTTCGGGGGACGTTTTATTTCTTCCAGAAATAAAACGAACGCTAAACAACTTAGCGTTAATGGCCAGACATCTGATCTCCAAGTACCCAGTGACGAGTACCTAGCACCATCTGCCCAGAGATACCACCCTTAACAATACTTGATTTACGCGTCTAACGAGCGCTCAGCCGGCAAGGTCTACTGTTCTCGAGGTTATCGAGAGGTTCTGCTTGCAACCCTCAGTCTGATGTTCACTCAGAACTGAATGTCTAGGAGACATAACCTAGATCATGGTTTTTACAAATTTTCAAATTCCGCTTCCCTCAAGACACGATTGTTTTTTTAGACTTCCGGCTGAGGCGCATATTTAATGTAGCGCGGTGCTACATTTCCGTCAAGCAAGTTTTGCTTATCCTTCTACGAGCGAGCTCATCGAGCGACGTAGTCTAGCCGGTCTTAATACTTCTGTCCCTCTCACCCTTCTGCTCCACCTGCAACCTGATAACTTGCTTCGGCAAAACCTCTTTCACCTTGTCCCCCCATTCGATCAAAACAACCGAATCTGGCTGACCGAGATAATCTCCCAGACCGATATTTAATAGTTCCTCATGGCCGGATAAGCGATAAGCATCGACGTGAATCAGGTTTTCAATACTACCCCGCTTCACGCTATAGACTTTCATCAAGACAAAGGTGGGACTATTTACCACCTCCTTAATACCCAATCCACGAGCGATGCCTTTACTGATTACCGTTTTACCCGCACCGAGATTTCCTTCCAATGAAATAACTTCTCCACCCTTTAACGATGTAGCGAATTTCTTGGCCCAAGCCAAGGTTTCTGCTGGTGAATGTGTGATAAATTTCATATCTCGGTTAGGCCAACCCTAGGGTTGGCCGGTCGAGCTGAGCTCGACTAACGCCTAATGCCTAGTTAAACGCATCTGCGGATCAAACCGCAACTTCTTCCAATTCTCTTTCTGACCTTTATCCTTACGATGGTAGTAGGCCGCAGCCGCAATCATGGCCGCGTTATCGCCGGTGAATTCTAACTTGGGGATCAGGACGGGTAATCCTAAGGTTACTCCCAACACTCTCGCTCTATCTCCCAGAGCTTTGTTGGCGCTGACGCCACCAACGACCATTAAAGATTTCACCTCGAACTTTCGCGCAGCCTTCTCCATCTTCTTGATCAACACATCGCAAACAGCTAATTGAAATGAAGCGCAGATATCATTAATAGCTGACACGGACATGCCTCGGCTTGTCCGTTGTATGGACGACTTTGAAGTAGCCCCTCCGGTTTTCGAATGCTTCTGCACATAATACAAAACCGCTGTCTTCAACCCCGCGAAACTAAAATCAAAATTAGCCTTGTCCATCATCGGCCGCGGGAAATCAATAGCCGCTGGATTACCTTCATTGGCTCGCTTAGAAACGATCGGCCCACCTGGATATCCCAGATCCAAAATCTTAGCTACTTTATCGAAGGCTTCTCCGGCCGCATCGTCCAAAGTCTGTCCGATCAACTGATATTTGCCGTGACCAGTCATCAAGACAAGCTCCGTGTGACCGCCGGAAACTATCAAAGCCAATGAGGGAAATATTTTCTTGTCCTGCTTAAATAATTCTGGATAGGTCAGCCAGTTGGCGTAGATATGTGCCTCCATATGATTGATGGGGAGCAACGGTTTATCCAAAGCGTAAGCCAAGGCTTTGGCCGTTTCAGTACCGACCATCAAAGAGGTGATCAATCCAGGACCGGCCGTCACAGCGATGACATCAACTGTCTTCAGCGAAGGCAGACCGATGCTCTTATGTAACAGTGGCAATAGTACTTCCAGATGTTTACGTGCTGCCACTTCTGGGACGACACCCCCGTACTGTTTGTGTATAGCGATCTGGGAAGCGATCAGATGTTTCTGTACCTTGAAGCCAGCCTTGGATACCTGTACCAGAGCAATCGATGTCTCGTCGCATGATGATTCGATAGCAAGAATTTTCATAAAACAATACTAGCTAGTTTGTGAGAAAAAAGAAAGGCCACGTAGTTAGTACGTGACCTTATATTACTTCTTTGATTCTATGATCTTCTCAATCATGACTTGAGCTAGTTGCTCAATGTCAGGAGGGAGTTGTATGGTCGCAGCTCGCTGCAGACCTTCGCGGGTGATCATCGGATAGCGATAATCAGGATCCCATCGGATCCAAGCGCGTACTCGCAGGCTTGTCAGCTCAACTAATAGCTGCGTCTCACGGCGAGACACATTGCGATTCAAACGCTGTAAATGAAACAGTCCACCTGCTTGTTCGTTGTCTGTCAGATACAGATTAAATGCCATCACCATCATATCCCAACTCGGATACCAACCAGCTTGATAACAACGAGCTAGCAGTGCGAGCAGGATCTCATCCACTCCGATTTGTGAGCTACCTTTCGGTCCATCTTCAGTCAATGCGACGACCCTCCTTGTCAGCATAGTAACGCACACCTTCCACGGCATCCGTGAGCCAGTCAGGTTGGTCGCTAAGCAAAGCTTTGCCCGCGTCAGTCACAATGTACCCTCTCTGACGATCAGCCAGTAAACCCAGCTCTTTCAATCGCTTGAGATCGGGCCAAAGACGAACACGGAAGCCCGTGTTAGGCGGATTCGCCAGGTAAATAACGTCCAAGCCGTTCACGAGCCGTGCTCTCAAAGCACGCGCAATCCACGGTAACACCGGCGCAATATCGTGCTGCCTTTCACAAGCCGCTATCAACTGCAAGATGCGCAGCTGACTATCAGTAATCTGCACTTGTTCCGTCATGACACCTCCCTTGGGAAAGAACTTAACCGCTCTGTACCATAGCAGATAGTCTCGATAGGTCAAGAAAACTCCCTCGTCCAGAGATCGGACGAGGGAGTTATTGATGATTGCCTCGGCTAGGAGGCCTGCGCTTGCAGCTGGGTGTCGCTGACAGGCTGCGCCACCGGACGCGGAGTCGTCAGAAGACGCTCCAAGCTGCTAGCCACACGGATCAGAGCCGGATTGGCGAGCTCGTTGTGCGCCCGGAGCCGGCCCGCACTCGTGAGCTGCCAACCGCAGCCGATGGATTCGACGAGAATCGACCCTTCTAGATTGCGGAGAGCTTCTCTGGTGAGAGAGAGCATCTTGGCCAGACTACCGGCCTCGACTCCCGCGACCACATCGTGATCCAGACTATGGTCGACAGCATCAGCAGCTGTAGCCCTGACCAGATCAGAGGCAGTCAGACGGTGTTGGGTATAACCCTCAAGACAGAGCATGATCTGAAGAATGTTATGACGAACGGTCTCCGGCTTCATGTCGCTCCTTCTTGTTTTGGGTTTAACCAAAAGCACGAACGAGGAAGAACGAAAGATAATCTAGACTACTATATCTTGCCAAAACCGTCAATATGATACAATGCTGCTATGCCCATCTCCATACAACGTAGCCGCCGCAAAACACTGCAATTATCAGTCAATTCTGCAGGCGATATTATTATCAAAGCTCCGCTCAAACTCCCCCTTGATCAGATCAATACTTTCATCCGTCAGAAACAGTCATGGATAGTACGCGCGCAGGAGAAACAGCGCAGCCGCATCGCCTTACCTACGGGCGCACAGAACTTCCGACAACAAAAGGAAGCAACTCGAGCTTTGGTTCAGACCAAACTAGATCAATTCAATCAGCATTATCACTTTAGTTGGAAACGAATCAGTATTAGAAATTCCTCTACCCGCTGGGGCAGCTGCTCCCGTCAGAAGAATCTCAACTTCAATTACAAAATTATCTATCTGCCGGCAACTATTCAGGATTACATCATTGTGCATGAACTGTGTCATCTGGCAGAACTGAATCACAGTCCCAGATTCTGGAACTGTGTAGCTAAAACTATTCCTGATTATAAGTCACAACGTCAGCAGTTGCACCGCTATCAACTGCGTTGAGGTTGCCAGATCACTAATTTCTGTTTGGGATGATTGGCTTGAAGATTGCTAACGACTTTGTCAGCCACGTAAGACGCTTCCATAAACTCGTGATAGTTCTTACGTCGACGCAATCCGTGCAACTTGGTCTTGATACCACCAGGATACACGCCGATAACCGTTATTCCATCTGGTACTAATGATTTCTGCAAACCACGAGTCAGTGCGTCGGCTGCGGCTTTGCTGGCATAATAGTTGAGTGACATGGCATTAGGATGATCCTCCAGACAACCTTTGGATAAAATATTGACTATGGTGCCGGCGCGTTTGAGCTTCATGATTCGAACCGCTTCCCTACTTCCATAGAGTGTACCGAAATAATTCACTTCCATCAGTCGATGCGCTTCTTTGGTACTAACGTCTTCAATCTCGCCTTGTAGCATGGAGACACCGGCGTTATTGATCCAGATATCGATATGTCCATAGAGCTTGCGAACTTTGGTGGCCAAGGATTGCACCTGTCGCTCTTTAGTAACATCTACTTTGATACCCAAACATTTCAACCGTCGTGCCAGGCTGCGAACTTTAAGGCCATCCTGACTACTAACGACGAGACGACAGCCTTCAGCTTGCAGGCGCTCTGCCAAGGCTAATCCCAATCCACTCGTGGCGCCAGTTAAAACGATAACGTGATCATGTAGTTTCATACGACTGTATTATAAACCTTTAAAAATAAAAAAACAGCCTTGCGGCCTTTGAAGTTTTACGGCACAACCTTCGAACTTTTAAATCATTTTTCTGGTGACCCCAGGGGGAATTGAACCCCCATTGCCAGGATGAAAACCTGGTGTCCTAACCATTAGACGATAGGGCCAAGAAATCACCAGAAAAATGATTTAAAAGATACAATTTCACCTTCTGCCAGGATGCCTGCCCGCCTCTGGCGGGAAAACCTGGTGTCCCTGCCTGCCGGCAGGCAGGCTAACCATTAGACGATAGGGCCGGAGAATGGTACTAGGTACTAGCGGCTCGGTGCTGGCTCTAAGACGCATAGCCTTATTTACGAGCCGAGTAACGAGTACCGAGTCCCAAAATAACTGTTTGACAATACCCTATTTTATTGTTCTTTTCAAGGGGCTAGAAGATGGGCCGGCATTTGTTGTCGCTTAGACCGATATCCTCTATAATGTACCTATGTTCGGACGCAAAAAACCAACAGCAGAAATCAAAGTAGCGACATCAGAGGAAACCGACGATGAACCCTTCTTCTCTATTCCGACTTCCAATAAGCCCAAACATCAAGATAGCTGGGCCGATGATGAACTCATCAATGATAACGCCATTGATGGCGATGATGAAGAAGATGACGTTGCTGATACCTCTTCCGGCCTAACTTCCTGGATCAATGAAGAAGACAAATTACCGATTGATGTCTATCAGGACGATTCCTACATTTATCTCAAGTCCCCGGTACCAGGTGCTGACGTAGAAGATATTGATATTAATATTGACAACGACCTGATAACCATCCGCGTGCACCGCGAGTCCAGTGAATCCATCAACCAAGATGACTACTTCTTCCAGGAGTGTTTCTGGGGATCTCTATCTCGCTCACTGATATTACCGGCCGAGATTGAAGCTGATGCTGTCCAAGCCAACTTGCGTAACGGTATATTAACTGTTACCTTGCCTAAAATAAATCGCTCTACAGGAATTCGAGTTTCTGTACAAGCAGAAGAATAATCCTATGTTACTACGTAATATGAAGCTAACCGTCACCGCTGTCGATGATCAGCAGGTGACACTCCAAAGCGAACTAAAGCAAACAGTCACATTAGTACGTGACTTCTTAGAACAGGTCAAGGTTGGTGACGTCGTCTATCTATCAGCTGACTCGCAGCCGATCCAGACTCCTGCCGCCAAAGATCTCCTCAATGAAATTATCAATGGCTAAATCATCACTCGGTTTGCATCATCGCACCTTACTCGGTCTGCTGATTGGCGGAGCGACTCTGGTTATCATCGGGTTAATACTCTTCGTCGTTATTGGTCTGATGCAACTAGGCTATCGTGACCGCATCTGGCCGCATATGAAGATCGCCAACATCACGCTCGATGGACTGACCTACAATGAAGCACTAGATCGTGTACAGAAGCAGGTTGATCAAATCAATGCCAGCGGCTTGACCTATGTCTCACCACAGAAACAAGTCACGCTCACTCCTACCCTCGTCTCCACTGGTGACCCCGACGTGTCTCGTCAACTTATCATTTGGAATGCTAGCGCCAGTGTAGCCGATCTCTATCAAATCGGTAAAAGCAACAACCCTCTGATCAACGTCCGTGATTTCTTCCGCATGATCATCGGTGTCAATCAACCAATGGCCTACACCTGGAATCGAGATGAATACTCTGCCACCCTACGCCAGAGCTACGCTGGTACCCTCGGCGAGAAGAAAGACGCGCAACTGTATTTCGACAATGGTCAACCCAAGATCAGCAGCGAAGCCTCGGGAATTACCTTCAATTTTGATCGTGCCCTGAAGCAGACTGAGCGAGCCATTGCTCAACTCGACAATCAGCCCATTCAGTTAGAAACCAAGGTTGAGCAACCGCAGATCACCACTGCCATGGTCCAGCCGTTACTGCCAGAAGTTGCACCGGCTCTGCAGTTCGATCATTTCGCCGTTACTCATGACAAGACCGAATATTTAGTTACGCCTGATCTCTGGCAACGTTGGTTACAATTTAAATTGGTTAACAATAAACCGTCGCTCGGCGTCGATCCTCTAGCCTTACAATCGTGGCTCGGTCAGATCCGTAACGAAATTGAAAAGCAACCGCTCAATGCCAAATTCCGCATTGATAACGGTCGCGTCACTGAATTTCAAGCTAGCCAAGACGGACAACTAATCAACACTGACCTGTTCATCACTCGCCTTGATGCCAATGTCCGCGACCATCATGATATTGAGCTTCCCGTAGAAGTCACCAAACCAGAATACACGGTCGACAAAGTTAATAATCTCGGTATCAAAGAAATTATTGGTACTGGTACGTCCAATTTTAGCGGTAGCCCCTCAAACCGACGACACAATATCGCTGTCGGCGCCGCTGCTCTCAACGGTATCCTGATCCAACCCGATGAAGAATTCTCCTTACTCAAAGCTCTCGGTACGATCGATGGTACTACTGGCTATCTCCAAGAACTCGTGATCAAAGGTGACAAGACAACACCAGAATACGGTGGCGGTCTTTGTCAGA
This sequence comes from uncultured Gammaproteobacteria bacterium, assembly GCA_964540995.1. Lineage (GTDB taxonomy): Bacteria > Patescibacteriota > Patescibacteriia > UBA1558 > 2-01-FULL-52-15 > JAZDLR01. The sequence continues at coordinate 8,979 of CAZIOU010000020.1, read as the reverse complement.
TCGGCACTACTACCTTCCGCGCTACTCTCGCTTCTGGTCTACCCGTGACTGAACGACGCAATCATTCTTACCGTGTACGTTATTATGAACCAGCTGGCACTGACGCCACTATCTATGATCCAGCGCCAGATTACAAATTCAAGAACGATACCGGACATCCTGTCTTGATCCAAACCAGGATTGATGGCGACGATGTATTCTTTGACTTCTGGGGCACCAAGGATGGTCGTACCGCCGAGAAGACAGAGTCAGAAATCTACAACATCGTGAAGCCTGCTCCGGGTAAAGTTATCGAAACCTTATCGCTCAAAGTCGGCGAGAAGAAATGTACCGAAGTAGCCCATAACGGTGCCGATGCCAAATTTGACTACAAAGTTAGTTATCCGAATGGTGAAGTCAAAGCTACCACCTTCCGTAGCCACTACGTCCCGTGGCAAGAAGTCTGCTTGGTCGGCGTCGATCATCTGACAGCAACCTCGACCACTCCTGCTGCCGGTGGGGTGATGCTCAATTCGTTAAATTAAAATAAAAAAGAGTCCCTCTATAGAACCGGGCTCTTTTTTATTTTACAACTCAAATAATTTTCTTTATAATAGCCAAACCTCTCGTTAATTATTAACATCTCAACGATGAAATATCGTCTTTCGTTGCTAGCAGTACTCTTGGTTGGTTCGCTGACCCTAACTGCTTGCACTTCTAAAGTCGTCACCCAAAATGATGACAACCAAGCTAATCAAAATACTGACATCACCAACGTTCCTGTCGAGCCCGTGAAGCCAGTAGCTTCCGTGACAGTGGCTGGTGAAGTGACGCTGGTCAATAATACTGTGTCTATCGACAAAGTAGTTTCGGTCGGACCAGGCTGGATGACTATCCACGCTGACAAGAATGGCACCCCAGGTGATGTCATCGGTCACACCGCTGTCGTCGACGGCGATAATACTAATGTAGTGGTAACCATTGATCCCAAGAAGGCCACTGCCAAGCTCTACGCCATGCTACATGTCGACGCTGGTACCGTCGGAACCTATGAATTCCCTGGTGCTGATGTCCCCGCTTTGGCTGATGATGGCAGTATGATCAGTCCAGCTTTCATGACTAAGAAAGATACCGCCTCAACCAAACCTCAAACTCGGACTTTCAATGTCAAAGGCTTAAACTTCTCCTTCGATACCAAAGAAATTTCCGTCAACAAAGGCGACACCGTAGTTATCAACTTCACCAATACCGAAGGCTTCCATGATTGGGTGATCGATGAGTTCAAAGCTCGAACTAAGCAAATCGGCGAAGGCAAGTCTGAAACAATTACCTTCGTAGCTGATAAGGCCGGTACCTTCGAATACTACTGCAGCGTCGGCAAACACCGCGCCATGGGTATGAAAGGTAATTTGATCGTAAAATAAAACTGACCTTCAGTTGAGAATTGGTCAGTAAAAAATAAAAGCACCCCCATAGATCTGCGTCCAAGAAAATTGATCTAAGAAATTTTCTAGCCTGAGCCGGAAAACTCTGAAGATCAATCCCCATGCTTGTCGTGGACGCAGGTCTATCGGGGGTGTGTTTTAATAGGTACTCCCATAGAGTGGGATTTGTGATGATAGCATAGGGTCACCATCTTGTCAACCCCCTCTCAATAACCCCTATTTTATGGGGCTTTTGACAAAGCGGCCAAAATACAAAAAATAACTGTCAGCTTGACTAATCAGCCTCGTTCCATTATGATGTCTCAAGATTTACTACTGCTTTCAGTAGCAACTTAATTCAAGTAGTTCCCCGCTACTCACTACCTCCGCCCAAGGCGGATCGGCCTCTGGCCGAAACTACCAACTAACCACTTACTACAATGGGTTTACCCGGAAAACGACGCTCTAGCTCATCCAAACGCCGCCGCGCGGCTCATTTCGCTTTGGCAGTACCTGCTCGCAGCAAATGCACTCACTGTGGTCACGATACTCGACCACACTATGCTTGTAAAAATTGTGGCTACTACCGCGATCGCGAAGTAGTCAATACACTTAAAAAGACTAAATCCTTAACTCGGTCAAGCAAACCAGTCAAAGCTAAGACCTCGGACAAATAGTCTCTCTCCTTCGCTCTTTCTTTGCTCTTTGCTGGCCTCTCTCCTATGGCCAATCGTCATCTCGCTCGTACCCTCGCTCTCCAGACTTTATTTGAATGGGATTTTTATCATGGCAAGTTGGACGTCCCCACAGCCATGGCTACTATCAAAGACGAATTTGCTCCTGATTTCGAAGATCAGGGTTTTAGCTTACGTTTGACAGAAGAAGTCATCGATAATCACGCTATCATCGATAAGCTAATCACCAAGTTTGCGCCCGAGTGGCCATTGGAACAGATCACCTTGGTAGATCGTAATGTGCTACGCATCGGAATCTTTGAACTCAAATTTGATAAAACCATCCCACCAAAGGTAGCTATCAATGAAGCTATTGAATTAGCCAAGACCTACGGTGGCGGTTCTTCCGGTAAGTTTGTCAACGGTGTCTTGGGTAGTATCTACAAAGAAATGATTTCCCGCGGTGAGAAGCAAACTTTGGAAAGCCAAGGTATCAAAGAAGAATCCAGCGGTGGCATCATCTATCGTCAAGACGGAGATAACTACTTCTTTGCCTTGATCCTCGACTCCTACGGTAAATGGACGTTCCCTAAGGGCCACATTGATGGCAAAGAAAGCGCCGAAGCAGCAGCTGTTCGAGAGATCGGAGAAGAAATTGGTATTCACAATCTAGAAAACAAAGGTCATCTCGACGACCTCCAACTTAAAGTACATAAACCAGAGCAGCAACCATTTCGTAAATTGGTACATGTCTATCTATTTGAAACTACCGATACAGAACTTAAGCCTCAGATGTCAGAAGTCAAAGACGCTCGTTGGTACGGACCACAAGAAGCTCATGACGTCATCGGCTACGAAGAAACCAAAAATATTTTCCGCCAAGTACTTGATCAACTAAACATTCCTTATGAAGGACCTGCAGCAACTCGAAAGCAGCCTGAAGCTGAAATTCAAGAATAAAGAGATCATCCGATCAGCCCTGACCCACCGCTCCTATCTGAACGAGCATAAGAATCTTGCTATTGATCACAATGAACGACTGGAATTCCTCGGTGATGCGGTTTTAGAATTAGCAGTTACCGAATACCTCTTCACCAATTATCCCAACCCCGAAGGTGAGCTGACCAACTGGCGCTCCAGTCTCGTCAACGCCAATACCTTGGCTGATCTGGCAGAAGAGATTGACCTCAACGACTATCTCTACTTGAGTCGCGGCGAAAGCAAGGACTCCAGCAGCAAAGCTCGCCGTATCATCTTGGCCAATGCTTACGAAGCGCTGATTGGTGCTATCCATCTCGACCTCGGCTACGTCAAGGCAGAAAAATTCATCAAAGATCATGTTCTGATCAAGCTCGAAGAAATCCTCCGCATGCATCTGTATATCGATCCCAAGAGCAAGATGCAAGAGAAGTCCCAAGAAGTCTATGGCGTCACCCCCCACTACAAAGTCTTGGGTGAATCCGGTCCTGATCATCACAAGAAATTTACCGTCGGTCTTTATATTGATAAAGAAATGATCACCGAAGGTGAAGGCTACAGTAAGCAGGAAGCCCAGATCAACGCTGCGGCTGCAGGCCTAAAGAAGAAACGGTGGTAAGAACAGCATCAGTATCTAATAGATAGCCACCGCGCTAAGGGCGATTCATGAATCGCCCGAATCAAGCCACCGCTGCCTGCAGCCGCCCCTCTAATCAACTCAGCTCTAATGACCTCATGTAGGTCTCAAGCTCTATGAAATCACATCGCCTCTCGCACAACACTATTATCACTGGTGTTGTTTTAATAATTGCGGCTGCCGCTCTGACTCTCGATGGTTGGGCCTATTTCCAAATACGGAACTACAAACCAATACAAGCTACTAGTCCGGTCGTAACAACCGATACTATGGCTGATTGGCAGACGTATACGAACGATACTTATGGCTATACTATAAGCTACCCCTCCAATAAATACATTTCGCCCAGATCGATTGATACAAACGCAATAAAAATTCAAAACTATAACCCATCGCCAGATACATTTCTACTTAGTGAAGATGAATACTATATTGAAATTGATGCTGGCCGGTCAGATTGCTCCGATAATCCAGAGTGGCAACCAACCAAATTCGGTACACGAAATGGCTTTGTGAATGATAAAGAACACGCTGATTGGAGAGAGGCTGGAGGAAGATATATAACAGCATGTATTCCAGGCCATCAACAGGCAATATTCATAATGATAACAAGCGGAGATTCTACATTTACTCTCCAGAAAAAAATCCTCTCCACCTTCCGCTTCGTTGACGATATCAGCGATTGGCAGACCTATACTAATTCCCAACTTGGCTTCTCTATCAAACATCCAGCGGGTTGGAAAATCGATGATACCACGACTCCAAATAAAGTCTGGTTTAACCCGAGGGAAACCGAAGCTGTTGATAGTATTGAAGTATCAACCAAGACACGTAACGAGTGGTTATCAGGCTTCTATGAAGATGAGATTGTAGAACAGCGAAATCTGGTGGTAGACGGATATCCAGCCGTGCAAATCGATTTGGATGCCTTTGGCTTACAGGAAACTGGTATCTTCAAAGACGGTAAGCTATACACAATTGTTTCCAATCAACAAATAAAAGAATTAAATATCCTCTCCACCTTCCGCTTCACTGATGATGTAAGTGACTCACAAATGTATACCGACACTTCTCCGTTATGTACTGCTAAACCAGTGTCCACTGAGATCGGCAGTGAAATCTACCCTTCTGACACAAAATATCAGAAACTTACTTTTTTGGGTCCAATTTTCACTGCTTATAAATGTAGTTCATCACGATTAAACGCAGTATTAGGAAACTCAAATGGTCAATACACTCTAGGGTCTACTGTCTGGTTAAAAACAGCGCCGAGTCAACAACTCATAACTACCTTAAAGGCTGTAGGATATCTATGCTCGGAAAAAGTTTCAGATGCGAGCTGTAAAAAATGGCGATTAGTGAAGTTTGTGAATGTTACCGATTTAATGAAACTTGAACCCTTCGCAGGGCAGCTAGAAGCTGATGACTGTGTCTTTTGTGGCTAGAGAATCTGCGTATATTTATTACCGACCATATGTGAAATGGTCGGTTTTTTCATAATTAGAAAACCGGCCCTCCCTCGAAAGAGAGAGCCGGTCGTTGCTCAGTGATTGAGCGCGAATAGGTGCGTCAGCCAGCTGATCACGCGCCCGTGACTGACGAGCACCGAGACCAGAAAAATCATCAGAACAAGGAGTTTGACACCGAACACCCTCCGCATCAGGTACGGAGCGGGCATCATCGGACCGTAGGACCGTGTGTCTTCGTCTGGCATCGGTCCCCAGAATTCTTGCCAGAAAGCCTTGAATAACTTTCGCATCACACCTCCTAGAAGGACGCCTTGATCAGCGTGAAGCGCAGCACGAGCCCGATGAACAGGCCGGCGATAGCTCCATAGAACTGGAACTTGGCCTGGCCGTCGAACTTGCCATGCACATAGATAGCTGGCTGCAGCATGCCCAGCGGAAAGAACACAGCCAGCAGGGCGGAGATGGCGATGATGTGCACCAGACTCATGCCGCTCGTACAGAAGAAGGTCAACAGCATGATGGTCATCGCGACGGCGAAGTAGATCATGTGCAGGTAGCCCGCGATGATGATATTGCCCCCATAGTTTGTGGAGCAAGGATCACCCTTGCGGTACTGCCAGTGCATTCCGACGCTAGCCACAGTACTGATGACCCCACAAACGATCCAGCGAATATAGTTCCACTGTTCGTTATAGGTCCACATCATCCCCAGCATAGGAGACATGAGGAAGAAGTCCGCCCACATTCCTCCGTGGGCGTAGAAGGGCAAACACTTTTCCGTGATCTTCTTGATGATGCCGGCTTGCAGCATCATCGACTTCGTAAATGTGTTCTCCGCCACCGAAACGATGGCGGAAATGATGACCCAGGCCATCGAGATGAGACAGACGATGGGATTCATTCTACTCCTCCTTGCGAGCGGTTGGGATATCGCAGCCACACTGCGATAGTGACTGTCAAGACTGCGAGATACATCGGGGAGGTCCAGATCAGGACTGGGTCATGAGTCACAATAGCGTAACCCCACCAGACCATCGTGCTAAAGATAAAAGGCACGAATACCTGAACCCGAACCACTCCTCGTTCTTTATTCCGGAAAATCTCCCAAGGGATAGCTAGTTGAAACAGAAGTCCACCGAGTGACAAGATGAAGAACATCTCCTTCAAGAGCGACCGATGAGTGACACTAATAATCAAGGCAATCAGCAGCGTCGGTGAAAGCACCAACGTCTCCAACCGTTTAAGTGGCTTGAGCTTAAACAGCCCAACCATCACTGGCAGATACATCAGCGACATAAATCCACCATTGATGAATAGTGCCAACTTATGGAAATGCCAGCCGTACAGACCAACGACAATGTTGGTGATGAAGAAGTAAGCGTTGGCGTTGTACGACAATGACTCACCTTTCATCTCCGGCTGACTCCACAGATGTACGGCTTGCCGCAGCATCTCATAGGCAGCCCAGATCGTGATCACAAGACTAAAGGTCAAGCCACAGCTCGACCAGTCCCAATGTTCTAATTCAATCCACCGCATTTAAACCCCTTCCTCGCGCTGTGAAGCGCAGAATCTAGGTAAATTGTCGAAGGACAGTAATATATAATATTAGCATAAATAGGCATTTTTGTCAATCCAGTTAGATACAATGGTTATCTAACGGGATCAATGCTCTCATTTTTCTAGTCATATCAGCCAAAAAATGTTAGAATACGCGAGTTATTTGTCGTTAGTCATTAGTTAATTGTTATTAGTTATTCGTGAAGAAAGATCTCCTCTGCCCTAGTAACTAATAACGAATAACTAATTACGCTATCCTATGTATCTCAAAAAACTCGAAATCCAAGGCTTCAAATCCTTCGCTCACCAGGTTGAACTAGTATTTAACCGCGAGCTCACCTCTATCGTCGGCCCTAATGGCTCCGGCAAATCCAATGTGGCCGACTCGGTACGTTGGGTCTTGGGAGAACAGAGCGTCAAATTGTTACGCGGCAAGAAATCCGATGACGTCATATTCGCTGGCTCGGACAAGAAATCTCGCTTGAGTTTCGCCCAAGTTGATCTTCATCTCGATAACAGCGACCATCAAGCTCCGGTTGACTATGATCAAATTGTCGTCAGCCGCAAAATCTATCGTGATGGTGAAAGTGAATATTTATTGAACAATACCAAGGTCCGTCTCGCTGATATTCAGATCCTGCTCGCCAAGGCGCACTTCGGACAGAAAAGTTATAGCGTCATCGGCCAAGGAACCGTTGATCATTTATTAACTTTATCAGCCAGTGAACGCAAAGATTTCTTCGATGAAGCTACTGGTGTCAAACAGTATCAGATCAAGAAGGATCAAGCGGTCAATAAACTATTAGCCACGCAAGAAAATCTAATCCAAGGAGAGAATGTTTTAGCTGAAATCACTCCTCGCCTGCGTTCATTGTCACGCCAAGTAAAACGTCTCGAATTGAAAGAAGAATTGGAGAAAAACCTTCATGACCTACAGACCCACTACTACAGCTACCTCAATCATACCTTGCAACAAGAATTGACCTCTGTTCACCAACAGCAGAAAGCTCAAGAGTCCAAAGTAACCAAAGTTAAGCATGAGCTGGAAGCTGTCGGACATGAGCTGGAGAAACAATCCGGTGGTCCGACTCGTAGCCAAGAATTTGATCTACTACAGAAGAAATTGACAACGTTACAAGACGAATACAATCTATTAAGTCGTGAGAAGACGCGTCTCGAAGGCAGTCGCGATATTGATATGATCAAATCAGGTCAAGAGAATCTGGTCTGGCTGCAGGCACGGCTCGATACACTCAACAATAAACGCAGTAAATTACAGATTGAGATGGAAGAATTACAACGCTCCTCTCATTCGACAGCGACTCAAGTCAAAGACCTGCAACACAAACTACAACAATTAGAATCAGCCATTCGCCAAGCAGAGCAGCAGGTCAGCGCCAACCTCGAACCGCACGCTGACTGGGATCAGCTAGCTGCTACCGCTGCCGAGTTGGAACAGCATCACGATGAATTAGAACAACTCATCACGCAAGCGACTGACGATGCTAGCTGGTCGCAGATCCGTACCACTTGGACATCATTTGCTGCTAAGCTCAAGAGCTTCTGGGGCGCTCTACGCAAACCCAATCCAGCCAACCAAGCTCAAGTACTAGATCACTACAAACAATTGATCGCCGACAAAGATAAGCTAGTGGCAGAATTACAGCAAATTCAATTGCAACGACAAGGATCAGAACAGCAGATTGCGGCCTTACGACATCAAGACACCGAGGCAGCTCATGAGCAAGCCAAGATCAAAGATCAGATGAAAGATGCTGGTGGCCGCAACAATGAAACCAACGGCAAACAATTAGAATCCCTCACCGCTCAATTAGCCAAGCAAGCACAAGCTATCGAGGCCTTGAACGAGCAGATCGCCCACTTCAATCAGCTGGAAGAAGGCAAGAAGCAACAGATCCTCGACTGGCAGAAGCAGTACTCCCGTCTGCAATATGACTATAATTTGCTCAATCAAGATTTGAATAAGCTCAATATTGAAGTGGCTAAGTTGGAAACCAGAAACGAAGACTTGCAACGTGAAATTCAAGAAGAATATCCTCAATTCAAAGCTATCAAAGTCGCTACCCTCGATCACGAAGCGACCCGTAGTCAGATCCAAGAGCAGAAACGTCAACTAGCAATCATCGGTAGTATCGATGACGCTACCCTGGCAGAGTACAACGAAGTCAAAGAACGTCATGACTTCCTGACCCAACAGACCACCGATCTCAATCAGGCTATCGCCGGCTTGCAGAAGT
>CAZIOU010000019.1:7664-16774 GCA_964540995.1 uncultured Gammaproteobacteria bacterium | reverse complement strand
TTTTTGCATTCTCAATTTAAACCTATTTTCTTAATTCTTCATTCTTAATTCTAAACTCCTTTATCCCCTCCTGAATAGTATCCAACGGCAACAAAGCGCACTTCAACCTACTCGGTCCCATCTCCACTCCCAGCATGTCCTCAATCTCTTTCGCTCCCCAGCTCAAAACTTCTTCCAGTGTTTTGCCTTTTAGCATTTCACTCAGTAATGATGCTGAGGCAACACTAACCGAACAACCCGTCCCTTCAAACGTTATATTTTCGATGATCGTGGTGTCCGGATTCCGGGTCCCGGATCCCGTTTTAATATACATCGAAACCTGATCCCCACACGACAAATTCATCCCAATCTTAATAATATCGGCGGTCTCATCATGGCCGAAGTTTAACGGATGTTTATAGAGTTCAATAATTTGCTGAGCGTGTGGATCCATATTCGTATTGTCATTGCGATCGCCCTCTGGGCGAGAAGCAATCCGTCATTAGAGAGACGGATTGCTTCACTCATTGTCGTGGTTCGACAGGCTCACCATGACAATTCGTTCGCAATGACAGACTAAGTGTAAATCTTTACTGTCTCTTGTATGGCTGCTATCAGCTTATCAACTTCTTGCTTCGTATTATAAATATAAAAACTCGCTCTCGTACTCCCGTTCAATCCCAACTGCGTATGCAACGGTTGAGTGCAATGATGCCCAGCACGGACAGCGATACCTTGTTTGTCTAGCTCGGCAGCGATGTCATGGGGATGGATACCGTCAATAGTGAAAGCAATAACACCGATTCTATTATCAGCCTCGGTTGGTCCGACAACATGTAGCTTCTCAATCGACTTCATCTGCTCCAGAGCATACTGCGTCAGCTCCTGCTCATGCTCATGAATAGCCTGCCAACCAATGGTTTGTAAATAATCAATCGCTACACCAAGACCAATCACTCCCGCAATATTTGGCGTGCCAGCTTCAAACTTCCACGGCAGATCATTAGCGACAAAATCTTCCTTGGTCACTGCTTTGATCATTTCCCCGCCCCCGTGAAACGGCTTCATTGATTCTAAAATAGATTCTTTGGCATACAGCACGCCGATACCGGTCGGACCGCACATCTTATGCCCGGAGAAGGCAAAGAAATCACAGTCTAGATCTTGCACATCAATCTGGCTGTGTGGTACTGACTGCGCACCGTCTAATAGAACCAACGCACCGGCTTCATGTGCCTGCTGGATCAGAGGTTTGACATCATACAATAAACCTAAAGTGTTGGAGGCGTGGGTCAAGACTACTAATTTTACTTTGCCACTCGCTAATAGTTTGGGCAACTCTAGAGTTGCCCCTACGGAGTCGACCGCGTCTATCCATTTCACACCCACGCCTAACTCCTCTGCCAACATCTGCCATGGCACAATGTTAGAATGATGATTAACGATCGAGACCACGATCTCATCCCCTGCTTTCAGATTGTGTCTGGCCCAAGCATAGGCGACCAGATTGATACTCTCTGTCGTGCCGCGAGTGAAGATAATTTCTTTGGTGGAGGCGGCGTTCAATAAGTTTCGAACTTTCTCGCGTGAATCTTCATAGGCTTTGGTAGCTTCTTCGGCTAAGGTATGGATACCACGATGAACATTGGCATTATACTGACGATAATAATCAGCCTCTGCTTCGATAACAACATTGGGTTTCTGCGTCGTAGCAGCATTATCAAGATAGATTAATGGCTTATCATTAACTTGGCGGCTCAAAATTGGAAAGTCCTTACAAATATCTAGCATAGATCAAGCTTAGTATGTAATGCGTTCACTGTCTTAATTCTTAATTCTTCCCGCCTCGACTCGCTATCGCTTGTCGATGCGAGGCGGGCATTCTTAATTCCTTCTACTATCGTAGCAACAAACCCCTCTAGAATTAAACTCCTAGCCATTGTTTCCGTCAATCCTCTACTTGTCAGATACAGTAGGTCTTCGGATTTTAGCTTACTCTGACTCGCACTATGGCTGGCCTTCACATCATTGGCATCGATCTCCAGCCCTGGGATAGTTACATTCTTAGCAGTATCATATAACACATAGGTATCGTGCCGCAGATAGGCATTAGTCTGATGCGCACCTTTATAAATCTTGATTAGGCCGTTGAAAGCCGAGATAGCTGAACCTGACAAAATCGTCTTGACGGTAATATCTGACTGGCATTCGGGCGCGGCGTGAATATGGTTAGCAACGAGGTTTATTTTTTGCTCATCAGTACCAATGACTACAACTTTTTGTAAACTGGCCGCGCCGGCTCCTTCTAAATAAACTTCTTGGATTAATTCTGAAGTCGCTCCACCGAGAATAATAGTAATTAATTCTAACTTGGCATTTTGTTGCAAATAAAACTGTCGTGTACGAAATGAATCGAGCTCAGCTCGATCGTTTTGAATCATCACATACTGAATATCAGAATTAGCCTCAACAATAATCTTCTGACAGTCGATTGCATCGGGTAATTCATCAATAATAACTTTTTCACCTTTCAATCTTTTTTCTACAGCACCAAAATCAACATCGGCCCAGGATTTTTGTCTGGCGGGGATTGGGAGAGATTGTAATGTTGAAATTAATTCTGACATAATATTTTGACAGCGCCTCGTCTCCTCTCTGTCATTGCGAAACACGCTTCGGGTGAAGCAATCTAGTTTATCCATTCTACAGGCTAGATTGCTTCGGTCGCTTAATGCCGACCTCGCAAAGACAGCGAAGAGGCGGACTAATCCTCCATCATCTTCCTGATCGCTGGTTCCTGCATCACAGCATGACTAGCGCCAAAGACAATAAAGATACGTTTATATTTATCCTTGTACTCTTTCAATCTTTGCATCATATAATTATCTCGATATAGGCTCGACGCTTGTGCTATTTGATTCGTGGCACCAAAATTATCTTTATCAGGCCAAGGAATAGGGTCAGCTAGATGACGATAAAACTCCTTATCTTCAAGATCTAAAGGCTTGCCGGTTATTTCTTCGATTCTTTTCAAAGCCTGCTGAAGATCTACATGATCAAGCTTCAAAGCAGATTGCAATTCCTTCAATTGAGGCTCCATTTCTGCCTCAAATGTCCCTCGACTCACTTTTCTCTGGAAGCCTGTAATCTGACGAGCTACATACGCAGCAATAATATCCTCCTGAGAAAATCCTCGCTGCAATAAGAAGGCAATCTCTTCATTAATACTTGGTTCGGGTGATACATAGTCTACGCCTTGATCAAAGGCCAATTTTGCAGCCAAACCAGTTTCACCAGATTGACGAATGATCTCATCCTTGGAATTACCCCTTAACAAGTCTTCCATTTCTGCTTGGCGATTTTCCAGATTATTAATACCTTCAACAACTACGAGATCCGGATTAAAATTAGCATAATCATGCTCTACAGCTTTAAACTGAGCATTCTCGGGATCATTGGAATGGCCAAAACCGACATAATGGATAGTCACGGCATCATCAGCAACCTCATAAATATAGGGTCGAACATGACCACCTAATTCCGCATACTGTTGAGCCGTCATCAGATCAGCTTCAAATTCTAGTTGTTGTTTGGGTTGTTCGTAAGACATAATTTAGTTATATAAATTAACCGACACTCCCTTCCATCTTCGGCCACCCGCTTCGCTCTCGCTTTAGCGAGGCGAGGACGCCGACCCGCCGAAGCCTTGGCGAAGGTGGGCTAATCATCCAACAGACCCTTCCATTTCTAATTCAATTAATCTGTTTAACTCCACCGCATACTCCAACGGCAACTGTTTCACAATCGGATCGATGAAGCCATTGACGATCATACTCATAGCATCTTCTTGGGTCAGGCCGCGTGACATCAAATACAACAATTGCTCCTCGCCAACTTTACCAACTGAAGCTTCATGCGCGATCGTCACATCACTGTCGCTGATCTGCATGTCAGGGATAGTGTCCGATGAAGAAATATCATCGAGGATCAAAGCATCACAGTTCACCGATGTCACGACATTTTTGGCGCCTTTGGCAACTTTCAATAAACCGCGGTAGACCGATCGTCCTCCGGCTTTACTAATTGATTTCATGATCACACGTGATGAAGTATCTGAAGCCAGATGCATCACCTTCGCGCCCGTATCTTGTACTTGGTCTTTATTGGCGAAAGCTAATCCCAAATGGTCGCAGGACGCTCCGCGGCCCTTCAGGATGCTACAAGGATAGAGCATGGTCACTCCAGAGCCCATGTTGCCACCGATCCACTCCATGTGCGCGTATTCGTCGACGATAGCCCGCTTGGTATTTAAATTGTAGGTATTGCGGCTCCAATTCTCGACACTGCTATAACGAAATTTACTGTGTGGCTTAAGAATAACTTCCACACAACCGGCGTGCAAAGAAATTTCTCCGCTACTATACTTCGGCGCGCTGCAGCCTTCAATATAATGAGCGTCCGCACCGTCTTCAATAATTATTAATGTATGTTCAAACTGTCCCATCTTGCGCGCGTTCATACGGAAGTAGGCTTGCAACGGTTTCGTGACTTTCACACCTGCCGGCACGTAGAGAAAGGTACCACCAGACCAAACAGCGGCATGCAAAGCAGCGAACTTATGATCAGCTAGTGGCACTGACTTGGTCATGAAATATTCACGAACCAGCTCAGGATGCTTCTGCACTGCCACATCCATGTCTTCGAAAATCACTCCTAGGTCTTCCCACTCCTTTTGTAATTTATGATAGACATTATTGGACTCGTATTGTGCGCCAACGCCAGCCAGGACTTCACGTTCTGCCTCTGGAATTCCTAAACGCTCAAAAGTTTTCTTGATCTCCGGTGCTACATCTTCCCATTTGTCAGTTCCCTTAATCTCACCGGGACGAGCATAATAAATAATATCGTCGAAATTAATCTTGGACAGATCAGGGCCAAAATTCGGCATCGGTTTTTCCAAAAATATTTTCAAAGCTTTCAAACGCAACTCCCGCATCCAATCAGGTTCATGCTTATCATCAGAGATTCTATTAATTAAGGCTTCCGATAATCCCTTAGTCGTAGTCGACATATACTCCGCCGAATCCGCATGATCAAAAATCTCCCGATTTAATTCTTGGAAGATGTGTTCTTTCTCTGTAGTTTTTTGTTCTGTAGGTTGCATACTATTCTGTACGTACTTACCCCTCCTTTATAAGGAGGGGCGTGGGGAGGTATCTAAGATTTCAATGAATCATTCATCCAACTTAAATACTTCTCACTACCAGTAACTATGTCCGTAGCAATTATTTCCGGCACTTCATAACTATGGTTAGTTTCAATATTTGTTTTGACCTCATTGAAAAGATCTTTTCGCGTTTTTATCAAACACAGATACTCCTGACTCTCATCTATCTTGCTCTCCCACTTAAATATACTAGTTATAGGCCCAACAATTTGAAAGCAGGCAGCTAACCCTTGCTCCACGAGTCCACGACCGATCTTCTCGGCCTCTTCTTTAGTACCCGTAGTTGTTTGAATTTGAATGTAGTCAGTCATAATTTTTAAATTTTGAATTATATTTTTCCATTTTTCATTTTGATTTAAATGACTCATAACCATTTGCTTCTACCTCACTAGCTAATTCATACCCTCCCGACCTAACAATCCGTCCATCCACCATGATATGTACAAAGTCCGGCTTCACCTGTTTCAAAATCCGATCATAATGCGTGATGAGCAGTAGTCCTGTGTCTTTGGAACGATAATTATTCAAAGCAGCACTGATCACCCGCAGCGCATCAATATCCAAACCAGAATCAATCTCATCCATGATGACATACCGTGGGTCAACCATTTGCATCTGCAATATTTCTAATTTCTTTTTCTCACCACCGGAGAAGCCATGATTCAGATAACGATGCATGTAGGAGGTATCAATGCCCAAAGTAGTCATCAATCCTTCCAGTGTTTTGGTGAAATGAATCATCAGCGTCGGTTTATATGTATCACCCATCACTGCCTTACATTTATTTTCGTATATCGCTTTCAGAAAGGTAGAGATACGCACGCCTTCAATCTCCCGTGGATACTGAAAGCCCAAGAATAATCCCTGACGCAAGCGTTCATCTGGTTTCATCTCTAACAAATTTTGACCATCCATAATGACTTCCCCATTTCTAATTTCGTATTTCGAGTTTCCAATGAGAGCCTGTGACAAGCTACTTTTGCCAGAACCATTCGGTCCCATGATCGCATGAGTCTCACCAGGTTTAATCGTCAACGACAAATCATGAATGATCTCCTTACCATCAACCTCTAATTTCAAATTCCTAATTTCTAATCCCATATTCTTATTTCAAATCTAATAACGTTGTCTGCTTAAACTGCTCTTCCAACATATCCGTCACCTTACTCCAATATTTACGATGGCCACACGTTTGCTTAGTAGGACAGACATGATCTTCCGACAAACAGCTGATAGGTTGTACCTCGCCATCCAGAGCAATTAGAACTTCATACAAAGTAATTGACTGGGGTGACTTAGCTAACTTAATGCCACCTGTCACACCTTCTTTGCTAATTACTAAACCAGCCTCTTTCAAGGGTTTGATGATCTGCTGGAGATAATTAGCTGAACGACCGGTCTGCTTAGCAATATCAGCCAAAGAAACATAGGCCTCTGGCCTACTAGCCAAAGCTTCCATAATTTCCAGACCATATTGTACGCGGGTTGATAGTTGAAACATGGAGCACATTGAAATTTAATAGACGACATCCCCTGAAGCTTTAGCGAAAGGGGATCTAATAACTCATAGTTAATTGCTATGAGTTTAGTACGTTTGGAACCTGTGGTCAATTTTTGACTAAAATAAGATAAATATTATTACTTATTGGCTAATATTAGCCATATTATATTGTTTGAATCTTGACAAAAATCAATATATGTACTAATATAGTATATTCTTTTGAAACCCGAATACTGGGCTCTCAATGGAGGTTCTTAAAAATGTAATATCCGTTTCAGGCTACAACTGGTCCACACATCGTGGATCAGCGGTTTCCCCTTCAAAAATAAGGAGAAAAACAGTGAAAACCGTTCTTCTCAAGCTTGCCGCTGTCCTTCTGCTGATAGCGGGATGTGGTCGGCTGCTACAACTCTGGTTCCAGACCTACGTGGTCGGCCAGTACTATATCACGGCCGACTTCTTTCTCACGTTTTTGGGAGGCATTGCCCCCATCGTTGTGATCGCTGGTGTGATCTACGCCACGGTCAAAATCATCCGTTACAAAGGAGGATCGATGAATCGCAACGCCCATGGATTGTTCGTGATGCTGATTGGGCTGGCGCTCGCGACCAGCGGCTGTGACCGGGGCAGTGCCAATGTGCAAACCCTTATCACGGACGATTGTGGTGTCACCTGGAAGCTGATTCCTCCGGGTCAATCAATTCCGGCCCGTATCGGTCCGTGCGCCTACAAGGTCACGATTCCCGACTACCCGATGCAGGGCGAAACGAAGTTCAAGACTTCGTTCAAGGATCGCGTCCTGGCCAACGTCGAAATCTCCTATGAATACGTGATCTTCGACGGCAGGGTGTTCATCGGTGAGGCCAAGTATATTGGCAAGGCGAACAGCGGCGTCGACGATAAGGATAATTCCTCGAGTGCCTACGAGTCGGCGGAGAATACAGTGATCGACAAGCGCCTCCGCGAGGCTACGACGAGTACACTCATTTTGGAAGACATCGTCGACTTCTCACAGGCGGAATACGAGGATAAGCTCCTCGAAACCGTCAACGAGATGCTGAAAACGAAGGGTGTTCGCCTCAACTTCATCTCGTTTGTCCCGACGCCCGAGGAACAGACACGACTCGCCATCGACATGATGACGGCGATGAAAGTCTACGAGGCGAAGGGTCTGGGTGAGCTCGGCAAGGCGGTCGCCACAGCTCGGGCTGGTGCTCCGCAGATCCACATCTCGGGCAACGACAACAGCGAAGACAAGAAATAACTTCTACACGGTAAGGAGAGTAGCCGTTTATAAAAGCTCTCAACCCCGAACTATCACAGTTCGGGGCTTCCACTAAGCTCGTCAACTTTGTTGATAGGCTTTGAGAAGAAAGCTCTTTGCAACAAAATTTTACTGCCCCGCATCGTAGGGGATTGTCCTACCCGGTCGAGTACATAGTGTACCAGCGACCGGCACATTCAATCTCGCTTAATGCGAGAAGGAGGCAGTCATGCAGTTCATCAACCTCACCCCACATACTGTGGTAATTTACGAAAACGGGAGGATCAGTAACGCCCTCCCGTCAGCCGGCAACGCTCGGGTAACGGTGTTGCCCGAGCAACCAGAAATGATCGACGGCATCCCCGTCCTGCCGCCGGTGCAGTACGGTGATGTAACCGGACTGCCTGACTCGCAGCCTCACACACTGTACATCGTCTCGTTAGTCGTGGCCATCGCCATGACCGACTCGGGACGCAGAGATCTCGTGATCCCTGCCTGGGATCCGAGCAACGTGATCCGTAACGCCGAAGGCCATATCATCGGGGTCAAGGCTCTCCGCCGCGGATAGCCTGACGACCGTCGAGACACTGAATCGGAGGAAGCGATTCGTCGCTTCCTCCACACATCCGAGATTAGTAGACTTCGTTCTAATAATCTCAGATGTGTGCTAAAAAGTTCCTTTCACATAACAAACGTTTTCACTGCCCCGCATCGTAGGGGATTGGCTTTACCGGTCACGCACTCCGCGTGGATCGGCTGGACCTGTACTCTTGCTATGGCAAGAGGAGGACGAAATGCCTGCAACGATTCGTCGCGGCGATTACCGTAAACCGGTTGTGGTCGAGGATTTCGATGATTATACAGACGAGATTCCCGCCTACTCTCCTTGGTGGCGTGCGTTCCCGGAAGGGACGTATACCACTTACGGGCTGAACAATATGCTTCGGCCCGCCGTCGAGGACATGAACGCCGCGATGAGGACGGCTAGTGGCAGTCGGTACTGCCACCTGCCCTACAACTTCGGCGGACTACTCGGAATTCCGGCGATGCCGACACGGAACATCATAACCGTGTCACCGAAAAGAAAGCAGGTCGAGCGCACCGCACGGATGGCTGGCTGGCTCACCGCCGCGGCCAAA
>CAZIOU010000019.1:0-7654 GCA_964540995.1 uncultured Gammaproteobacteria bacterium | reverse complement strand
AAAATGCCGGGCATGGTGAAGATTCTACAACGGATCACCACCGGCAAGGGGATTAATTCCCCCCGTCATCAGTGGGACCCGATCCAGATGGTGGAGTCGCTCCGCTCTCCGGGACGCGCCAATCGCGTCTTCTGGAAGGTCAGGGCAATCGCCAATGACCTGCTGCGTCCCTATGGGCTGCAGGTCACCTGGCATGAAGTCGCCAGGTCGATCTGCAAGTCGCCCCGCCGCCATAACAAAGCGGCACGCGCGGCGGCGGCGGCCACGATTACCGGACACGTCTGGCACATCTGCCAGGAGTCGATCTGGAACCGTCGTCAGCCCATGCGACCGTGGCAGGTCCTACGGGCCGCCATTGGACTGGCTGAACTAAAAACAGTCTCACGGGTGATCGCCAACTGGGCGGTAACCAACGTCGTGGAGGGCAAATTCGCAACAATCCGAGAGGCCCTCAGTCATCAAGATCGTCTCCGACCGATCACTTTTCATCAGTATATGATCGGTACCCTCACAGGCGTCATTGATGATGCCTCGTGTGTGGTACATGGTAATCTCACCGCTCGGCGATTCTACGTCACGAGCGACGACAAACAAGTCTGGGTCAGCCACGGATGGCAGATCCAGAGCAACGAAAGTGAACATAACGGATGGCAGTGTTCGTATCAATCTGCCATTAAGGAAGCTTGTGACAATTGGGGGCAGAAAATCTCTGCCTAAACCAGAACTCAACCCGAGCCCGTCGCGCATCAGCGTGACGGGCTCTTTATTTTCCTATTCTTATTTCAAGTATAGTGCTATGGTTAAATTACTAATCATTAAGACGAAATATATGGCCACAACCAAAAAGAAAATCATCAAGAATGCCACTGATGATGTCATGCATATCAATAGCGTAGCCGAGCAAGTAATTGATCACGTTATGCAGGCTAAGAAGATGTACAAAAATCTCGACCCAAAGACCAAGAAAAAAATCTTACAAGGTCTCGGGGCAGCCGCCGCTGCAATTACGGCTATCGGCCTGATGAAGAAAATGACCACCAAGGAAAAAGCTCGTTAGTCATCGCTAGGACATCAAGAGAAACGCCCGACTCTATGAGTTGGGCTTTTTTTGCTGATATCATAAATGGTATTTTTGACAACTTGCTTCCGTCAAAAAATTATGTTAAAAATCTGCAACCTAGGATCATCCTGGGTAATCTAGTTCCTTTCATGGAGGGTTACATGAAACGATTTCCCTGGCTTATCCTGCTCTTGGTAATGCTACTGGGTAGCATCCCCGACGACAAGGCGTACGCTCAGAACGCCTCTGGCGCTTACCTCATCCCTCGTGGCAGCGAGTACGTCATGTCTATCAGGTGCAATGATGTCGGCAGCGGCAACGGCGTCGACGTTCAAGTCCAGCTGGATCCGATTCCGGGTGACATGAGTACTGCGATCGTTGCGATGGTCACGAGATTCGGTTTCAACAGTAGCGAACATCTGCAGCTTGTACCGCTTGGTACAATCGCCATACCCGGCATTCATCGATTGACGCCTCGCTTCTACTGGCACAACAACAACGCTAATCAAGTGGAGATCAACCTTTATCGTGCCCGTGCCGACGGAAAGCCGCCCAAGGATGATGATATTCCCATCTACAGCGTTTCGTCTTCTGTAGCGACTCCCGAGCATACGGTTCATCCGGCAGACGTCTGGAACGAATTTCCCTCCTTTGTCTTCATCGTTCAATAACACGATTATCACCCCGCGGAGTATTAAACGACGCGGGGTGATTTTATTTTCTGTTATACTATTTATATGCTCTACCTACTTATCTTTCTAGCCATAATACTCCTCATTCTAACCTTGGGAATGCTCTTCTTCGTTCTATTTTTCGGACGACCGTTTATCGGCGGAGCGCCCTATGCCCCGACCAAAGAATCCGGTCTCGATGTCATCTTGAAGCTAGCAGAAATAAAGCTGGGAGATAAAGTGTGCGACCTTGGATCAGGAGATGGACGCATCGTCATCGCCGCTGCCCGCGCAGGTGCCGAAGCGCACGGCTATGAGATCAATCCCTACCTCGTCTGGCAATCACGAAGAGCGATCAGAAAGGCTGGTCTCTCGGACCGAGCTTTCATTCACCGTAGGAGTTACTGGAAAGAGGATTTGAGTAGTTACACGATCGTAATATTTTTCGGCATCACCTATATCATGAAACGTCTCGAACAAAAATTTGATTCTGAATTACGCCCAGGCACCAAAGTAATTGCCAACTTCTTTCCTTTGCCTACTTGGCAACCAGTGGCGGAAGAAAAGAAATTTCTCCTCTACCGAAAATAGCGTCTCGAGACGCTATTTTATAGTACTATTGATTCTGATAGTTGCAGGAAATAGTTCGCTATCCATCCAATGTGTCCCGTCAGCAATAAGACACCGACAATCAGCATAATAGCGCTGCTAATCCATCGTAATCCGGTCGACCAGCGATTGAATTTGACCAAATGCGGCTGGATCCATTGGGCGGCAATGCCTAGCGCGATAAATGGTACCGATAATCCAAGGCCAAAAACTAACAATAAGGTGACTCCGTACCAATACGAAGTCGAGGTGCTGGCTAAGAATAATATCGTGGCCAGCGTCGGCCCGATACATGGTGTCCAGGCAAACCCGAAGGTCAGCCCTAGGAGAAAAGCGCCCCAACGCGTATGAGCCAAGCGTGGCGAAAGACGTATCTGCCAGGATTTGAACAGTGTAGTTAGCTTCACCACTTCGGCATTATAGATTGCCAGTAGTATCAAAAACACTCCTCCAATCTTCTCCCAAATTTCGCGATCACGGCCCAACTGATTACCAACCGTACTAGCCGTTAATCCCAAAAGAGAAAAAATAGTGATAAACCCCAAACAGAAGATCAGACTATTCAAGAAAATGGGGCGTAACCAAAAAGGCCTTCCGACTTCATCCCGTTGATGAGACGAAGTCGAAAGACCACCCAAATATCCGATGTAGGCAGGCAAAACTGGTATCAGGCAGCCGGCAAAGAACGTAAGGAGGCCGGCAACAAAAGCCAAACCAATAGTAACCTGCATAAAACCTAGAGTACAGCGTCGATCTGTAGCTTGATTTGATCGAATGGGAGAGCTCCAGGAACAATAGAAGTCGCTTTGCCATTGACCATGATGATGGTTCCCGGAGTACCAGTGACGCCCGCAGCCTGTCCTTCAGCTAAATCAGTATTAACTTTAGCTGTAAATTTACCCGAATCTAGACACTCTTTGAATTTACCTTCATTAATACCTAATTCTTTGGCTAGAGGTACTAGCTTGTCCAGAGCGAAACCAGTGCCATTAGAAGTGGTTCGGTCATAGAGAGCATCTGTATATTTCCAGAAAGCATCATTACCGCCTACCGAGGCAGCACACTCGGCTGCTTCAGCTTGTTTCTGTGCGTTAGCATGGAATGATAGTGGGAAATGACGGTAGACCCAAGCTACCTTATTACCATACTCTTTCATTACTTGTTCCATAGTAGGGTGGAAACGTTTACAAAACGGACATTCATAGTCAGAGTATTCTATCAAGACTACTTTGGCATTAGCGTTGCCACGAATATGGTCATCTTTACTGACTGCTTTGACCGTACCCACAGTAGGGTTATTGGGGTCTGGCTGATTTCCTGTCGGGGCAGTCGGTTGATTAATATTGTTATTAGCTACTGGTCCGAAACCAGTACCACGAGCGCCTAACATATAAACTCCTCCCAACAGGGCAACCACTAGCACTCCTGCTATGAGACCCTGGATGAAGGAACGGGTATGAAATCCTTGCATGATTATTTGCTTATTTAATTATTTAAAACAATTTGTTCGGCTATTATACTAAATCGTCCGTAATCCAACAAGCCAGCCCAATCCACAATACTTTAACTCTGCAGATTACCGATATAATAGCCGCCCAGCATCTGCTGCGCCCTACCAGAATGCCGACCGTTACCGTCTTGGGTGACGAAAGCTTGAGTCGCCTCTTGACCGCACCAATTGGTGATCATTTGCGAGCCTCCTGGGTGCTGATTGATGAAACTGGTTACGTCATAAACTTTGTTATCAATCAGTAGCCAACAATCTTGAAGCGAAGCATGAGCGCTGATTTGAGCTATGGTGTAACCAGTTGAAGTGGCTGGTGCATTAATATTGGTACTAACGTTTGCATTCGTATTAGTAACGACTGGCACATTGCCAACTGGTACGACAGTTGGGCTCGGTTTACCAAATTGAATGAAAGCATATAATCCTAACCCAGCAATAATGACAATACTTCCGATACTATATAGATTCTTCATATGTAACTATTACAATACAAGACCCGATTTATTTCAAGTGAGGCTACTGACGAGAGCTAAGAGCACACTACAGACGATAGCAATAGCACCTCCTACGATCTGATGTCGCTCCAACTTCTCGTGATTGAACCGAAATCCGAGGAAAGCAGCTAGAGCCACATAGCTTTCGGTGATACCAATAGTAAGTGCAATCGGAATGGTAAGCACGGCGAAACTATAGGCCACCCAAGCTGCGGTGTCGAAGACAGCCACAGCCAGAACAACTCGGATATTTGGTCGCATATCCGACCAAAGATTACGTACTGATCCTGTCATAATTAACCAAACGAAACTGACGATGGCCAAAAAAGTATGGATAAACCAGACTGTCATCAGTGGCGATGAGCTACGACTAGCTAGTCCAGTCATAATATTGGTACCTGCCATAGCGATAGCACCGACCGCAGCCATCAGCACCCCCGCTTCCAGTACCACTGATCGGACTTTTCGTCTTCGCCAGAAGCTATCTCGATGATGATGAATCGAAGTTATCAGCACGCCGACGAAAACACCGGCCATTAAAAATAATTGCCACCAGCTTAATCGTTCATTAAGTAACAAGACACCAAAAGCAATCGTCGCCGGCAACTCGATACTCATGGCCGGCTCTACCGCTGCCAGCTTGCCTTTCTCCAAGGCATGGAACTGCATATAAGCAGACAAGAAACTAATAACACCCGCTACCATGAGCAGTATGGCAGAACGCGATTCTGTAAAAAATATACCTACCTCTCCTTGCACCCAAGGAAAAAGAACAATCGTGCCAAAGATAGTAATAAAAAATAAGGCTTCAATCTTTCCGATAGCACGGATGGTGCGTTGCATGAAGAAATCACCGAAGCCCCAACAGACGAAAGCGATGAAAGCAGCGATTAAACCAAATGTAATTGACATACAGTAGTATAAGTATAGCGGTATTGAGAGAAAAACAAAAACACAAAGACAATCGATCAATAACAAAGACAAACCAATAGATTACGTACAATTATTGACAATCATGAAATATAATGGTATTTTCTATAGGCTTTTTTCACAAAACTGCCCAGAATCGTTATACTTGTCCCCGTAGTTCAACGGATAGAATAGGAGCCTTCTAAGCTCTAGATCCAAGTTCGATTCTTGGCGGGGACACCAGTCAGACTTAATTAATTGATTAATAGAACAATAGAGTAATTGACATACTGTAGTGGATGGTAAAAAAATGGGGTGATTATTATAATTTTTTTATGCATCACTCCCAACACAATGCCTACAAGTTGAGCTATCAACTATCGAACATTATTTGGCCTATCGTTGGCAACTGGAAGTCATTTGAAAAACAAACAATTGGCAACCAGTTAATGAGATCCACCGATTCTATATCAAGTAATATAGCTGAAGGCTGGGCCCGCTATTATAAGAAGGATAAAATACTTTTTTATAACTATGCGCGTTCTTCATTGGCAGAGACTCAAGACTGGATCAGTAAGGCTATCAATAGAAAATTAATCGCTATTGATAAACAAATCGAAATTGAGCACATTCTAGAAAGTTTACCCAAGGAGCTCAATGGTCTGATCAAAGGAACAAAAGAAAATCTAAAATTTTAAAAGAAATCCCCTTCCATCAATTAATCAATTATTCAATTAGTCAGTTAATAATCTACCTATGGCGGCTATAGTTCAATGGTAGAACACTGGTTTGTGGTACCAGTTATCTGGGTTCAATTCCCAGTAGCCGCCCCATTATGAAACTTCACTCTAAAGGTGAGGTTTTGTGTTATACTGACACCATAATCAATAAATCATGACTCATATGAAACCAATGAAGTCACTCCCGACGCAAGGCTTGGTCAACGCTATCCTTGGAGCCTTGTACATCATCGTCTTAGCCTGGCTAGGATTCAACTTCGGACCGTTGATGCCCAAAGAAGACAACTTCCTGATGCCGGCTACCTTCTTGATGATATTTGTCGTATCGGCCGCGATCGAAGCTAGTCTTGTCCTTGGTCAGCCCATCATACTTTACCTCGACGGTAAGAAAGCCGAAGCCATCAAACTTATGATGGTCACTATTGGCTGGCTTGGTTTGATTACGTTCTTAAGTATCCTAGCGCAGGTCGTCATCCGTTTCTCCTAAATACGATATTGTGTTCAGCGCCCGAATACTATTTAGATACACAAGACAACACCTCCGTTACACATTGTAACGGAGGTGTTTGATATTATGACCCTGGTGTAGGACTCCGACTCAGTGCCAGCGCTTGAGCTTGTGCCTTATCGAGCAGACACAGCCCGCCTACGGTCAGATCGTATACATGCTTCCAGACTGGACTTACGGCACGCGAAGCGACAAAAGCCAAACGGTATTTGGCTTCCGCCCGACTGACCACCCCCTGAATCGCTCGGTCGCCGTGATGCTTGAAGATTGTCTGATTCACGCTGCCCAATCGTTCGGCCAGTGTCCTCAAATTGGCCAGCGACAACTGGTGGTAATCTGTCGTTTGGGTCATAACCGCTGCAGTCATAGACACTCCTTCGACGAGGATAAAAGAACACAACTACTTAAAATAATGAGCTACTATAGCCTTTCTGGGACTATAAGTCAATTGACATACCCCCAAGGATAACGCTAGGATTAGAGCCATGATTACTTTCGTCTGGAGCCTTGTGGCTACTATTATCGTCAGTCTTATTTCTTTGATTGGCGTCTTTTTTATCCGTTTCAAAGGCAAGACCATGCAACGAGTAGTGCTTTTCCTGGTCTATATGTCGATCGGGGCACTCTTTGGCGATACCTTTATCCATCTCTTACCAGAGTCATACGCTTCAATCCAACCTTCTACCTATGTGGCTTATGGCATCATCGGGGGACTACTCTTATTCTTCCTATTAGAGAAGATCCTTAAATGGCGACACAGTCATAACGTCACCGAGACCCATCATGACGACCATGTCGATCAACCTGGTATCGAACCGTTTGCATACAGCGTCATCTTCGGTGATGCACTGCATAATTTCATTGATGGTCTGTTGATCGCTGCTTCTTTCATCATTGATGTCCGTACTGGTATCGCTACCACGGTCGCTGTCATTGCTCATGAGATTCCCCAGGAGCTTGGCAACTATGCCGCCCTACTCCACGCCGGTATGCGACGCAGTCAAGCCTTACTGTGGAACTTCCTATCTGCACTAACAGCTATCATCGGAGCGCTGATACCTTTCGTCCTCTCTGGCAATCATGAAAAGTTTGTTCAATTCTTATTACCGATCACGGCTGGAGGATTTATCTACATTGCTGGCACCGATCTTTTGCC
>CAZIOU010000018.1:0-17072 GCA_964540995.1 uncultured Gammaproteobacteria bacterium | reverse complement strand
ACTACCTATATTATACAACGAATATTTTTTTCTCACAATAATAATTTACCAAAAATAATTGCACCCGTGTTGGTGCAATTATTTTTTAATCTTGTTTTCGATTTTCTTTCGAGGTTTCTTTTGATTCTTTGCGTGGCAGCGAACCTTTGTCTTTGGGTTTATTTTGGTTGAGTGTCGTAGAGTCTTTGGTCGTGATCAGTGCTTGATCGTTTAATCGTTCTGCTGTCTGCAGTTGAAGGTAGGCTTGGTTGGGTTTATTTTGTTTCAAAGCCTCTTGTGCTTCCCGTTGTAGTTGTTCGCTCCTATCAAGTAATTTACGAATTTCGTTTTGTTGCTGCTCATCAATATTGGACTGGCGGAGAAGTTTTTTGGCTTGCTCCAGACTACGCTGGCTTTCGATTTCTTTGCGGTTATATTTCTTACTGTCGAGTGTCTGGTCAGTTGAAGTGGCAAGTCGTGCTTCTAGCTCCACACGAGCCATGGCACTGGAGGAGGCTTTTTCAGACAGTGTAGCGGATAGGGCGGTAGTTGTTGGCTTCAAGTCGTGGAACAGCTTCTTGCGAGAATCAAGTACAGCTTGTGCACGAGAGCTAATATCGGAGGCGGTATCGGCCCGACCATTGTGTTTTAAAGAGTCTAATTGTAGCTGCAGTTGGTCGGTTTTCTCTGATACTTCCTTGCTTATAGTTACTTCCATCTCAGGACTCAGACGTCTTTCTGCTGCTAAAGAGACAGCTTCGTCGAGACGTCGCTTGACCACTTCGGCTGTCCAGCGAGATTTGGCTTCTGGTGAAGTAGCCAGCTTAGCGCGTAGGGGTTCGGTTAGTTGTTTCTTAACTGGGTACAGTAGATCACCCGGTAGGCTACCTTCGGCTGCGTAAGAAACTCCAATGCCGGCAACCAAGATAATTACGAGGCTGGACGTAGCCAACGAAAGTAGCTTCCAGCGCGACCAGAAAGAAGCTTTTGATTGGCTATGTAGCTTAACATTGGATGGAGCTGGGTGATCCTGAAGATATTGTAGTAGCTGCTTTCTGCCGGCAGATTTCTGATCAGCAGATAACCGCTCGCTACGTAATGCTTCTAGTAAAGGGTCTTCGATGTTATTCATAGGATAATAATTGTTTGAGTTGCTTCATGGCGCGGTGGAGACGGACTGATATTACATTTTCTGATTCGCCAGTTAGACGGGCGATGTCTTTGGGTCGCATATCTTCGACATAGCGCCAGATGATGACTTGCCGTTGGGATTCTTCCATCTGATCGATAACTGCAAGAGCGGCCTTGGCATCAAGCGTCGACGGTAACTTGAGATGCAGTGATGAACTCGGTTGGAATCCCTCGTCCATTAATTGCTCTAGTGACTGTTCGTGGTGTTTGCGGCTACGATCGATAATTAAGTTGGTGGCGACGCGGTAGAGGAAGGCTCGTAAATTATCGATAGACTTACCAGCTGCTAGATAGTCCCAAGCACGGGTGAACGTTTCTTGCATTAGATCATAGGCTTCAGCTTTCTGCCCAATGCGAAAATAGCAATGCCGATAAATGGCATCTGAGTAGGCTTCGTAGCCAGCAATAAATTGCTTCTCGAGGTCACTCATTATTGTGTATGACGTAGTGTTTAGCTGAATCTTACTAGTCATTACATACTATCATAGATAACAATAAGAAAACCCCACCAAGTCAAGTGACTGGTGGGGCAAAGGTTAATCCATTTCTCGAAGCTGATCGAGAACAGTGGGATCGGTGCTCACACGAAGTGCTTTTCCGCCCTCGGTGCGAACCTGTTCACCCTCTGACACGGTTTCCGCGACCCCGGACCTCAGGACTCGAGGTTCTGCGGGCAGAGGAGGGGTCTCAGTTTCAGCTGTGGGGGCTGCCGGAGCGATGGGCGGGGTTTCAGCAGTTGCAGCCCGCTCGAGCTCAACTCCTCCGGGGCTTAGCGGATAAACATGGCTGTACCGACTCACCAAAAGTTGAACTACATCACGACCGAATAGCTTGAGCATCATGTCGAGAGCTAGCTCCCCGCGAAGCCGAGTGTCTGAAGTTTCGATCTCCGACTTGATCGTTCCACTGGTAACACTCGAAAAAGCGGTAGCGATGGAATTCAGAGCACGGGCCATGGCCGGAATCTTACAAAGCTGAAGAAACGAAAGTTGATCGTCGTGCGACAAGTCCCTCAGCGCATTCATGCAACGATCGCCGTAAAGATGGAGAGAGGGGTTTGCTTTGAGCCACTCGTGAATCGTTAACGTTGTCATCACAGTAGTGAGTTCATTGGTACCCTTTTGCTGAACAATGAAGATGTTGATTTGCGGCAGATCCGGAACGGTTGCTTCTGCTGACATGACATTTCTCCTCTATGGGTGAAGGAAACGGGAAATTGTTAAGGGAACGAGTTGATTTGCTACTATATCAGTATATTAATAGTTTGTCAATAGAGGAGAGAAAACAAAAAACAGCCTGTTGATTTGCTGTGTATTTGATGGCCAAAGGCCATCCGTAGCCCTGCCATCCTCACTAGAGAGGACATTCTTCTACTTCTCATGGCTGCGCCATTCGAAGTTCGCCTTCGGCGAACGAAGAATGGTGGACCCTGCCGGGCTCGAACCGGCCACCCCCGCGTTGCAAACGCGGTGCTCTACCAAATGAGCTAAGGGCCCTTAAATAAATTTTAGGAATTACTACCGAATATTACTGCTGGGAAGAACGTCCGCAATATGGAGAGCATCATGGGCTCCAATAATCCAGTCATATACAGTGCGCCGATAATAATGATGACAATACCAATTAGCTTATACATCAACCGGCTACCGCCCTCGCTGTGCATATACTTCTCGGCGCTGTCGATACTACCGATGGCACCGAGGAACCAGTTGGCTTTCCAGACCATGATGTAACCGATTCCGATCATGATAAGGCTGATGAAAATTCGAGCGAACATAGTATCTTTTATTTTTTTAGAATGGTGGATCCGAGAGGATTCCCCGCCAGAGGCGGACCAGCTCTATTATTTAATAGGTGAGCTGGGAACCTAGGACCTCCTCGGCCTGCCTGCGCGAAGCCGAAGTACTATTAATTATAAGTGTTAAGCTGGTGGGTGGTAAAGGATTCGAACCTTTGACCCCTTCGGTGTAAACGAAGTGCTCTAACCAGCTGAGCTAACCACCCAATATTATTTTTTAAAAAACTTATTTATATCTTCGCTTCGGCAAAGGCAGGTGTAAACGAAGTGCTCCCTGCCTGCCGCAGGCAGGTAACCAGCTGAGCTATGCGTCCGTAACTATGCTGACAATAGTACTATTAATTGATCCAGTTACAAAGTGTACCCTCCGTTATTCAATCTTACTGTAAATAGAATGATAACCGCCACAAGAAGCATAACCCCCATCGCAAATAACATCACTGCGGTATATTTATTGCCATTTGCTGGCGATAATTTTTTTGTGTTTTTTTCTAATACTTCAAAATTTGACGGATGGACTTTAGCACTAAACTTATTCCAATCCGACGAAGTAATTGAATTACGCCAAGTAAGATAACCGAAGACGATAAATACGAGAGACAAGATCGACAGATAAACCAGTTCAATTATATTACCAATTAATTTTGTCATATTATTTTGTTCTACAACCTCTAGATAATGGTGCCGAGGACAAGATTTGAACTTGCAAGGCCTTTCGGCCGCAGCCACCTCAAGGCTGTGCGTCTACCAATTTCGCCACCTCGGCATGATTAATGGTTTTAAGAAACTCTTTGCCTGCCCCTGATTTAAGGTATTTTTCTCTCTGACGGGCTAACATTCTTGTTGGTTGTGTTTCGGTATAGATCACCTCAAATGGACGATAGGGTCTAGTTGTCTTTGAATGACCCGCTTGATGTTGCTCGATGCGACGGGCTAAATTATCGGTCAGCCCAACGTATATGTATGATCTTGCTAAACTTTTTAACGCGTAAACATAGAACATATTACGATTTCTGTTTGGCTGTGCGCCTGCCTGCCGGCAGGCAGGTCTACCAATTTCGCCACCTCGGCATATCGTATTTTTGTAGGTTTTGAATCTTTACCTACCAACCATGAACCATGTAAGGTTCATGGCCCTGAACTCCACGTAGTTCAGGGTTTCGCCCCTGCCTACCGTCAGGCAGGACCTCGGCATGATTCGTAAAAGCTTAACTCACAGTTTACACTGTTTTGAATTAAGATTCTACGATTTCTCTTCTAGTAAAGAAGAACCGCCTATTAAGCGGCTCGTTCTTTGAGGCGTTTCTTGAAGGTTCGCAGATAACCCAAGTTAGCTTTGCGGACTTTGGCAATCTTAACGACTTCAATCTTGTCGATGACAGGAGCATTCAAAGGGTAGATTTTTTCTACTCCGATACCTTCAGATACTTTACGTACTGTGATGGTACCGCCGGCTTCAGCGCCGTGACGCTTCTTCAAGATGATGCCTTCGAAGATCTGGATACGTTCCTTCTCTTCACCTTTGGCATTCTTTTCTTTGATTTTCTGGTGAACTCGCACGGTCATTCCCGGGCGTAGCTCTGGTAGTTCTTTGGACATAATATGATTAATATCGGCTATAAAAATAAGCTAAAGAAGGTAATGGTCTAAAGCTATAAGATACTACCTTTTTTTGGTCTTTTTGTCAATTATGGGCTCTAATTGGCTCGATTTCAGATACGTGCGGATAAGACGCTCAATTTGACTAACTGTTTGACCAATTTTGCCCTCATGATTGGTCACCTGATAATCATAAATTTTAGCCTCCTTCATGGCAGCTATTGCCTCGCCGTAACGTCGTTTAAATTCACTAGAAGTAATGCCTCTTTTTAAAAGTCTTTGTTTGATTTGTTTCATGGATTCTGGACGGATGAAGATGAGGAAAGCTTGAGAATATATTTTTTTTATAATTTTTGGTCCGGCAAATCCAATGTTGAGTAACAATGGCTTACCCTTAGCGTCGGTAATACTTTTTTTGGCTGTGCCATAAAAATTGCCGTAATGTTTCGACCACTCGAGTAGAGCCCCAGCTTCAATCTTGGTTTGGAATTCTTTTTCCGATACATGAATAATTTTCTTATCTTCCCTCTGTCCTTTTCGTAGCGGTCTGGTCGTATAAGTCGTAGCCGTCTGGAGCTGAGGCATTCTTTGTAAGATACGTTTAATAACTGTAGTCTTGCCAACTGCGGTCGGACCATTAATGATAATGATCGGAGCGATCATTTGAGTGTTGTCAGGAGAGTAGCTAATTGTGAAGGTAATGGGCTGTGGCAGTCGATCATTTCACCATTCAAAGATTGGAAGGAAAGATCAGAGGCATGCAGAAACGGCCGTCGTAAGTCGGGTAGTTTCTTATGTTTGAGATCGCGTGTGCTGTAGAGTACATCACCGACCAAGCTGTGGCCGATGGAGTGCAGATGAGCGCGGATCTGATGTGTGCGACCAGTTACCAATTTGATATTGAGCAAGGTAAACTGTTGGTAGCGCTGTAGCACTTCATAGTGAGTGATGGCTTCGCGGGACAATTCTTGATGACGGAGATCTGATTGAGCTTTGGTTTTACCAGTTTTCTTATCACGTTCGAGAGGAGTTACGATTTGACCTTCTTCTTTGGCGATGACGCCGTATACCAATCCCGTATAATGTTTATCGATAGTGCGATCTTGAAATTGTTGTTTCAAATCGTCATAAGCTGCTTGATCCAGAGCAACAACGATCAAACCAGAGACGTCTCTGTCCAATCGGTGGACTAATCCTGGTCGTCGTTGATCTCCAAACTTACTAACTTGAGGGAAATTTTTTAGTAACCAGCTGACCAAGGTGTGTTGTTCGTTACGATCAGTGGGATGGACTAGGAGTCCCGATGGTTTGTCTAGTACGACGTAGTGTTCGTCTTGATAATTGATAGTTGGTACGATCGATCGATCAACGGTTTCTTCTCGAGTTTCAGCTACGTAATCAATGGTGTCGCCGGACTTGAGCCAGTGGTGAACCGTCGATTTCTCGCCATTAAGTAGGACCTGACCTAATTTGATGGCCTTCTGGATCTGGGAGCGAGTGGTGGTTTCTAAGGTTTCAGCCAGATAGCTATCGAGTCGCTTTTTAGCGGTTTCAGTATAGATAATATGCATAGTTGAGGCTATTATAGCATTGAGTTCAATAAAACAAAAAAGACCTTACTGGTCACAAGATGTCTGGTGGGAGCAGGGGGATTCCCTTCGACTTCATCCACTGCGTTCATTCCGCTCAGGGCAGGCTTCTCATCTTTATTTCGATTCATCGAGCTGAGTGAGGTGGCCGCGCCAACCGAAGCTTTTTGAGAAGGCTGCACCATTAATTGGCTAGTAACCCTTCGCCAAGGCTTCGGGTCACAACCCTCGAAGCGAAGGTTGGTGGGAGCAGGGGGATTCGAACCCTCGACCGTTTGCTTAAGAGGCAACTGCTCTACCAACTGAGCTATGCTCCCACGATTTTTTACTACCTATTAGTGACTATGTCACCCTGCGCCAAGGCTTTGGGTGACTACCCTTCACTGATCGTTGATCAGTCCGTGTGGCTGTAAGCCACTCGGAGCTCGCTTCGCGTGCGAAGGGTGGTGCGCCCTGAGGGATTCGAACCCCCGGCCTACTGGTCCGAAGCCAGTCGCTCTATCCACTGAGCTAAGGGCGCATATAGAAATGCATTAGTCCCTTGCTAATAAAGGGCTGATATTTTGAAAGAAGCGTTACGACTGTACCACAGCTACGGCTAGATTTCAAGAGTGAAACGGATCAATATAGGGTCGCTTGAGCTGTTGTTTGTTGCGCTCCCATTCTTCCTGCTTGAGATCTTCCAACACTGGACCGATCTGTTCGCTGATGGCTTGGAGTAAAATCTGATTGTTCAAGGAGAAATGATGGCCATTAGTTTTGTCAGCTAGGATAAGACAGCCAGTAACTTCGCGGCGATGTTTGATCGGGCAGAGGAGCATCTCTTTGGTGGCGTATTTGGCGGTGGCAAACTTTTTTTCCCAACGATCTGGCGTCATAAGCAATGGCTTACCAGTATTGTAAACCAGACTCATAACAGTATCACTCATCAGGCTGATGAATTCTGGCACAGCTGATCCACGATAGCCTTGAGATTTTTCCACGCGAATTCGTTTGGTCAATGGTTCGAAGCTAGCAATCAACACTTTCTTGACGCGGAAGAGCTTCATCAGATCAGATAGTAGAGCTTCGATTAATGGTTGACGACGATGATAGCTCGAAGCGAGCTTGCTTAAGGCAAATAAGGTCAACAATTTGTGATTGGTACGACTCAAGCGCTCATTGAGCATGCGAATGAAATAGAGCTGCGCCTCATGTGAAGCTCCTGGATGCTCGCGGAATACTTTGAGCAATTGATACAGTGATAATTCAAGTACCGTAGTATTAGGATAGAGTGCTCGTGCCGTATGACTATGACTGCTTCCAGGGGCGTAGATGCTAGTTTCTCCGACAACATCATTGACCTGAAAGACTGCTAGTGGTTCAGACTGACCTAAGATATTTTGATCAATGATGATAGCTCCCTTAGTAACGATATACACCTTGTCGCGCTTGGAACCTTCTCGATAAAGGATGGCGTTCTCTTGCAAGTTAATGGTTTTGACAAAACCGACTAGCTGTTTACTGGCAGTTTTATTGAATGAGCGAAAGAAAGGTATTTTTTGCAGCTCTGAGACGAGCATAGTTATTCAGTAGAATAGGCGATAGCTGTCGGTTCATCGATCAAGTCGTGATCGAGTAACATCTTGAGGTGTTGGTCCATCGACATCATACCGAGATCAGCTGATGTCTGAATAATAGTCTTGATCTGCGGAATCTTATTTTCACGAATTAAGTTGGCGATGGCTGGATTGTTAACGAGAATTTCACGAGCAGCTACACGACCACCACCTTTGCGGGCTAGTAATTTCTGAGAAATAATACCGGACAGCGAAACAGATAGTTGCAAACGAACTTGTGCTTGCTGATGTGGCGGGAAGACATCGATAATACGATCGATCGTCTGGGCAGCATTATGAGTATGGAGTGTAGCCAAGACGAGATGTCCAGTTTCAGCTAGAGTGATGGTGGCAGCGATCGTCTCGAGGTCGCGCATTTCTCCTACCATGATGACATTAGGATCTTGTCGTAATACATGTTTCAAAGCGCTACCAAAGCTAATCATATCAGTACCCAATTGACGCTGTTTGATAATACTTTTGTTCGGTGTATGAATGAATTCAATCGGATCTTCCAACGTGATAATATTGGCGAAACGAATATCATTGATACGTTGAATCATGGCGGCTAAGGTAGTTGATTTGCCGCAGCCCGTCGGTCCGGTGACGAGGACTAGACCCTGAGGTTTACTGATCATATCGAGAGCCACTGGTGGCATATCCAACTCTTCCATCGATGGGATAACGGTAGAAATAACACGAGCCACCATGCCCATGTTGTCTTTCTCGAAATGCAAATTGATACGATAGCGGGAGAAACCTTCGAGCTCGTAGGAAACGTCCAATTCACGTTCTCGTAGGAACTTTTCTTTCTGAGCGTCAGTGATAATGCTTAAGATCAACGATTCCATATCAGCCTTCTTGATCACTGGCATGTCAGGAATCATTTTTAACTCACCATCGATGCGGATGATAGGAGGTTTGCCGACAATCAAATGTAAATCAGAAGCTTTCTTTTCGCTGGCAATCTTGAAAAGTTCATTGATGTTCATGCGCATATTATAACACAGATTAGGTGGTAGCTGGTAGGTTTTTAGTAAGAAGTTAGTATCAAGTATTAGGTTTACCCCGCTGGATATAGCAACTATCCAACGGGGTAAACCCCATTAGATACGAAATTATCTAACGGGGTAAAGAAAAGACCCGAGATCAGTGAATGATGTCGGGTCCGATGGATTAGGAAAACTGTTGTGGCTGGGCGGCGGCGATTTGCTTGATGAGCCGATGAACCTTCTTGCCGGCTTTCAGATCTTTGAGGCCCTGTTTCACGGCGCGGATGACCTCCTTGTCGATATGAGGTTCTTCTTGAGGTGTGTAGCCGTGTTCAGCTCGTTCGCGGCAGACAAACACGATATACTCCCTGATCTCACGTTTTTGACCGCGCTTGGCTTTAGCCACGATTTCGTTAATGAATTGCTGCAATCTGTCGAGTGCGGCTTGCGCAGTAGCGTCTTTCTGGGCTTTGGTCGGCATGAATAGCTCCTATTGTGATGGTTGGAAAGAACGAGTTGACTTGATACACCCTACGATACGGTGCTTGAGCTGTCAATTTACCCCGTTGGATATAGCAACTATCCAACGGGGTAAAAAATCCGCCCTGTCAGAGTGCACAGGGCGGATGGGGGTTGATGCGCTCAGGTTACTTGCCACTCAATGCGAGTACAAGTAGCGCTAAGACCGCTACGAAAGCGGGAATTTCGACTGCATAGTAACCGTACTTCTTCTCGATCTCATTGATAAGCCACAACATGGTGGCCTCCTTTTGGTTATTGAGGCAGACGGTACAAAAGCAATTTAACGCTAGTACTTCTGCTATTTTTTGTCCAGCTGTGGCTAGAGATAGTACTCGCTGTAAGTATTGTTAATGGTATGTTGCTGCAATGCCTCCCGCACGTACGGTACGAGATTATTGGGCAAAGCTTGGAGGTCGAACCAACGGAGATCATCACAGGATTCTGGCTCCATTATCTTTGGTTCTCCTTCGTCAAGATTGAGTAGGAAGAAGACTTGAAGGCGAGGACTGTCATTGAGATGATGCATCAGATGGACGAAGGTCAAATCTTGTTCACTAACTTTCAGTCCAACTTCTTCTTGTAATTCACGCATAGCGGCTTGTCGCAGACTTTCTCCTGGCT
Source organism: uncultured Gammaproteobacteria bacterium (assembly GCA_964540995.1). Lineage (GTDB taxonomy): Bacteria > Patescibacteriota > Patescibacteriia > UBA1558 > 2-01-FULL-52-15 > JAZDLR01. The sequence goes on along the minus strand of CAZIOU010000018.1, from coordinate 7,183 downwards.
CGAGATGTCCGCCAATGATACTGTAGTGACCGTCCATATAGCCAGTCTGATAGCGCCGGCCGAGGAGTACCTGATTATTGCGTAGGACTAGGACATTGGCTGCGATTTTGAAATCATGTCTAATAAGATCTTTCATATTAGTATTCAATTCCTTGGCGGGCGGCGATGCCTTTATAAAAATAATGTTTCTTTAATTTCATTTCCGTCACCAAGTCGGCGCCTTCGAGGATCTTCTTGGGAGCTCGCCGCCCGGTCAGCACCATTTCGATCTGTTCTGGTTTGTCTTGCATCAGTTGCAATACGTCTCTGAGTTTCAACATTTTCAACTTGGTTGAGGTATTGATCTCATCCAGAATAATTAAGTCGTAGCCTTTGGTAAAGAGTGCCCGAGCCAATTGCAGGCCGCGTTCGGCTTCGGCTTTGTCTTCATCAAGGATAGAGAAACGGAAAGGTGTGCCTGGTTTGAAGCGCACCAAACCAGTGACGAAGAAGTCGACATTCTTTAGTAACGGCAGACTGTGACGTTCACCATATTCGAACCCACCTTTATCAAAAAAGATAATAGCGACTTTTTTACCCTGACCAGAAGCACGCAAGGCGAGCCCCAGACCGGCAGTTGTTTTGCCTTTGCCATCGCCAGTGTAAACATGTATCTGACCTAATGAAAATTTACGTTTGATTTTAGATTGCATGGCGTTTTTTGTCATAGATGATAATCAGGGCGGGTTATAAACCCGCCCTTGCAATTAATATGTTAGGCTCCGTTGATTAACTGCACCCCGTAGTCTCCCCGCAGTCCACACACAGCATACACGATCCGTTACGTTTCATCTTCATGCTGCCACAAGCGCCACATTGATCACCGGTGAAGCCTTGTTGACGAGCGGCGTCTTTGGCGTCGAGGTCAGCTACCTTTTTCTGTTCAGTGTGCCCATTGGTTTGGAGTGTTACGGTAGTGTGGCTAAGATCCATGGGCAAGGTTTTCTGGGGGCTTTCTGGTTTGTTCTGTACTAGATCGATGCGTTGGAGATATTCGAAGCCGAGCAGACGGAAGACATAATCCATGATCGAGGTGGCCATCTTGATATTTTCATGACCTTGGACTACGCCAGCTGGCTCGAACTTGGTATAGGTGAAGGTGTCAACATACTCCTCTAAGGGGATACCATATTGCAAACCTTTGGATACCGAGATAGCAAACATATTGACCAGGCTACGGTAAGCAGCGCCTTCTTTGTACATATCGATGAAGATCTCACCAAGACGGCCATCAGGATATTCTCCGGTACGAACATAGACTTTGTGGCCACCGACCAGCGCTTCTTGGACGAAGCCTCGACGCTGCGTAGGAAGTTTCTCTTGAATACCGCGGCCAGCTGCTACCATCTGATGATATTCACGGGCACCGACGGTTTCATCGACATCATCGGCCATGGCTAATTGAAGCAATGAGTTTTCGTCAGTCTTGGAATTGAGTGGTTGTGATAATTTACTGCCATCACGATAGAGTGCTACGGCTTTGAGCATGTAGGTCCAGCTTTTCTCATGGACAGTAGCTACTTCAGCGATAGTAGCTTCGTGAGGCATATTGATGGTCTTGGAGATAGCACCACAAAGGAAGGGTTGCGTGGCCGCCATCATGGTGACGTGGGCATCATAGGGGATATAGCGAGTACCGCGACTACCACATTTGTTGGCGCAGTCGAAGACAACATAATGTTCTGATTTGAGATGTGGCGCACCTTCGAGTGTCATAGTACCGAAGATGTATTCGTTGGCTTGCTTGATCTGCTCATCAGTGAAGCCGAGCTGTTTCAATACCTGGAAATTGGGATCAGCAATCTGAGCGGCGGTGAAGCCGAGACGAGCCAAAGTTTGTTCACCCAAGACGCTGACATTGAAGGTGAAAGACAGATCCATTGCCGAGACGAAAGCCGCTTCAATCTTGGATAGATCTTTGTCGCTCAAGCCGAGATTGGTCAGTGATTCATCGTTGATGTGAGGACTGCCTTTGAGAGTGTTGTGACCCAGAGCGTAAGCTTCAATTTCTTTGATCTGCTCTGGGCTGTAGTTGAGACGTTTCAGACCTTTGTGCACGCTGCGGTTGATGATCTTCATATAGCCGCCACCAGCTAGCTTCTTGTATTTGACGATAGCAAAGTCCGGCTCGACACCAGTGGTGTCACAGTCCATGACCAAACCAATGGTTCCCGTGGGGGCGATCAATGTAGTTTGTGCATTGCGATAGCCATGAGTCTCACCTTTGGAAACAGCGCGATCCCACGACTCACGAGCAGCTGCCAATAGATCAGCTGGTGTGTGGAGCGGATCGAGTCCGAGTGGCTTGACGGTGAGATTTTCGTATTCTTGTGGCGTAGCGTTGTAAGCGGCGCGGCGATGATTGCGCATGACACGGAGCATGGTATCGCGATTGGCGGCGAAGCGCTCGAACGGTCCGAGGATAGAGGCCATCTCGGCCGAAGTAGCGTAGGATTCTCCGCCCATGATAGCAGTGATAGCACCGGCGATGCCTCGAGCTTGAGGACTGTCATAGGGGATACCCAACGTCATCAGGATAGTACCCAAATTGGCATATCCGAGGCCCAAGGTACGGTAGAGATAGCTATTCCAAGCAATTTGTTTGGCAGGGAATTGCGCCATCAGTACCGAGATTTCTAATGTAATGGTCCAGAGACGGACAGCGTGTTTGAATTTATCGATCTGGAATTTACCATTCTCTTCATCGAGGAAGTGCGCCAAGTTAATAGAAGAGAGATTACAAGCAGTATCATCGAGGAACATATATTCGGAGCAAGGATTGGAAGCGGTAATCGGCCCATCGTTGCTGCAGGTGTGCCATTCATTGATGGTGTCATGGAATTGTAATCCCGGATCGGCGCAGGACCAAGCAGCGTAGTTGATCTTATCCCACAGCTGTTTGGCAGGGATCGTCTTGGCTAGTTGTCCGTCGGTGCGTCGGATTAGTTTCCAATCTTTATTCTGGGCCACTGACTGCATGAACTCATTGGTTACACGGACAGAGTTATTGGAGTTCTGCCCAGCCACCGTAGAATAGCCGTCACCTTCGAAATGCGTATCTTGAATATTGTAAGGTAAGGTCGTGAAGCCTTGGTCAACCAGACTTAAGACACGTTCAATATAGTTAAGTGGAGTTCCGGCATTGATCGCTTCACGGATAGCTTTCTTCACAGTGACGCTCTTGGTCCAGTCAGTAGTTTTGTCATTGATGGCCGCTTCCATGATGGCATTGAGTTCTCGTGCATTGATAGTGCTACCAGTTACTAAAGAAGCTACCTTCTGTTCTTCTTTCATCTTCCAGTCGATAAACTCTTCGATATCGGGATGATCAATGTCGACAACCACCATCTTGGCGGCTCGTCTAGTGGTACCGCCGCTTTTCACCGCGCCAGCCGCGCGATCGAAGATACGTAAGAACGACATCAGACCAGAAGAGCGTCCACCACCAGATAATCGTTCGTGAGCACCGCGTAGATTAGAAAAGTTAGACCCAGTACCGGAGCCATATTTAAAGAGTCGAGCTTCGCGAGTAACGAGGTCAAAGATACCGCCTTCATTAACCAGATCATCATTAAGTGACTGAATAAAACAAGCATGAGGTTGCGGGTGGGTATAGGCATCAGCTGATTGCGTCAGCTCACGAGTCTGCGGATCGACGAAATAATGCCCTTGGGGGGTGCCGGTGATACCGTAGGCATAATGTAAACCGGTGTTGAACCACTGTGGAGAGTTAGGCGCACCTAATTGATGTACCAAGGTGTAGACCATTTCATCCTCGTAGGCTTGCGCATCTTCAGAAGAAGCAAAGTAATTATATTTCTCACCCCAGAAACGCCAGCAGCCAGCCAAGCGCTTCACTACCTGTCTGACGCTACGTTCACCACCGAGTACCGGTTTACCTTGAGCATCGGTAATGTAGTTTCCTTGAGCGTCAACTTGGGGTACGCCAGCTTTGCGGATGTATTTCTGCGCCAAGATATCGGAAGCGACTTGGGACCAGCTCTTGGGTACTTCGATATCTTTCATTTCAGCTACTACGGTGCCATCAGCGTTGCGGATAATGGAAGTGCGAAGTTCGTATTCGATCTCTGATAATGGATCAACGCCCTTCTTGGTATAGAGACGAGTAACCTTTAGTCCTTGTCCTTCGGCGCGAGTGGGTTCGTTAGGGATTTTCTTATCCTTATTCAGTGAGTAGAAGCGAGCGACCTGCGGTAATTCATTTTGCATCAGTACCCAGCTGACTGCGTTGCGGACATCTTCAGTCGTAATCTCAGCAATCTTCTCTGACTCCTGTTCCAATTTGGCGATTACTTCCGTAGTGAATTGATCGGGTAGCGGTCGATCATTCATTCCTTGAGATACTAGGATAAACTCTAAACTGCGGGCCAATTTGAGGGCGTCAAACTGTTCGAGTTGACCGCTTCGTTTCTTGATGGAGGAGAGAGGCATGGGGTTTTTTGATTTTTTAATTATTATTAGCTGGTTTTTGGCCGTTTGAGGCGAAAAAAAGTCACCCTCGACTCTACCGAGTCGCTGGTGAAAGGTTACAAATGGCGGTTCAAGGGCGCATAGGCTTGTGGACAAGAACACAAGATATTGTGTCTCAATCGAGTATAGCACACTATATCTTGTGGTTCAAAATATTTAAGGAGTTTTGGCTAAGAGTAGCCCAATCGAGAAATAGCAGACAGTTGCCGTATTATAATGAAACTATTTAGCTTTGTCTAATGAAGCTCAAAAGTATATGAAAACAGCGGTTCGAGCGAGCTCGAACCGCTGTAATGTATGATTGAATTAACTATGGTAATAGATATTCAAAAATTGCATCAGTAAGCCTTGGAGTAGAAGGCAGGGGCCAATCTTGAAGTCTCGGAAAGCCTGAAGATCGTTACAGACGAAGTTCTGACAACACGCCATCTGGATAGATCGGATGTCGGCTTGGATGACACTGGCAGTCATCGGATGAAATGGTTTATCGGTGACCATACTTGATGCCACTTCTTGATGTAGGTCTTTCCATCCAGGCCACACGATTGTGGTAACGCCCATTTTGGCTGCCAGTATTGGCACCGCGTCAAGCATCTGCTCATCGGCAATCAACTCATACCACGGGACATTACATAGAGCCTGAAGTAGCAACTGACGGTTATAAGGCCGGCCACAGCGATAATAACAATTGAGTGCGGCTCGGACGCTGTTGCGACTTGCTCCATCCGGCGGGCAGAATTCAGGATGGGCAGCGTAGAAGCGGATCAACATCTCCAAAGCACGGTAATCGGAGTGATCGCCAGTACCCGGATAGGCGCCTGCAGCATGAGCTAAGGCCAGACGACAAGAACTCATGAGATGGACGTCATCGGGGTGAAGCTCAACGAGCTCCAGCAACCACAGCGCCAGCCAGCGCCAAGTACGACGATGCTCATACTGACATAGCACGAGAGAAAGGGACAACGTGATTTCGGCCATTTTTTCAGGATCGGTATCGCCCGGTTGAGCCAGTTGATCCATCAAGGCGACTAGCAAATGGTCGTGTGGTAACTCTGCTCGTGCCTGTTCTCGGATTGACATGGAATTCTCCTTGAGGTTGGTGATAGAAAGGACGGGTAACTGGAGGGTATCTAATACCTAAGTGGTGCTATTGTCAAATGACATATAGTGACAATAATCGCTCAACTTGCGGTCAGCGATGGCTATGATATTATAGGGTGAACAGGGAATTAATTATTAGCAATATCCCTATGGGTTCAGAGCTTACAAAAGAGTATTTTGATACAGCAGTTTCTGCTATCAAGCAGGACACCAAAGATCAGATTGAATCATTGCGTGTTAGTATGAACACCCGATTTGATGGTGTCGATAGTCGACTTGATAAGATGGAAACGCGCCTTGATACTGTCGAGACACGCCTTGAAGGAGTCGAGCAGGCAATACTGGATGTAGATGCTCGATTGACTTCGGTTGAAAGTAATACGTCCAAAGTTAAAACAATAGCTTAATAAAATAAAAGACCTCTTGATCTGCAGATTAAGAGGTCTTTTATTATTAGAGCTTTTTTTCTGAAAAGAAATCACCCTCCGAGCGCCGAAAGCAGGGTGTTTGTCAATTGTTATTAGAAATCCCCGCATCAGATCGATGCGGGGATTGTCGGCTAGTTTGGCCGATTGATGTGCTCTTGCCAGCCTTCGATGAAGGACAATAGGGTCAGCAGGGTCACAGCGGCGGTATATTCATTATTGCGAATGGCTTCGCCCTGATCCGCGTAAATGCTCGTAGCGCAGCGAGCCCGAATATTAGCCATATCCAGCCTCAGCTCTTCTTGGTGTAAACGTATGGACTCTAGCCCATTGTCTAGTGGGGTGTTGACGTAGCGCATATTCGGCAGATCTCCCCAATAGGGATAGTAAAACTGTCGTACGCCAACTTCCTGCGCCAGTGTCCGTATGACGCGTAAATTACCAGTCTGAATAAGTATCTCCGGAACTCGCCGATAGATGGCCGCTTTATAAGCCACGTCGGCCAGATCAGTTGGTAACGGCTCCTTCAGAGCTCTCTGGAGATACTGTCTCACATTGTCATTTTGAGCTCGGCTTAATCCGAGCTCTTCGGGTCGAGTCAGGAACCCTAGCAGGAGTTCGTTGGCAGCGTAGTGAATGCCCTTGTCTTCATTCCGATCGCGAGCCCAGCCGTGAATGCTCTTGCCAGCAGCGCGACTCAGATGAATATCGACCAACTGGATATTTGCTCCACCCTGAAGGGCATTACGAAGGTAGAGTAAACTGATGACGGCAGCTGACCACAGCTGCGAGTCCATCTGGTTATAGAAGGCTCCATAGCCTTTGATTAGGACCGGCACATCGATCGGAGGAGACTTCATTAGCCTATCATGATGGCGCCAGACAGCTAGATCTGGTAATTCCTCGCGGAATTTTTCTAAGATTGCCTTGAGTGACATTATTCCTCCGTAGGCTATGAGACCGCAGTCTGATAGCAGAGGTGTAAAAGAACCCACCGAGACGATCTCGGTAGGGGTATCTAACGCTCTTTAGGTTCCGTTGTCAATTTGTCCCTTTAGATAACTTCGTATCGAACGGGGTAAAATAAACCGCCCGCTTTTCGAGAGAAAAGCGGGCGGACTGTCTTA
>CAZIOU010000017.1:0-17824 GCA_964540995.1 uncultured Gammaproteobacteria bacterium | reverse complement strand
GCCGGCAGACTGGTATGGATTAATTCTAAGACGTTGAGGATCTTCGTTCCTTGCTCCTCATCAAGTGCCAGATATTTCTCGCGAGCACGTTCCAGACTTTTGATAATTCCCTGATCATTATTCTCATTCATAGTCTCAGGCAAATCAACTGCTGAGGTATGATGCAGCTTGATCAGCCATTGAGCGCAAAGCTGTAGTGGCCAGTGGAGTTCTTCGAAGCTGGGACGTTTCTTCAAGTGCCAGTATAAGGTTTGTCCTTCTGAAGCTTCGTAGACGAGCGCTTTCAGATCCTCGATGTAGACAACAGGTTTAATTACTTGAAATGATCCTTGATCAAAACCATGATCACGGAGCCAATTGAGATTGTGATAGGCGCGCAGTTTAGAATTATTGCTAGCGGCACCGATAAATAATTTTAGGCGGTGATGTTCGGAACCTGTCTGCCAGGTGACTTTGCAGCCGATGACCACAGCGAAACTCTCTGGCTTATGATAACGGTATTTATAAATGTGAGAATATTCTACCTTCACAGGACTGGTGATACCGTAGCAGCGGCTGGCGATGGAACCGACTAAAGTCTGGACGAAATCCAGATCACGAAGGCGGGGTATTTCTGTTAAGTCGTAGCCAAAGTTTAGAATCATATAGTTGGATCCGATTGTTATTTTTTATTCTTGCTTTCGTGAGCAATGCCAAATAGCTTGAGGTATTTGGCTGCCGGTAGATCCCAGGAGAAAGAAGTGCGCATACCCCGAACGACGATAGCTTTCCAGATGTCGGCGTATTTGAAGGTTTCAATAGCCCTAGCCAGAGCGAAGACAAAGGCGTAGGTATGATAGCTGGTGAAGACAAAGCCGATACCTTCCGGAGAGCGTTGCGGGTCAAAGTTACTGACTGTCTCGCCCAAGCCGCCGACTTCACGCACGATCGGGACGCAGCCATAGCGCAGACTTTTCAATTGATTGATGCCGCAGGGCTCGAAGCGTGATGGTAGGAGTAGCATGTCACCACCGGCATAGAGCGAAGTCTCTAGGTCGGGCTGCTCTTTGAAAGAGATAAGGCGGAAATGACGCGGGTGATCCTTTTGCCATTGTTTGAAGGTATCAAGATATTTTTTGTCGCCGTCGCCCTGAATGATTAGCTGAATATTTTTGCGCAAAATATATGGTACGACTGGTAGCAACAGATCGAGACCTTTTTGTTCTGTCACGCGGCTGCTCATGACCAGAAGTGGAATGGATTGTTCAATTTCAAAACCGCAGAGTTTCTGTAAGGCCTGCTTATTAATCTTTTTCTTGCTAGTAGCGTTATGGTAGTCGTAGGTAGCTTTTAGCCCTGGATCATTACTGGGGTTGAATTCACGATAATCAATACCATTCACTACGCCGAATAATCTATCTTTGCGGTTTTGTAGAATACGGTGTAGATCTTGACCAAGTTTCTTCTGCATGATTTCTTCGCGGTAGGTTTCTGAGACTGTATTGATAGCATCAGCGTAGAGAATGCCGCGCTTGGCAAAGTTCACTCTGGTGAATTTCTTATCCTTGATCGTTGGTAATGGGCTGCGCCCGTTGTCACGTAGTTTGCCGGGGATTTCCCACCACGGCTGACCGAGCTGGAAATTCAAATTGTGAATGGTAAAGACAGTTTTAGCGTTAGCAAAGGCAGGATCATTTTTGTAGCGCTTTTTAAGTAGCTCCGGTATCAGCCCTGTGTGCCAATCATGACAGTGGAGAATCTCCGGCCTCAGCTTCAACTGTTTGATTAATTCTAGAGCAGCAATTTGAAAAATATAAAAACGAACATTATCATCTGTACCGGTGTAGATCTTTTTGGACCGACCAAACAGCGCGTCAATTGCTACGAAATAGACTGGTAATCCCGGCTTGATCTCTGCTTGATAATACCCGATATTGATAGTGGTAGAGTCATCAATTACTAGTGGTAAATCGGAGATGATTTTTTTTAATCCGTACTTTTTCTCATCGATCAGCTGACGGTAGTAGGGAGTGATGATGATACTACGCTGTTTCAAACGTTGAAATGATTTGGGCAAAGCAGCAGCCACATCACCAAGACCGCCTGTTTTGGAATACGGAGTTACTTCGGCTGAGATAGAGATGATGGTATATGATTTGCGAGCCATAGATTTAGACGTAGAGTTTAGTATGAGCACAGGTAAGCGCGCAGGCCAGAGCGTCTACTGCGTCATCTGGCTTGGGAAGCTCGGATAGGTGCAATAGTAACTGTACCATCTTCCCAACGGCCGGTTTAGAGGCTTGCCCATCGGAAGTGAGTGCTTGCTTGATCTGACCGGGAGTGAATTCGCGCACTGCGAGCCCATGTTGACGGCAGGTATACATCGCCACCCCGCGGGCCATAGCTACTTTGATGCCGGTGGTTACATTGGTGTTGAAGAATAATTCTTCAATGCCGACGAGATCGGGATGATAAGTGGTGATAATAGTGTCGAGCTGCTGACCTAGATACAGTAAGCGATCAGGGAAGGCGTCTGTCTTGGGTGTACTGATGCTACCACAAGCAATCATTGTCGGTTGACCGTCATAACGAATAATACCCCAGCCCGTGTCAGCGAAGCCAGGATCGATACCGAGGATAATAGTGGCTGGAGCAGCCATTAGACGTCAGCGTTGGTATAAACGTTATTGATATCCTCATCGTCTTCCAGTAATTCGAGAAGACGGATGATTCTATCAGGATCTGTCGGTGTGATCAGTTCCTTGGGACGATATTCAAGTGCTGCATCTGATAATGCCAGATTGAGCGCGTGAGTTTGTTGTTTTATTTTCTCCAGATTTTCTGGAGCGGAGATGATCTGCATTGAGTCGTCGAGCTGGATGAAATCTTCGGCTCCTGCATCGATCAGCTGTAATTCTTGGTCGTCGTTTAAAGTAGAAGTCTTAACAGTCAGTACGCCTTGTAGATTGAATTGCCACTGAACGCTGCCGCTGCTACCTAAGGTTCCACCATTCTTACTTAAGATAGCTTTGACATTACCAGCAGAACGATTCTTGTTGTCAGTTACTCCTTCGATCAATAAGGCTACGCCCTCTGGTCCATAAGCTTCATACAGAATAGTTTCGACTGATTGGGCTCCACCTTGTCCGCTACCGCGAGCAATAGCCCGTTCAATATTGTCTTTGGGCATACTGAACTCTTTGGCTTTGTCGACTGCGATACGCAGCTTGAAATTCATCGTCGGATCAGCCCCTTCTCGTGCAGCGACGGCAATATTTTTGGCCAATTTAGTAAACAGGTTACTGCGTTTGGCGTCAGTAACAGCTTTGGCTCGGCGGGTAGTGGCCCATTTGGAATGTCCGGACATGGAAGTTGGTAGGGGCAACCCTTGGGTTGCCTTAGGTTAGGGGCGACTCTCGAGTCGCCTGAAGATTAGAATTATTTACCCGCCTAGACTAGCATTTTCATTAGATAAAATCAAGGTTAGATGAGGTATCGAATTGAGTATTTCTCTTGACGCTGTCAGCGGTTACGTCCATAATGATTACATCATGAGATCAACCAGATCTAAGCGAGATCAACACAATACCCTAGTAGCTTCTTCTATCGATCAGCTACCTCAGCAGATCACTGCTACCTTGGCTTCATGGCCCAAAGTAAATCCCTTTGCCAAGAAGCAATTTGACACTATCGTGGTCTGTGGCATGGGTGGTTCGGCACTGGCGGCTGATTGGTTGCGCTACACCTACTGGAACAAGCTTAAACTTCCTATCGTCATCGTTAATAATTACCAGTTGCCCGCGACAGTAACGGCTAACAGTTTAATTGTCATCGCTAGTTATTCTGGCACGACAGAAGAGAGTCTTAGCTGCTTCCAGCAAGCGCGACGCAAGCATCTGCCTATCATGGTGCTGACATCAGGTGGCCCCTTGGCGGAACTCGCAGCGCGCTACCGCATGCCCCATGTCATCTTCGATACTCAATACAATCCTTCAGGACAGCCACGACTGGGTTTGGGTTATTTCGTAGCGGCTTATTTTCAGATTGCTCGTTGGACCAAGGCGCTCAATATACCGACCATAGAATTAATTGTAGCTAGTAAGAAGTTGAAACCATCGGCCAAACTAATAACGACTCAAGCCAAACAGTTGGCGACGCAGCAATGTATCGTCATTGCTTCCGAGCACCTCATCGGCGCCGCCCATATCGCCAGCAATCAACTGAATGAAACCGCCAAAATGTTTGCTGCCTATTTTGCTTTGCCAGAATTAAACCACCATCTGCTCGAAGGTTTGTCTCAGTTGGGAGCTCGTTCTAAGCAGTGGTCAGTAATTTGTCTAGAGTCTTCGCTCTACGGTAGTCAGACACGCAAACGTTACCGCGTAACACAAGAAATATTGAAACGATTTGGTATCGCTATTACGAAACAGTCTTTTACCGGTAGTACACTGGAACAATCGTTGCAGGCAATTGCTTGGAGTTCAGCCATTACGTTGGAGTTAGCACAGCAACAGCACCTTGACGCTACGGCCATTCCTTGGGTAAGTTACCTGAAGAAGCGCCTAGCCTAATATCGGCGCTCCAACCCATGCTTGTGGAGCGCCCTATGATTATGACCGAACAGCAACGTTATTATCGACAGATGGAATATCTGCTGGTTTTTTTTGTGGCATTTTTATTTTTGGCTTTCTGGCAATTTCACCTAGCATTTGGTGATCCTGATGTTTTCTACCACGCTGCTATTGCACAATTGCTGTCGGAAGGGGTCTTGTTGCGTAGCTTACCCTGGATGCAATTCACTACCCTGACGACTCATTTTGCTGATCATCACCTGTTGTACCATCTGTTGCTAGCTCCATTGATGAAGTTGGGTAATCCCTTGTATGCAATCAAATTGGGAACTATTATTTTTGGTGCTAGTTTCTTTACAGTGTTCTATTGGTATATACGGCGACTAGCGCCCAATCTGGCATTGTTATGGACTGGTTTATTATTGGTATCTTCTACGTTTGCCTTTCGTCTAGCCTTGGTCAAGGCCAATAGCGTCTCCTTGATCGTCGTCATCTTTATCCTCTATGCCTTGCGACAGAAGCGGAATTGGCTACTGTTCATATTACAAATTATCTACGTCTGGCTCTACGGTGGGTGGATCTTCGGTATTATGCTGGCTGGATTATATTGGATTGTCGATTGCGCGGCAGAATGGAAGGTTACGACAGTTGTCTGGTGGCGTCGTTATTTTGCGTCAACGGCATTCTTCGGTCTTCTAGCAACTGTGTTGGGCAGCGTAGTTGGTATCGTGGTAAATCCTTACTGGCCCAACAATGTTTATTTCTATTGGCAGCAAATTTTCCAGATTGCTATCGTCAATTACAATTCAACGGTCGGCGTGGGCGCTGAATGGTATCCTTTGCCATGGAATGAAGTAATTAATTTCCATCTTTATCCGCTTATCGCCCTCTTATTGATTGTTATTTTTGGTTGGTCACGCTGGCGCAGCCTGAATCGTAATGACTGGTATCTGCTTATCCTTGGTTTGATCGCGTTGGGGTTGACCTGGAAATCACGTCGCTATATTGAGCTGTCGTCACCGTTACTCTTCATCGCTACAGCTGGTCTGTGGATCAAATGTTTGTCTCACATTTCTACTAGTTGGTTGCGAGCCCAACTGCGCGAACCGGGGCTGTACGGAACCCTCGTCAAAGTTTACACGTTGGTTGTCGTATTTTTCATCTTACCAGTATTTTTCTACATGGTAATCAAAGACGTGATCAATATTCGTTCCTTCGAGAGCAAGACTCCCTTCGCCATCAATCAATTAGCCGAAGAGTCTATCTGGTTACGCGAACACAGTAAACCAGGCGAGATTATTTTCCACTCCAATTGGGATTATTGGCCGGCGCTTTTCTACCAGAATCGTTATAATTATTATATCGTCGGTCTGGATCCGACCTTCATGTACAACAAGAGTCCGGAGCTATTCCGCCTGTGGTCCACCGTTAGCCAAGGCAAAGCTACTGGTGATATTAGTCAGATTATCAGCCAGGTATTTCATAGTCGTTTCGTACTGGTGAGTAATGACAACGCTGATTTCATCGATCAGTTAAGTAAGGACCAGCATTTTGTTCTGCGCTATCAAGGAGCTTTTGCTAAGATTTTTGAAATTGTTAACCATGACTAAGAAACACTACCTCGTAGTCATACTGTTTTTAGCGCTCGTTTTCTTGGTGGGGACGAATTTTTTTTATCTGGCTGCTGCTTGGGTTACTCCCGAAGGCAAGCAGTATAGTGGCTTGAATCTAACTGCTTCCGCTGATAAGTTGGTTTATTATTCGATGATCCAACAGGGCGTCCAAGGAGCCTTGATGCAGAAAAATATTCATACTGGCGAAGCGCAGATCGGCGCTCTGATCAGTCCGCACTGGTGGCTGATCGGACAATCGGCTTATTGGCTGGGGCTGAGTGTGGTAACAGCCTATCAGAGCTGGCGCGTCTTATTATCACTGATGCTAGTAGCTCTTTTGTTGCTCTGGGTGACGCGATTGGCTCGCAGGTATGAGGATAGGATCTGGTTGTGGCTTTTTGTCCTTTTTGGAGCTGGCTGGGGCTGGGTAGCGGCGCTGATCTGGCCAACTATCTTGGGTAAGAATTTTGATCCACTGATCAGTAAACCAGTCGATATCTATATGGGCGAGCTGTCGGCCTTCTCCAATGCGCAGCAATCCCCTCTTTTTATCCTGACCCATATTTTATTATTAGCAGTTTTCTATCTTTGGGCACGGCAACGTCAGGAAATCACTTGGCGATCAGAAGGTTTGAGTGGTGCTTTGGCGGCCTTACTGATCATGGTTCATCCTTATGATTTCTGGATCGTGATGACGGTGCCGTCGATCTGGTCATTATGGCGTTGGTGGCGCACCAATGATCGTAAATATATTTTCAAGCTCGCCTTGTTCTGGTCTTGGTGTCTAATTGCTGCTGGCTTGGTTTGGACGTTGGTCAATCAAGAAGTTGCCATCAAAGGTTGGTCAGCGCAGAATCTCGTCTACTCGCCGCCGATCTACAATTTTCTCATCGCTTGGGGCTTACTATTGCCGCTAGCTGTCGTTGGTAGTCGCACATGGTGGACTAAGTATCGTGACAATCAGTGGTGGGCGCTTCTCGTCATCTGGACGTGGACGACGTGGATCTTGATCTATCTGCCACTGGACTACAATCGACGCTTAGCGAATGCTTGGCTGATCCCAGCCTCTCTAGTAGCGGGCCTAGGTGCTATCACGTTAGCCAAGAAAATTAAAAATACCTATCGTCGGTTACTGTATTGGCTGGCGGTGATTGCCTTGATAACCTTCGGACCTTGGTATAGTCAGGTGGTCTATTTCGGAGCGATCAAATATTATCTGCAGGATGAACGGTTTTATCTGTCAGCACCGACACGTGAGCTGTTGCTGCAGGTGCAAGCCCAACCCCGAGACAGTGTGGTCTTGCCTTTTGATGAATCTCTCGGTTTATTGATCCCAGCCTTTAGTGGACGTACGGTGTATATCGGTCATCAGCATCAGACTATTAATTATCTCCAGAAGCGTCAGCAGGTTGATGAATTTTTCTCACCTGACACCGGTATGGATAAGCGAAATTTCCTGCGCAGCAATAAAATAACTTTGATCGTGACACATTATTCACGACAGTATCCGCCGGAGTATTTCTCTTGGCTCAAGCAAGTGGATTACGCAACTTTGGTCGACGAGACTGCTGCTGGCGCTATCTATCAAGTACGTTAGATTCCGCTAAGTTAAATATATGGTCCCACTGTAGTTGGACGAAATTCAGATCGTTGATGACAATATGCGGATTGTCCCAAGTAACTAAGGTTACTTTTTTTATATTAGAATCAAAGACAGGTTGTCCTATAGTGGCAGCGCTCGAGGTGGCAGTCCAGAGACCATAAGCCAGCGGTAAGTAATAGCTATCACCCGCACTCTCAATCTGCAAGGCTCTCAAACTGCTAGTCGCTTTCACACTGCTTGCAACGGTGTAGAAACCTTCTTGCTTGGTTAGGCTAAGGCTGTCAGCGGTTGGACTTTTGATCTCGGTGATAGAAGCTAGGGCTTTTGGGTTGAGGTTTCTCTTGAGCACCATGACACTACCGTGTTGCCAGCTGGGTTGATAGTCCGTTTGCCAGCTGCGCCAGCGATCAGTCATTGTTGCTAGAGATGTTTTGTGTGGATACCGGTCAGGATAATGAATCTGGGCGATGAGCCAATCTTGCCAGTCAATAACCAGATAATCGGTAGCAGGATCCAAAGGATACTGTGTCAGAGCAAACTGTCCCAAGTTGGCATAGGCATAGGGCAGGAGTTGAATTTGAGCTCGCGATGATAGTGGTGTGAGGAAAGCGTAGGTAGTCGCAACGCGTGCGCTGGCTGGTATTTGTCGTAGAGCCTGTACATAATCGTCACGTCTGACGTTGTCCCAGTGATAGCGAGCAAAGGGAACTATGACGCCGTAGGTGAGACAAGCATAGACACTAGCTGCGACCAAGGATAATAGAACGAGCGATCGGTAGTTGGCTAATTTGATCAGAAGTTTGGGAGGGCTGATTGGTGCTAAGCTGTGAATAGCCGCGATGAAAAGCGGCCACAGCAACAACCCACCATAATGTGCGCGTAGTATGGGCGCGCCATCATCAGCGCTCCCCAACCGTAAGATGGCTAAAGGAATTAAGGTTAACAATAAGACGCGTGGTTTAAGTAGCGGTAAGAATAATAACGGCAATAATAATCCCAAAACAATTTGTACATTACCAATATTTACAATGTGCCGTAGGATTTCGGCCACCGATGGGTGCCAGATCCAACTATAGAAATTGAGAAACTTAGAGCCGCCAATGATAGAAACCTGGCTAGTAATAAATTGCGTCACTGCAAACCAACTCAAACCAAGTGCAGCTGGGGTGAGCCACCATTTCCAATTTCTGCGGTCCCAACCAGCTAAGAGTGAGAATCCTAGTAGCATGATAGCGATATCTTCTCGTGTGCTTATGGCTAACAGAGAGAAAATAATGAAGCGAGAGAAATTTTTCTGTTCATACCAGTAGTAGGTCCACAGTAAGAAGAACATTGACCAAGGCACCAAACTAAATTCATACAAACTAATATTGTGAATCATCGGATTGACCAGCCATAGTCCTGCCAGCAAGCAGGACATTTTGACCGACAGATGATTACGACTGATCCGATACAGTGGCCAGACGCAAGCCGCCAGCGTACCAATTTGCAGTAGCAATAATAATTGCGGATCAGACCACAGTGAATAAGGCAGAGCTAAGATAAGTAGCCACGGTGACACATGGTCAGCCCAGTAGCTAGGAGGGTGGATAGCATTAGTGAGGTTGTGACCGTGAACCAGGTTCCACAACGAGTTATTGAAAATAGCTAGATCCAGACCGTTATAGAGGAAGAAATGGTATTTGGTGAGCACTACAGCGCTGAAGGCTACTACGAAGAGCACAGCGGCTCCTAGGAGCAGTAGAGGAGGGTTGGATGGTAGTCGTGACCAAAGATGTTTCACGAGAAACATTGTATCAGTTAGGCCATAATCTAGCTATTGACAATATACTATTTATATTGTATATTGATATATTCACGCTGTTCCTTGACCCTATCTCCAACTACGAGGTGTCTCATGTTCGCCAAGAATTCGCTTGTTCTGCTGGTCCTCGGCCTGTTTCTCACCGGGTGCACCTCGAGTCGTGCAATCATTCAGATTGGTAGTGACCGATCGACCCACCAAGCGGTCTATATCGGTCAGGACCTGGAAAGCAAAGATGAACCGTGGATGAGGGGATATATCACCAATCTTTCGACGGATTGCGATCTGACGATCTGGCTCCCCTACGACTTCGAGACTAATATCAGGGGGGCTTGGGAGAACGGTGCCGAGATCAAGATCCCGCCGGAGATGAAGACGGACGATATCCAAGGAATTCCCTTGTCTATCCGAGTCAAGCCGACCCTACCGGGGCGGGAATACAAGATTCGTTATCGGTTCCACTGCGCAGGCAGGACCGAACCGTCGAGGTACTACTACTTTGAAGTTAATGGTCGTGCTCGTGATGCGCCCAATAACTTCGATTGGGAGATGCATTTCGACAACAAATGAACAACGCCCCCGTCGAGCTCAGCTCGATGGGGGTGTATTTATTTTGAAAGAGAAGAAATTAACTCGTTCCACCAGTTCCGCCGCCAGTACCACCACCTGTTCCCGCGGGACTAACAGCGTTTCCTAAGGCCCCGGCGATAAATGCTGCTATCGAATAGCCAGCCAATACAATGATCAGACCAATAGTAGAATTGACGAGAGTCGACTTAGCGCTTTCAATGGTTTTCTCATTACCACCGCTGGTCATCCAACGGAAACCGGACCAGATGATGAGAAGTAAAAATATAATTCCCAATAAACCTAGAAAAACTTGAATCACATTAGAAATAACATCAGTAATAGGCAATGGTTTATCTGTGCCATACACCTTTTTCCCAATGTCTGTAATGCTATTGAGAACTTGATTGTTCTGTTGAGCTAGACTGATGCGCGGCGCGAGCGCCAGAGCGAGCGCAGTGTAAAATATTTTTTTCATAGTATTTATTTGGGATTAAATGGAGGGCCAGATGGTGTGACTGGTTGACTTAGGTCCGACGATGTAGCATTGATTATTTGTGTAGCAATAAAGTAGGTTAGTACATAGGCCGCTATTACTATCATGAGACCGATGGTGGCATTAGTAAGGATCGTCTTGGCATTGTTGATTTCTTTTTCTTTGCCTGATCTACTGCCCATCATCCAGGTGTAGCCGCCATAGAGGATAAGGAGCATAAAAAGAATACCGACAATACCGAGTAGTGTGATAACGAGATTAGCGGCGAAGGATTCAATTGACTGGCGTGGAATACCAGTGCCAGCCACTGCTTCTTGTAACCCATCTTGAGCTTGGGTTTGCGCCTGAGCGATGTTCACTAGCCACGAGTAAATAGAATGAGAAATCATGAGGGATATAGTGTAAGCCCCAACCCATCATCAGAGATGACGGGTTATAGTCTAGACTATAGTGGGTTATTGTCCGCCACCAACAGCATTGCTGATGTTCTGGACGATGAATGTCGCGATAGCATAAGCAGCTAGGACGATGACCAAACCGACGACGCCGGCGCTGATCAATTTCTTAGCTTCATCAATCTTATCTTCATTACCTCCGGAGGTCATCCATTTGAAACCGCCGAGTAAGATGATCAAAACGGTCATGATACCCAAGAAACCCAAGATGATCTGAACGATATTACCGATAGTAGTCTTCACATCCTGTGAAGGCAGACCACCGAAACTTTCTGGTAAATCGATAGATACTTGAGCTTTGGCTACTACTCCGTGGAATACACCAGCGAGAGCGATGGCCGGAACTGATAGTAAGGAAACGATTTTCTTCATGTACTCACCTCCTTTCAGGGATTAGATTATCAATAACAATAGTATAAATATTTTCCGCTAAAAAATCAACTAACGAGCCAGTGCTTGGAAGACAAAATTGATCACCGAATAGCTGATAAATATTACCAATAATCCTAAGGTAGAGTAGATGAGAGTCTCTTTGCCTTGTTTGACGCGGTCAGCGTTGCCGGCTGATGTCATCCAGAGTAGTCCACCCCAGATAAATGTCAGTAATGCGATGGCGCCGACGATACCCATAATACCGATAATGATGCGTCCTACCAATTCGGGGATACTCTGCACGCCATCACCCAGAGGATTAACTAGAGTGACTGGTGCGGGTGGCTCTGTCGTAGTATCACCACCGGCAGTTTGTGCCCAGGTTAGTGTCGGAGTCAGTAAGATGATCGACAGTAGAAGATAAAAATATTTTTTCATGATAATAAATTAATTACTTTCAGGGTAAGGCGCGCAACAGTACTGATCCTTGTTGGGGCAGAGGGCGATGTCCTTGAGACAATAGCCAGGATAGTTATTGCAGGCTGTAGCTCCAGGGAAACAGTCTTGCAAAGCACGACAATCAAAATTTTTATCCGTTGTAGCTTTCTGGGCGTTGCAGCGAGTGACGCAAGAACCGCCCTTGCAGATGCCGATACTACAGGGTTGACCATCGCTATTTTGATTGGCACAGACATTGACAGCAGGAGCGCCATTATCGAGCTTGTATTGAGATTGGAAAGCTTGTAATACGCCTTGCACCAAGATCCAAGCGCCGAGGACGAAGAAGACGCCAAAGATAGTATTGGTGAGGATGTTCTTGCCACGAGTAATCCAGTCTTTACGTCCAGCGCTGGCTACCAGATACCAACCACCGATGACGAACATCAGGAGTGCTAAGGCGCCACTGATGGCCACACCATAATTGATAATGTGATTGATAGCAATCGTAGCGTCATTGAAGGTGCAGGAGCCAGGTGATTTGTAACCGTTGACAATGTAACCATCTTGGACACAAGGAATCTGTCCGATGAAATCAAATCCTTGAGCATGTACTATTGCTGGGCCGATAAGTGACCACAGTAAGGTGAACATATTATTGTTGTGGTTGATAGGTTTGCTGAATTTTGGTTTCAGCAGTTTGTAAGGCTGTGGCTGGATTACTACCAGCAACAATGGATGTCACCATATCATTGAGATATTGCTGAGCCAGCGGGAAATTGTAACCTCGGTACCAACTTTGGGCTGTTAGGAGGTTCTGAGCAAATGGTCCGATGACCAGATCATCTTGTTGTTTGCTTACCAAACTACGTAACGCAGTAGTCTTGCCGGTCTTTTCCAAGAACGGTTGCACATTGGAAGCTTGAGTCATCTCATAGATCGCCTGCCAGGCCAGCTCGGCGTGTTTGGATTTCTTGGCCACGGTGTTAACCCAGTAGTTGGCATAGGTCACAGGTGTAGTAGCTCCTTCAGCTTGTGGTACTGGCACCACATCCCAATCAAGACTGGGATTGGTGCGCTTGATCAGCGGAGCGTGGAAGGTGTAGCCAAGGAAATAGGCCAAGCGTCCAGCCGTGAAGACATCGAGGGCGTTGGCTTGATCTTTGTTCCAAGAATAGACAGTAGTATTGGGGCGGGCGAAGCTGGTATAGAATTCCAACGCTGACAAAGCGCGTTTGTCAGCGGCAAACGTTACATGATTATCGGTCGACATAGAGACACCGACTTGGGTCATCAATAATGAAAGAATATCAAAAGCGTTAGGTATATTGTTGGTCGTGCCGAGAGCGATCGTAGACTGGGCGAAACTACTGTCAGGATTGAGCTTCGATATTTTAGCTGACTGCTGTACTACTTCTTGCCAAGTCTTGGCTGGTTCGGCGATACCATTGGCCTGGAGGAGGCTACGGTTGTAGAAAAGCGCCATCGTATCGACACTGTAAGGCAAGCCATAAATAGCGTTGTTATCAACTACGTCTTTGTAGACCACATCGAGGAATAGATCTTTGATGTTCTTGGGGTTATAACCAGTATACTGTTGTAAGCGGGTAATAGTTTCTTTCTTGATGGTACCTTGGACGTATTGTACGGGCACTGACATCGTGGCAGGCATGGGTTGACTGTACTGCTCGTATTCGCGCACCCAGGTATTGGGGATCATGAACATGTCAGGACCCTTGTCTTGAGCCCAAGCTTTCAGAAGTTCCGATGGATATTCATCAGCTGTGAACGTGCGGTAGTTGATGGTGATGAGTGGGTGGCGTTGATGATAAGCGCGAGTCAATAGCGCGATATCTTCTGGTTGCTCCCAGACGCCCCAGTACTCGAGCGTGACGGGTTTGAATGAAGCTACTTGGGCTCTGTTCTGCAAAGCAGTGAAGACGACCGCACCGATACCGACGAGTACGAGTAGTATCAGACTGATGAAGAAAAATTTATTTTTGAACATATTATTTTTGTTGTTTCAACCAAGCTTTGAGCGGTTTCTTGAGCTCGGGATGTTTGAGGCCGAAGGAAACCATAGCTTTGAGATATTCTAGTTTATTACCGCAGTCAAAATATTGACCTTTGTATTGGCAAGCATAGACAGGTTCGTCGTGGCTGAGATTTTGTAGTGCACCCGTAAGATATATTTCGCCAGAAGCATCAGGTTTTAGAGCTCGTATGTAAGAGTAAATATTGGGGGTCAAGACATAGCCACGAGTAGCGGCTAGGGTAGACGGAGCTTTGGCAATAGTTGGTTTTTCAATAATTTTACGAATTCGATAGGTTGTGTCGTCAATTTTCTGACCATCAATGATGCCATAACGGCTAACGTCAGCTTGGGCAATGTTCGTTACCCCGACTACCGTGCCGCGATATTTTTCATAGGTTTTAATAAGTTGCTTCATGGCTGGAATTTTGCCATCAACCACATCGTCGGCTAAGAAGACGGCAAATGGCTGATCGCCGGTCAATTTCTCGGCCTGCATTATGGCATCACCGAGACCTCGTGGGGTTGGTTGTCGTACATAGACGAACTGAGCCATTTTGAAAATTTGAGCAACTTGATGAAGTAGATCGATCTTCCCACTCTGTCGAAGACGATATTCTAGTTCAAAGTTACGATCAAAATGGTCTTCGATAGCACGTTTATTTTGATTAGTGACAAAAATTATTTCTTCGATGCCTGAAGCTACCGCTTCTTCAACAATATATTGAATAATTGGTTTGTCGACCAAAGGCAACATTTCCTTAGGTTGTGCTTTGGTAGCTGGCAAGAAGCGAGTACCGAATCCGGCAACGGGGATGACTGCTTTAGTAACGGATGACATGAAAAATTAGAGAAATTGATGCTAGTAAACTGTTATTATTATACAAGATTAGATGGCATTTGTATATTGTGAATGACGCCTGTTTAATGTCGACAGCCCATATGCAGTTGGCTTTTTTTATCGGGATTGACCCCATTAGAGCAAGAATCTCTAAACGGGGTTGACACTAGGGGCAGATTTTTTCTGTTGGTTTAGGTATACTAGGTGCAATGAAAATCCTCTACACCATCTGTGGTGACGGTAATGGCCATGCTTTCCGTAGCTCCGTTGTGATCGACCATCTCTTGAGTCAGGGTCATGATATTTTTATCGTTTCCAGTGGTAATGCCTATAAATATCTATCACAGAAATACCCCAAACATCTGGAAGTGGCTGGTCTGAAGCTGGAATATTCCGGAACTCGGGTCAAGAAGACGCGAACTATTACGAAGAATTTAGCCAAGGTCAAAAGTTTACCCAAAGATCTGCGAGCTTTGGGTGCCGTGGTCAAATCATTTCAGCCAGTTGTTGTCATATCTGATTTCGAGCCTTCAGCTAGTGTCGTGGCATCGGTATATGACTTGCCTCTTATCTGTATCGATAATCAACACATCATGACAGATACTCGCATGGCGATTAAGAAAGCTGATTACCCCGATTATGTCGTGACCAAAGTGTATACCGAGTCAGTAGCGCCCAATCGCGACTATTCGTTAATCACTTCGTTTTACTTCCCGCCTCTGAAGAAGAATCGCGAAGGCAAGAGTTGGCTCTTCCCACCCTTGATCCGCTCGGAGATTATGTCAGCTCAAGGGACAGAAGGAGATTATTATTTCTGCTACCTGACGTCTGATTGTTTTGATCAGTTTTCTTCAGTCCTAGCTGCTACAGGAGAAAAATTTATTATCTATAATGCTTCTCCGAGACCGCTGGGACCCAACTTTAGCTTCAAACAATTTAGTGCTACCGAAGTTGTCCGAGATTTGGCTGGTTGTAAAGGCGTGATTATTAACGGCGGCTTTACTCTGATGACAGAAAGTCTATACTTAGGCAAACCAGTACTGTCCATACCGATCAAGATGCAGTACGAACAGATCCTCAATGCAAGAATGTTGGAGGCTCTAGGCTTGGGAGCGATGACCAAGGAGCTAACGGAAGGTGTATTCCAAGCTTGGAAAGCCAAGTTAAGTCCAATGTCGCGCATGATCAAGACTCTGACGTTTGATAACCAACTTTTGTTACGAAAGTTGGATGAACTTTTAACACAACTTTCCTAATCTATGTCTCAACCTCGTGTCCATAGTAGCGCTTTGCGCTGGTTCTATTTCTGGTCCGGTATCATCGCCACTATTGCTTATCGTATTATTATTTTCTTAGGCCAATTTGGTACTATTACTGTCAAAGCAGTTTGGTACATCGGTACGATCGGATTTATCATCTACTTTGCCCATCGCTATGAGATATCGGAGCGACGAGCCAAGGTGATCTCTGACACGCAATTGCTGGAGACGGTGGAGCATACTCCTGGTTTGTCGGCCAAAGAACGACAAGCACTTCTGTATGTCTTGCATAGCTTAGAATCGTCCAAAGAGAAGTGGAATTATATTGTTATCTTTGTGGTTTCTGGCTTGGCTCTAGCCTTGGCGATCTATACGGATTTTTTTGTTAGGTAAGTTATTTAAATGAATTTTGATCAGCCTCCAAAACAGGAACAGATCGGTAAAAATAGAGAAAAACTTTTAGAACTTGAAAAACAAGGTTGTTATGTTTTTCACGGTTCGCCAGTTTTCGTGGACGCTCTTGAGCCACGGCAGGCCTATAATTATAATCAACAGACTAATATTGAAGAAGAAGATGGAACTCCAGCAGTATTTGCAACCCCCAATGCCGATGCAGCAATTTTTATGGCACTCATGACAAAGAAAGGCGTGGAAGGCGATTCGTCGAGTGGCTTCTCATCTGATGATGATGGACTACATTTTTTCGCCAGTCAGAATTTATTTGAAGTTGCGAAGTTAAGAGTTGGTAAGGTGTACATTTTAGATAAGAGTAAATTTAAACAATTTGAAGGAGCTCAATGCCGAAGTGATGAGAGAGTTATACCTAAAGAGGCTATTGATGTTACGTTTGAAGATTTACCGCCTGGTATTAAAATAATAGCAGCCGAGACATTATAAAAAACCACGTTCCCCGTGACGTACGGCGCCCGATGGCGCCGTAGAGACGCAACATCTTGCGTCTCTACGGGGGAACGCGGTTTTTATTTACAACAATTTCTTACGTGACAACCGTACACTATTGAGCACCACGGAGATGCTAGAGAAAGACATAGCAGCAGCGGCAATAATGGGGTTGAGCAGGCCGAAGGCGGCAAAAGGCAGCGCTACAATATTGTAGATGAAAGCCCAGAACAGATTTTGTTTGATAGTGATGAAGGTCGCTCGTGATAAGGCAATGGCCTCAACTATTTTTAGCGGATTACCTTTGACCAGTACTACTTGTCCGGACTCGATCGCGATGTCAGTACCACTACCCATGGCAATGCCGAAGTCTGCTTGTGCCAGCGCCGGTGCATCATTGATACCATCACCGACAAAGGCTACCTTATGATGTCGGTTTTGCAGTTGTGTCACAGCCGCCACCTTGTCACCTGGTTTTACTTCAGCAATAACTTGTTCGATACCAGCTTCGTGAGCGATAGCTTTGGCCGTGTGTTCATTGTCACCAGTGACCATGATCGGTTCCAGCTTCATTTTGCGTAGCAAGGCAATCGCTTGCTTAGCATCGGGTTTGAGAGCATCGGCCACAGCCAAGAGCCCAACGCAGGTTTCATCAACTACAATAGCAATTACAGTTTGGCGAGCTTGCTCCCAGGAAGTGATAGTAGTACGGAGGTCAGGAGATATATGAGCTTCCAGCCAGTGAATATTACCAATCATAACTTTCTTATTATCAACGGTAGCTTCGATGCCGTGTCCCGCTTGATTCTGGAAATGCGACGGTGCTAGCAAGGTGAGATTTCTTTCTTGGGCTGCTGTTACGATAGCTTGGGCTAGTGGGTGCTCTGATCGCTG
>CAZIOU010000016.1:0-19561 GCA_964540995.1 uncultured Gammaproteobacteria bacterium | reverse complement strand
GACAACACCGTTCGAAGAAAGTGCGTCGTTACCGGCTGTGTACGAAACCGAAGGGAGTGTTGTCAGGATTGAAGTCCAAGACCCGCCGCCGCGTTTGTACTTCACGTCGATTTCCGTGATGCCCGCGCTTCCAGCTGTATCAATCAAAATCCGAACACCTGTAATAGTGATCGGAAAGTTGGTTGTAGTTTTCAGGATGCTAGTCAAAGCACCATAGAGGGAATATGGACCGTTAACTCGAAGAATGAGAGGTGGGTATGTAGTCGAAGCACCGCCCTCTAGTGACTGAAGCCGGGACTCGTGGTCGTCGAAATTGTCTTTGATCTTGGTTTGTGTGTCCGACCGAACGGGCTTCCCCGATTCAATCTCGCCGGATGTGATTGCTGTGAAACTCATTTTTCCTCATTACCAAATTAGGTTAGTGCCGAAGGTGTCGGGACTATCGTCAATCAATCCATATTGATCGGTGTAGAATCCGCCGTATATGGTTTCGTCCGGCGTCGCGCTTGAATACTCATTCGAAATCGAATTGATTGAACAGATGCGGTTGAAGCTGTTACTCAAATCGGTCGCCACTATCTCAACGAGGCTTCCCGACTTCTTCACACTTTCAACGAACATCAATCGTCGATTGTCAGAACCACCGAATCGCTCGAACAACTTTCGGTGTTCGATTTCAATGATGTCCCCGATTTCAACATTCATTCCTTGTAGCTTCGTTCGAAACTCAATCCGGCCCGCTGTGTTTTCCAAAAGGTAGGCCCATCGGTTTGCATGAATCTGTGCGTCGCTCGATGAAACCAAAAACGTCTGGAATGTTTGTTCCCGTGTCGTCTTTAGAATGTAGTTCGAAATGTCGCTTGTCTTTTGGTGCGTCGCGATTGAGTTCTTTCCCGTCAAGTAGTCGTACTCTTTGGGGAGATAGGTCACTATCGCGGTCTTAATCATGTTTTCGGCGGTGGACGTGAAACTTAGAGACAATAGATCGGATTCGGAGAACCTTCGACTAGCTGTCGGCTTCGATGGTTGTAGAACCTCTAAAGCAAACTGAAAGTCTGAATTCTGAACCAATGAACAGAAAGAGGACCGATTGAGTAGGTTGATAACTTCTCGATAGGTCGGGGCTTTAGTGTCGTTAAACGTCGCAGGTAGAACCAGCCCGATCTTTTGATAGGCAATTTCCTCGGCTTCAGTGAAAGAAGCTGTGTCGATCAAGGAACTAAGTCCTGCGTCGGTGAGCATCGCCTTCACTGCGCTTGGTACGGTGCCTATTAGAGCGCCGCCCGATGTCCCATCAACTGTCTTGCCGAGACAATCCAAAGAAAGAACCGTCGAAGCTGGGTTGAAAATCAAAGACTTGTAACGTCCTTTGTCCGTGTCTGAAAAAGTCGCAGCCGTTCTCAGTGTTAAACTTGTGTCACTTTCAATAGAAAGAACCTCGAAGAAATTGGCATTTCCCAAGATGCCGACCATGTAGCCGGGTTCTATTGTGTTCTTAAAGTTCTGTCCTGTTACAGTTCGACTTCCATTGGAAAACGTCATGTCCGTCGCGGTTTGCTTAATCGCTGAAGAATTGGCTTCAGCTGTGTCTCTCAAGGTTAGAGTCGCGGTTGTGGCGTCGAAGGTGTAGTCTTGATAGTAAACCAAAAGAGTGTCGTTTATTCTGACGTTCTGAACTGCGGGCCTTAGAACCGGAGTTCCAATAGGCGGAATCAGGGCCAAAGAGGTCGACAACTCCACTTGATTGTCTCCAACCAACGATTCAACCTTAACAAGTTCGCCACTTCCCAGCGTTCCAATGTATAGTTGGTCTCCCGGTTCAATGTCCGAAGCATCATCGAGAAATAGACGAGTTATCGAAGAACCGTTCTGAATTGTTGTCGAAGGTTGTCGAACAGCGTGTCCGGCGACTTTCCAAACGCGATTGATGAACCGCTTGGGTTTCTCGGGAATCAATAGAGCCGTGGCTCCGGATAGTCCCGCGACCTCTGCATAGGGCTCTGTTAGCTCTAAAGAAGTGTTGGAAGCGATAGAGGCGACCGTGTAGGTAACGCCGTCCAGAACCAATTGGTCGTCCGGTGATAGATCTGTGAAGAACGCTGTCCCGCTTCCCGTGATAGTCTCGACGTTGTATGTTGCCGAGATTGTCCCCGTGATCGGATAGCCGTCCAATACCTGATCCAAGTTGACAGGCCGTAAACCCTTCACGTTCCCAAGAATCAATCTTTGTCTTGCGTTCTCTAGGTCGGTTCCCGTTCGCTGTGCGAGGTCCCCGATCGTTCCAAGAGATATCGGGCTTCGGATTTCCGCGAACTGATCTTTCAGTTGAAACGTGATTTGTGTCGGCGTGTAGCTTCGCTTTTCAACCTTACCCTTGAATATCAAAAGGGCTTCAGTTGGTTTGAGATCCCGGTTGTGGGAATAGATCGAACACTCTTGATTCTCGAAGAACCACTTGTCGTAGTTTGAAGGCCAAAAGTCTTGGTCGTTTACGAATGTAACAGAGCCCGAACCTTCGATAGCTTCGGAGGTTTGTTCAATCACGTCGATAGAGACGCCGAACTGTGATGAGTTTGAAATCAATGGTTTGAAAGGAACCTCGGCCCCGGCGTTCAGATCATGCGGGAGCACGACGGGAACATTCGAGAAGCAAAGTTTTTGACGAAGGACGATGAACCGAGAGTTTGGATTATCCGACCCTGTGGTTCGTAAGTAGAGAGTTTGAGTGTCTACATCGTAGAAATATTTGGAAGTGGTCGTCGCGCCTATCGACGCCGCCTCCGAGTACGCAGTCCCACTGTCTTCGATACCGTCTACAATCACGTCAATATTCTCGATCTTGTAAACGGAACCGGAGTGAAGGGTCCAACCCATTAGACGCTTGGAAGCCTTCAAAAAACATAGCGTGATTTTCTCGCTCGCTGTCTTGTTTTGAAAATCACTGTATTGCATTTAGAATCCTATCGAAATTGAAAGACCTATATTACGGTCACTAGTGACGTAAATCCCACCATACAGGTCGCTTAGTATCTGACGTTCAAGACCTAGCTGATACTTGGTTTCCTGAAAACCAGGAATGGCTGGAATATATCGGCCATTTATCAGCCACTTTGGACGATTGTCAGTGATTGATTCCTTCGAGGTTTCCGAAGTCACATTCTTATCTATATCCGTCTTGCTTTTGGTATTTCGAGATTGAAGGGTTTCCCGGATGATTGTTCCATCGGGGAGAACCGTCTCGCGGGTGTTTCTTTCAACCGTCCGCTCAACGTCTTTCTTAGTCTTTTCTTGGTAGACCACCTTCTCGACTTCTCTAACTTCAACCTTCGCCGGTCCAGTGAATCTACCTAAAGAAAAAGAGACCGCCACAAGAATCAGGACGATCAATAACTTTTTTGACTTTAAATTTTGAACCATCTCGAACCTCCGGCTCTATAACTCCCAAAAGGGAGAATCTGAAAATGAACGCGCGGTTCGGACTGATCTTCTTCAAGATAAACGTCGGCCTCGTCCATTACCTCCGGGTTGGCTTTGCACCACTTATACAGCGCCCCGTCGCGATCAAGAATGTCTACAGCCGCGCCGACCAAGTGTTTCGAACCCATTGGAATTCTTGGATTGGAGACGCCGTTCTTCTTTGCGATTTCCATATAGATTCTTTTGTGATCTTCAATCGACCGGACGCCGCTTGTGACTATCATCGCTTTAGCGTACTTGGTCCGAATGATATTCATGGCTTTATGAAGCCGGGCTTGGTTCTTCGACATTTCGGGAGTCAAAGGAACATTCTTCGGGTTCAACTCTTGAAGGGTAATCATGTCTATTCTTTCGATTCAGGCTTGTCGCTTTTGGAACCAAGTCGCCCGACTAGTTCTTTGAAGATGTCCCGGCCAAGGATAGTCGAGGCGTTTTCAAGTAGACTCTTGACCTCAACCATACCGATATACAGGGCCGCGAGTTTCACGATTGGAACCGCGCCGTCAATCAAGTGAACCTCTACCAAGTGACCCGTTATCAAAACGATTTGATAGACCAGCATTTTGACAACGCTGTCACCCATTCGCTTCGATGAGATTTTGTCTCCACGTTTCTTTGCGGCCCAAATTCCGAAGAAAGTGTCAGCGAAGATTAGAACGCCGACCGAAATGATAACCGGATGAATCGGAGTCAATAGGACTACAAATGAAGCAACTAGCTTCGCTATAATTTCAAGAAATCTCATATTGTCTTTCATATTATAATTGGAACTGACTTTAGATGTAACTTGTTGCGCTATCATACAAACAGCATTACTGAAAAGTGGCTGTTACCTGTTCCGGTCTGCGGTGTGCCTGTGGCACCTAAATCATTCTCAACTACAATTGTGATTATATCGTCAGCCGTGCAGTACCATTGAATGGAGTTATAAACTCGGTGTGTGATTGTGTTGGTGGTATAAGCATACGTGTATATATTAGAAATACCTGCGCCATTTACCCGTATATAAGAGAAAAGCTGCCGCGTAGCCGTCGCCGCCGTCGCCGCCATTCCTATTTCTGACTCAATGACACACCAACCAGTAAAGGGTACCTTGTACTCGCCGGTCGAAGAGTTGTATGCAGAGTTGTCGTCTCTTGCTACGGTATTAAACACGACAGTATGTGTGGAGCCGCTGGTCAGTGTGCCGTTACTGTAATTCCTAGCTGTAAAACCGACGGGACCTTTTGTTGTCCATGTAGGTGCGGAGGTCCCGCCACTTGACGTGAGAATCTGTCCCGATGAACCATTTGCTAATCGTGTTGCGACACCGGACGCTCCGCCGTAGATAACGTCGCCGCCTGTTGTCATTGGATTCGTTAGTGCTGTATCAATACTCGATTGTAATTCGTTTAGGGCACCCTGAACATCCGTAGCTGCGAGGTTTCCTGAAGGTGTATTTGAAATCGCAGATGCCGCGTGGGCGGAGCTAGAGTCTGAAATATGATCGGATACCGACGACGATGTCGCTCTAGTATCAATGTCACTTTGAATTTCATTAAGTGCAGATTGAACGTCCGTAGCAGCCAAATTGCCCGATGGGGTGTTAGCGATAGCCGATGCTGCGTGGGCTGAACTAGAATCCGATATATGATCGCTTAATGATGTCGAAGTTGCTCGAGTATCAATGTCACTTTGAAGTTCATTGAGCGCGGCTTGTACGTTAGTCGCAGCGAGGTTTCCCGAGGGTGTGTTTGAAATTGCAGATGCGGCTACGGGAGACGCAGTTGGTTCAACGGAACTTTCAAAGCCATCGCTAAAATCAAGAATACGCATTTTATTTCCTTTTAACGAACCGAAATTCGAGACCACAATGAGGGTAGCCCCTGCGAGCGTTTGGATTTTTGATTAACTGTGTGACTGTATCTCGATTGATGTTTAGAGCTTCTGCGGCTGCGCCCATTGATTCGTATGTGACGCCATTTGTGATACACTCAACAGGTTTGAACAATTTTAAGCGTCTTTTTTCTATTTGTTCGGGAGTTTGTTTTTTTCCCGTGTGAACTCTAGAGAGATGTTGCCTTTGCTCCGCAGTTCTTTTCTTGCCGGAGTTAGGATAGACACCGTCTTTGTATTTTGACGAATATAGCTTCTTCTGAATTTCACTCATTTTCTTTTTAGAAAGTTCTGAATGTTTCTTGTTCAGTCCACCGGACCGCAAATTATATCCATTTGGTGCTACTGTGTTTAGATCTGCTATTATTGATTCTTCCAACACGTTCAATTCTTCTAGTGTTCTGCATCTAGCGATTTCAAAGATAAAAAACTTGTCGGGACCGTATTTGTTGATGGCATTAGATATTGCCGCACACCTTCGGTCTTTAGATAGATGCTGCTTCCATCTCATTTCTATAGTCTGTGTAGTTTGGCCGACGTATAGCTTCCCGTTCACAGCATTTGCTATGACATAGATAATCATTAAAATTCGATTCCTTATCGCTCTGATCGAGACCAAATCTCTAGATCGAGCGGTTTGTTGAGAAGTGTTTCGGGTTCATACGTTTCAGGGTAGCGACCGAGGTCGAACCCTACGCACCAACCGATGTAGGCCGACTCGTTGAATGAGTAGCCCCCAGTTCCAACTAGTTTGATTTTGTAGTTGGTGTTTTTGTCGAGATAAGCGTTCAAAAGAAACCGGACATTCCCGTGAAAGAAGTCTTCGGTCCCGATTGATGAAATCGGAACCTCGGAACTTTCAGCCACCAAATCGTCGGCCTCTGTAAGAATCTGAACTTTCAAGTTCCCGCTTGGAAAATTGTGTCGATAGATGTGAGGGCGAATCGCTTCGACAATCGTCCGCCGGTCTCTCGTAACTGTCTGAAAGAGACCGGAGCCTGTTAGTTCGTGGACGACAAGTTTCACGATAGTTCCTCAATCACGATTCCCTCAGTGTTGAGCGCGTCGAAAACGACGTGACCAAGACCGAAAGAGTTCGAGAAGTTTCCATAGACTAAAAAGTGGTTCTTATCGAAGACGGCTTCCTCTGGGTCGAGGGCGAGCAAGACCGGAATCTCTACACCGTTCGAGGAATATGCGTTTTCGAGTGTCTGAATGTCCGCGTAGTCCACATTGGAATAGTTGATTTCGATTCGTCGTTGCTTCGGATAAACGTCGACGTATTTGTGACCGAAGTCTGTCTCGATCACTTTACTGCGGTCTAAGATTTGAGACTTAAACCCGTTTTGAGCACTAGGAACGTCGATTCCTTTACCAAGCCACACGAGACCGAGTTCAAGGAACCCGTTCGCGTTTCCGGCGTCGCTAATGAGAACCGACCAATAACGGTAGCTCTGATTCGTTGAAAAGAAGTGACTCGCGACCATGTATTGATTGTCGATGGTCAAGGTCTGATCGACTGCTGGGCTTCCCCAAGAGTTTGTCGCGTTCGCTTGAATCTTTACAACTGCACTAGATGAAAGCCGAATTCCATCCTCTTTAGGCCAAAACAGAACCACCGAGTCGATGTCCTCAGTGGTAGCTAGATCGAAAGTGATTCGCAGGTCCGACGTGTTTGCCGAACGAAGTCGAACCGAACGGAAGGGATTTTGAAGGTTCGAGGGTGGAAATCTTGAGTTCGCGCTTGAAGCGGTAACCGTAGTCGCAGCTGCTGTGGCGAAATTTTCAACCATTAGTCTCATTCAAAACTCCGACCGTTTCTAAGTTCAGATCTCAAAGTGTCGACGACTGTTTTCCCGCCGACATTGACGACGATTGGTTGACTCTCGATTGCCCCGTAGATCGCGCCCAACAAAGATTCCATTCGTGAGCTATCACCGCCGCCGGACTTGATCTGATTAAACAAGTTGGCTTGTTGTTGTCTCGTGATGACCATCTCGCCCGAGTTGACATTGGCCTGTACTCGATCACCGGAAAAGCTATTCCCCGGAACGATACCGCCCGTTGCGAACGAAGGATTCTGACTTGCAATGTTAGCGATCTGAACAGCGCCCGCGATACCAACCGCCGCCGCAGCAAAGGGTCCACCGAAGAACCCGGTTTGTGCGTATGCTTTAGTAATGGCTTCGGAAATGTTGATAGACGCTTGAGCCAAGGCTGCAGCTTTACCAATCGCAAAGAGTTCACGACTTTGCGTCTGCATCAACACGGTGAGGTTCCCGAAGGTGTCCGCCGTCTGTTTCAGTTGTAACTTGTCGAGTTTCTCTTTTTCTTCTTCGAGTTTTCGCTTCGATTTCAATTCGTCGGCGTTTCTCTTTAGAGAGTCGGCGGCGAACTTGTTAGCGAGAGCATCACGTTGAAGGTAGTAGTCGTTTATATTTAGTAGATTCGCGTCTAGATTTGCCTTTAGATTTTCATTCTCTAAAACAAATCGAGCGGCGTCCGCCTCTTGGTCTGCAATCCTTCGAGCCGATTCAGCTTCCGCCCTTAAAGCGAAGGCTTCGGTCTCTGTGATTTCTTGACGGGAAAGTCGGTCCTCGACTGTAGCGATTTGAAAGTCCGCAGTCTGTCGTGCGAGTTCTCTTTCGGATTCTGCGATTTTAGTTGCAGAGTCCAATCGGGCTTTTCGAACAGCTTCGAAGTCTACCTGGTTGTCTTTCGGTTTCTTTTCGTCAGGTAGTTGGGACTTAGAGAGCCGTCCAATCGCCTTGACTGTGTCTTCAATGGTTAGCTTCGAGAGTGTCAACTTTTGATTGAGAACTTCAATCGAAGCAGCGACACCTTCTTTTTCAGAACCAACCGAGCGACCTAGACGTTCCTTTAGGGAGACGAGGCGGGTCTCGTATTGTTCAACTTCTTTTCTAGTGTCCTGAAGTTTGATCTTAAGTTGGTCCGAACCCGACCCAAAGTTTCGGGTAATACTTTCCGAGGCTTTGTCCACGGCGTTAGACAGGAACTCGAAGGTTCCGGCGAACAACTTGGATTGGCTTATAGCACTAGCAAACCCATCAACAAACTCAACCGTTGAAACCTTGAATCGTTGGAGACCTTGGGTCGCCTTCGTTGAAGTTTCGTCAACGTCCTTGAATCGGTCTTGAGCCTGTTCAAGTGCTGCGTTTGTGATTGCCTGTTTTTTCCCGGCGTCTGTCAGTTGGGAAACCGTAACACCTATCGAAGCGGCGTACTTTTGTTGTGCCGACTCTGCGTCTATAACTAAACCGATGTTTTTCAGTGCCTTTGTGTTTCCGCTCGCCAAGGCTTGAGAAAGGTTTTCGAAGTTCTGAACTAGGTCGCCGCCGAATAGAGCGGTGGACTTTCGAGCCACTTCCATGATTTCAGGGATTCGATCTGCGTTTGAACCAAGCTCGATAATCGACTTGTTCGCAGCGCGAAGAATGTCGTCGTCGTCGGCAAGACCGCGAGACGCTGCAATCAAACCTTCTCTAAGGGAGTCACCCGCGAGACCTGCTGACTGTGCGATAGCGTTGAAGGAATTCGAAATCTGTTCGTTGCGTTCGGCTAACAGTGTGAAGTCGAGGGCTTTCTTTAGAGCGAAACCTGTAGTGACCAAACCACCTAAAGCTAAAAGCATAGGACCGTTGATTAGGGCCGCGAACCTACCTAGAGAATCTGATCCTTGTTCCCCGATGTCTCGCTTCACGATGTCCGCGAAGCCCTTGAATGAGAATCCGAGAGAGTCCGCACCCGACTTGGTTTTCTTGAGGGAACCGGAGAGACCGGAAACCGCTTTATCTGCGGAGTTTGAGGACTTAACGAAATCGGCGAGGGCTTTTTGTGCGGGACCGTCAACGAGTTCTAGTTTGATTCTCGCGTTTACGTCTGCCATTTTGTCCCATTTTTTCTTTGAGTTTGGTTTCTTGTTCCGCCTTTAGACTTTCTAAAAGAGAAAAGATGTCCATTATCTGCGCGGGTTGATCCGACACAGAACCTTCGAACGGGAGTTGTCCGCGTTCGTAGTTTTGAAACAGTGTGAGAACGTATCCGAAAAGCGGATATTTGAAGTTACTCAAGTGTTTTTTAAATCTGATTCCGCAAGATGTGATTGTGTTATGTTTGAGATTCTGTTTCGTGAGATTCAGAACATCTTGAGAGTAGCCACGCGCAGCGAGCTTCGGGTCGATTTCTTCTCGACCGCCCTGAATCGCGTGGTTATAGTTGCCGACTAAGTTGATATAATCGGCGGTGCTTATTTCGGAAACGCTAAACGCCTTGTGAACTATCAAATCGACCAAAAGATTCGAGAAGTTCACGTCTAGACGTTTTTTTGAGCGTCTTCCTTTTGTGTCTTGATTAGCTCAACACCTTCGAGCTTGTTTCCAAACTGATCGGAGAATTCGTCCGGGATTCCGTTAAGGATACCCGCGCAAATCATCGTGAGTTTCTTTGAAATTTCGATATTCATTAGATCATCAACCGATTCGTCGGAGAGAGAGTCACCCTCGAATTTCAGTTGGTAATTGTTGCCGTCCGAGTCTTGTAAACCCTCGACACCCTTAACGCTGTATTTCAGCGACAAAGAGATTCCGCGCATCTGTTCCGAGAGGTCGGCGTTCATCCGACCGAGAACCATCGCGTTTTGAATCTCGACTTTTTGGTGGACCGACAACGGTGCAATCTTGATAGTGATGTCGTCGACCTTGACTGTAATTCTATCCGTTTTTCGATAAATTCGTGCCATATTTTCTCCTGAAAAAAAGGTCGGGCGGTTCGCGACTTCCGCCATGTGCTTACTGTGGGTTTTTACTGAGCGCAGTTGTAAACCTTGCTTTTCATCGTCCCACTCGTTCGGCACCGAATATTGTCTTCATCTGCATGTCTCCAGTGATGCGAGTACGTCCATTATAGGGACCGCTGGCACTACAGCTTGCATGCTTCCGACCTCAAGGAACTTATCTAAGTGTTTGGAATTGAACCAAAATTCACCTACTCTAGAAGTCTCCCTAGATAAGTTCATTCAAGTGCCCCGTATGAGACCGGGGCCACGTCTAAGCGGTTAGTGGGGGGCATTATCCGCCCTAATCTCGCCCACAACAAAGCTCTGAAAGTGTTAACCCTTCCAGTACGAAAACGCCGCTCGCGTCACACGGCCCCCGTCAGAGGTGCCGCTTGCGTTATCAAATCGTCGTGAAAAATATTTCGTCGGTCGTACCTGATGCACCACGACTTGCTGTGAAGCTGACTGTCTCTTGGAGAAGTCCGTCTTGATCCGCCTCACCGAGTTCAGTGATGAGACAATTCGGCAAGTAGAAGGCCACGATTTGACCAAACTGACCAGCCGTTGAAGTTGGGACCTTCGCGTAGGCAAACAAACTAAACGCTGTGTTATCTTTGAACTTGGTGAAGTTCGCGATAGAGTCGTCCTGTTTGTATGGGTTGAACGTACCTGTAACCGAGCGAGAAGTCGCACGACCAGATGTTCGACCGTTCTCTGCGGAAATCGCTGTCGCAAATCCGAGAGTGTTTTCGATACTGACTGTCACTTCGTTTACATCAACCGCAACGCCGTCCATATAAAGTCGAGCGTCGAGGACGATAGGTGGAAGTGCCGAATCGTAACTCGGTGTGTATCCGGGTGCAGCCACTTCGCGATCAAAGTCCAATCCTTCAAAACCAAAGTTCAGAGAAGGGATTTGACCTGTAGCAAAGCCTTCAAGTGCCACGCTAGTGACACGAGCGCCGATTGCTTTTTCCAAAACAGCGTCGTCGACGTATTTGGAAATAGAGAGCGACGGGTGTCCGCTGTTTGCGAGTTTGTATGTTGTGAACTTCTCGATCACAACCGAATCAGTCATGTCACCGGATGGGTGCGCTACCAACAATGTGATTGTAGCTGTACCTGTCCCGGTGGATTTCGCTGTGATTGGAGAAACGTGATAAGCGCCGCTCTGTTTCACAAGTACGATGTCACCAACCGCGAATTTAGAAATGTCAGCGTCTTCGATTTGAAGAACTGTCGCCGTGTTTCCCGAAGCCTTTGTTGTAGTTGTTGTGGTGGCTTGACGGCGCGAACCGAAAGCCGATTTCATCAACTTGTCGTATTCAGGTGCGGAACCCGCTGTCGAGTTAGCGCGGGCCTCTACTGGAATTGCACCGGAAACGGTTCTTGTACCCGTTCGCGGAGAAGTTTTCCCGAGCGAGCCGTTGAAGATGTTTCGCTCCAAAAGTTCTTTAGAGGGAGTGATTTCTGTTCCGTCCGCGAGTGTTTGAAGGAAGCTACTTGCACCGGCTGGGGCAACGTATGTGCCTTCGGTGACTTCTTCTTCAATCGCGATGGTTGTATTTTGTTTTACTGTCAAAGCCATCTTGTTATGCTTCCTTATTCAATGTATTGAACTTCAAAATTGAGTGTGAGTTTCCCGAGAAGTTTTTCTCCGGAATCATCCAATGTTATTTCTGTTTCAGTTAAGACAGCCCCGAGTGCAGTAGCTGTGAGTGAAGGATTGGCTGAAATGATATTTTCGATTTGCGTCGCTAAATCATCAAGCTGATCGTCCACCGCGTCGTTTGCTTCGGCGTAGGCTTCAATCACTAGATTCAAGTTTCTAAGTGACTGTCGAGAGTTGAGAGCCCGCCGAACAGCGGTTTCGTTTCGAACATAAATTAGAATCGCCGGAAGTTCTGATTGCCAAAGTGGTGCGACTCTGTTTGCGTAGACATTTGCACCTGCGTCTGTCGGATAAATCATAGACACGGGTGTGTTAAGCAAAGCCAAAACAGCTTTGCGAATTTCTTCTCGTTTGTGGGCCATTTTTTAATCCTTTTGGAGAACTAAAAGCGCCCCGCCGTATCCGTCTTTTTGTGAAGCCAAAATCACATAGTCGGTCGAGTCGATTGTCACTTCGTCACCTTTGGTTGGATCTAGTTCCAAGTCCGAAAGTTGAATTCGAAGCGTAGGTTGAAGAGAAGACACCCCGTTGACTTCGATATAGGCGTTATCGAAGACCCCGTTTATAGATACGGGGCTTCCTACAGTGGGAGTATAGGTCACTGGGGTGCCGAAGGTGGTATTACAAGTCGCTAGAACTGCTTCCTCTAGTGCTCTGAAACTCATTTTGAATTACCTTTCACTAAAGGAAAATGGCGGTTTAGTCTTTAAGCGGCACCCTCAGTCCGCACCAATCAATTCCAGATTAAGCGTTTTTCATCAGTCCAGCAGCTTTGAGAGCCGCGATAACTGCGTCGATTTTGTCTGCTACAGCTTGTGCTTCAGCTTCGACATAACCAACACTTGCGTTTTGACCAAGAGCTGCGACGTTAGCCGCGCGTTTTGGGTGTTCGCATAGACGAACTTTCATCGAAGTCGAAGTTTCAGTAGCCGCTTCGTGTGCTACACCGATTGGTGTGTTGCCCGCTGCGGTTTTTGTTACTGTCGAATCAGAAGAATCGAAGTAGAGCATTTCGCCCTGTGCGATTGCTTCGTCGTTGTCTTTAGCGAGCGTGTAAACACCCGAAAGATTGACCGTGCCGACGCCTGTAGTTGCCGCGATGTCTGTTAAAGCGATACCGCATCGGTCAAGAACGGCTACAACCGAACCCGATGTGATTGCTGAACCAGAATTCGAGTATTCAATCGAATGTCCGGGTTGAACGTAATTATCCATTATGATTTCCTTATGGTTTAGTTGAAAAAGAAAGGCCCGACGAATTGTCGAGCCTAATTCAGATCACGATTAAGATGCGTTCGCCGACTTGCAGAGACCACGGTGGTCGACTGCTTTAGCAACCGCGCTGTGAGCAACTTTGATCTCGACCGACTCAGTTTCGAAGTCAGTTCGCGATTCGATGCGAGGAGATTCCTCACCTTCGAGACGGAACAGAGTAACTGTGTCGATTTGGTTTTGATCCGCAGCGAAGAAATAATCGTTTGTCGAAATTTCTGCGTCTACGATCAGTTCAAGAGAACCAGAGAACACGTTTACGTTCGAAGCCTGTGTTGGGCTGATTTGAGCCAAATACTTGCGAGCTGTAACTTCCTCAGAAGGACCACAGATCAAATATTTTGGAGCCAAGTTCAGCTTGTCTAGACCGTCAACCGATGACTGTTCGCGCATTTTTCGGAACGCTTCACCGATTGTTGAATCAGTCAAAGCAGCCGCCGAAAGAAGGTTTGCGTGTTCCGATTTGAACAACTCGTGACCGTCAGCCATGACTGGGTTGCCTGTCAGAATCGCGTAGACCAATCGGTTTTCGAGACGTGACGCAGCAACTCCGCCTTCGGCCGCAACTTTCATCACTTCACCGAGGTCGTCGTTGATGAGCATTCGACGAGTGAAGGACATCACTTTGCCCCACTCTTTCAATGCAACTTGTTCACGGCTTTCACCGAACGAACCGCGTTTGAATTCCGCACCCTCTTGACGTTCTTCCAAAGAAGAGAAGTCGCCCGAGCGGAGAAGGTCTTTTGTTTTGAAGTTACGGAGAGTTTCCGCCTTCGCCCATCGTGACCAAGTGCGTGGTTGAATCTGATAACGGCTTAGAGCCATTTTTTCAGCCGAGTTCGCGAGAATATAAGGAAGATCGGAGCTAGACATCGCGCGAGTTGCGATCTGCGCGTCTGTCATACCTTTGCGACCGCCTTGGAATTCTTCAGCCAATCGCAAGAGAGTCATTCCGTAGAATGGGTTTCCTTGAGATAGTTTGAAGTTTTTCGAGTCGGCGCGGAAAAGAATCGACTCTACAGCCGCGTCACGCTTCTTTTCTTTGTCGTCTGTTCCAACTTCAACTCGTGAAGTCGCGTCAACAGCCGCAGCCGGTGCCGGTTGTTTCGCCATTTGAGCGAGAACTTCCTTGCGAGCTTCGTCAGCCGATACTCCGCGCTCGATCAACGATTCTGCGAGAGTGTCTTCGAGTTTAGCCGAGCGAACAGCTTGGCGGATTTCAGTAGCGCGTTGACGTTCTTGTGTCGCCGCTTCTTTCTTTAGCGCCTCAGTGTCGATAACGTCGGGCTTGATTTCTGGTGGCATAGTTATGCTTTCCTCTGCGGAATCTTCCGCGTTAATTTCTGAGGTCGAAAGAATTTCCGTCTCAGTTTCTATGTTATTTTGTGTTCTCGAGATGATCTGAACTTCGTTCAGTTGCGTTTCTTCAACGCCCCTTACGACAGCTCCAGGGTCAAACCCGCTAGGTACGAGCGAAATTTCAACTATCTCGTAATCCGTTGCTCTTAGTGTGGGTATCTTGTCGCCCTCTTTACTCACATCTTCGTAAGTGCGAACGATGTAGCCGATAGACACGTCGGTAAGAATTCCATCTCTAACTTTGCTTAGATGTCTTTGAGAAATTTCGTCTTCTGAGAATCTAATGTCTGAAATTATGTTTTCAGGTGTTAATTCTGCGGACTCAACCACACCGATAACGCTGTCCAAGTTTCTCATGTCGTGAGCGGCTAAAAACTTAGCCCGACCAGACTTCAGCATCCGAAGGTCGACGTGTTTGGGATCTAAAGACAACTCTTCATAATAATTTCCGAAGTAAGTTTCTCGAAGTCCTTTATGACCAGTTGAGGCAACAACCTGTATGAGGTTGTCTTTTCTTTCTAAGGAGCTACCTGAAAACTGTGCCCTAAGTTGTAGTACCGGTAGTTTTTCTGTTTTATTTTTAGACACTCATTTTTTCCAATCTGCGACGTTCATAATACGCGAGCATTGCTAGTCGTTTCTTCTCTTTAACTTCGGGACGCTTAGACGGGTTTAGGTCGCCCGTCTGCCGGAGTAGACCCTTGTTCTGTTTCATGCTGGACCTCCGTATCTGGAGTTTCCTCTTGTGGAATCTCAACGTCCGAAAGAATTCCGAGCGAATCTCCGGCTTGTGCGAATCCGATTTGCGACATTTTTCGCGGGTCGGAATCGAGAGAGATTTTGAGTTCGTCGAGTTTTGTGTTTGTTTCTGCTATTTCTTTAAGTTGCGCGTCTGGATCGTAACCTTGAGCCCGAATTGCTTGAGGAAGTGTCAGCAAACCGGCCCGAATTGCCCTTTGAGTCGCTGCAATGTCCTTCGTTGGGTCGATCATTTCGTATGCTGGTGGAGTCCATTCAACCGTGATTTCTTCCGGTTTTACCCTCGCAACAACCGCCGCCCACTGCCTAAACCACCCAAAAGTGGTATCACAGAACTGCGGAATCAGCATATTCCAGCGCCAATCTTCGATGTTTCGTCGGAATTCGAGGTGTCCCATGCGAGAAGATGAGTAGTTCGACTGTGAATAGTCGCCTGTCATCGCTTCGTATGAGATACCTAGGCCTGCTGCTACCGACCGGAGAGATTCGCGAGTGAATTCCGCGTATCCCGAGACCGGAGGAGGTGTTGCAAGCGAAACGCTCTCACCGTGATTCAAATATCGAATCGTTGCCGGTTCGAGAGTCATGTCAGCTTCGCGTTTTGTCTTCAAATCTTCAGGCGACAAAAGCGAATCGCTTCCATTCGTTGTAATGAAGGCAGAAAAACAAGCTGCGATCTTGCGACCGATCAAAGTGGCTCGCTGGTAGTCGTCGAAGTCCTTAAGTGGTTCGATAACCGCGTGCGCCCAAGGCATTCCTCGCTGTTGGCCGGGTCGTTCTTGTCTAAATGTGTGCGAAACATCTTGAGCGGGAATCGAAACGTACTCGTTCGACGCTCCCTTGTCGCCCGGATGTTTTTTGAACAGCTTGTAGGCTTTGCGAGTTCCTTTTGAATCGAACTCGATACCCTGAACAAGTGTTCCGTCGTCTTTGTCTTGGTCTGCGTTCAAGAAATCAGACTCTAAAACTTTAATTTTCGGCCCCGTTACCGGGTCCAGTCCATTTCTAACAGCTAAACCTTCACCGGATTCGACTGTGGTTCTCAAAACCAAGGACTGAAGTCCGTAGAAATTATGTCGTCCGTTTGCGTCACAAGCCGTAGATTCGGCCCACATTTTCCATAGAAGTCGGAGTTCTTCTGTCTTTTTGTCGTTGGGGCCGCGCACATTTGCGACAATTCCCGAACCAACTGTGTTTGCCGTGATTACGTTCAACGCTCGAACGCCGTATGGGTTGTTTCGAGTGAGGTCGCGAGCGCGTTCACGAACTTTCTTTTGTGCTGCTTTGATTTCTTCGTTCGCGCTTGTCTTGGATGCGCTAACCCAATCACTAGTTCGAAAGTCTTTCGCTGCGTCGTAACCACGAAGAATCAAATCTTTTTTCAATCGGCTTTGAATTCGCGCGGTTTCAGCTTCCGGACTGAAAAATCCGACAAGCCTATCAATGAAGTTTGGTTTCATCTCTACTCGCCTTTCGAGAACGATGCTTTAATGTTCTGCGAGTCAGCGGTGCTCGATCCATCAATCACTTGTTGAATCATTTGGATCGCAGCTATCAACTCCGCTTGTGAGCGGTAGGTCACTTCGCGATCACCAATGCGAACTTTCAACGCGCCGGAAATCAGCGCAGCTTTTAACGCAACGAGGTCGGCGGCTGTGAATGTCATTGTTATCCTTTGAAAGTTTAAGGCCGGACTGCGTGAGGGTTGCGTCTTCGACGCGGTGTCGTCTCTAAATGCGGGTTCCGGCCCGTGACTTCGTTACCAAAATTTTTTCTTGTTGCGTCCCCAATATGAACTTGAAGGGGGCGGCTCAATTTTCTTTTTAATCGTAGGTGTTTCGACTTTTGCTTCGTTGCTCGCGCGGATTTCTGTTTTTCCTTCGAGAACATCGAATTCATTTTTCGAGAACCGATCAATTCCGAACATCGAGGCCGCCGCTCTTGCGAGGACTCGACAGTCTAACTGTTCGTTTCTTTCGTGAACCTTGACCCAATGATAATGGGTTTGACCCTTGATTGTTTTCTTCATCAACTGTTCCGCAGTCAGACGCTTGAAGTGTTCAAGGTCGTACATCGGAAAGTGACAGTAGCCGGGTGGATGTGGTTTGCCGTCTTCGGGCTTATCCATTTTCAACCATCCGTAAAGTTCAGACTTCAAAACCGAAACGCCGACTGTCCACAGCTTAACTGCGCGTCGAACTTTCGTTCCGTCCTTAGCCACATCAACATCTTTCGGAGTTCCGAAAATTGTTTGTAGCGCGTCCGAACCTTTTGAAACTCGAACTCGATCACCTGAATGTCGTCGTGCCCAATTGTAAACGTGTTGGGTGTTGTAACCGGAGTCGACCAACATCATACGCACTTGCAATTGTCTTTTATCTTCAGTGAGCCAAGTCTCGTTCAGAACTTTGTCTAACTCCAACCAAGGAGTTGGCGTCGCGGTGTCGCCCATGATTATGCGATAATCAATGGACCACGACCGCTTGTCGCGACCGTAACCAACGACTTCGAGTTCTAGGCGATCTTTTTGAACGTCCACACCTGCGGTTAAAAACACAACTCCGGTAGGTAGGCTGTTTAGTTCAAAAGATTCGCGTCGCTCATAGAGACGTTGTGAGTCGGGGGCTTCGCCCTTCTCGACCCATGTCTCTGCAAGCTGTGTGTTGACGAAAGTTTTTAGAAGTTCGGGGCTACCGATAGCTTCCAAATATTTTTTCGCTAGAATCGAAAGTGGCTCCCACGGTGAGGCGAGCTTCGTTACTTTGAAACTTGCATGTCCCTTGAACGGAGCCGTCGCTCGATAGTGACCTCGCGATATAGCTCGGACTCTTTCAGATTCGGTCCATACATGGCTACATCGAGGGCAATGATAAGCTGCCGTTTCAGGGTTCTTATCAGTCCACTTAACATTTTCAAACTTGAGTTCTTCTTCGACTCCACAGGAGGGACAAGGTACAACATAGACTCTTTGATCTCCCGAGAGGTAAAGCTGTTCAATTCGACTTCGACCTTCAATCGTCGGCGTCGAGGTGCAAATCAATTTATTAAACGGCGCGAAAGTGGCGCTACGTTCAGAGACGAGAGAGACCGGGTCGCCTTCCACACCTGCGGACTGCGCGTAGCGGTCAACCTCGTCGCAAAGGACAATTCGGATTGGTCGAGAAGCAAGTTCAGCCGGAGCGTTCGAGCCAACCAATGTTATTTGTCCGCCGTAGAAACTCTTTCGTGCTACGGTGTTTTTTGAGTCCCGGCCCTTCTTGCTGGACACAACCTCGCGCACCGCCGGGGTGTCGCGAATCATTGGGTCTAGCCGATCTTTCGAATACGCTTCGGCCATTGAGACCGTAGGTTGCATCAAAAGCATCGGACAGGGGTCGTTGACCATGTAGTAGGCCACGACGTTATTGAGAAATTCAGATTTCAAAAGCTGCGAACAAGACATCACCGTGATTTGATTCACAGTGGGGTCTGTAGCCGCTAGCATCACTCCCCTAGCCGGTTCAACCCGGTCGGTTCTCCAACGGCCCGGAAGGGCGCTAGATTCGCTTGAGAGATAGCGATAGGTGTTGGCCCAATCCACCAAGTTCATAATGGGCTTAGGCTTCAGAACTTGACGACGACTTTTCAGGAGTCGGGCCTTCAAAGGTTCTGACATTGGAAATCCTATTCGTCGGCTTCCTCGCCGGTCTCTACTAACTCCGAACCCGAAGGCTTGGACAGTTGTTCGTCTTGGTCGGCGCTCAATTCCGCGAGCACCTCGTTGATGTGACCATCGAGAAGTTTTTTGATTTCGATAATTGAATCTAATGTCGCAA
This sequence comes from uncultured Gammaproteobacteria bacterium, assembly GCA_964540995.1. Classification (GTDB taxonomy): domain Bacteria; phylum Patescibacteriota; class Patescibacteriia; order UBA1558; family 2-01-FULL-52-15; genus JAZDLR01. The sequence continues at coordinate 537 of CAZIOU010000016.1, read as the reverse complement.
GCTCGCCGGATACTTTCGACGAAATCGCTAACAGAGCGGCACGAACCGCCGCGTATTCGGCTTCGACAACCCGAGCCACGTCCTCAATGGGAACTAGCTCGCCTCGAAGTTTCTCAACCTGAAGTTGGATCTTGTCGGCCTTCGCAGATTCGTGCCGAAGTTCTTCCTCTTGGAGTTTCTTTCGGTGGTCGTCGGCGGATTCCAAACCATGATTGATGATTTTTGGTATGGCCTCGCGAGCTACGTACAAATGTGATCGACCTTTGATAATCGGTGTGAGAGTTTCGAGCCTGTCTTTGCAGGTCCGGCGGTCGACACCCGTCACTTCACTCAATTGTGAAATTGAAAGGTACTGCATTTGGTCTCACTTTGGTTCGATTTTAAGGCCCCTAATCGGCCCGCCATTCAACGCGGGCTCAAATGGTGCGAAAGTATTGATTCGAGCGGTTTAAACTCAACCTTGGGGCTCTAAAGAGCTATTAGTGGATAGTCCGTGAAAAAAGGTATGGCTAGCGATTCTACGCGAGCCGTACCACC
>CAZIOU010000015.1:0-21181 GCA_964540995.1 uncultured Gammaproteobacteria bacterium | reverse complement strand
GAGGTAAAAAGCGACGGCTGTTATATCAATGGACGGCTATTAACACCTTGATTTTATCAAATATTAGCCCAATGTCAATTTACCCCGTTGGATACGAAGTTATCCAACGGGGTAAAAAAGCAGCGCCCTGTAAGCACTGCCCTACTCCACTATAAATTAATCTGAAAGCTAAGATCAAACGTCTGCACCGCCCACCAGATCACTCCGACAACCACCAATCCTACGACGAGCGTCCTTACCCAGGCAGCATCGTCCTCGAGAACCCAAAAAATATGTTTCATTATTTCTTCTCCTTTAATTCTGTTGGTGGTTTAGCTTCTGATGATTCAATCATTTCTCTGGACTGCACTTTGTCACTGATCACTGTCTCGATCGGAATAGTGAACTGGAACGTACTACCCTTACCCACTCCAGGACTCTCGACCCAGATCTTACCACCATGTTCTTTGACCACACGTTGCGCAATATAGAGTCCCAAACCAGAGCCAGACGTATTAACCTGTGCCACGCCAGTTCCACGGACAAATTTCTTGAACAACGTCCCTACCTCCTCCGGCAAGATGCCCATGCCACTATCAGTAACTTGGAAATGGAATTCTGTCGGCGTCATATCCTGCGTCACCCGGACGAAACCTTCTTGCGTATATTTAATCGAGTTATCAACTAAATTCAATACCACTTCTCGCACCTTATCACCATCGACAATGATGGTACACGGTTTAGCTGGCGGGATCCATTCCAACTTGACATTCTTGATGGCTGCTTGCTGTTTCAATTCTTTGATCACACCTTCAGTCACGGTATTCATATCGATCGGAGCCTTGGTCAGCTTGAAGCGACCAGCTTCAATACGCGAGACGTTCAAGAAAACGTTGATGGTTCGAGCCAAGCGAGAAGCGCTTTCAAAGACATCGGTAATAATCTTCTTCTGCTCTGGCTTGACCACACCGAAGTCACCTTCGATCATCATGGACAGGTAACCTTTGATAGCTGATACCGGTGTACGCAGTTGGTGGGAAGCGATAGAAAGAAATTCAGACTTAGCCTTGTCCAATTGCATCAAGTGGAAATTGGCTTGTTGCAATTCTTTATTGGCACCTTCTAACTCTTGGTACAATTTGACATTGCGATAGACGATACCGATCTGGTCAGCCAGATTATTCATCATCTCCATATCGAGCTTGCTAATCTGCGCTTCTGGTACTGCTAATAAATAATCGATAACACCGATGATCTCATTCTCGGCATAGATCGGCACACCGACGACGGTCTGTACACCCAAGGCTAACTGAATCTTATCCATTACGTCTTTCTCTACTGGAGGCGACAAGAAATCCGATAGCTTAGGACCAGTCATAGCTTGGCCAGAAATGAATATCTTGACACCAAGATTATCCTTATTCTTAACACTACTCTTATATTCATTAGCTGGCCGAGGTAACATCGATAACGCCTTCATCCCCGCCTCTGAACGAGTGATGGCTGCAGCGTAGAGAAATTTCTTCTCCGCATCGGCGAAGCTCAAGATACCACCGATATACCCCAGTTCAGAAGAGATACTGTCAGCAATGACTTGAATAATGTTCTTGATTTCCAGAGAGCGACTAATCAAGTTACTGATATTTTGGGTAGTGGTCAAGAACTTATTACGAGCTTCTAAGTCAATATTATTCTGTCGCAGTCGTAAGGTAGCACGATCAACCTTAACTTGCAGATCTTCTCGAGCCTGCTGAACTTCTTCATAGTATTTGGATTTCTCGATGGCAACTGCCAATTGACTAGCAACGATGCCAAAGAAATTAATTTCTTCACCCGTATAGATATCGCCTGATAATTTGTGGTGGAGTCCAAGGATAGCCGTTACGTCACCTTTATTGGTGACTGGGATAGCCATCTCCCAATGTAACCGATCGATGATGCTTGCCATCTTCTCTAGTTGGCTACGAGCCGCTCCCTCGGGTAAATCATAAAGCTGACGCTTAAGCTCTTCGGTTACGATCAAATTGTTCTCTTTCTGCAGATAAGAAATAAACTCTGGTTCGAATGTACCTTCGACAGGAGACTTCTCGCTAAAAGAATAAAACTTGTCGCTCATCTTAACCCAGACATCTACTTTCTTGATCTTTACTTCGGTCTCGATGCCTTGTTTGACCTTATTCAGCAATAACTCCAGATCGATTTCTTGAGCTAAGATGCGACTGATCTTCTCCAGAACCTGTTCGTATTCGATTTTACCTTTGTAGAAGATGTCATCAGTGAGACGTGAAAGAAGTTTCTTGAGCGGGTCGAATAAGAAGACAGCAACTATTGAAGTGATGAAGTTGGCGCCGAGAAGGCCGATGTCGCTGTTGATTATAAAGACATTGGATGTAATATATGTTGAGAATACAAATACACTTCCAATTAGAGAGACCAATAAAAAATACAAGATACTACGGGTAACTATCACTCTTACATTCATTAATCGATATCTTGCCATTGCATACCCAATAATACTAATCATCAATAATGTAAAGATTGGACCCACCCATATAAGAGTATAGTCACCCAATAACGGTAGCCAGAGATTGAACCATGAAGCAAAAAGTAAAGTAACTCCTGTACCAACCATTACATATTTCAATTGCAATTTTTCAATACCAGAAGCGGTGATATATTTTTTCCACCAGATGAAAAAACTAGCCAAGATAAAAAGGGTGAAGTACAGGGTGTAATATGGATACGCAGCACCCAACCGAACAATTTTTATTTGAGCAGGAGTGTAAGCGATACTGCCGACATGCAAATTTGTAAAAAAAAGTATGTAAATAATGCAAATTAACGGCAACGCAATCAATGCATGATTAGCCAACTTAAACCGTCTTACAAACTTAGGGAATGCGTTTGCAAAATAAAAAAATGAATAGGCTATTAAAGCAGCGGAAAGATAATAAAATCGAGCCCAAAAAACAGACCATTCGACCGAGTGCACAAGTCTAAACATAGCCAAGCCAAATGACCATGAGGCTCCCCAAAAAACAACTATCGCATACCAAATATTTGGTCTTAATCTGTAATTTCGACCTAGAATTAAGGATGCAAATACTAAATTCAGGAAAACTAGTACCAGTAATAAAATATTAAAGAAATCCATTATTTTTTTGCTTTCACTACCCACGCTTGCCCCGCAAATGATTTTTTAATCTGAACATCGGAAAATCCGACTTGATTCGAAATTTCTAGTATTTGTTCAGCATCAAAAAAATTGTATCTATTTTGCTTACCTCTTTTTTCAATTTCTCTACCATATCTCAGAATTTTTGGCCCATAATAAAGCCTATACGCATGTCTCAAATCAATTAAATCTCTCCAGGATCCAAGAAAAACCTTTAGGAAACTTACATCTTTTATCGGAGTTGACCACACAAAAATACCACCGTCAATGAGCGATCTATGTACTTGCTTTAGTATCTCTGTAAGAGCTTCGCCTCCCTTTTTACCAATAACCTCCTCGATATATGTGATGACGAGATTAGAAAAAACAATATCAAAACTTGATTCTTCATAATCCAATCCATTTGATAAGTCGTATTGCCTAAAATTTATTTTATTAATCGAGTCTGGATATTTTAATTTAATTCGCTCCTTAGCTACTGACAGCATGTTTTGACTTAAATCAATTGCCTCAATTGACTCAAATAGCGAATTGTTGATTATTTTTTCAATAAAATAGCCGGCTCCACATCCAACGTCTAATATACGCGAGTCTTTTGAAATAGAAATACCGTCTAGAATATCATCCTGTAGTCTCCTATATACCGAGGACTCCTCGATATATTTATAAATAATTCCGTAATCATTCCAAAATTTTTGTTCATTATTCATAATTATTTTTTATGTTCTGCAACAAATTCTAATATCTTAGCGAAAATAACGTTGCGACTATTGGTATTGAGTGGGTTATGCTCAAATTCATTGATTACAAATAGTTCCTTATCTTCGCTGCCAATATGCTCGAAGATATATTCAGAACTCTTGGGGTCAGAAGCAAAGTCGTCTCTAGCGTGAATCAAGAGAATTGGCGTCTTGACCTGATGAATCTCACGTTTAGTAAAATTATCGATGAAATAGAAGAAATCATTGAGCCCTTTGGTCGGGACCACGAGGTGGCGGCCACCCGCCTCATACACTGCTTGACGCTCTTTGCGCATTTTGCGTTTGCGGACACGATCAGTAAAAAAGGATAGAACAAAATTGAGAAACTTAACTTTCTTCTCATTGCGGATAAAAATTGAGGCCGACATACAAATAATCCCGGCGATTTTGTCGGGATAGCGATTGGCCATGTCGATGGCCATGTTGGAACCAAAAGAATAACCGATCAAAAATATATTTTCGTATTGTCCGTCGTGGCGATCAATCATGTACTTAACGCTCTGCCACCAATCACGATGACCTGCCTGTGCCATATGGTCATAATCGCCGCCGTGTCCAGCCAACAGGACTCCTTGGGCGCTTATCCCCTGCTCAGCTAAGTATTGTCCGAGCTCGGCCATGTCATAGGGAGAGCCGCTAAAGCCATGGACTAGGATAGCTAGGTTTTTCTTGTCTTGCGCGGGGAAAAAGAAGGGCAGGGCATTTTTCTTAATGTCCGTCCTAGAGGTATAGTCCCAAATATCAGCTCTGGTGGCTACAGTCGCCATAGTGCCTGCATTATGGCACAAAAGGCCTAGGAAATCCAGTACCGATCTGTCCTACCGAACCCGACAAACAGCTGTCATTGCGAATCGCTGTCATGGTGAGCCTGCCGAACCATGGGCGAGAAGCAATCCCCTAATTTATCGCCTCCCAATTGTGAAGCAAATCGTTCCAATCAGGGTTAAAAGAATCTATTAATTTCAACTTCTTGACCCGAGAACCGCCCTTAATCTGTTTCTCTCTAGCTATAGCAGCGACAATATTATCGAATACTTCATAGTAAACCAGCTTATGAACCTGATAACGAGATGTAAAACTACCTAGGTTATAATGCTCTTTGTGTTGTCGGACCCGTGCCAAAATGTCATTCGTAACACCGGTATATAAAACGGTATTATTGTTATTAGTTAAAATGTAGACGAAATAATAGAACTCGTTCATAGATTAATGGGATTGCTTCCTCCGCAACGGAGTTCGCAATGACAGATAATAAAACAAGGACACTGTGTCCTTGTTTTCAATTTCTACACCAATAACTTATTTCAATCGGTTCTTGTATTCCTCATCCGACTTCATCAGCTCATCAAGATAATTTCTGACATAGTCGGCCTTGTTACGACTGCTTTGCTCTGCTTTCCAATTTAAATAGCGTTCTAACTTAGGTGTCAGCCGGAGAGTGAATTTGACAGAATGTGCTTCTTTGCCAATATCCTGATCGAGAAATTGCAAAAATTCTTTGATCTTCTTACTGAAATTAGCCGCTAAGAAAAATTCTACCCGCAAATAATCTTTGATGGCTTTATTGAGTGTCAGTGCTTTGACCGAAGCATCAAGCTGCGTACCAGCAGGCAAGAGATATAATACTGGCTTCTTGTGAGCTATAGCCACTGCCAAGAGATAACCAGCTTCAGCATCTGATCCGCTAGCATCGATAATCACCGAATCTATCTGATCAATACCACCTTGTTCCCCCAGCTCGAAGTCGGGCTTGGACTTGACGTTGTCGACGACAGACAAACCATATTTACGAAGCAAAGAAGAAGCTTCTTGAAACATTAATAACTGGCCGGGATTTTTGACATTGGCAAAATAGAATATTCTCATAGCAGTATTTCTCCAATGGTATTCTCAACAATGGTATCGCTAAATTCGCGGGCAGTCTTGGCCTCAGACGCTAACCACATAGCCTTGGCGATCAAGCTTGATTCTGTAATATGAGACAAAGCTATCAAACCCTTATGTTCCATGACGTACCAGAAATTATATAGGATGACCGGCTGCTTGAGACTTCTAAGCTTGTCTACCATAGGTACTGACAACTGCTCATTCTCGCGCATCTTGACGACAAGCACATCGCCGCTACAGCGCTCTATCAATTCCGCATTCAAGAAGGCGGAATCAATGACGGAAACCGAGGTTGAGAAACGAGCGAAATGTTTAGTCGGCGTCGTTACCTTTTTTTTCTGATTCAGGCTAATACCAAATTCAACTCGGCCAGCATAGTTGTTATCGACAGAACTAAAGACATTGAGCGATTCAATATTATCTCGTTGGGCCCTTACTGGCTCGATCAAGCGATTGCCGTACATGATACCGAAACCATGGAAATCGCGGGTAGCAACCTGTGTGGCGTTGATGACATTACTTTTCAAACTCAATGTAGCATTCTTCTTGGATAGATCAGACAACACCCCTTCTGCTAGAGCTTGCGGTGAGACAACTGCGCCGGTGATGATAATAGGAATGCTGACATTCTGGTTCAAGAAATTAAGCAACGTTGCTTGAGCAATAATGCTTTCGGTACGCATCAAAATCACGATACCATCAACCTGACGTCGCAAGCTGTCGATCTGCTCCGATAATCGCAACGTCTCTTCATAACCCAGTGTCGCTGACTCTGACAAGAAATAATGTGGCTCAATATCAGCAATCAAGGAAATCTCAGGGATGGCTTCCATCCACTTAGGAATGTCGGATTCTGAATCGACGAAAACAATACTGCGGTTCTTGAGCGAAGCCAAAACCGTGCCAGTAGCAAAAAGTAGAGCTATTTTCTTGCGCTTAGCCATGGACAGTAACTTTAGATTCCAAAATTATGACACCAACTGCGCTCGACAAAAGAATTAGAAATTGTGGTCCAAGCCAGTTCAAACTATAGTCTCCGAATAACGGCAACAGAACATCAAAGATAATTCCGAAAAAAGCCGCGATCAAACTGACATAAAATATACGAGCAACCCGACGGGAGTGACTACCATCGCCGTCTTTCATCTTCCTCGCCAAATTCACTAAACCCAAAATTACTAATGCGGTTAGCAGCGCCCCATAGAACCAGTGACTGTAGCTATTCGTAATAGCTGATACCACGCCATTAATAGCGGCTGTGCGTTGGACTAGCCAGCTCGTACCCAAGCTGATATAGGCCAATATTGCAATCAAAGTAGTTAAACACCAAACCTTAACTTTGTTAATCGGTTTATTTTGATACGGGAAAACATGAGTAAAAAGATAAAAACTACTCGACATGGCGAGACCAGCAATATAACTCGATCTGCCAAAGAAATCAGAAACCTCACTCTCGCCTATTCTAAATATCAATAAACAGATAGCCCACAACGACATAAAGAAGGCAAAAATAAAATATAGACGATTGGCATTATTTCGATAATCACGAAATAAAATCATAAGACCAACCCCCAAATTAACACCTCCTGTAAAAATTAGAAGTAAATCTTGAAATATCATCTTATTTATCTTTACTGATAATCATCCGCATAATCGCAAAAATAAACAGTAGCGAGAAATAAGGACCAATTGCATTATAACGATAGAGCTCCAAACCAACTAAGAATACATCAAAGTAGAAACTTAAAATGATTGATGCGCCAACCAGCAGGAGTAAGGTAATGAAATGACTGCGGTAGACACCATCGCTCTTCTTCATTTTTTTATACAAATTTATAAGACCCAGCAAAAATGGTACGACCAAGACAATAGAGTACACAATGTAAACCAGGCCGTTGTGATGAGTAGTAGTAACACCTTCAATGCTATCAGTATATTCTACGAAAAGATCTGTGAAGAAAGTTATTATTGTTGCCACAAATATCAATAAACTATATACCCAAATAAACCACCGTTTGTTCCTAACTTCTTCATACGGATAATTGGAGGCAAAAAGATAAAATAGAAGAGCAATCAACATGCCGCTAATAAATGTTGTACGTTCGAAGAAATCAAATAATGGTAGATTATTGTAGAATAGGGTGTTAAAAAAGGTTGCTAAGCACCAAGCAGATATTGCTAAGGCTAGAAATAAAAATATCCTGTTTAATCTACTTTTATAATTTTTACAGAAGACAAAGATTCCAAGCGATAGATTGAGTAACGATACAAGACCAAGTGCAACTAATTGAGAATCCAAAAATAATGTATTCATATTATTCCTTTGAAATAACCATCTTAGTTATGGTCACGAAAATCAAAATACTAAAGAAAGCAGACGACATGCTTCCGACGTAATAGAATTTATCGAATCCTAATAAAGGTAAGATGGAAGAAAACATAATACCAAATAGAGCTGTTAACAGAGAGCCCCAGAAAATATTATTAGCTTGAGCGCGATGCCATGATGCCATAGTATATCTCTGACGCCAGAGAATGGCTAAACTGTAGGTCACCAATAGGACGAAATAAATGCTAAACCAGATATAAAGGCTACCCGGCTTGAATAAATTATTATCGTAGGAAACTACGTTATAAGGTGTAAAAATAAAACCAGTCATAACGATGGCTGGCAATAGCAACATAACTTTCTCTCGCAACCCTACACTACCCCATTGGCCGGTAAAACTATTGATGAATCGGAAAAAGAAAAAGGGAATAAACAATGGTGGCAAAATAGCTAACTGAGACCAAATTGAAACACTTGGACTGACATAAGAATACCAGTTATCAATAAAACGGATCAAAACCCAAGCCGAAACTAGGAGTAAAAAGACAAAAAATGATCTATAAACAGACTCCTTAATACCTCTGATCAGCACCAATAGGGCAACTGTAAGGTTGATAATGAGTACCGCCTCTAGAACAAAGGCATTAACTGCGATTATATTAGAATTTATCATAAGCCGTCTATTTATTAACAGACGGCTTAAGCATAGCGAAGTGGGGAAAAATGTCAAGATCACGCTCCTCTGCGCTGAAACTTGGGTTAAAATCATCACCTATTTATATACTTTGATAATACTGTCATGAATTTTAAATATACGAAAAATTTATCCAGTCTGAAGCTTTGATCTTTTCAAAAAATAAAAAAAATTCATTGACACTGGATTATCATTTGATAAAATCAGTATAAATATAGCCGTCTACTATTTGTACAGCCGTCGCATATATACACTCTTAAATCATAATTAAAGATATATAAAATACTGTTAGCCAAAATTAGTTGGCCGTCGGTAATTATAGCCGACAAATAAAATGTTGATATCTAGTGTCAGATTACAAAATTTTTCCAGAATCATAACTCCATGAAAGATCTCGCCCCACATATCTATCGTCAACGAATCGTCATCGAAGGATTATTCACCCAAAGACCTTCAGAAGCATCGTTGAGTGACTACATCTACGGTCTCTCTAACGTGCTAAAAATGACAATCCTATTCGGACCTATTGTCAAGAATTTGACTGCTGGTACTAAATTCAACGCTAAACACGCTGGACTTGAAGCGGTTGCCATTTGGGCTGAATCAGGCGTACAAGTATACATTTGGGATAACGCCTCATTCTTTACCGTTGATATCTACACTTGTGCCCCTTTCTCCTCTGAGGTTGCCATTGACTACACCAAGACTTTTTTCAAGGCTTCGGAAATAGTTTTCAAACCCGTCTAATGCTATTAACCTCTACAATCAAAATAGACTCTCAAGTACAAAGGTCCCGTCATTCATTGCTTGAAGAATTTACTAAGCAAGTCGGGTCATCGCCACAATCGATTATTCTTTATGGTTCATTTTTTATTGGAACATGGAGACCCGGAAAAAGCGATATAGATCTTCTATATATTTATAGTGCAGTACCTCAACTTCGAAGACATGAGCGGATTTTCTTCCAAGGAACAGAAATCCACGTGGCACACATCTCTCTAGATATACTTCGAGATGACGCATTACATATGCGTTATGGATTTCTCTATATTAGTAAACTTCTTAATCCGCACACTTTCCTTCGTGGTGACATATATCGCTCGAAGCTATGTACACTCGTAGCAACCTACCTCGAACAATACTGCTTCCCTGAGATCTTCGCAGATAAAAGGCCGCTTACAATTGAGGAGATTATTGCTCGCATCTACCTAGTACATCTGAACAATTTCCCTCATTATGTCACCAAACTGCTTAACACGTTCATCAGACGAACTTTCATTCACCTCAAATCACAGTTTACTGCTTATGTTGAGCAGTCTGATCTCATAGCCAAGATTGACGGCCGATACGCCCTTGCTATAATGCCGACATCAAGTTATCGACCGTATTATCACGAAATAGTTAGACTTACGTGGTGGCAGACCTACCAAGACTATCGACAGGAAGATAAATTTCTTGTCACTGCGATTGCCAAATCGAGAGACTCTATACAACGAAAACAACACGACGTTGAACAACTAATTCACTTTTTACATCAAGAGGCACATTATGAGACTTACAACTCGACAAGCGCTTAACGAATCAATTGGAACAACCGTTGAAATAGCCGGACGAATTCTTTCTATTCGTGATTTCGGTAAATTAGCTTTCTATACACTCCAAGATGAAGCCGGTAAGATTCAGCTGGTGGCCAAAGAACCTCTATCGCTATCACTCGGTGATATTGTATCTGTCGTCGGGGAACGATTCAAAACTAAAGCTGGCGAGGAATCAGTTCTTATTTCTACCACAACTATACTGACCAAGGCAGCACTTCAACCTCCTGCCAACTTTTACGGACTTCAAGACAAAGAGATTCGATATAGAAAGCGTTATCTCGATATGATGGTCAATAGAGACGTCTTCGAACGTTTTAAGCAACGATCCAAAATCATTACTTTAATACGAACTTTCTTAAACAAATCAGAATTTACCGAAGTTGAGACCCCAGTGTTACAACCGTTGTACGGTGGGACCAACGCTCGACCGTTTAAAACACGTATCAATGCTTACGCTATGGACATGTATCTGCGTATCGCTCCCGAACTTTACCTTAAACGGCTTTTAGTAGGAGGCTATGAAAAGATTTACGAAATTGGTAAAAACTTTAGGAACGAGGGAGTCGATCAGACCCACAATCCAGAATTCACCATGATGGAATGGTACGAAGCGTATACCGACTATCAAGGCACAATGGATCGAGCCGAAAAACTACTTAGATTCATCGCGAATGAAACCAATAACTCTCTTTTCTCATCGGAGCCCTGGCCAAGAATTCGCATGATTGATCTGATAAATCAAGAACTTGATTTAGATGTTGAACAAATTTCACATGATGAGCTAGCCGCAATCTGCACGAAACTAGAATGCCCAATAAGTAGTACTTCTTCACGGGGGCAACTTATCTTTGCGCTGTTCGAAAGTATGACACAAAAAATTATAGATCCAACTTGGATTATTGATTATCCGAAAGAGGTATCACCTTTCGCCAAAGAAAAGATATCAGCACCTGGCTACGTTGAGCGTTTCGAGCTCTACATTAACGGAAAAGAAATCTGCGACGGTTGGACAGAAATCACCGATCCTATAATACAACGGGAGCGTTTCGAGAACGAGCAAAAGGAAATGAGAGCTGGAAATGAAGAGGCTCATCCGATGGATACCGACTTCATCGAAGCGCTAAGCTACGGTATGCCTCCCACCGGTGGCATCGGAATTGGCATTGATAGGATCATTATGCTATTTACTGATACCTGGTCAATTCGTGAAATCATCCACTTCCCTATCATGAAGCCAACTTCTGGAATTTCTGAATCTGAATCAGAAAAATAGTTAGGTGGCTAAATATTTATACCCGATTAGCACTCGTCGTTGTCTCAAGGCCCTATCTATAGCTCGCACATGATTATGCCCTACAACCACGAAACAGTGATTATGGCTCAAAATATTGTAGATATTAGCGGCCAGTAGCAACTCTCGTTGCATGTTCACCATTCTCCCAACTCGAGCATAATATCCCCTACCAAATGGATTGCTTATATGCCGAACACGGGCTCGGTCGATATGATTACCATCATTCAGTATCCCACGACCAAGCCCTGCTTTGATCTGTACATCGATCTGATGGATTAGCTGTCGATCTGTCAGACTCCGCCATGAACGCCCATAAGGACCGCAGTATTTTAATCGTTGATCAATTGCCGGTCTGATCGAGCGGATCGAACGAATAGTATGAACATTTCGGCTCCAGTCAATACTATTAAGCACCAACCAGACCAAGACAGCTTCAGGTGGATATTTCTTGGCTGCGAGTGTCTGTGAAATAATTTTTTGCTCTGTTGTTTCGATGCTTCTAACTGACCGAGATAGGTCGCGAGAGACAAAAGTCAGATATCCCATTTCCCGATATTTCTTGATCATCCGAGGCAATGATAAGCGCTCATCGGGGACAACACCTTCCGCGGCTAGTATGACTTTATATTCGTGCTGCTGTGCAAATTGACGCACTCGTCTATCTAACAATGCAAATGTCTCATCAGAAATAGTATGAATATGTTCACAACCAAAAAGCCAAAGAGTTTTACCCTTTAGCTCATAACGCTTCAATTGAGTTGATACCATAATTATCCGCCTATTATATTTCCAACTAAACTCGTTGACTCTTAATACCGCATCACCGCCTGCTGGCCATCACCAGTATCCTTGATCTCCACTCCCAGCTTGGACAGCTCCTCACGCAAACGATCAGAACGTTTCCAATCTTTGTCTTCACGCGCCTTCACTCGTTCATTAAGTAAGGGGTACACAATCTGAGGTAGCTGCCTACGGCGCTTACGCTCCTCTACCAAACCTAAGCTCAAGATACTGTCCATCAACTCGACACTTCCCATTTTCTGCGCCGCCGAGTGTCGCGAGCCCAACATCTCCATCATCACCGCCAGCGCCTGCGGCGTAGCCAGATCAGCATCAATAGCTTCGATAAATTTCTGATCATAATCAGCACAGGAACCAACCGAATCAGGGAAATACACAGCCTGATCGATCAAATTCAGTAATCCGGTCTTGGCAGCTTCCAGTGCCTCCCAAGAGAATTGCAATACTTTGCGATAATGGGTCTGCAATACGAAGAAACGATAGGCCAAGGGCGGTATGCCGCGTTCACGCAAATCATCGAGACGGATGAAAGTGCCCTTGGATTTGGACATTTTGTCTTCACCGAAATTAAGGAAAGCATTGTGCATCCAATATTTGGCCAACGGCTTACCGGTCACTGATTCTGACTGCGCCATTTCATTGGGATGATGCACTGTCAGATGATCGATGCCGCCGGTATGAATATCGAACGTCTCTCCCAGATAGAGCATGCTAATGGCCGAACATTCTAGATGCCAGCCAGGGAATCCTTTACCCCAGGGACTCTCCCATTCCATATCACGATGACTGCCAGCGGGACTGAATTTCCACACAGCGAAATCAGATACATTGCGTTTCTCCGGATTCATCTCGACACGCGCGCCCGCTTGCAGCTCAACTTTATTGATCTGCGCCAACTTACCGTAGTCAGGAAATTTGCTGGTATCAAAATACATCCCATCTTTGGTGCGGTACAAGAAGCCAGCCGAATCCATCTTGAGTGCTAACGCGATCTGCTCGGTAATAGTCTCCGTAGCTGGCACGTAGTGTGTCGGCGGTACAATATTAACCGCCGCTATGTCTTGCTTGAAAATAGCCGTATACTCGGCTGCCACGTCCCAAGCACTTTTGCGTTCTCGTAATTTGGCAATTTCCAGCTTATCCTCACCTTCATCACTATCAGAGGTCAGATGACCAACATCAGTGATATTCATGATATGTTTCACCGCCAAGCCATGATGTATCAGTAAACGTTTCAATATATCCCAGGTAATATAGGCCCGTAGATTACCAATATGCAAATAATCATAAACCGTCGGTCCACAGGTATACAAACCAACCTTGCCAGGTTGCAAGGGCGAGAAATCTTCCTTAACTCTCGTTAGGCTATTGTAAATCTTCATGGTATCTACTCTATTCGTCAGGATTCAATAACGTCATCACTTTGTCAACTAACCCAGGCACATCGGGCAATAACAATATCAAATCGTGAATTTTCTTATCATTATCAATCGACACATCTTCATTGGCAGCGGCCGCAATCTGCTCTATGACATGCGCAGTATCGTCGCCAGAAACCGCCGAACCAGTCAAAGTCTTAATGTTCTCATTCTCGTGCAACACCGAACATAATTCAGCAAAACTCTCACACATTTCGATAGCTTCATCGAAGTGAAATTTGCCTTCATCGTCGGGTTTAAATTCAACATCATCTTCACGATCACCGAGTCCGTGTACGAGCTCGGTGTCAGGATTCATCATTTCAACTGACATAAATATTAGGCAATAGTATTAATCATTTCTACTAAACGACGGGAATAACCGTATTCATTGTCATACCAGGCAATGATTTTGACCAAGTTACCGCCGACAACTTTGGTCAGAGACAGATCAACGATCGATGAGTGTGGATTACCGATAATATCCGACGACACCAGCGGTTCATCGGTACACATCATGATACCACGCATCCGAGGTGACTTACTGGCTTTGATCAAAGCATCGTTAACTTGCTTGATTGTCACGTCTTTCTTGAGCAAAAAGGTGAAATCAGACAATGAACCACAAATAGTCGGTACGCGCACCGCTAAGCCATCGAAGATTCCTTGCAGTCCAGGGATAACTTCACCTAGGGCAATAGCAGCGCCGGTCGTAGTCGGGATAATGTTGGCGGCCGCCGCACGAGCGCGTCGTTGATCTTTGTGTGGACCATCCATTAGGTTCTGATCAGCGGTATACGAATGAATCGTCGTCATCATCGCTTTCTCAACTCCAAATACTGACTCCAACACTTGTGCTACTGGCGCAATACAATTGGTAGTGCAGGAAGCGTTGGAAATAATCGTTTCGTCCTTATAACTATGAGCATTGACTCCGAGTAAATAGGTCGAGACTCCTCCGCCCTTGGAAGGAGCCGATAAGATAACTTTCTTGGCGCCGGCTTTGAGATGCGCTTTGGCCTTATCACCGTCGACGAAGCGGCCAGTACATTCCAAAACCACATCTACTTTATATTTCTTCCACGGTAATTTGGTCGGATCAGGTTGCGCAATGACGGGATAGGTCGTCTTGTCTACCATCAGGTTAGAGCCTTGGGCTACTACTTTCTTGCCATAACGACCGTAGACAGTATCATTCTGTAACAGATGAGCCAATGTCTGGGCGTCAGTCAAATCATTAATCGCCACGATCTGGAAACGTTTGTTTTCTAAAGCGATCTTGAATGCAGCCCGGCCAATACGACCGAAGCCATTGATAGCGATACGAACTTTCTTGGATGATGCGGGCATAGAAGTGGGTTAATGATAATACTGTTGATAGTATAGCATATTTACTGTCCTAGACTGAATTCTAGGATGTCTATATACAAAGGCTGCAAAATGCTAAAATTACTTTGTAAATAAGCTCTTTTACAAAGTTTAAGCCGTCGGTTTGAGGAAAAAAATGTAACTTGAGACTATATTTTTGCACTCATTAGCCATTAATGTTAGGACGGCTATTATAACCGACATCTACATAAATTGTTGAAAAAAGAGGTCGCCAGCTTTAACCTCATCAGAAATCATTCTGGAGAGGTCTGATCTGGAGATACCAGACAGAAATGTTCTTTAATATCAAGAGGTGTTTCATGAAGCGTAGAAAGCCTCGGATCATCCATCGAGGCAATAAGCGCGTCGTTGTCCTGACGAAGGAATCTCAGGGCGCGATGTACTACCGAGCCGAATGACGATCACAGGGCTGCGGAGTATTCACTCCGCAGCCCACCCCAACCATAATGGAGGTGCTCTGTGAAGATCGAATTACTAGATCGGCCATTTCATACGATCCGCGGCGAAGACGCCATCATAATTTTCCCCACACGTCCCTACTGGTTCTCTGCTACCAAGGATATTTTGGTAGTACTGGAGATCATAGAGAAAACCAACGAATCCGATCTAGCTAGAAAGCAGATTTCCGAAATACTTGGTCTAAATGACGCCGACGCAGCTGAACTTCTGGAAGAACTTTGTTCGATGCTGTACACAAACAAAGTGCTCTCGATAGATGGGTTAGTAGAATCTAATCCAGATGCCTATCCTCAAACTCAGCTCAACCCGGCCGAAAACGTACTGGTGATTGCAGCAACCCAAGCGTGTAATCTCCGATGTGGTCACTGTCATGCCAGCGCTGGTCACCACCTGACCGATGAAATGACAACCAAACAGATACTGAAAGTAGTGGACGATCTCGACCAAATGCCATGGAAGAACACCATCTCCCGTATCGGCTTCACTGGCGGTGAATTCTTCTTAAGGCCAGACGCTACGCAGCTTATCCAGTACGCTTCAGATAGGGGCTTCCAAATATTGATAAGCTCTAACGGTCTTCTTCTGACCGAGAGTATTATTAATTTTTTGAAGACCATTCCCAATTTGAAGCTCTCGATTTCGCTCGATGGTTCCCATGCCTCAATGCATGAGCTTGTTAGAGGTGAGGGCACGTTTGACCGAACGATAGCAACTTTCCGTACACTCTGTCTCGCAGGAATACACGTTGGTGCCAACATGTTTGTTCATCAGGGCAACTTGCAAGACATCGAGAACACCCTAAAGTTGGCACAGTCACTAGGAGTCAGGGCTTTTAACTGCCTCAATGTGATGCAAATCGGCAGAGCAAAAACGGCAGTCGGCAAACAGCTCTTTCGGGCAGTTCCAGAATACCTGCTGTATCGTCAGCTCTTTTCAATTCTGCGAACCAACCCCAGTCTGCAGTCAATGATGGAAAATTCTCACTTTGCCAACCAATTAATGGGTGTGTTGGCTGGAGTGAAAAGTCATTACTGCGGAGTTGGCACCAATCGAGCCCTTTATATCAAGGCCGATGGTAATGTCTACCCCTGTCCAGATATGGCACTACCTCTGTTTAAACTGGGCAACATAAAACACACCAGTCTTCGGACGATTTGGGAATCATCTTCACTACTTTCGGAGCTGCGTCAACTCAACGTAGACTCGATGAACCCAACATGTCATGCCTGTCCAGTAAGATACTACTGCGGCGGTAGTTGCAGAGGAGAGAACTACCAAACGACACAGGACCTACGCTCACCCCACTTCAGATGCGAACAGATCAAACAAGCAGTATTTGAACTGATGTGGATCGCTACTGAAGATCCGACCTTTTATCAAAGTAAGGTCGACAAGTTGTATGCCGCTATTCCAACCTAATACTAAGGCCCGCCGATCATTGACGGCGGGCCTTAATCACGATAATTTAAAACTATTATGAATTATTACGAGTCCACGGGGAACTACTTAGAAGAACACAAATCCTATTTTACAGCTACTCAAACAAAAAGAGAGGTTAATTTTTTGAAAAAGGCTCTCTCGCTTTCCAAACAAGATCGCATCCTTGATGCTGCCTGTGGACACGGTCGTCATACCCTACCTCTTGCTGGGTTAGGTTTTTGTATTGAAGGAGTTGATTCTTCTCGTTTTTTAATTCAATTAGCCAGGGGAAAAACTCAGTCTAAAAAGATATTTCATCGTCAAGCACTAGAAAAACTAGACTTAAAGAAGAAATACACAAAAATCTTTATGCTTTTTTCGGACTTTGGAATTATGAAAAGCATACCGATTATTCGACGTTTAGCCTTGCACATGGAAAAAGATGGCTTGCTATTACTAGATATTGATAGTGTGTACCGATTACAAAAATATTTAAGAAAGCACCCTGGCTCTCCCTATCGATTTAATCAACGTACCATGATACTAACGTCCAAAGACGAGCCCGATTTGCATGTTAAATACTACAAGCCTCAGCAAATAAAGAAAATTCTAACCGCCAACGGATTTAAAGTTGTTGCAACTTATGGTGACTACTTTGGTAATAAATTTGACACCGCAAGTAAACGCTACATCATAATTTCTCGCTTTTCACCTCAAATATAACCCACATGCTCCTCCCGATTCAATATTCTCTAAAAAAGGATATTATCAACCACCAAATCATTGCCCATGCCAAATACAAAGGCAAAGAATCCAAAGTAACGAAGCTTTTTAACCAGCGTTTTGGCAACGATTATAGTGAAGACAACCTCTCCCAGTTTATCGCTGGCTTCGTAGACTATAATAAAATTAATTTTGACGAGCGGTTATTAGAGATACAGGCCAGCTGGTCAAAAATAGAAATAGAATACAAAAGAAGGATGGATTTACTGTTTGGCTGCGACTACCCGCTTCAACAATTGACCGCTTATCTCACAACTAATGATCGCTGCGCCATCGCGTCAGATTATTTCTTTGTAACTGTATTCAGTCAACAAACAAAGAGAATAATTTGTCACGAATTATTTCATTTCTACACCTATTATATTTTCGGTGACCAACTAAAGGCGATGTCAGAGAAGCAGCACTATGACATCAAAGAATCTCTAATCGAACTACTAAATCTTGAGTTTTTGGATCTAATTGAAGCACCAGAGTCAAGTTATCCAGGCCATGAACTGTTACGTGAATTTATCAAGCGTAACTGGGAAAAAGAAAAAAATATATTTCAACTATTTGAGCAAGTGTCACGAGAGTACAGCAGTCTTATCAAGACATAAATTTATTTCCTGATCAAGCTCCGTGATTACCATAAAATATAGCATTATCGAAGATATCAAATCCCTCTGTATGACTCTGGGCCGATGCTTCTGGCTATGGAAAAATGACTATATCTATCACCTATCCCCTTTTGGGTTACCGCACAACCTATCACTCAGTGAATTTGCAGATAAAACACTAGCATCTCTGCCATCACACATCGCCAATATATCATCGGAGCCGAAGACGGTATTCCTAGTTCATTTTGGCACCTATGGAAGCTACCAATACCCAAATACAATCATTCTTAGCCTACATCAGCGTCCAGAAAGAGCCGCACAAACGTTAATTCATGAATTGGCTCATCTGATGACTGAGAAGGAAGCCAAACTCAAAAAGTTATCCGATGATGAAAAAGAAAAACTTGCCGAAGAAAAAGAAAATATTATTCGAAATATTTAACCACCCAATCCCCACCCTGCATGAATCCAGCATTTATTAAACAGACGCAGCACTATTCAATCAAGTTACTAAAATCTTTTTCGGTTGGTAATAAATCATCGTTACAATATTTATCTCAAGATACTTGTAGTGAGGCGTCCAGACTGATTGGGTGTTGGCTGATTAATAAGTACCCCCAGACATCAGCAATGATACTAAGGGGCGATAAAGTCATGGGCAGCAATAAAAGTCATGATGTGCTGGTTGTGAAATATAATGATTTTTTCTATCTACTTGATCCAACAGTGTGGCAATTTTTCCCACGAAAAAAAAGTATCTTCGTGGGCGTTTGCGAATCCATTCCGTCTTGTTTAGAATTTTTACATGCTTACTATAAAGGCCGCTGGACAATTTCGGAAACAATATCCCAACGTAACTGCTCAGCCAGAAATATTAAAGCACTAAAAGCAACCATCGAGAATACGTTAGTCTCCTAATTGTAAGACCATAGAGATCTCGGCAGCCACATTGACACTATTTTGGCCTTTGGTATAGTGAATCCAATGATACAGCTTACATCTAAGTATTGGTTTACCTACTGCACTGCCTCGCTCGGGTAGGTTTTCGTTTGCCGTTCTAAACCGCCGAGCTCAGCTCGGCGGTTTTTTGTTCGCTGTAGCAGCGTTCTTTCCTTACAGGCCACCGGAGGTAGACATGCCAGAAACCACCATCGTTATGGAAGACGGATTGGTCGATTTCTTGAACTGTGTCACCGAAGTTCTGCCGCGCCATCCCTATTTCCATCGGCCCCAGCGGCAGACAATTGTACTGCCCAAATGTCGTCAGACGATCGAACAATTCATGACTGACCCGCAGCAGCTGGATATCCGCCAGCTCCAATTCATTCAGATGATTTTGCGTCGACGCTTTGATCTCAACCAGATCCTGCCGTCAGACTGGCATGGCCAATTGTGGCTGAAGAGTCGGGCTTCGGTCAGGCACGCAATTGCCAAGAAGCATTTGGCACAGCGCCGCGCTCATCGTGCAGCTTTCGAAGCACACGAGCCTCGCCTAGTCTAAGACCAGAACCAAAACTCCCTACCGAGCTTACGCTTGATAGGGAGTTTATTATTGACTCAAGATCTTTAGCAGCCACATTGACCGCCGCAAGTACACTGCTCTCCTCCGCAGCCAGATGATGGCTCTGACTCTTGGTAACGAATCATATTAGAGAGCTAAATATTTAAAGGAGACAATCTCGGCTTGATTATTCTTGAGGTACTGTTCAATCGTCATGCTATCGTCCTTGATAAACTTCTGTTTGATGAGACAGACTTCAGAATAAAACTTTTCCAGTTTGCCAGGCATAATCTTATCGATCATTTCCGCCGGCTTACCTTCGGTTTCCAGCTGTTTACGGTAGATAGCCGATTCGCGCTCTATCACGTCTGCTGGTACATCAGCTGGTTGAAGATAATCAGGGCGCAAAGCGGCAGCTTGCATCGCAATATCATTGGCCACTTCTTGACTACCAGATCCGAGCACCACTACAGCAGCTACTTTGCGATTGCCATGTAAATACGAGCCAATGACAGTGCCCGTAAATACCGCCGCGCCGCCGAATTGGATGTTCTCACCAATCTTCAAGACCAATTCAGCACTTACCTTAGCCGGAGCCGAAGCAATAACAGCTTCTGCACCTTCAGCCAAAGTCTGATCAGCAAATGTCTGGACTGTGGCGATGAAATCAGCGTTACGCGCAACAAAATCAGTTTCACATGTCAGATAGGCCCAAGCCAGCTTACCCTCGCCCTTGGCGAAAGCAATAACACCTTCTTTGGTCTCACGATCGAGTCGCTTGGAAGCCATCTTCTGACCACGTTCGCGCAAGAGATCGATAGCTTTCTGCTCATCACCATTCGCTTCGGTCAAGGCTTTCTGCACATCGACCATGCCAGCACCGGTCAGGGTTCTGATCTTCTTGATCAATTCAAGTGACATATTTGTTTTGTTCAAATTATTATTTAGCTTCTTTGGCTTCGGCCTTGACTTCAGCCCGAGCCGGATTAGCTTGGCCCTCTTTGATCGCTTCTGCGATCAGGGTAGAGATCATTTCCACCGACTTGACGGCATCGTCATTGGCCGGGATAGGATATTGGACTAATTCTGGGTTGACGT
>CAZIOU010000014.1:22286-24036 GCA_964540995.1 uncultured Gammaproteobacteria bacterium | reverse complement strand
AGCCGTACCACCTGTCGTATATAAGTTCGACGGAGTACCTTGAGTCGTACCCTCTACGTCGTAACCATCTCGAATCTATCAACAAAAGAGAGATTTATTTCCATTTAAGCTGCATCACAGAGCTTATTATTCCGAGTCAGATAGCTTCCTACGTCGCAATTCATTCTTCCATTGCTTCTCGAACTCACCTTGAGCCTTGCCCGTGAGTTGCCTCAGTATGTCCGGCTTACTGATGTGCTTTATCAAAGCGTCCGAGAATAGATTCTTAATCTTCCCACCCATCAAGCGAGTGAAGATTGATACCTTGCCCGAGTTGTATGTAGCCATAGATGCAGCGGGTACGAGTTGTCGTCCGTTCGCTGTCTTGATCGTTACACCTATACGTCGACCCTTGGGTGTCTTAACCACTTTGGTCTTCGGACTGAATATCGAGAGAGGTAGAGGCTTAGCGTATGCGATAACCGCACCGGAAATCCGACGAATGTTCGCCTTGAATTGCAAGATGCGTTTCTTGATGTCTTTCTGTTTAGCTCCGGTGGCCTCTGCCCCCGTTCTAACGGCCTGAACTTGTGTTGAAGCCATTGCCCGGTTGATTGCTGTCACCCCGGCCCGTCTAGCCTCTGTAGTGACGTACTTATCAAGAGCCTTAGCGAACTTCTTAAACTCGTTCGCCATGCTTCACAAAGGACAGTTCGGTTGAGTCACTGTCTCCATTTTCCCTTGATCGTTCGGTAGCTTTACCTGTCGATTGCCAGTAAGCGATTCATCACACTTAGCACTCACAACCATGTCCGCCGCATTGTCCTTCACGGCCCTTGGGCCAACGGCCCGATAGCCGGTCTTGCTTATCAGTCGGTACTTCTCAAGCGTCAGTCCCATGCGTGCAGCGATCACCGTATCAAAGAAAATCGAACTTCTGAGAATGCTATCAACAGCAGCCAACAAGTCTTCGTCAGCTTCAGCCTTGATAACCGTTCGCATCCTGTGACCCATCACCACGCCGTTGTTCAGAATCAATCGCTGATCCAATGCCTGCACAATGTGAAACGCCGTGGAAGCCGAGTATCGCGTGATTGTCTTAATCTCAAACGGAACACCCGTTGCGTATTTCAAGAATCGAAACCCTTGCCCGACTTCTCCGCCTTCGGAATTGATAACCAAATAAACAGTCTTAGGGTCTTTCAGCTTGAACATGTCCTGGAGAAGTATATCAATCGCCGGACCATTCACCGCGCTTGAAAGCTGAATCGTGTTCTCGGAAGTGAGAATGATCGGTTCAGAGATTTTTTGGGAAGCCATAACCGGGAGTGAGACCAATAGGCACAGAATCAAGGTAATGATTTGTCCCATCTAGCCCCCGAGTTTACGAGGGCACTTGATGTGTCCCTACACTATACGCCGTCGTGCAAAAAAAAACCTCAGATATTGTTTAATTTGTTTTGGGGAAGCCCTTCTGTATATAAATCTAATTACTAGAAGTAATAGTATTTATATTATCGTCCGTCACACAGACGGTGCTCTTTTCGACACAGTCCCGTCCCTGTGATGCCAAGGGCTGTTCGGTTTCGACCGAGTATCCAAGCCTTTGTTGGGGTAGTTTCGTGGTCAAAACGAGGCCCATTTTTGTCAGTTTTTTGAGTGATCGGTGGACCGTACTTTCCGAGAATCCGAGCATCTGACCCATGCTTTTTTGGGACACAAAACACCGCTTGAAACTCAAGATGTAAACCATCAAAAGTTTGTCAGTTGG
>CAZIOU010000014.1:19505-22186 GCA_964540995.1 uncultured Gammaproteobacteria bacterium | reverse complement strand
CAGTTTTGAAGGTTTTTTTCATTGGTTATCACGTCACACAGACGGCCTCTCTATATTACGCCGTCGTGCAAAAAAACAAGGAATGGGTGTATGTATATAGACAATTTTTTTTGCAGTACGACGAATTATGTAGGCACTCAACACAATCGAGGTTTGTAATGCATGGTCTGATTCTCGCCGCTTTGTTGATTATGGTTTCCGGCTGTCACAACTATTCCACGAACGTCGGAGACACCCTAGGTTGCACGCTCGCGGGTAACGGTTGTATTTCCCAAGGTGCGGACGGTAAAGACGGCGCTCAAGGTCCCGCAGGTCAAGACGGTGTTAACGGTCGAGACGGGAGAGATGGCACGAACGGTCTTGATGGGTCGGACGGTTCATCTATTTCCGTTGTGAAACTATGCCCCGGCGAAACTGTCTACCCGAGTGTCTTCGTTGAAGTGGCATTGAGAATCGACGGAAAATTATATGCAGTTTATAGTTTAAACGGAGGCTTCCTGGTATATCTACCACCAGGGCGTTACACATCCAACGGCGTTGGGTCGGCATGTAACTTTACCGTAACCAACACAAATCAGATTGTATATTGATTATGGACACCAAACTCAAAAGACAATTGGTCCCCCTATAATAAATGCACATTCCATCAAGGTTTCACCTAAATCAATCTCATATCGATACACTTTGGACGTTTTGCTTGTATTTAATAGGAAACGCTGGTAGAATGAATACATGGAAACGAAAACATGCAAGCAAATCAGAGTTAAGGGCCGCATCTCCTACAAATCAGTTCAGCGGCTTCTCGATCTAGGTTTCGTAGTTGTTTTTGTTCAGTAACAAAGGAGTAACAAATGATCCGGTTCGGAACAGTTATCGAAGTGAATCGAAAACTAAACTACGCGGTGATTCGTGAGAACACCCCACATGCGATACGATTCGTCGTACTTCCTTCAGAACTCGTTAAGGTTCAGCTGTCGAACCAATCACAAGTCTGCTTCAAACGCGACGCCGACTTCATGGCAAACGTCGCTCAATCCCTCAAACTAGTGAGGCTCTAATGATGAACCCAAAACTAGACCTAGTATTGATCGCGATTGTTGTCTTGATTCTCTTACTTCTAACCGGGCACCAAGTTGAAGCGCGAACCACAGAAGTCGAACAAATCATTCACGACAAATCGACTCAATACAATCTCAATCCTGATTTGATGGTCGCGATTGCAAGAACCGAAAGCGGTCTCAATCCTAAAGCTGTCGGCGACCTAGGTGAGATCGGCGTTTTCCAACTTCGACCCGAGTTTCACGATGTCCGTCGCGGAGACGTGGAACACAACATCGAAACCGCCATCAAATATTTGGCGGATATTCGGCGGAAATGGGAGCCGGTCTACGGTGACGCTTGGTTCATCAAGTTTAACCTCGGACCAAACTACCGAGAGTTGAATCACCCGAAGCTGTTCCCGTACTACATAAAAGTTATGTCCAACATGAATTCAGGTTTCTCGGTAGCAAGTCACAAAACATCAGGGGAGTTCTAATGAAAACATTCACGAACGCAGACATACGATCCTGGAAGCCGTGCTACGACCCATCGTTAAAAAATAGAATTGAAACCAAACAGCATACGATTGTCTCAGTTCTAGAGAATAAATCTCTTCATCTAAATGATCGAATATGGGTGATCATGCGCCGCCAACTCGTATCCGATGAATTTATGCGTATATTCGCAACCAAGTGCGCACGCTTATCTATTGATAACAACACGGACCCTCGTTTAGTTCGTGCAATAGAAATTGCTGAAGGTGTTGGCGCTGACGTCCTAAATAAGTCCGAACTCGTGAGAGCTAGAAATATTCTAAGGACTATGCCGTGGTCACCAAGTCGAGAAATTATCGAATGCGCTTTGGAACCTAAAGAAGCGAGCGCGGCTAGACTTGTCGTAAGAGCACTAACTTCACCAAGGTATCACGATTTTTTAGCAACACCCGATAGCTCAATCGAGAAGATTCTTATGCAAATGATAATTCTAAAAAACTCTGAGATTGGTCAACGGTATGAATGAATATGAAGAACTAGATTTGGCAGCGGCTTTGGACATGAACGAAACACGGTCGGTTATCGACTCAAAAGGTCGAACGTACAAACCGGGCCAACTGTTTCACGACATGGTCGGGAATCAGGAAGAAGACCTTTCGTTTCGCAGCTTTCTTCCGGTGATTGTTTATCGAAGACACAAAAAACAAATTGATTCGGCAATCCGTTCGGGTGCGTTGGCTGGAATACCTAACAACCTGATTCGAGACGCCGACTAGATCGACACGAACTAACTAAAGTTAACAGATTGACACTAACCATTCACGAGAAAGGTCAGGGCTTCGCTATGCTCAAAATTGAAAACGAACAAATCTATGCCTTCGACATCGACGACACTCTCGTGATGTGGGACGGCAACTTTCACCAACCCGACAGAGACGGTCGAACCATCGCGATAACCGACCCCTACGACGGCGCGACGGTCCACCTCAAACCACACTTGCAACACATCAAGCTACTAAAGCAGATGCGAGGCCGTGGACGCTTCGTGATGGTCTGGTCAGCGGGCGGCGTGTTGTGGGCCGAAGCTGTTATCAAGGCGCTAAACCTCGAAGGATACGTCGGACTGATAACCACGAAACCAATCGG
>CAZIOU010000014.1:0-19405 GCA_964540995.1 uncultured Gammaproteobacteria bacterium | reverse complement strand
TCAAGGCGCTAAACCTCGAAGGATACGTCGGACTGATAACCACGAAACCAATCGGATATGTGGACGACCTTCCAGCGAACGAGTTTCTAAAGAATCACATCTATCTACCATTCAAGGAAGCAACATGAAGTTCACGCTGCCCACTGATTCTAAAGAACGAAAGAACTTTCCGGTTCACACCGGATGCCTTCGATACTTCCCCGCTGCCCTTGCCGGAGTAGCCAAGACATCGAAGATCGGAAACGACAAACACAATCCCGGCGAAGAATTGCACCACGCTCGGGGCAAGTCGATGGACCACACCGACTGTATCGTCCGGCACCTGATAGACAGCGACGACCTAATCGCTGCTATGAATCGCGGCGAGGAAGTGAACATCGAGGAACTTCTAAACGAAGTGAACTCAATGGTGTGGCGGGCCTTAGCTTATTCACAAGAGATACACGAGAAGTTCGGGGCACCTTTAGCCCCCGGCGCTCGCAAGTAAAAACAAGAAACGCAAACGAAAGAGGGAAAAAATGAGTAACGGAAAATGGCTTAACAACATTGCAAGACTTTTGAAAACCAGCGGCGGGAAATACTTCATGGTTTTCGAGCGACCAAAAGACAAAAACAAGAACCCAATCGGAGACAACCCGTTTCCCTTGGTTATCAACGAGGGCGACACCTTCCAAGCCAAGCTGAAGAAAGACGATCTTCAGGGCTTGGTAGCCAACGGCAAACTCTCGCAAGAACAAGCCGACCGTATTTGTGAAACGGTCAAGTTTGAGTTCAGCCGAGGTCCGGCCCGAACCAATGTACCAGTGACTTCAAACTCAGAATCAGACGACGGAGTAAACTTCTAATGAAAAATCCCAACCGTAACTTTAAGCGAGCAATCGACATGGTTTTCGTCCGCGACCTTGAGAGACGGACGGGACGTGTTTTCAGCGAAGCGGAACTCACTGATTCAGAACAACCGCTCTACGTCTCAAAAGGCGGCGGGGTAATCATAGAAGATGCCCCGGACTTTGCTTTCCCTAGAGGAATGATGTCGCAAGCTGCACTTGCCGGACTTCCGTCCGTTCTTCCGAATGGCGAAATCGCAGGGGAATCAAACTTATGGGATGCATACGAAGCCGGAGAAGACGCCTATCGCAACGAGATCGGCGGCGGCGCGAGTGACGAAGAGTCCGACTGGGCTTCGAGTCGCGGCTACTCAAAAGAAGAAATGAAAGAGTTTGGGATTAAACGATGATTAAAAAAAAAGTCCATACAACCTGCAAACCAGAATTCGCGGACTACTTAGAAAGCTATGGCTTTGGAGTCCGATGCGATCCGAAGCAATGGCAAGAGCACGCATAGGACGCGGTCTCTATAAATGTGAGTCGTGCCAATCGCTGATTTCACGGGACGAAACGGCGGTTGACCACAAGGTTCCTGTCACTCCGTTAAGTGGCTTCGACGGATGGGACCGATTCATAGAACGACTTTTCTGCGACCCGAGTGAACTCCAGTTGATTTGCAAGACGTGTCACAAATCCAAAACAAGTACCGAGAACGCTTCACGGCGTTTGAACAAGAAAAAAGCTAAGAGAAAGTTAGGGAGAAAAACATGGCGAAACAAAAGTTCTACGAAACAGCGGAGTTCAAAAAGATCCAAAAAGAATGGGTCCAAAAGCTGAAAGATTCGGGCTTTGAAGATTCGGAATACTTCGAGGACTATAAGGATGAGCTTTTGATAAAGCCGATGATTATAGAACCAGCTAAAAGTTCGCGTGTATTAACTGGTGAAGAAGTTGTCTACAATAAGAGAACTTTAACAACCCAGAAAATGAAGAACGGGGTAGTGACTAAGTGTGAGGTCAAAATTAAAGACCCAGACTATTATCAGTTTTGTCACAGACTAATTAGAGAAATGGACTTCCGAGAACAGTTCGATACTTTGATAGAGAAACAAAAAACGAAACCGAATTCGTTAACAAAGGGTCAACAGTATTTGTTTATATTTGAGCTTCATACCGAAGGCGTAACTCTCGTCGATATATCGAAGCGTCTGTCTGATGTAATTGGTAAACAAGTATCACATCAAAGAGTTTCTTGGGTAATTGACAAAGTCAAAGCGCGATTCATCGAAATCGAACGGGGTTAGCTATGCCACGAAAGCACCCCTTCCCTCTCACGTTCCACATTCAAGGTGCGAAGTGGAAAGTGAAACTCTGCAAGTCCGTCAAGGACGAAGAAGGGCACGAGTGTCGCGGCCTCACCGACGTATCTAAGCGGCTTATCCAAATCGAAGCGGGCCTCCCCGAATCCGAAACTGAATGGGTCTTCTGGCATGAGTATTGTCACGCCCTACTTCACGAAGCCTCGGTTGTCGGAAACGACGGCGGGCTTGATCTGATAGTCGAAGAAATTATCTGCGACCACTTTGCCAACGCCATGACAAGGGACAAGACGATCAAATGGAAGCGAAGAAGAAAGAAAGTTTCAAAGTAGGCGACCGAGTTATCCGACTGAACTCATCAATTGAACACGACGAAATTCCCAAGTGCAGCTTCGACCCCGGCGACATCGGAATCATTACCGAGATCCATCACCGGGCCTACTCTGTCAGATGTTTGAAAACGAAATTAATCTATCTCTGTGTCCCGCAAAATCTAGCGGCGGCCCGTCTCAAGGAATCAAAATGAAATCAAAAGTTTACAAAAGTATCTGCGTCGTGAGCGATCTACACGCACCTTATATGCATAAAGACGCGGTGAAATTCTTGGCCGCACTCAAGCGAAAATACAATTTCGATAAGATTGTTTGTATTGGGGACGAGGTGGACTTCCACGCTTTGAGCTTCCACGACTCCGACCCGGACCTCCCAAGCGCCGGAGAGGAACTCGCTCGGGCCATTGAAAGCCTAAAGCCGATCTACAAACTGTTTCCCGAAGTTGACGTTGTTGAATCCAATCACGGGTCGATGGTTTACCGAAAGGCACTCGCCAACGGTATGCCGAAGAAAGTGATCCGAGGTTACAACGAAGTCCTTCAAGCTCCGGATGGTTGGAAGTGGAAGCCCGACGTGAAGCTAAAGACGCCGCTCGGCCTCGTCTACTTCTGTCACGGGAAAAGTGGGGCCGCCGGTCGCCTCGCATCCCAATATGGAATGTCAGCGGTCCAGGGCCACTACCACGAAAAGGCCCAAATCAACTACATCTCGACACCCGAGAAGTTGATGTTCGACGCGCACACCGGATGTCTCGCGGACGATAAGTCGCTCGCGCTTGGTTACAACAAAATAAACGTCAAGCGGCCCATTGTCAGTGTGTTGGTAATCATCAACGGAATTCCTCAAATTGTCCCGATGGTTTTGAACGGTCGGGCTCGATGGATTGGAGTGCTTTAATATGAGTCAACTACTTGAAAATGTGAAATCTATTTTCTCTCAATTAGATTCAATGCCCCTAGAAGAAAAGATTGAAACCATCAATCAGATCAAAATTATTTTGAATTCTCATTCACCATTCAAGGCCGAACCCGTTGACTGTGTTATATGGGTCAAGAACGACAACGTAGTCGCAAACGACTATAACCCGAATTCAGTAGCTCCCCCAGAAATGCGACTGCTTGAACTCTCAATCAAAGAGGACGGCTACACTCAACCAATCGTCACTTGGAAAAGAGATGGTATTCACGAGGTTGTAGATGGATTTCATAGGAATCGAGTAGGACGCGAGAGCGAAGCTGTTCGAACCAGAATTCACGGCTATCTACCAAGCGTTGTGATTAACAAAGATCGAGAAGACTTGGGTGATCGTATGGCCGCGACCGTTCGTCACAACCGAGCGCGTGGCAAACACAGTGTCGATTCAATGTCCGATATGGTTATTGAACTCAAGCGTAGAAATCGTTCTGACGAATGGATCGCCAAACATCTAGGTATGGACGCCGACGAGGTTTTAAGACTTTGTCAAATTTCTGGACTGACTGAAATGTTCAAAGAAAGCTCATTTTCCGAATCTTGGGATGTGGGAATTTTTGACGACGAGAAGATGGAAGGTCTTTTAATTCAAGATGTGGAGGAAGAATCAGATGAAGAAAATGGAGAGAGTCTTTCACACGTGGGATAAGTGGGAAAGTTATCACTATGGATTTTTCAATCCTAATCCACCCGAGGGCATTTCCAAACAACAAGCCGAACAACTATACTTTGAACTGCTTTCGGACACGGAAGAATTCGGTCGAGTTCTAGAGTGTATTCTTAAAGAATGGCCAAATTCAGTCGAGCACAATTTGACCAATAAGACACTGAACCGAATCGCTTGGATGGGTCAAGCTGCTCTAGCTTACAAGTACAAAATCCCCGCGCAGTTTAGGGGCGGTTACAATCTACTTTCTAAAGAACAACAAAAAGCCGCCGACGCGACGGCCCTTCACTACATCAATGTTTGGATGAATCAAAAAGGATTCCCGCCTTTGGAATCTGAAATCGCTGAAGCTGCTAGCGTTAAACAAACTCTATATTGAGGTGAAAAGTGGATCTAAAGATTTACAACGGGACCGACGTTTTGACTGCGGCCCGCGAGCGAATTGCCTTTACGTTCGATAACTTCGAAAGAGTTTATGTTAGTTTCAGCGCGGGTAAAGATAGCACCGTGATGCTTCACCTTGTGATGGACGAAGCAAAGAAACGTAACCGCAAAGTTGGTGTCTTGTTAGTTGACCTTGAAGCTCAGTACAAAAAAACAATCGACCATGCACTTAACTGTGTGGAGATGTATAAAGACCTTATAGACCTTCACTGGGTTTGCCTTCCAATCGCATTGAGAAACGCAGTATCAAACTTTGAACCTAAGTGGTTGTGCTGGGACCCAGAGAATAAAGAAAACTGGGTTCGCGAAATGCCCAAACTGGAATCGGGTTTAATTTCCGATCCAAACTTCTTTCCGTTTTTTCAATCGGGAATGGAGTTTGAAGAATTCGTTCCTGAATTTGACGAGTGGTACGCACAAGGAAAGTCGTGCGCTTGCTTTATAGGTATTAGAACAGACGAAAGTCTCAACCGATTTCGAACCATTGCTTTGTTCGATAAGAAAACTTTTGAAGGAAAACGCTACACAACCAAGGTAACAGAAAACGCATTCAACATTTATCCAATATACGATTGGGCGGTCTCTGATATTTGGCTGTATCACTTTAAGTTTCCAGCAATGCCCTACAATCAAATTTACGACTATATGTTTCGTGCAGGTTTGACGCCCTCTCAAATGAGAATTTGTCAGCCATACGGTGACGACCAGCGCCGAGGTCTATGGCTCTATCACCTCTTAGAACCGAATACTTGGTATAAGGTTGTATCAAGAGTCAACGGGGTAAACTCGGGAGCACTATACGTTCAGGAGACCGGAAACATAACCGGCTACAACAAAATAACTAAACCCGAAAACCATACTTGGAAATCCTACTGCAACTTGCTTCTTTCTACATTGCCTGAAAAAACTCGACAACATTACATCAAAAGGTTTCGAGGTTTTATCGAAGGTTGGAAAGGTCGCGGGTATTCAAACGGAATTCCCGACGAAGCTCCAGTTGTCTTAGAAAATAAACATTGGGCACCATCTTGGCGACGCCTATGTAAAGTCCTTCTTAGAAACGACTATTGGTGTAAAGGACTCGGATTGACTCAACCTAAGTCCGAAGCCTACGGGAAATTTCTTAAGATTAGAAACGCGAACAGGGCCGCTTTGAAAAACGATCAGTCCGAAAATGAGGAATCCGATGATGAAATTGCTAGCTAGTTTCGTCGGTGCCTTCGCAATCTACGCCGTTTCGTTTCTTATTTCCTCTGTCCTGAACACCGACCTCGCAACCACCTTCGCGTTTATTCTCGCCTTCACTCTGATCGAAGACCGCCTCTAATAAATAGGATTCAAAATGAAACTTAGTCACAGTTCATACGGGAAGTATGTAACGTGCCCCCGCGCGTTCAAATACCACTACCTCGACAAGATTCGACCCATCGCAAACCCGTCGAGTCTCATCTTCGGGTCCGCCGTTGACGCTGCACTAAACAGCATCGTAATGGGTACCAACGATGAACTAAAAGTCCTCGAAACAGGCCTTAAGAAACTCGCGGCCCCCGACGTGGAGTTCCACAAGAACGACTACGACCCGGAGCTTTTGGACGAAGCCACGATGTCGGAGCTTCAAGAGAAATGCGACAAAATCGCCGGTCAAAAGTTGGAGTTGGAAACTCTCATTCCAATTCTAATCGACCGACCCGTGGACGGCCTATCTCAGAAACAGAGACAGGTCCTCGCCGCGTGTTGCATCGCTTCGCTAAAGGTCAAGGGCCAACTCATGCTCGAAGCCTACAAGCGCGTAGTTATGCCGCACATCAAGCGCGTGGTTTCGTCTCAAGAGTTCATCAACTGGAAAGATGAAAAGGGAAACCAGTTCACCGGAGTTCTAGATTTGGTCGTGGACTTAGATGGTCACGGCGAGATTCCGGCGGACAACAAGACAGCTTCCCGCCCCTACGAACTAGACGCGGTTTCAAAAAGCACCCAACTTGCGATCTACTCTAAGGTCACCGGGAAAACCAAGGCCGCGTTCTTCGTGATGGATAAGACCATCAAAAAGAACCGAATCAAGATTTGTCAGACGTGCGGGTTCAACGGAAGCGGCGGACGACACAAGACTTGTAGCAATGAAGTGGACGGCAAACGATGCGAGGGCGAATGGATTGAAACCATTCAACCCGAGGCGAACATTCAAATCATCGTCGACGACGTACCCGAGAAGGTTCAACAAATCACAATGGAAGCCCTTAGCGAAACAGCTGAAGCAATCAAGACGGGAATCTTCCCTAGAAATCTAAACGCTTGCGACAACCAATACGGTCGGCCCTGTCCTTATCGGGAGTTTTGTTGGCGCGGAGATAAAGCCGGACTCAAGAAAGCCTAGAGGGAGCTATGAAAAATGAAGTCTATTCAATCGTTCTGGTCGCGACCTGCGTTGTTCTTATCTTCGGTGCTCTTTGTGCTGCGCTTGTTTTCAACTCCAAAGTTGTCCGCACCGCCGACTGTCTCCAAAAGAAAGAAGGCTCCGTTGAATGTCTCGCCGACCCAACCGGGGGCAATAATGAAAATTAGCGCGTATCAAGCCGCGATGTTGTCAATGGGTCAGCCCGTTGACGGTCTCGCGATAAAACACATGGGTGATTGGATTGAAGATTCGAACCACTTGTTTCGCAACATCATTTTCACAGACTTCGTCGGTGACACGTTCAACCTAGAACACATCGTAGACGAGAACGGTAAACTTGTTCGCCCTTGGGAAAAGGAAGTTGACTGTTTTCCCGTTAAGTTAGTCCAGACCGATAATGGTTTGGAATTTGTTTTCGTCGGCGACGACGATGAGGAACCATTACAATGAACGAACTATCTCAAATGCAATCTGAAAAAATCAATGATCTAGTGACGGCCCTCGTGAAAGCGCAGTCGGAACTAAACCACGCGAAACGAGACGCCTCGAACCCGCACTTTAAAAACGACTATGCGACTTTGGAATCGGTGATTGATGCCACACGCGAGCCGCTCGCAAAGAACGGTTTGGTCGCGCTTCAACCAATCATGGTTCTACCAGACGGAAAGCCTGTAGTCGTGACCCTTTTGGTTCACACGTCCGGTCAATTCATCCGTTCGTTGACGCCTATTTTGAACAATAAGAACGACGCCCAAGGTTTAGGTTCGGGTATCACCTACGCCCGCCGTTTTGGTTTGTCCGCGATGATGGGAATTTCTCAGACCGACGACGACGGGACCACAGCTTCGAACCGTGGAACACCGCGAGCACCGGGAAAGAAACCGAAAGCAAACGCGCCGACACCTGTCGAAGAGTTCTAAATGTCTAAGTCCAAAGACAAAGACGAGACGGTTCTTCTCCCAACGGGGCAAATCGTTAAGTGGAACGAATGGACACCCACCGAAGGCCCCGCTGTCGATCTAAAACAAAAAGAAATTGTTTCGGATGAATACGAATCCTTGAAGGCGTTTTTCTTTCCTAAGCCCGAACAGCCCTACCCCGGTTCACTCGCTGAACAATACAAGCGCGAGGGTCGCTGTCCACAGTGCGGAGAACGCGGTCGGTTTCATCTTAGCACGATGATCTGTAGCACCCACGGCCCGTATATCTAGACAGCTACATAAGCGGTTTAGAAAAACACTCAGAAGTATACGTTGAGTTTACTTCTAAAGCCCATTTCAAAACCTCACGAGGCAACATGAAGTTATCTGTAGTAGACGGAAATCTAGGACGATTTGAGACAATTGATTCTGGTTCTCTAGACAATCTTAAGACAATTATCACGACCACCGACTACTCACTTGGGCAGTTCAAGGATGGCAAACGAAACCTCAAGAACTTCGAACGGGCCGAAGCAATTGGTCTCGACTTCGATGCGGGTATGACTCTCGATGAAGCCAAGGAAGCGTTCAAGGACTACTCGCACATTATCGCCACGACCAAGAGTCACGGGATTGAAAAGAACGGGGTAGTCGCCGACCGATTCAGGGTAATTTTGAAGCTCGACTCCCCTATTACGGATGTGAAAACCTTCGAATCAACTTGGTTCGATCTAGCTTCTAAGTTTCCAGCTTGTGACAAGGCTTGCAAGGATGCGAGCCGCCTTTTCTATCCCAGCAAGACCGTTGTCTCTGTGAACACGAACGGGAAGAAAGTCGCGACCGTCCAGCCAAAAATTGAGAACGACGAACCTTGGCAAGTTGTCGATTACGATGGGCCGAATCCAAAGGAGCTACTTCCAGAATGGTCAAAAGGGAAACTCGCAAAGACGACTAAGGAATTCTTGAAAGAGGGAAAGATTCTCCCTGAGGGCCGGAACAATACGGTTCACAAAGTCGCCCGCGACCTGAATCAAAATCTCTACAGTTTCGAGGAAGCGTCGGACCTAATCATGCAAGCCCTAGAGACCCACGACATTCTAGCAAACGATTTCAGCGAGCGAGAAGTTCAGACGACAATCCGTTCGGCCTATTCCAAAGACGCAAAG
This sequence comes from uncultured Gammaproteobacteria bacterium, assembly GCA_964540995.1. Classification (GTDB taxonomy): domain Bacteria; phylum Patescibacteriota; class Patescibacteriia; order UBA1558; family 2-01-FULL-52-15; genus JAZDLR01. The sequence goes on along the minus strand of CAZIOU010000014.1, from coordinate 10,362 downwards.
CACCCGCCGCGCACTGAAAAGAAGGCTTTCAATTGGCGTCAAATCGGCGTCTTTATGAAAGAGGCAAAGCCGACCACTTGGATTCTCGAAGGGCTTCTCTCGGACGGCGGAATGTCTGTTATCGCAGGGCCTCCGAAGTCCGGCAAGTCAACCCTCGTTCGACAAATGGCTAAAGCTGTATGTCAGGGCGGGACATTCCTCGGACGCAAAGCCGTACAAGGCGGCGTGTTCCACATCGCTTTAGAGGAACAGGAAGAAACTCTAAAGGACCAATACGGACTTGTAGGAATCAAAGACACCGACCCGCTCTACCTTCACGTCGGCGGCGTCTACGAACAGTTCTTTATAGAGGACTTAACGGCGGACCTGATTGCGGCGAAACCGAAGCTACTCATTATCGACACCCTGTTTCTATTGGCTAGAGTTGAAAGTTCGAACGACTATTCTCAAGTCAACGCAGCGATGACACCTTATAGGAAGCTAGCTAGGGAGACAGGAACACACGTTCTATTCGTTCATCACACTCGCAAGGGTGGTAACGGCGGGGCCGAGTCTATCGCCGGTTCTACGGCCATCCACGGCGCTGTGGACTGTGCCCTAATGGTTAGTCAGGTCGGCAATCGTAGACGAATCGAGACCAGTCAGCGCGGCGGGAAACCATTTGCACGAACCAACATTGAATTCGACGCCGCAACTCAAACCTATTCGCTTGGAAAAGAAGTCGAGGAATTTGAATGAACGAACTAATTTACGGTCGCGATAATACACAGCGGGTCGTATCGGTTGAACCGGGCGACTCGACGGCTGTCTTGTTCATCGAAAACGAGGACGGGACCATCTCAACAAAAGAAGTCCCGAACTCTCACTACATTCTTTTCGCCGGTCAACACTCACCTAAGTTCAAACGACTCGCTGGAGACCAGCCCTATCGGTATTTATACGAAACCGACACGCGGGCGAAATGGGCCGAGGTTCTTTCAGCGAGCTACAAAAAGGGCTACGACTTTCACGTCCTTCGAGATCCGAAGGAAGCATTGATGGTCAAGGACGGCGTTACCTACTACAAACAAATGAAAGTTAGCGACGTTTCGGTTCTAAGTTTCGACATCGAGACCAACGGACTTGCTTTGAACAGCGAGAGCCGGGTTCTCTTAATCTCGAACACTTATCGAAGCCGGGGCACCGTCACGCGAAAACTATTCTGCGAAGACGAGTACCCCACCCAAGTTGATATGTTTGTCGCTTGGTCTAAATGGGTCCGCGAAATGAACCCGTCGATTGTCCTAGGTCACAACATCTTCGGATTCGATTTGCCTTATATGAATCACTGCGGCGGGACAGCTTCAATGCGTCTAGGTCGCGACGGTTCTGCAATCAAGTTTGCCGACCGTGGTTCTCAGTTTAGAAAAGACGGCTCGCAGTCCTACGACTACACCAACGCTTTGATCTATGGTCGCGAAGTTATCGACACGATGTTTCTAGCCATGAAGTTCGACATCGGTCGGAACTACGAGAGCTACAGGTTGAAGTCGATCATCGCACACGAGAATTTAGAACGCGAAGGTCGGGACCACTACGACGCAAGCAAGATTCGAGAGAACTGGTCCGACCCTGTAGAGCGAGAGAAGATCAAGCGTTATGCTATCGACGACGCCGACGACGCGTTGAAGTTGTTCGACCTAATGATTCCCAGCTTTTTCTACTACACCCAGTCGGTGCCGAGAAGTTTACAGTCGATTGTGAATTCAGCTACGGGAAGTCAGATCAATTCCTTGATGGTCCGGGCTTATCTGCAACAAGGTCACAGCATCGCGAAGGGTTCGCCCGCCGTGGAATACGAAGGGGCCTATGTTTTCGCCCTACCGGGAAGACACAAGAATGTTTTCAAGATCGACGTTCGAGCTATGTATCCGAGTATCATGCGAGAGTTCAAAATCTTTAATAAAGAAAAAGACCCGCAAGCGTTGTTCACACAAATCGTAGCGCATTTCATGGACGCCCGACTTGTCTACAAAGCGAAATACAAAGAGACAAAAGACAAATATTGGAAAGCAATGGACGACTCAGCCAAGGTTGTCGTAAATTCGGCTTATGGTTTCCTGGGTGCGGGCAAGCTGAACTACAACTACCCTTTCGGTGCGGCTGAAGTGACACGTCACGGTCGCGAGATATTCAAACTTTCAGTCAAGATAGCAACGGGAAAAGAATATGTGCCGAATAGCGGTGTTTAGACCAAACGGGCGACTACTAGCAGAGTTCAGTTCAATAGAGGAACTTTGTCGGATTCTCGAAGTTGATAAGAACGATGTCCGGGCCTGTCTACTCGATTGGATTTGGAGCGCCCCAACGCTTCAAAAGAAGTACGTCAAGATTTCTAGATTCATATTCAAAGAAATCGACACAACCAAAACCGGAAGGTGTTAATGAAGACATTCGACTACATAGTTTGTAACGGCGACACCGACTCAATCAGTGTCAAACGTAAAGACGGCAAACCAATGTCCGTTGAGGAACGGGCCGAATTTCTTCGCGAAATCAATTCGCAAATGCCACCGATGATTCAATGGGACGACGATTCATACTTCAAAAAGTTCATTGTTGTTCGAGAGAAAAACTACGTTTTGGTAGACGAGGACGGCAAACGGAAAATCAAAGGCTCCGCACTTAAGGCTACTACGAAAGAGAAGGCCCTTCAAACTTTCATCTCCGAAGTTATCGACTTGATGGTCAAAGATAGAATGGACCAAATCTATTCCCTCTACATGAAGTATGCCCGCGAGATTGTGGACCTGAAAGACATCACCGATTGGTGCTCGAAAAAGACCGTGACCAAGGCCGTTCTCACAAGCGACCGGACCAACGAGACTCGAGTCCTCGAAGCAATCGGCGAGACACCCGTCCAAGAGGGTGACAAGGTTTACGTTTTCTTTCGGACGCCCGAGGAACTCTGTCTCCGTGAGAACTTCGACGGGACATATTGCCGAGACACCCTGCTAGGGAAACTCTACGACTCGCTTTGTGTGTTCGAGACCGTGATTCAAACCGACCTCTTTCCGAATCTGTCACTCAAGCGGAATCAACATTTCCTCAACATAGAAAACACAACGGACCAATTAAATGAAAAAAACAAAAAGAGACAGACTGACATTCAACAGTTGGCGGTCAATTTTTAATAGGTGCAATCGAAAGAAATGTCCACAATACAAACGATACGGCGGTCGAGGTATTCGGGTATGTGAACGATGGTCAAAATATGAAAACTTCCTAGAAGATATGGGACAAAGACCTAGTAAATTACATTCACTTGATCGAATAGACAACAATGGAAACTACGAACGATCTAACTGTAGGTGGGCGACGGTTGATGTTCAAGTTAGAAACAGACGGTCAAATATTAATGTTGTGATTGACGGAAAAGTCTACTGCTCAAAAGACGCAGAAAGGTTGTTAGGTCTCAGCGAAGGATTGATTTCTCAAAGAAAAAGACTTGGGTGGAAAACAGACAAACTCACAAAACCAATTCAAAAAATCCATACCAAGATTACCTACAACGGAAAAACTCAGACAGCGAATCAATGGGAAAAAGAATACGGACTGGGTTCAAAAACATTAATGAGAAGACTTGGTAATGGTTGGACCATCGAAAATGCCTTGAAAGGAAAGAAGTGATGCCACCCATCTATACATATAGCTGCCAGAACAAGAAATGCAAACACGAGTATGAAGTGTTTTACACCTCGATAAGCGCCGCAGAGAAGGAAGAAAAAGAAGAAGTGTGCCCGCTCTGCAAGTCTCTGAAGAAAAAGAAGCTCCCACCGAAGGGAACCAGCTTCGAACTAAAGGGTAAAGGTTGGGCGAAAGACGGCTATCGTTGACACTCGTTTTGTTGGATTTGCTTATAGGTCACGGACATCGAGAGTTCGCCGGCCTCATCGTACAAAGCCGACAACTTCTCCGCGACGATACACCGGCCCGACTTATCGTCCTCGCGAGTTGCCTTCAAAAGCATTTCGTTTAGCTCCGCGATCTTGGCTTCCCGTTCGTGTTCTTTGAACTTCGAGAACCCGAAGCCGGACACGATTAGAAATAGAACGCCGCCCACGACAATCAAAATGGTTCGTTTATTCATTCCCGCCTATCGGTAAATTCCTTCCAAACCTCAAATGTCCCATTGTGAGACACCTTCTATCAAATGCTATCTTTTTCTATCAAAAGGTAGCAGACTGAATTCATCGGAGGTTCAGATGTTTTTAAGAGTAAAGACAACTTCACTAGAAGGCGACAAAAAGTCTCTCGTTACATATATGAAACTTTCGGAGCTTAAGTTAGCTATCCGAAAACATCGAGTTGAAGTTTCTAGACGCGCCGAAGCTCTACAACAGCAACGATATTGGAACTTGGCGACTAACATTTCTGGGAAACCTCAGTTTGTTACCGTGGATGTGTACCACGAACCTGTCTTGATATCAGTTCGCGTTTGTTCGCCAAAAGAATACCACCACGCAAAAATGGAAGAACGTCTAAATAATCAAGCAGCTTGGGAAGAATATGGCGAACGAAGGGCTGGTTGCTAATGATAAACCAACCAAAGTTCCACCTAGGTCAAGCGGTCTCATACGTCTACGCGATTCACTACGGCGTCAAGGCTCTAACCCAAGCAGGTCGAATCGAGGACTGCCAGTCTCGCGGGACCGAGTTCTTCTACAAAGTGAATTCGAATTGGTTCCCAGAATCCAAGCTCAAAGAGGTGATGCAATGAACGCAGTCAAGTTTATAGGAAAGTCCGCCGGTCGCTGTGCCACAGAATACGTTCGCGAGGACCTCGACCAAGTTCTCCCCCGTTATCACAGCTTCGTGTATCGCAACCAAAACAACGGGCTACCGACGAAATTGGAAGCCCGCCCGAACGACCTCATTTCATCAAAGTTCACGACCCAATTGGGTTACGGGACCTATGGAGTTGAGAGCGACGGGACCCTGACACTACTCGCTTCGTGCATTGATTCGAGTGATTAACTTTTAACTTTGGGGGCCTTATGGAACGCAATACTGTGATTCAAAAGCTAAACCGCTTGCAGACCAAATCTGTAAAGGCAAACTTGACGGCCCTTGAAACAGAAGGCCGCGCACTCAACGTAATGGCTACGGGTACGGGAAAGACTAACGTCGCCGGACGAATGATTGCGGAGCTACTAAAGAAGAATCCGAAATTGAGATTCCTTTGGTTGACCCACACTCAAGAGTTGATTCAACAAGCCAACGAACGAATCACGTCAATGCTTCCCGGCGTTAGCGTTGGAGTGTTCGATTCGGGTTCGCGGGAAACAGACACGACTGTGATGGTTGCGTCTATCCCTACCCTATCTAGAAAGAATCACCTAAAGACGTTCAAGCGAAAAACATTCGACTATGTATTCGTTGATGAGGCACACCACGCACCGGCTGAATCATGGTCGCGAATCTTAAAGCATTTCAAAGCGAAGCCGTTTGGCTTTACCGCCACACCCATACGACCAGACGAGCGGTCTTTGAGTGAACTATTCGGCGAGCCTTCGTTTGATGTACGAATCCCCGAGGCCCAAAAGCTAGGCGTCTTGGCTGAGCACGAGGCTTGGGTAATCCTAACCGATAGCGTTTTGAATGGAACCAAGTCTAACAGTGGCGAGTATAGCGCGAAGGAATTAGATCGGCTTCAAACTTGGAAGCCCGGAGGAATGAAAATGATCGTGGACGACAGAGGACTTCCGACCCAACGAGACGGAGACCGGGGCGACCAGTTGAACAGAGTCGGCCTTCTCGCCCTACTCCACGACCGTTGGTACATCCAACTAGCAAAACTCCGCGTGTCCCCCGGCGTCTATCGTCGAGGGACCAACCTTCCGACTAACACAGTCAGCGGCGATCAACTCGTTCCGGTATTCGGAGCGGCCCTTCGTCGCGATTCAAAAGAATTCAACTCGATGGTTATGAAGACCATCCTCCGGCTAGGTTTCGCCCCCAACACCCACGACACCGATGGAACACGGAAGTTCCTGCCGGATTTTTTATTGCCGAGGATTCTCCCGTTCATGGCACGGGCCTATCTACCCGGCTTCCTAGTTTGTCTCACCGATTTACTTTTGATGGTTCAGATTGGGTTTGTCCTTCTTCCCTTCAAAACAATGGACGACCAACTGAAGCCGGTTCGAAAGACAGGCGACGACGTGGACCAAGACGTGAACCTCGTTGCGACTCTCTACGCTTGCAACATGAAGCGCCCGACTTTCTTCTCGAAGCTCGCGGCCCGGCTATATGAAAAGAAACGGCCTGTAACTTTAGGCGGGGCTCCGAACGTCGAGGGAGCACTTCGTTGGTATCACCGTTCCGAAGCTGGCGGGAACCCTGAAGTTGGAGAAGTTCAAATTGCAATGTGGCGGCGCACTCTCGCCGTAGCTCAAGGACGATTCACACTCTTAACAGGAGGAAAACGTGCTGACACTAATCTGCACAATGTTCATCACATTAAACACGAACAAGGGTCCGGTCCAGACGCGGGTTGAGTTGCCCGCGCGACTGATCGAGTACAGCCATTTGAGAGTGACCGTTGATGTCTACGATTCGGTCTCTCGATTTCCGAACCGCGACCATGAAGTGAACTATCGAAAACTTATGCTACCGAGGGAATTATGTCGGCGATCTTAGTTTTAATGATTGGAATGGTTTGGGCACAAGCTGATGTCGAAGTGAAATTCACCGACAATCAGGACGGAAAAACGGCGACGCTGACTTTCATTTGTCCGAACGGGAAAGAGACAATGGCAACCGTGGAAAGAAAGCGGCTTGATATGATGAACCTCGACGCGCTCTACGCTTTCATCGACCTTCACTGTAAAGACCAACGGAGGAAATTGTAATGTGGACTTCAACTCAACTCTCGGACCTTCCGGAAAAGATAAACGAAGAATTGATTCGATTGCACGATCTGCTTAAATCCGACGATCAGTTTTTGGTGAAACACGCCGTCGAAAAAATGAACCAAATTTACTTAATTTATTTCGGCGAGTTTATTTCCGTTAGCAACCAACAAAGTTCTAGAGCTGTTTGGATCAATGAATTCACAAACGGGCTTGGGGATTATCATTTTAAATCCAAGGAAGAAGCTGACGAATATTGTAACAGGGTTGCTGTAAGACAAGTTAAGTTTGTAGAGGTGGACGATGAATGATTCAACCGTTCGCTTGAAGCAGCTTGCTGAGGAAGCAACGCCTGGGCCTTGGACAGTAGGAAAAGACGACGCATCTCATCTCATATTCTATCCTTACGACACAGGTGAAACTGACCTGTCGCGTATTGTAATCAGTGATACTGAAGTCTCTATGGGTGACAAACGATTCATCGCAGCCGCGAACCCCGAGGCAGTGCTTGGGCTCATTGCACGAATTGAAAAACTTGAGGCGGCGTTGCGGTTTTATGCTGACCACAACAATTGGATGGTCACGCGCAAAGATGACCTTCATGAAGCAAAGCGAACCATCGTCGGCGACGTTGACTCGTATGGGTATCAGCGTGACGAGTATTCTCCAAACATTCTTCAAATCATTGGCGGCAAAACAGCCCGCGAAGCGTTGAAAGAGGAAACACTATGAACAAAATTTACGAATATGGTTTTTGGCTTTTGCTCGGTTATGTCGTCGTTGATTTATATAACCACTTCATGGGGCACCCATGAGCGACGACCTCCGCCGCCGCCGAAAATTCACAAGTACTGGGACAAAGACATATTGGTATAAAAAAGAGCAGGAGAGCAAGCGTATGAGCGACGGCAAAGAAATGAAGCACTTTTATTTAGAAAAAATGGTAGGTAACACTTATGCCGTCTATGAGGAAAAAGTAGACGGGCTTGACGATGACGCTATTGATGTCGTTCTCGCATCCGACCACGACCAGATTGTGGCTAAGGAACAAGCAATCAGCCGCGACTTATTTGATAGAATGATTCTGCTCATAGAGAACAACAGGGAGCTTAAATTTAACTGTAGCGAATTACGGGCCGAGGTTGAGTGTAAGAGGCTAGCTAAGGACCAGGCGATTGCTGCCCACAATAAGATTGTAACTGAATATAACGAGCAGCGAGAGAATATCATTGAACTGATAAAGAAGATTGCTGATGTAAAGACCGAAAGAGATGAACTACGGGCGGAGGTTGAGCGTTTGAAACACGCGATCAAACAAGAAATCCAAAATAACGACGAGTTTGGATGCGAGTTTGTTTACATAGTGATGGCAAAAGAAACCATCGCACGGCAGGCGCGGGAGGCCGAGGTCTCGAAGGCCGTGATTGAGATTGCAAAGCGAGTCTTGCACAACGCTGGACTTCGACCGCCAGACGGCGGAACACCTACAGTTGAAACTATCTGCGAAGATTTAAACGATGCAATTAAGAAAATCGCAGCAATCGAGCAAGCGGAAGGGGAAAAGGAACATGAAGAAACCAGCAAATAGTTTTGAGTTAGCGGTTAACAATGCAGGCGGACCAGTTCAGCTTTTGATTACAAATAAAAAGTCAGGCAGCGGACTGCGGTTACTCGGCTCGAAGGGGTCACCTTACGGAAGCACCTTGCATAAATGGAATCTATCAGAATCACAGCTCAAAGATTTGATAGAAGACTTACAGAAGATTTTAGATTGGAAAGAAGCCATGAACGAAAAACTACGCAAGGCGATTGAAGAGGCGACGAGGGTTGATGTAATGGAGGTGTTCAATTGTGGTGATGTTGTTGATTCTTACGACCATACGATGTCTCAATCCAAACTCCTGCGCGTGATTGAGAAGTTGGTTGAGCAGAGGGACTGCGCTATTTTAGAACTTCAGTATGTGTATAGCGATGAGGTGGACCACGCAATACAAAATAAGGCAAAGAAAATCAGCAAACTTAAAGACGCCGAGCTAATCGCCGCGCTGGAGGGGAAGTGAAACGAAAAACTAAAAAGACAACCGTCACTCTTTCCGGCGACTCTCTTGAAAGACTGAACGAGATTGTACGCTTAACCGGCGTTTCTATGGAAGGCGTTATCAACGTCTTGTTGGCCCTGTCCATTGTGACGGATAACAAAAGTGAAAAGGTTGAGGTTAGGAAATGAAGATGGTCGGTGATATTTGTCGAGGAAGAACATGGAAACACATTTGAAATTGGAACGAGAAGTTTTGGAGAAATGATTTTTGGTCGGAGGCGCGGAAGCTGTGGCGGTCGGACGAGGCTAAGGCGCGGTGAAATTCCGTGATGGGTGGCGAGCGGACCAAGCTACTGGAGACACGCCGATAAATCGACTGACATCCCGGAAAGACGGGGAATAGGAGTTTCTTTGCATTTCTAATAGAAACCCAGAACGAGGCGTTAGCGCACGCCTACCTGACGAGTCACCTGCGGAATTAAGTGGTGAGCATGGCTTGCTTCTATACACGTGGCCCCGTGTGTTGCCAAAACGGGGCGCTTATTAAGATCAATCTAATAACCGCGAGATACTAATAATGGAACCCAACACCCTACTACTTTTCATGGTCCTCACTTCAAGCGCGGTAGCTCCCACATCGGAAGCGTCCTATCAAGCGCAGCGGGCCTACTTCACACAAAGCGGAATCGAGAGGAACCTTCAGGAATGGGAAAGAAAAAACATTTCAAACGAAGTGCGGACAAGAGTCGGAAACCTCGCCCTCGTGTCGAAGACTCTGATCGACCGGCGGATTCTGATAACTTGGACCTTCCCGTGAGCTACTACTACGATTACGACGCCCCGTGGGGGGCAAACATCCGATAGCTGTGTGTGACGTTGGTTGGCTTGTGGACGACTCGCATCGGGGTATCTCCCTTGCAATCGTGTCGGCCTTAATTGGTTCTACCTGTAGTTCTGTAGATAGTTCGCTAACTACAGTCTCGAAATGAGCTAACTACAAAAAACTTCACAATTCTCTAAACGATTGAATTCGTTCGGGAAAGTGGAGGTGGTAGAGGGATTCGCACCCCCGTACACGGATTTGCAGTCCGTAGACTATCTATTCGCGATATACTTAGTCAAGTAGCGAGGTGCATTATGGAAAAGAAGATTGTTGTTTTGACGGGCGAGTTCTCAATCAAAAGAAGCGATCTAAAGTCGCGATTGGAAGCCCTTGGATATGTTGTCGAACCACACGTCACCGAAAGAACTTCGATGTTGATTAGTGGCGAACACTCGGGATCCAAGCTGATGAAGGCCCGAGATTTGAAAATTAAAGTGATTCACGGAGAATCGTTTATAGCGGGGTGCTTATGAAATACCTTTTGATGGTTTTGGTCGGTTTGACCTTGATTGGATGCGGGAAGCCGGGCGACACAGCAGCGCCGAATT
>CAZIOU010000013.1:0-30915 GCA_964540995.1 uncultured Gammaproteobacteria bacterium | reverse complement strand
AATTAACTTAACTGCAATTTACCGACCCAAACCCAACAATCAAGCCAAACGCTACGCCATGAACGAGCGCATCCGTGCTCGCGAGCTCAATGTCATCGATGACAAAGGCCAACCCATCGGCGTCTTGCCGACGCATGAAGCTATCGCCTTGGCACGCGAACGTGGTCTCGACTTGGTCGAAGTGCAGCCCAACGCTGTACCACCGGTCGCTCGCATCCTCGACTACGGTCAATGGCAGTATCAGCAGAGCCGCTCCAACACCAAGACCAAGAAAGTCGAGCTCAAGACCGTACAGATCTCTTTCAAAATTGCAGCTCATGATCTCGATGTACGCAAGAATCAAGCGCTGAAATTCCTCGATCGCGGTGACAAAGTCCAAGCAACGATGAGACTCCGCGGACGAGAGAAGTCACAAGTGCCTCTGGCCAAAGAACTCATGGCTACCTTCGTTCAGTCTCTCGGTGACAATATCGTCATCGATAAACCTATCGCCTATCTAGGCGCCCAAATATCAATTATCGTTCGAAAAAAATAACTTATGAAAAAACTCAAGACCCACAAAGCGATTCGTAAACGAGTCAAGCTGACCGGCACTAATAAGATCAAGATTCGCGCCGGTGGTCAGGATCACTTCAATTCCCGTGAATCTGGCAAGACAACCAAGAATAAGCGTCGTGACATCAACCTGTCCAAGGTGAACGTCCGCAACATTCGTCGCTTAATCCCTCATTCTTAATTCATAATTCTAAACTCATTCTATGCCTCGAGTGAAACGCGGCGTGCACCACGTCAGACGCCGAACCAATATCCTCAAGAAAGCCAAGGGCTACCGCTGGGGACGCAAGAACAAATTAAAACTAGCGCAGACAGCGATCATGAAGGCCAACGCCCATGCTCGCAAAGATCGTCGCTTGAAGAAGCGCGATATGCGCGGCCTGTGGCTGATCAAGCTTAATGCTGCTCTCCGCCTCCAAGGCACCACCTACTCCAAGTTCATCGGTGCTCTCAAGAAAGGCCAGATCGAGCTTGACCGCAAGGTCCTCGCCGAGATTGCCGAGAAGCAGCCGGAAGTATTTGCCAAGATTGTCAGTCAGGTTAAATAAAAATCGTAATTAGTAATTCGTTATTAGTTATTAGGGAAAACATCCTGCTATCTGTGGGATGTTTTTCTATTATAAAACCCGGCAAGTTTCCTTGTCGGGTTGTGAATGAGCTAGATCAAATGCTAACTTCCATGCGAGCAAGCAACTGCTCTAGAGTCGGAATGGTCGTCTCCAGAAAGAGATCTTTCCGACAACGATCCCAAACTCTCCAACCCTGCTCAGTAAGTAGGTAGTTACCAGTAGACGTAGTGCGAATTTCAGCGTATACCCTTAACATCCTATCTATCCACCCCAGGTAACCGTCATCAACGTCATCAGGGTAGATAGGTGTGCCATCACATAGATGCAATAGCCGAGCAAAAAACTCTTTCCTGACATCTGAAGGATCATGAATCTCTCTGATCACATCAAGAAGCAGAAAGGTGCTAAACGTCACGCGAAGTTTCTTCCTTGCTTGCATATCTCCACGGCTACTCACGAGATACCTCCGTCTCGGTTATGATACAGAAAAGTTAGGCGTTCAAATCGCCATACTCAATCTGATATGCAGTCTGACTCACAACGGGAGCATACATCTTGATCAGTCCTGTATCTAGGTTGATAACCAGTGACATTGTCGCGACATTACTCATGGCGGACTTAATCGTTATTTCATTTGAATCACCCTCAATACTGACAATATCACGCAGATAGAACTGCGAGAAGATGACGCCACCGAAGGCATCTTCAACCTGTACTACGAGATCATAGCCAGGTTGCACTCCGAGTCTTAAGGTGAACATAAGCATGACCTGTGAAGCTATCGGTTCTTTGACACAGATTCCTTCCCACTCGCTTTCAGTATTAATTCGCAAATTAATCATCACCAGTGACGAGACGGCACTGATAATCTGTGCTCGAGTCATGAAATCAGGACGGGGCATGAGAACCTCCTTGGAGAGACGACTTGTTAAATGAACAGAATATAATGCTTTTAACATAGCAAGGTGTAAAAGTCAAAAGAATCATCGATTCAACTCGATGATTTTTTATTACCTCACCTGTCCTCTTCCCTCGGCATTGCTCGGGACAGGCTCTTCAAAAGGAGAGGAACGAATTTTAGGGGTACATCCTCCCTCTCCTTCGCAAGGAGAGGGTTGGGGTGAGGTTGGGTTATTTAACTGAATACTTTCTAAATAACCACAATCCTATTATAATCCCCACCGTATCAATCGCCACATCCACGACACTCCCCACTCGCTGTAGTACGAACAACTGATGAATCTCATCGCTGGCAGAATATAAAATACTCACGGCCAAGGCTAATTCCATCTGCCATTTTCGCTTACCAATAGCATTAGCTACTAATGCAGCCAAGATAGCGTACTCACTCATGTGCGCGCCTTTGCGTAATATAGTATCCCACAATACTTCTAATCCAGAATGAAGATCAGGGATAGAAGACCAATAGAAGATGACCAGCATCCAGAGGAGGACGAGGAGCCAAGATTTATATTTCATACTAATATTGTAGCATGAGAAGCGGTACTTGGGGCTCGCTACTCGCGGCTCGGCACTCTGAACCCCGACAGCGGATAGCCGATCCCGGATACTCTCCAATCCTCCTCTTCCCGAGTACCCAGTAACGAGTACCGAGTACCGATTATATAAAAACCTCCCACACCACTGATATGATGTAGGAGATTATTGCTATGGAGTACTACAGTCCTCTACTGTATTAACTCTATCTCCGAAGTTCCGATGATAACCGAGACCGTACTGGCAGTTATCTTGCGATCATCAATATTGACCAGACCGTAAACTCGAATCATTGTTCCCACCTGAAGATCACTGAACTTTATTTGCTTACCAGTACGCCAGAACGTAGTCGCTGAATTAGTAGTAACCGTCCAGGTGCGAGACACAGGAGTCATCGGCCCTGGATAAGGAAGCTGATTATCAGCTAGTAATACTGATAATGATTTATCACTGGCATTGGTGCTGATGATAGTAGCTACTCGAAATCGTTGGTCAAGGCGTTGTACTGAATTATTCTTAATTACTTGAGCTACCAGATGGCCAGTCTTCTCATCCAATCGTCCGACGATACGGACGTCATCGCCGACCGAAAATTCATTGAGTAAAGCGTGACCAAAATATTTACGCACTAATTGGGTTTGAGCATTGATATCTACTCGTAGTAGAGTGCCCGGCTCACCAATTAAATTATTAACGTCATTGGCTTGGAAGAATTTGGAATCTTGGATAGTTACGCCGATGGTAGTCGGCAAAGAGACAACATCCGTAGGCATCGACGTGATGGTCGCAGGTACGATCCAACGAGTCACCCGCATGATCAGATCATCACCGCGACGGAGTGTCACGATAATTTCGGCTTTCCAAGTTGTTTTCAAACCATCGAAATCATCGACTACTCGAGCACGGACACGATCACCAATACGGAAATCGTCTAACGTAGCAGGGTTATGAATACCACCGACCATCTTGGCATTGGTTGTATCAAGTGTATAGGTAATGCCGTTGTAGAGTACGTCCATTTGATTGGATCCTGATCGAAGAGCAGTAACCCAGCCATTAATGCCTTTGTGACGAAGCTCGAAAGAAAGATTGCGTAATGTTAGAGCTTGAGAGTTGTCACTGTTACGCCAATGGGTAGCACGTACTTGGATCTGATCGCCTGCGATCCAATCACTCAAATTGGCTTTGGCACTAGTCCTAGTCTGAATAGCAGTCGCAGAGCTAATCTCCACCGCTTTGTCAGAAGTTGTGCCATCACTGGCAGTAAAACGAATAACGATCGTCGTACTCTCGGCAGTGGTATTACCGATCTCCACCAACACACCAGTCTGATCAGTTATCTCTGTAGCTTCTGATGTGGCAGCATTGACATTGGCAAACGTACCACCCAATTCACTTTCGCTGATATAGTACGATTTGCTCATCGACATATCTTGTGCCTGCGCCAGAGGCGCCAAGCTGACAAGAAGCATCAGACTCATAATTGATAATAAGGCTTTTTTCATAAAATTTAGATTATTGATTAACGAATACCCTCTAGCTATGAAGACGTTAGCGACAGGAGATCATTACATGGGGAGGGGACTCGGTACTCGCGGCTCGGTACTCGGAACCCGCTACCCGCGATCCGGACTCCGAGCAGCGGATAGCGGATCCCGGATAGCGGACTCCGGATCCCTGACCCCTTCTCCATTAACAAATACCCTGCCTCTAAAAAATACCCCCGTGCCACATTATGCGACACGGGGGTTTATTCCTGCAAACTAGCTACGCTTCCAGTCAGCGCAATACTCCTGCCAGCGCTCCTCCCACTGTGCCGGAGTAACCGCTGTGATCACCTCGTCAACGAACTCACCATTGACTAGGAACTGTCCGCGCCGCAAACCTTCGGTGTAGTAGCCACACTTGGCATTGAAACCGAGGCTGCGCTGGTTGAAGGCTTTGGCGCCGGCGCAGATTTTGCGCAGGCGGAGCGTATTGAAGGCGAAGTCCAGCAGGATCATCTTGGCATCGAAGCCGTAGCCCTGACCCCAGAGATCCTTCTCACCGATGAACGAACCGGTGCCAGCAGTCCCGTGATCGTAACGGATATTGTGCAGACCCATGACGCCGATGTGCCGATTATCCTCGTTGAGACAGATCGCGAAGATGATGTCTCTGGGGAACGCCGGACGAGTCATTGCCTGCTTGAGGAATTCAGCCTCATAGACCAGCGGCAAAGGAAAGGTCTGATCCAAGAAGATCGAAATTTCAGGATCATTGATCCAGCGGTAAAGACGGTGCAGATCACCTTCCTCCAAAGGTCGCAAATACACTTTCTTCCCACGACGGAAAACAACGTGCTGCTCTGACATGGTGTCTCCTTCCTTGTGAAATGAACATCCAGATCCGTCAAAGAAAAAACCTTGACCATCTGGCCAAGGAAATTAAGATTTAGAGAGAAATTACAGGAGAATATTACGTCTTAGAATTGCCATGGTCAGATAACCAAAATAAGATACCCGGTTTAACGGTATCCATAGATTTGGCTGAAATATGGCAATTTCTGTAGTTCATATCTTAGGCTTAACAAGCTTTTAAAATAATGTCAATTCTACCTTAGACCCCTAGCAATTGACGAATTAACTAAAAAGTGATATAAGATAGACGTTAAAAACGTACCTAAAACTTCTCGTCCTTGAGAGTTAACTACGCTCTCAACCATTTCAACTTCACCCAAAAGGAGCTGAACATGAATACAGCGAAAGACATCGTGACGACAATGATCGATCTTTCATTTCCTCTGTTGCTCTTGGGGGCTGGAATCGCAACTCTGTTCCTGTACGCCCGTTCAATGAAGAAAAATTTCAAGAGAATTGATCATCATCTGGTGTTTCTGGGTATCCTGGTCTTCTTGGTGCCCAATATTCTCTTCCTCTTCTCGGTCGATATTGCACCGACCACCCGGCTCATTATGTCAGGCCTCGGTGCCGTTTCGGTTAAAGTAGGAGCCACAGAGAAGATGTGGCGGAACGACGTCATTGTTGGATGGTAACGTCCAAATCAGTAGCCCACCGGGTTTCCCGGCGGGCTACTTTTATTTTATCCTATCATGCTGAACTACTCGTCCGCAGACGTACTCGCAAAAGGCGAGCAATTACCTTTCCAAATCCAACACTTCATCAATTCTAATCTGTGCCACGAACTCCGGCACGTGACTAACCAGGATCATCGCACCTTGATAATCTTCTAGCGCTTGAGCAATAACTGGCAGATGACGGAAATTAATATGGTTGGTCGGCTCGTCGAGAATCAAGAGTCCTGGCTTCTGTAATACTAAACGAGCGAAAGCGACCAGACCCTTCTGTCCTTCAGATAAGCTACCGATTTTACTTTTGATCAATTTGGAGGTTATCAAGAAGCCAGCAGCGGTGGAACGTAAAAATTCTTCGTTCCTCCCCGGCATAACAGCACTCAACGATTCGTAAACAGTATCTTCGAAGTTTAAGGTAGAAAAATCCTGACGATAATAACCAACTTCCACTCCAGAAGCGATAGACACCCCCTCACCTCGTCCGCTGGCTAATGATTCAAGTAAGGTAGTTTTACCAATACCGTTAGGTCCGACTAATTGCAAGCGCATATTTCGCTTGAGAGAAATTTCTTTTTCATGTTCAACAATATCGTGACCGCGCATGGTCGTGTAGGAAGAAATATGAATAATCTCTCCGACGAGATCTTCTTGCGTCGGAATGGTGAACGGGCGTATCGTTTTGTCTTCTTTACGCACATCCACCTTAGCCGCCTCCATCTCTTCAGCCGCGTCTCGCATCTTGCGAGCCACCAGACGCATCTTACCTCCCTTATGGGCAAACATATTGGCCTTGTCTTTGTTATCCTGAATCTCTTTGGCTAATTGGGCATTCTTGCGATTCTCCTTCTCACGACGAATCTCGATCTCCTCGATCACGTCATAATAATTGCCCAGATAGCGTTCTACTTTATGGGTGAAGACATCGAGGTACAAGACACCTTCAGTAAAGGAATTCAAAAAGTCAGCATCATGAGAAATAACCAGACAGGTTTTCTGATACTCAATAAGAAATTGTGTCAGGTGAGCGATACCGGCTTTGTCGAGATTATTGGTCGGTTCATCAAGTAATAATATATCCGGATCTTGGATCAGAGCAGATGCCAGAAGCAATCGTGCTTGCTGACCACCAGATAAAGACTTAATAACCTTATCAGTCGGCACCTGGAGATTAACTACTTCTAAAATCTCATCCATGCGCTGCTGAATCCGAAATAATTCTTGTCCGAGGATGTCTTGAAAATATTCTGCCATGGTCATGGTGAGCTTGGACTGCGGTATCACCTGATGCGCCGTAGCTACGGTCAAACCTTGGCCGACATGGATCAGGCCTCGAGTTGGTTTCAAGGAACCGGTAATCAGCTGAAATAAGGTGCTTTTGCCAGCACCGTTCTGTCCCATCAAGGTGAATTTGGCACCGAGACGCAAAGAAAAATTCACCTCATCGAGAATGGGCTCATCATGGTTATATTCGAAGGAAACGCCTTCAAATCGGATAATAGTCTCGTCGGCCATATATATTGTTTTACCCTCCTTCGTCCACCCAAGGCGGACTACGGCGGGTTATTCTATTGTACATTCTCGCAATACATTGCGAGATATTGATAATGAGAATAAAAAACGAACCTGATGATTATAGGTTCAATTGGGGTTGGAGTCAACTGTGAAGAAGGGACTCGGAAGATGGGATCCGCTATCCGGAACCCGGATCGCTGATCCCGGGTAGCGAGAAACGAGTACCAAGTCGCTAGCCCCGAGTACCGTCTTCACTTCAACGTCACAAACACCACCGGTAATAATTTCTGCTCTTGGATCTGCCCTCGTTCGTCTTTCTTATACAGGACCAATTGCTGATTACCGTCAGCTTCTTTGAGTGGGATGATCAGACGTCCCGGAGAAGCCAACTGATCAAACAGTGAGGGTGGAACTTTGTCCGCTGCGGCGGTCACAATAATTTTGGTAAATGGTCCTGCTTCTGATAATCCTCGACGACCACTGCCTGACTTGAGATTAATATTTTGGTAACCTAATTTCTTCAAGACAGAACGAGCCTTGGTATAAAGCTCGTCGATAATTTCAAATGAATAGACAGAAGCAGCTAGTTCAGCCGTAATAGCTGCTTGATAACCCGAACCAGTACCTAATTCTAAAACCGTGTCTTCTGGTTGTAGACGAAGTGACTGCGTCATGAAAGCAACGATGAAGGGTTGCGATATAGTCTGACCCTTGATCAATGGAATAGCAGTATCATGATAAGCTTGTTCGATAGATTCTTTGGGCACAAATAATTCACGTGGCACTTTGGCCATAGCACGCAAAGTCGCGAAGTCGTGAATACCACGATCCATTAATTGCTCTTGGACCATGCGTGAACGTAATTCATCGTAGATGCTGGCGTACATAACAGAAAAATAGTACCACAAGCTTTGGATTTGACCAAGTGAAATGAAAGCGCCCCACACCAAGAGTTGGTGTGGGGCGCAGATGGCGCTACTTCGCGATGTACATCCCGCGTTCGACACGGGTCACACGTTCATCACGCGTGAGCGCCGCCGCCAAGTTGCTGGCGAAAACGCGGTCGGCCTTGCGACCCTTGAGCTTGGCCACCTTGGTGGCCAGCTCACCGATGGTCATCGGCGTGGCCTTGCGCGAGAGCAAGGCATAGGAGATTTCCGCGACGGTGGTCGGGCGGGTCGGCATGTCGACCATCTTCTTGACGACCTTCTTGGTGGTCCGCCGCTTCTTGCTGGTCGGCTTGGCGGTGGCCAGCTTGCGGAGCCGGACATCGGCCCTCTTGAGGCGCTTGGCCTCGCCGGTCAGCAGCGTCGCTGCTTTCCGAAACAGAGCCGCCATCGCCATGATCGTCTTGATGGGGGTACGGATTCCGGTATGAATGCTGCGCTTGGCCTTGGACACTGAATTGCCTCCTTGTTGGGGGGTCTTCTTCATCAGAGCGATGCAGCTGCACCGCCGGTTTACAAATAACGATTAATCCATAATAATACACTATTTATAAGATTTGTCAAGGGTAGGTAAAAACTTGACAAAAATACTTTAATTTGGCAGGGTATAGATATCAGTATGGGTTGCGGAACCCCCACTGACAAATACTGGTAAATAGCCTGTATTTGCGCAGTTCTTTTCATCCGCAGCAAATCAAGGAGAGTGCAATGGCTCAGTTTCTGCTGTACCTCGGAGCTGCCCTGGTGGCAGTCGGTCTCCTCCTCCGTGCCCTGAAATTCAGGGACGTCGGAGGCGCCATCTTGGAAGCCAGCGGGCCTACCCTGCTTATCGGCTTCCTGGCCAGCAAGCATCAGGGGATCTGGCACGAAGTGGCGCCCATGGCCACCTGTATCACACTGCTTCTCTTCACGGCAGCCGGTATCGTTCTCGGTATCAAGGCTCGCCGTGGCGAAGAAAAAGGCGGAGCTCTGCTGACCTTTGTTCGTGTCGCCACCTGTATTCTGATGCTGGGAATACTGGCGCTGACGGTCACCAGCTGCTCGCAGCGGCCGACGGAACCGACGGCGAGTATGACGATCAACACTAGCTACGGCCCGATCGTCGTAACCAGTGCACAGGCAATTTCCAACGGTGGAAACGCCACCGTGACGATGAACGGCAACACCTACACCATGAATCACCTGATCGCTTCCAGCGATAAGGGGTTCAAGCAGAGCGTCGAACTGTCCAATGCGCTCGGCTCATCCTTCGCCTACAGCGAGACGATGGACTGGACCGACAATGGTGATCAGCACTATCTGGTCACCGGTACTGGCAACAATCAGGAACTGACGGTGGAAACGTGGATCAGTACCGACGGTACCACGCGCTCCACTATGACCCGTACTATCAACGGTGAGCGGTCGACGCTCAACATCGACTCGTCGATGAAGCGCCAGGCTGTGTATGCCGCAGTTGAATTCATGCGCCCGTTGGCCACTGGTGTACTCTGCACGGCCAACCGTCAAGCGGTATCGCTGACGTATTCGCCGGGCTGGATTCACTCAATCGAACTGGAAGGCAGTGTCACTCGAAGCCAGGCACGAGCAGCTGTCGCTAGCTGCGGCGCCATGGCAGCTACCCTGGGGACAATGGCAGGGTACATCCACAAAATTGTCCCCAATCCCTGGGCTGGAGGCGTGGAAATCGCCGGCAAGGTCCTGGCAGGGGCATGCGCGCTTGTCTGCGCATACGACTTGGCAGAGGAAATATCAAGCAACGGGGGTGGACGGAGCGGTGCCAACTAGGCTTCGTTCGCACACCTCTACCAACCTCTAACGATTTACAACGGCATCGGGGGGATGCTAATGCCCGTTATATCATAAAGCCCTCTGAACCAACCTGGTTCAGAGGGCTTTTCTAAACTTGACAAAAACTAACATACTAGGCAGGCTATAATCATCAGTCAGGGTAGCGGAAACCCTACTGACCAATAGAGGCAAATGGCCTGTATTTGGCAGTTCTTTGAAAATATCCGCATTTTAGAAAGGCACGATATGAAGCGTCTTCTGCTGTTCGTACTGGTTCTGTTGGCCCTTTCTTTGGCCAGCCAACCAGCTCAAGCGTCACCACGGATCGCCGGACCCTCCTTCACCATCAATCCTGTGGCGTGGGTCGGAACCTGGACCAGTAATTTCGTGGCGTGGGTCGAAATCATCATGACTCCGCCGGATCCGCCGACCAGACCGAAGAATCCTGCAGGAGGAAATTCCTCCTGGAGCAAGATCAAAGTCCAGTTCGGCAACGTTGGTTCGGGTCACGGTGACCCGACACCTCCGCCGCCCCCTACGCCGAATCGTTAATCAAAGGAGCTAACATGCGTCTCACAACTTTTGTTCTGCTGGTGTTGTCGTTGGCACTGTGTGCTAGCGGTAACCCGAGCAGGCTCCAAGTTGAGCCCGCCAAGGTGAGCCCGACGACCGGGAAGCCCCTGAAGTGGGCAACTAATTACGCCGGAAGCTCTATCGCTTACCCGTCACAACATCTGGAAGCCAATCTGATGCAGATGACGGCGGCTGACAGCCTGGTGTACATGTTCTTGACGCCCAACCCGGAAGACAGCGTGAAGGTCGATGCCATGCTCAATACCTTTGCGCCGTCCAGCTGGAATTCTATCCAGAAAGGGCTCCAAGGCTTGCAGTATGTCGAACTTTTCGACCGCTGTGCTTTCGGCGTCATCCCTGTGGGGAAGGATGGGAAGATCATCGTCCATGTCGATAGCTACCGGAATAAGGGCATGAAGCATCTTAATCTGGTAGACGCCAATGGAACTATGCTTCTGCGTCGTCCCATCTGGCTTGAGTAGTCCAATGAAACAACTTCTGATCGGCTTGGCGCTGCTTATCAGTCTGAACCGACTCGCAACGGCAGCCACGGTGGAAGTCGGTACACTCGGAGCGGACGTCAGCAGCAATAGCATCGCCATCACTCGCTCGTTGCAGATCCCCTTCACGACCGGCAGCTTATGGGTCTACATACCCAAGCCGGTCAACACCAGTTACTCGACCATCTGGTCACAGTCTGGTGTCAGCGGATCGATCAGCACGACCCCGACCAATCCTCCGGCGCACCTCTATGAGTATATTCCTGGAGTCTGGATTGACTTCGGGGCTCGGAGTTACCAAACCGTCGGGATGATAACCAGCGCTAACGCCACTGTGACGGAGCAACTCTCCGGCATCAGAACCGACCTAGCACGTGGTGCCAACGCGCCGTGGTATCGAGGTACGATTCGTAGTCCTAACAACCTGCCAGGTCTCGATGCGACCATGCAGACGATCGTCGATAACGTGGTGCCAGGAACTCCTAGTGGGAATATCGGCATCGCTGAACGGTGGTCCTGTTGGATGTATCAGAATATTACCCGTGACCCCAGTAACAGCCTGACGTTCGATCAAAGCGATGCCACTACAGTGTGGAATAATCGCTATGGTGGCTGTGGTGGTTTCACTAATCTATTCAAGTCTGGCCTGGTCAGCTTGAGTAGCCGATTCGGAGTCGGGATAGCTCTTGGTCACACTTTGGCCAAGAATATCAGCTTCCCGACGGAACGCGGATCTATACGAATGTCTACACTCAATGGCGCTCACGCCTGGAGTGTCGTAGACGATGGTACCCAGTGGGTGCCGTTCGATGTTTATCACGGCACTCAAGGTTTCGCGACCATCTCACGCATCAACGAAGGTATCTTCGAAGACGAGTCAGATGGCTGTGCCTTCTGGGAATACACCTACGAAGGCGACTTTCCTCCAACTGCTAACTACTCGACTAGTGTCACCGGTTCGTGTAGTGACGGCTCCTACGTCTTCAAGAAACTGAGGAACCCCTACCCGAACACCTGGTTCTTAGCTCACTGGATCAATAACAGTGATCTCGCTCCTCTTTCGGACGGCTTTCCGGTCACCGGAGTGCCCGAGGATCCCTTCCTGGATACCAACAAACAGAACACCCTCGTGGTCTCTCCCAATCCGGCACGTCGTTGGATTCAGACCCAACTCTATCTAGAGAAGGATGCCAAGCGGGTTACTGCTCAAGTATTCACGGTAGCCGGACAACTCGTAACTACCGTCATCGACGAAGCGCGTCAATCGGGGTACAACTACATCCTCTGGACACCAAACGGCGTCAAGAGTGGTGTCTACTACCTCCGAGTCAGCTTCGACGAAGGAAAACAAGTCGTGTCTAGGAAGTTCGTCATCACTGACTAACATCTGTGCCACTCAACGCTCTGCATCGGGGGGATGCAAGCAATGAAGTCAACCTAAAAGCCCCATCACTCGCGCGTGATGGGGCTTATTTATTATATTATTTAGTGGAAATACTCTATCTTCATTCCTTTACGAACTTCTAACAGTGTCTCCTGTACGCGCAACCGAACTTTATCCGTACCGTCTTGTACTATTTTCATAACGCGGTCAGGATGCTTCTCCCATGAAGCTCGGCTCAAACGAATTGGCATCAACATCTGATCCAATATTTCGATTAATTTACGTTTCAACACTACATCCCCTAGTCCGCCTTTCTTATACATTTTCTCTAGCTCATGAATCTCTGCCTGATCAGGAGCGAAAGCCCGTAGATAAGTGAAGACAGTATTACCCTCGACTTGTCCTGGGTCATCGGCTTTAATATGATTGGGATCGGTAAACATTTTCATTACTTTGGTTTCCAACTCTTTGCGTGAATCAGCTAGATAAATTGCATTGTTCAAAGATTTACTCATCTTGGCCTTACCGTCTAATCCAGGTAAACGGGAAATAGCCGCCTTACCAGCTTGCACTTCATTGAATACCTTGCCGTAGAGACTATTGAAGCGTCGTACAATTTCATTGGTCTGCTCGATCATAGGATACTGATCTTCCCCTACTGGCACCAGGTCAGCTCGCACAGACAAAATATCAGCCGCTTGACTGACCGGATAAACCAGAAATCCTGCCGGAACATTGGCACCGAAACCTTTCTCTTTCATTTCTGATTTCACCGTTGGGTTTCGTTGTAGTCTGGCCACAGTGACTAAGTTTAAAAAATACAACGCCAACTCGGAAATCTCTGGGATCTGCGATTGGATAAAAATGGTAGTTTCCGATGGGTCGATACCGACCGCCAGATAATCTAGTGCGACTTGCAAGACATTGTCATGTACCTTCTGCGGATTCTCAAAATTGTCAGTCAACGCCTGCACATCAGCGATCATGACAAATTGCTCATGGGTCTTCTGTAATTCAAGACGTTGTTGCAAGGAACCGACGAAATGCCCCAGGTGCAATTTGCCCGTGGGACGATCGCCCGTCAGTACTATTGGCTTACTCATATGCAGCAATAATAACCTATCTCCAGCTATCTGCCAAGCTTACCAAGGAGCATATTGCGACAAGGTAAAAGCACTGAAAAAGCCAAAAAATAAGAATATCAGTAGCATCACCAAGCGGCGCCAGAGACGTGGTTGTACTGCTCGAGGCAATAGACGATAGTTCGTCCAATTGACCAAACCAATATGCACGAACATAGCCACCGCATTGATCACCGCTCCCAGGATAATCAAGAATCGCGGTTCAGCAATGTTGAACGTAAAGAGAACAATACCAAAGATAATTTGTGACCAGACAAAGAAATAGTACAGCTGGGCCAAATTGATCGTCTTCTGACCTTTCTTGAGCATTCGCAAGGCCACATTCTCCGCCATGATCCGAGACGTAGAATCGGTCACTCCTAACTGCGTCTGAAATAACATGATAGAGACAACTAATAAAAAGGCAACGCCAGCCACTGCTCCTAGCCGCTCGGACATAGCAACGCCTTCATTGATGACAAACTGTATCCCTTCTCCATTATTGGCCAACCCCGAAGTGGTAGCATGGGCCAAGACCATAAGTAGAGCAATCCCCAGGAAGCCCAAAAACCAAAAGATAATCCCATGTTCCAAATTGATTTGCTTCCACCATTGATTGAACTTGCGATGATTCTCTTCTGAAGCGATGAAATCATGTCCCGCCAGACGAACTTCTTGCTGCTGATGACTGTGGAACAAACTACCAATCTTCTGGGCATGAATACCCATGCCATAGCCCTTTTCTTTGACATAGATTGATTGACTCAAGTTGAGATTACCACCAGCACCAGAGTAGGCAAAGGCAGCAAAAAACGCTGCCAAACTCATCCCTGGGGCCACCCAACGATAATCAGAGCCAATACCGACTAGGCCGGCAAACAAAGCTGACCAGTCAGCCCAACTGGTCAAGAAGAAAGCTAAGAAAATTATAAACGGTATAGCTACGGCAATAATCAAACGCGTCAGCCGCTCCAATGTACCGTATACTGTCCTACCAAGTGAAACGATGAGTCCGATAACGATCAGCAGTATGGCTCCAATCCAGCGATACTCTCCCCACCCAAAGGTAGCCGCCAGAACTTGCGCCGAGGCCGCGATGATGCCGGGCAAACCGAAACCAACAAAGGTGGAGATAATAAACCAATAGACCGACCAAGGAAATAATTTATGAATTCCCACGAAGACACTTTCACCCTTAGCTAGCGCATACCGCTCAATCTCCATGTTGATGAAAAATTGAAAACTAATACCCAGCAGAGCACCCCAAGCAATCCCCAAACCATAATTAGAACTTAGGTAAGGCCATAAGATAACCTCACCAGAACCAAAACCCAACGCCAACATCAAGAAGCTGGGTCCCATTAACTTACGCAGAGGCAAGACCTCAGGAAAATGCTTGCGTTTGTCGGGGCGACTTTTTTCTACCATGTACTAAGTATAACATAATCAAAGAAGAGCCTTAACAGCTCTTCTTATAATTGGTAGGAGAAATTATTTGGCTGCTTGTTGCAATCTCTGCAAGGCTAATACGAATGCTGCTCGTCGTAAGGTAATCTGATGTGTCTCTGATAGATGATAGAGATCAGCTAAGGCTGCTAGCAACAAGGCTTTCATCTTACTCAAGACATCATCCTCTGACCAATGCTCGTTGGCCAGATTCTGTTGCCATTCTAGATAGGACACGACGACACCGCCGGCATTGGCCAAGACATCGGGCACAACGACACAATTTTTGTCTGCTAGGATATCATCAGCTTCGGGACTGACCGGACCATTGGCTAATTCCAAGATCACCTTGGCTTGCACTGATCCAGCGTTGGCAGCAGTAATCTGGTTATCGAGAGCTGCTGGGATCAAGATATCGACTGGCAAACTCCACAGCTGATCGTTAGGGATCGCTTGTGCTCCGGTGAAACCAATAATTTCTTTGGTTGATTTCTTGTATTCCACCAAGGCAGGAATGTCCAATCCTTCAGGGTTATGAATGGTGCCAGAAGAATCAGATACTGCCACAACCTTATGTCCACCACGATGAGCCAGTTCAGCCATGGTCAGACCAGCATTACCAAATCCTTGGATGGCAATAGATAATGATTGCAAACCTAATTTCTGAGCCACTGCTTCCAGAATATAATAACCACCTTGAGCTGTGGCAATACCACGACCTTCAGAACCACCAGCACTGATCGGCTTACCCGTAATAACTCCTGGTGTCGGCGTACCGACAATCTTGCTATATTCATCTACCATCCAAGCCATGATTTCTGGCGTGGTATAGACATCTGGTGCTGGGATATCTTTGTCCGGACCAATATGTTCATGAAAAGCTTGAATGTAAGCGCGTGATAATTTCTCTAGCTCGGGCTTGGATAATTTCTTGGGATCTACCACTACCCCACCTTTGCCGCCACCCAAGGGGATATTGGCCACAGCACATTTGATACTCATCAGTAGAGCGAGCGCTTTGACTTCATCCAGGTCAGCTGCTTGGTGATAACGAATACCACCTTTGTAAGGACCACGCCAATTATTATATTGGACACGATAGGCATGGAACGACTGCTGACTACCATTATCCATGGTGACATTTAAATCTTGCTCCCAGATATGATCTGGTTGAGCTAATTTGGTAATCAGAGCAGGGTCAAGTTTGAGAACGGCTGCGGCAGACTGAACTTGCTGCCAGGCATTTTCGAATGGAGACATAGTGTCTAGGTAAATAATAATAGAGGCTCGTAAGCCCTATTGTAGCATAGTCATTCTGTAGGTCAAAAATAGCTACCTTAATGGATAGCGATAAAAAATCTAACGCAACAAATTAACGAATGGACCTGTAGCCACCGCTGACACCGTTCTTGGACCAGACAATCTGCCACAGCTGATTGTAGCGTGCTCGGAAACCGCCGGCACACGACAATAAATAATATTTCCACATACGGTAGAAACGATCGCCATAGGTTGGTTGCAGTTCTGACCAGTGACTATCGAAATTATGCCACCAGGCCATCAAGGTTTTGTCATAATCTGGGCCGAAATTATGCCAGTCCTCTAATATCAATCGTCCTTCAGCCGCTTCGACGATTTGGCGGGGCGAAGGAACATGTGAATGGGGGAAAATATATTTGGCCAGCCACGGTTCAGCATTATAACCGGTATGATTACCGCCAATAGTGTGTAGCAAAAATAACCCCTCGTCAGCCAGATGGTCACGAGCAACTTGCATATAGGTCTGATAATTTTTGAAGCCAACATGCTCGAACATACCCAGCGAAACGATATGATCAAAGGTTCCTTCAATTTGACGATAATCTTGTAGCTTAATCTCGACTGGTAAGCCCTGACATAGCTGCTGGCCCAAACTAACTTGTTCTTGTGAGACTGTGACACCAACCACCGTGACGCCGTAGCGTTCGGCAGCAAACTTGGCGAAGCTCCCCCAACCACAACCAATATCTAAAATTCTTTGGCCTGATTGCAAATTGAGCTTACGGCAGACCAGATCAAGCTTAGCTTCTTGCGCACTATCGAGATCAGTTGCCTCTGACCAATAACCACAAGTATAGACCAACCGCTTATCCAACATGGCTCGATAGAGATCATTACCCAAATTGTAGTGGAAACTAGCATTGGCACCTGCCCGCATCAGTGACTGCCAATTAAAAATTCGAGCCAGTAGCGCTTCTCGTAAAAAAGACCATTCGCTACCGATCTTAAGATCGAGTCGAGCTGCTAAGACTCGCTGGAAAAATTCATCTAGTTGCTCCACCTCCCACCAACCATCCATATAACTCTCCCCTAGTCCCACCGATCCGCCCGCCAAGACACGACGATAAAAGCTCGGGTTAGACACTCGCAAATCCCAAGGCCTCGTGCCTCCGAGCTCAACATCGGCGGTCTGGAGCAGCTTCTGAATGGTCGTTTGAGCTGACATAGCTATACCTCTAGCCTAGCGCAATAGTAAAAAAAATCAATAAGAAAGCCCCACCGCCGAAGTATTCGGGGTGGGGCCAAAGTTAGAGGATTTCTCGCCGCAGTTCGATGATGCGCTGCATCACGAAGTCGGCGATCAACTGTTTGTCATTGGGCCGACCAGCGAAACGCTGCTTCAGCTCCTCGACATCGATAGGCTCGCCTACATTCATGACAATGCGCTTACCGAAGCGCACACCCATCACCCAGTCGGGGTAGGGTCCGAAAATGTGAAAGACAGTAGGCGGACCGTCATACTCCGTCTTGCGATACGGCTGGACACCGTTGTGACCACCCATACCGACGAAAGCCACAGGGATGACACGGCGCGCCATGAGAACCGTCAAACCAAATCCAGCTGGCGCAACCGGATCTTCGATCTGATCAGGGCGGTAACGAGTGCCGGCCGGGAACAGCTCAACGTTGGTATGCTTCAGTAGAGCTATCGCAGTACGCAAAGCCGAACTGTCAGCACGCTTGCCACTCTCACTCTCTTTGACTGGATGCGTCTTGAGCATCGTCACGATGGTCTTGACGAGGCGACGCGACATGAAGTTTCGTGCGGCTGCGAAGTTCCAAGGAATGGCATTCTGACGCCAGATCATACTTGGCCCGATGGCAGCTCCGATAGCGAAACTATCGCACATCGACTCATGCCAAGAGGCCACGAGGTCACCTGACTGATTCAGATGAAGATATTTCTGACCATGAATCTTCATCCGATTTAGAATCCGAAACACAGTCACTGAATAGACAGTGATAAATACGATCAGACACCACTGAACCATGGGATAGACCATATAGTCCTTGATCGGCTCCCAGATCGAAACGAAGGTCCACCGCAGACGAGCAGTAGGACTAACTCTACTATTCATAGTGCTGGCCACGCGCTCCTCCTCGGTAGGGTTAGGATACAATGAAATGAACTTAGTTCAATCATTGATACTAGTGAAACTAAGAGGTATTGTCAATGTAAATAAAAATCCCATCCTCAGCATAGTGCCAAGGATGGGACAGAGATTCATCAGGCTGCAGCGGCCCAATCGAAACGAGCGGAACGCATACGAATCATGGTGATGGCCGGAACATTCACTAGCTCCAGCGGCAGGTCAAATTCATTGACCACTGCCCGACCATCTTCCGTTGCCGTGAAGTATCCATCACAGTCAGGTCTCGGCTGCACCAGATTCAAACGCTGCAGCTGATTCAATTCTTTTTCAACATCACCGATCAACAGAGAAAATTCCTGCTTGCTCCTTTGAAACAAAGGATCGACGCCCTTTCCGACGTCCAGCAGAGCCTCAGCCAAGGCCCTGGCCGTAGGCGTGAGATTGAAAAACCCACAGGCAACAATGATAGCGAGAAGATTCGGGTGAGCATCCAGTTTACGCGACATTACGGACTCCTTAGGTAAGGGAACGGTTTTGCCTAGCAGGAAATGAACAAAAAAAGTCTTCAGCCGAAGACTACCTTTTGATGTCATTTCTGTCAAACTAGATGGGCAGCAATTTCTGCAAAATACTATTACGCTGGGCCATGCTCATGGCGTGCATTACGACTACAATAGCGTTACCTTTTTTAATGGAAACAGTACGCTGCGCTTCCACCAAGAAACCAACCTTGGCGGCATCAGGGGCAAACGCTTGTAAACTATAATTTCTATCCGTTACTACGATAGAACGCCACTGTCCGTCAGCAGTAGTAGCAATAATCGTATAATTATGTACTTGGCTGGCGCGTAATATAGCTGACTGACCAAAGGCAGTGCTGGCAATCACTGCCATCTCACGAGCGGTGGTTAAGGTATTTTCACTTAAACCAGCCACGTCTTTGAAAATAGTTTTCTTGAGACCTAAGTCTTTGGCTTTCTGATTCATCTTGAGCAAGAACGTATCATACGGCACACCAACGGCATCGACTAAGGCTCGCGCTGATTGATTGGATGAGGCGACCAGCATAGCAACCCAGAGATCATAGACACTGACAGTATCACCCAGACGTAAACTTACTTCACTGGTAGCATCATTACCGACAAAAATTTTGGGATAATCGAGATACTCTTTGGTAATCGTAATCTTCTTGGACCAATCAGGCTTCTGATCCAAGATCACCAAAGCTGTCATCAGCTTGGTCATCGAAGCCGGCGGTAACACCTTGTCCGCTTGATAACTAGAAACCAATTTACCGTCCTGTAATTTGATGTAGGTCACCAAGGTATTGGGATCAACCTTCTTAACCACTTTCTTAGCCACCGTTTTCTTGGCTGGTGTAGTTACCTTCTTTGCCGCCACAGGCGGAGCCGCTGTCTTACTGGTCGTCACCGCCATAACTGGAGTAGACACTATAAGACTAGCTACAACGGCGATAATTAGAAATAGTTTCATTTAGGAAGTAAAAAATGTTTTCTCAAATTGTAAACCTGCTTGCACGTAAGACTCTAAACTTTCATCCTCTATAGTATCAGTAAACTGCCAATTCCAACAGAGCTCCGGAGCTTCTTCGAAACCATAAAACTTCAAGACATCTTTCTGAGTAGCGATCACCTGTTCCCCATTCCAATTATGTCCCGTGACAATGATACCAGCAGCAATCTGCTCAACTATATTGGCTTCGCCCAAAGCGAAATGTCGATTCTCTATCCAGGTCAGTCGTTCGATCAGACGTTGATAAAAGGAGTTCATCTGCCCCCAACGAACCGAACCGAAAAATACTACCGCCTGTGACTGAAATAAACTCTTGCTGAGCTTCCATAACTCGTCATCAGGATTATTGATACTAGCATAGCAACGATGATAACCAGTAGGATTCTTATCTTTGTCTTTCAGCATTGCAGCCTGCACACCACAGACATTACCGCCTTTGGTCGAGACATTACCTTCACAAGGATAAATCTTCAATCTGGTCACATCAATGATTTCTACTTTCTCCAAGCCGACGCGACGGGATATATCAATCGCTAGACGAGTACTTTTGGGTAATTCCCCTCCCGCTTCCCCCTTCCACCTATTGGAGGTAGTGACAAATAAAACTTTGTCCTTTGCCCGTAAATATTCAACAGTCTGATCTCGAAGCTGCCGATATTCTTCTATTGATTTCATAGCTTCATTTTACCACGTTCACATTGTCTGGTACATTAAGTGCAAAGACTATTTATGACCCAAAGAAATATTTTCATTTTAGGTTGTGCCATCTTAGTTTTATTCACTATCTGGCTTATCAAGCCTCAATCAAAGACATCATTGTCATTACCTTTAGCACCGACAGTTTCTACCTCAACAGCACCAACTATTAGTAATAGCTTCGCTTGGCCAATCAACAAGGCTTCGGAACGCATTACTATGAAACCGTTTGGCATCAAAGTTTCTCCCACCAATTCGCCGGTTCAGCCGGAGAAGTTTAGCGGCTATCATACTGGTACTGATTTCGAGACAACTACTGATGAAAAAGATACGGTCATTGCTATCTCTGCTATCTGCGACGGTACTGTGCTTCTCAAACGAGTCATTAGTGGCTACGGCGGCGTACTGATACAGAGCTGCCGCTATAATGATCAGCCTATAACCGTTCTCTATGGTCACCTAGCCATCAAGAGCATCACCGTCAAAGTCGGTGATAAGCTAAAGCCCGAACAAACAATCGGTCATCTCGGCCAAGGCTACAGCACAGAAACAGACGGAGAACGCAAACACTTACATCTCGGCATTCATCGCGGCAACGCTATTGAATTGAAAGGCTACGTACCAAACCAAAACGACCTCAATCAATGGATTGACGCCGCTTCGATACTAAACTTGTAAGTTTATTTGGTTGCTGGTGGATTGGAAACAGCTGGCTGACCAGATCCTAGTCCTGCCGCGCCACCGAGTGGCATTGAACCAGCCGGTCTGATCTGCACATTCTGAGCAGTGATACTTCCATCACTATTATCTGTTCCAGTTACCACTACTTGCTGACCGACAGTTAGATCGGCCGCCGTACCCACTACTGTTTTCATAGTTTCAGTGCTACTTCCTAGGAATACAATCTTTGAACCACCGTCACGTAATTTGATAGTGATACTTTTGTCATCCTTAGACAGTACCTCGCCGCTAGCTAGTCCACCATTAGCATTGGCGCCACCACGGCCAGCGAAACCACCTGCTTGCATCCGAGCAGCACGCTGGTCAGCTGTTAGATTGGCGAAATTAGCATTGCCGCGTTGCGCCTTACCATAAACCATACCGCCGTAGAAAGCAGCCCCGGCTACCATAAGGATAGCCACTATAATGAGGGAAAGATTCTTTTTTATATTCATAATATGATTTTATTAGTAATTTAATTCTAATCTTCAAAATTCAATTTCCCCGCCCGCATCGGCAAGCCGAAGCGCGTCGGGCAGGCAAACAATATTAAATATTTAATCTTAAATTATGAAAACCTAAAGCGTAATTCTGATATTGAATATTGTTTGATAATTGATGATTGGAGATTGAAAATTATTCTTTTATTCGTGCCTGAGTGCATCGATCGGATTGAGTGCTGCTGCCCGTCGAGCAGGATAGTAACCGAAGATAATACCAATGGCCGCAGATACACCGAAGGCTATGAGGATAGACATCAGAGAAACACTGGTCTGTATCACCCCAAGCAATCGAATAATGGTTGATACCAGCCATCCGAGGAAAATACCGACCAACCCTCCGATAAATGTCAGGGTGATAGCTTCGATCAAGAATTGTCGGTTAATGTCTTTCCTCTTACCCCCGATTGCCTTACGTAAACCGATTTCTCGGGTGCGCTCGGTCACATTGGTTAACATCATATTCATAATACCGATACCACCTACGACCAATGATATACCTGCTACAGCCGCCAATAAAATGGTGAAGGTCTGAGCCACGCTTGAGGCAGTCGCTACTATATCAGCTTGATTCAAGGTATTGAAGTCTGCCAGTGTAGGATCAGAAATATGATGTCGAGTCATTAGCAGATCAGTAATCTCCTGCTGAATAGTGGCCATCGAGGAAGCATTCGGCGCTTGAACATTTATAGTAGTAACATATGTGTCTCCCGCCAAGAAACGTTGCGCGCTACTAATAGGAATAAATATCATGTCGTCCTGACTGCCAAAACCACTTCCACCCTTGACCTTGGTAACGCCGATGACTTTGAACTCAATACCACGGATACGTATAGTCTGACCAATAGCTTCACCACCTTCACCGAAGAGATCATCGCGTACCGTCGGGCCCAAGACCGCAACTTTGGATAAACTTTGAACATTTTGACTAGAGACGAAATTACCCTCGTCTATTTCAATATTGCGAACCTGCGGATAGACCTCCACTGTCCCGACGATCGAAGTATTGGTATTCTTGCCTTTACTGGTCACCTGATAGCGGCCAGAAACTTCTGGTGCCACGGCTTGCGCTGAAGTGATCTGGCTGGCAATAGCATTGGCATCTTCTTGTGTTAAGGTACGAGCCGAACCTCGCCCAGCACTAACCTGTACTCCAGGGCCTCGCTGCGCTCCAGGCATGACCATGATGAGATTGGAACCAATTGATTGGATACTGGATTGGATCGACCCTTGCGCTCCTTGACCAATAGCGATCATGGCAATCACCGAAGCAATACCAATGACAATTCCTAGGATCGTTAAACCTGATCGCGCCTTATTGGCGAGCAAAGCAGATACGGTTTCATGAAAAATATCGGCTGTTGTCATAGATGTCGTTTAGTTGGGCTGTCAGATAGTATTACACCATCTTTGATATGAATAATTCGTTTGGCGTGCTGTGCTACATCTTGTTCATGAGTAATCAGGATAATAGTTCTGCCTAACTCTTCATTGAGCTGAGCAAAGGTAGCCAAGACAATATCACCTGTCTTGGTATCCAGATTACCGGTAGGCTCGTCAGCTAATATGAGTGCAGGATTATTGACCAATGCTCGCGCGATAGCTACGCGCTGAATCTGTCCACCAGATAGTTGATTGGACAGATTCTGAAAATGCGTACGATCCATGCCAGCAGCTTCAAGAGCTTTCTCAGCTCGCTGCACACGTTCAGCTGGAGCGACGCCTGCGTACATCAAAGGCAACATGACGTTACGTAGAACAGTGGATCGAGGTAATAAGTTGAACGACTGAAAAACAAATCCAATTTTGTCTTTACGAATATCAGCTAAGGCATCGTCCGACAGTTTGGACATATCTTTACCGTCAAGCTTATAAGTACCTGTCGTCGGAGTATCAAGGGCACCCAATATATGCATCAAGGTTGATTTACCCGATCCCGATGGTCCCATGATAGCCACAAACTCACCATCTTTGATGGTAAAGCTGACTCCGCGCAAAGCTTGAAACTCTATGGCGCCGGTCTTATAAGTCTTGGTGATGTTGCTGATCTCAATCATACTAACGACCGGTAGTGGTGCGGACAGCGCCGCCAGTCCCCACTCCTCGAGTAGAATTACCGAAGAGACTAGGCGCTGTCTGTGTCGTTGCCTTAGTAGTAGCAGTTATAGTACGGGCGATAATAGCGTCCCCCTCTTTAAGACCCGACATCACTTCAGTCGAGGTGTCATCGGCTAAACCTATTTCAATCGTAGTTCTGTTAGGCGCCGCTACAGATGTCACGCCCTGCACACCCACGACCTCTGCTGAAGGGTTAGTAATAGTTTCGATATAATAATTTCCTACTTGTCCTTTGATAGCGCCATTGGGTACTATCAAGACATCTTGGCGCATTTCGGTGATGATATTGGCACTCACACTCATACCTGATTTGACTCGATCATCTTGCGTATCAAAATTAATTTTAACTTTATAGCTGACCACACCCTGACTGACCGCACCGATACTATCAACTTCTGCCACCTCGCCAGTGATAGACAGGCCTTCAACCGCATCGAAAGTTAAAGTGGCTTTCTGACCAACTTTTACTTTGGCCACATCAACTTCATTCAAAGATAATTCGGCCAATTTCTGTTGGGTGATCATAGTGAAAGCCGCTGTACCGCTGGACACTGCATCAGCTTTCTTGACGGTTACCACCGCTACCGTACCATCGAAAGGAGCTCGTATCGAGTAATCGGCCAATTTCTCCTGGGCGTCATAGAGCGCATTCTGTCGTTGCTTCAGGGTTAACTGTGCTGAAGCCAGATCCAAAGCATCGGTACCAGCTTGCAACTTGGCTAATGATTGAGTAGCTTCATCAATGGTTCGAGTAGCATTGGTAATAGTATCTTTATCGCTTTGAATAGAATTGGTGATATTGAGCAAGTTAGAAACATGAGTATTGGTCTTGGATGTATAGCCGCTCAATGTGGTGAGGTGCGTGTCTGCCACGGCCGTTGGCCGAACACTGTGTAAAGTCAGAGTATCCTTATAGAATTGAATGAGATTATTCAAACTTTTGACCGCTTCAGCGATTGATTTGCTGGTGGCATAACTTTCCGTGATTAACGATTCAACGGTTGCTGAATCAGAGAACCGGCTCGCACTCTTGTAATCAATGAAATTTTGATCATACGCTTTTCGGGCGGTCTGATATTTATCATAGGCATCTTTCTTATAGACATCTGATCGATCATCAAATTGGGCTGCCGCGCCGCTATAATAATCCAGATTCCACTGACCGCTCATAATCGACGAATTAGTACCAAACAACAAATCATCTAACCCCGTCATTATTCCTGGCAATTCCAAAAAGACGTTAGAAACGGTATTATAGCCATCATCATAACTTTTCTGTAAATCATCACTCGCCGTCTGCTTAGACTCTTGAGCCCGAGCCAAGCTATTCTGGGCTTGAGTCAGGGTCAGGGCATCGGTTGGCTTCTGTAATTTGTCCAAAGATAATTGCGCGCTTTGTAAATTTACTTGCGCATCACGTACAGCTTTCTGAGCATCACGCGCGTCGATATAGGCCAACGCCACCCCAGCTCTTACCGTCTGACCGGCTTTGACCATCACCGCAGTTACATCGCCGCTAACTTTGGGTTTTACATCGACCTGATTGGAGGTCGAGACTTGGCCGGTACCAGATACGGTCGTGATAACACTCCCTCGCGCCACCGTGGCTAAAACATAGCGCGTCTCGCCTTTGGTTCCGCGTGTGAAGGCAAAAGCGATACCGCCTCCGACTAGAACCACCGCTACCACCACTCCTCCGATAATTTTCCGTTTTGTCATACAGGTTGAAATCGTACAAATGATAAGCCTCTGCTCCGATAAGTCGAAGCAGAGCGCTTACTATTTCTAGGATTGTGAATTATTCATAGACTAATTAAAACCACTCTCCCCGCATCATGCCTTTGCCCATCTTGCCTTTGCCGTTGGTCATGCGAGTCTGCATTACTTTGACGCGAGCATCAGCTTGCGCTTGGGTAATGATACCCTTATCAACGAGCGTCTGCAATTGAGCTTTTTCTCTAGCAATAGCGGCGTCCTTCAGACGTGTCTGGATCTGAGTTTGATCTAATTTATAATCTTGAATAATCTGCTGCATGGTCTTGCCCTGTGACCAAGCTTCTTTGACTTGATCGACGGTCAATCCCAATACCGTTGCTTCATTCTGGAACATTGTCTGTTGACGTGTCGCAATCTCATCGGGAGTCAACGAACTACTAACACCAAATCCCATCATACCGTGAGCTGACGCAATATTGGCGCCTATGACACCAATACCGAGCATAGCCGGTAGGATAGCGTAGGTTAACATCTTATTGTATTTCATTGTGTTTTCGCTTAATTCTTAGTTGAACCGCTGTCACCTAACGCCGAGAGGCCTGCGCCGGTACCGGCGTGACAGTGGGTACATAGATTACTACAGTGCTCAAGAGTAAGATATTTCAAGGGGTAACAGATACAAAAAAGAGAGCCATCTCCAACTGTTTTCCCACCTACTCCATCTGCTAATGCAGCAGTGCCTCTCATGATACTGCTACGTTAACTTGGCAGAAGGTTAATTCAGTTTTAGAGCCTCGGACTCTCTCTCCTAATACTACAATATCAGCCTTAAAATATTTCTAGTCTCCGACTTCCTGCAGACCCAAGGCATCTATCACATCGCCATGCTGCGGCCCAAAGACTACGATACGATCGCCAATGGCGAAATCAGCCCCCAAAGGCAAACGAGTACGCGGCGTGATCAAGACGCGGAATAATTCACCCCGCGGATCTTGCATCAGGCAACCTTGTGTGCTGGTAGCCAAAATGATACCTGGGCGAATATCAGGGAAGCGCTGACGACCAAACTGACGATACACCGGACCAGCGAAAGGCAATTTACCACCCTCTGCTTCGCGTAATAATTCACGATGCAGCGGAGTGGTACGCGCTACTATCAAACCGCCGAAGAAAATCAAAGCCAAGATACCGATGGTGGTAAATAGCAAAGGCCGACGATAGGCAAAGGCATAATGTCTCACCATCAATTCCAAGACTACTACGAAGATTAAGGCTAAACCGATCAAGAGCCACGGTAATGCGAAGAGGAAATGATACCAGCCAGACAAACCAAAGGCCGGCACAAACCAGACTCCAGTCTGACGCATCATAAAGAAGATAAAACTAACCAAATACAGTACGGCGCAACCGACCAGCATCGTCCCAACTGCTACCAACGTAGTACGCAAAACGAAATGCCAGCGTGGCTTCATATCGATATGGCCTTCTTGGATTGATTGCAGGATTTGCTCCTGAAGTGACTTGGGTTGTGGGTTCATAGTGGTTTTTCTAAGGCTGATACTAATTTCTGTAATTGCAGTTTACCGCGTCGCAGACGAATACCGACTGTGGAAATCGGAATCTTCAAAATTTCGGCAATCTCACCGTACTCCATTTCTTCAAAATAATACAATACTAAGGGCTCACGATATTTCGCGTCCAACTGATCCAAACACTGATCGAGCATGCGCCGCAACTCATTGACGGTAGCATCTCGGTCAGCGGTCTCACGAGCTACTGGGTGTGGAAACAATAAATCAAAATCAAAGGGGGTAGATTTATCACGCCCCTTCTTCTTGATGGCGTTGATAAACTCATTATGAGCGATACGATAAATCCAAGGCGAGAAACGCCGACTGGTGTCGAGACTTTTAATATTGACGTAGGCTTTAATGAAGACCTCTTGAACAATATCTCGTACATCTTCTCCATCAAAGAGGAACTTACGAGCGTAGCGAGTCATCTTGGCTTCATAGCGCGCCACCAATAGCCCAAAAGCTTCGATATTACCGCCCTGAACGGCTTTAGCGATTTCTTCGTCTGTTTGTTCGGTCATATATGAGAGACTACCTTTAATACAACCTTTGACGGTA
This sequence comes from uncultured Gammaproteobacteria bacterium, assembly GCA_964540995.1. Taxonomy (GTDB): domain Bacteria; phylum Patescibacteriota; class Patescibacteriia; order UBA1558; family 2-01-FULL-52-15; genus JAZDLR01. Next base: position 3,119 of record CAZIOU010000013.1, on the reverse strand, counting down.
CGCTATTTCAGGCTTAAATAACATACCCCTGTCAAGCTAATATCTCTCAGTAATCGCCTCACTGCTATCGAGCAGAAGACAGGCAGCTTTGTTTAATATTACGGTACGGACTTTCAGACTCTTTGATCTGAGGATCGATAGCCTCACAGACAGTCGCGTCTTTGTGACTACCAGCATAATCCCAATAACAGATCGCTTTCTGCTCGGCGTAATCATTTTCGATTGAAGCACAATCCTCCTTGCTACGGGGAAAAGCAGCGTATTGTTGGTAACAACTCTTCTTTAACGTCGTGTCAGAGATGGCATGACAAACTGATATATCTTTGGTCAAGAAAACGATATTAGCAAAACAACCCGTTTTCGAATACTCACCCACACCTCCATTAATCTTGACGATAGAATTACACCAACGAGCGTCTTTCTCTTTGTTGGCTTTGGAATGATAGCATTGATCTTTGGCATCTTGAGTCGACAATGAGACACAAGAATCTCCCGGCTGACCAACTGCCGCTGCCAAAGGACAATTCCTTTTGGTATTTTGAATATCCTGGCCAATAATTAATTGGCAATAGCTAGTATCTTTCGTCGCTTGAGCCAAGCTCGACAGACAAATGTTATACAGTAATGGATCATTATTGATAGTTTGCTTAAGTAGATTACAGCCTTCAATAGTTGGTGCGTGTTCGATAGTCCAGAGTGCGCATTGTGAGAAGCTGTAACTTTTATTATAATCTCCATCTTTGGTCAGATCACTTGATCTTGGAATCGATAAACAAGCTGGCAGATAAGAACGATTCTGAGCAACCCATTGGAGGCACACCGGGATTTCTGCGTCCTGCTTGGTTTTTGTCAACTCATTACAGATTTCTGGATTTCCATTGATACGCGCTAGCTCTTTGATACAAATAGAAAAGACATTATTTTGCGCAGCAACCGACTTGGTATTTTTCAATGTATAACACTCTTTGGGGTCTAGGCTGGCGAAATGATATTCATCCTTTATGCTATAACCATTTCCAGCTAATACTTCTCTGACTTGTACTATTTCTGTCTTGGGATAAAGCGCTACCTCTAATGGCGCCAAGGTAGCTTTATAGAAATTTGGCACATCATTAATAGTAATTGCTCGCAATATCGGTTGGGTACTTGTGGCAGCGGGAGCTGAGGTTGGCTGAGTAATCTGATTATTGGCTTGGGGTGTCGGTTTAGGTGAAACTGGTCGATTAGTTGTCGATGTTCCGCCCAACAGTGTGCAACCCGTCAATAATAAAGCTAAAATGAAAAAAGATAATTTCATACTTTACGATTCAAAATATTTACGCTTCAAAAATTCAGCGAAATCCTGCATTGCCTGCTGACGTTTCAACAGCGCCTCGGGTGTACGCTCGAGAGAATCTTCCTGATCATCCACGAGAGCTCCACCAGTATGAATATCGAAGCTCTCGCGAATACCAAATGGCATGATTCTGACCGCATATTCCTGATCTAAAGCACTTGCCTGCTGATAATAATCAGAAACCAAGAGTTCCATCCGCTTTTTCAATTCACTATTTTGCTCGCGCCATCGTTTGAACTCTTCCGTCTCGCCATTTGCCTCGTAAAGCCTGCTCGCTTCCTGATAGGCATCGTTATGCTCATCAAGCCACATATCATCGACATCGATCTGATATTTGTCAGCTATCGCCTGTTTGATCTTAGTCTCATCACTATAGTGATCATCCGGTCTATCAAGCGCTTCGATGCTAACCCAAGGATACGGCTTCCTACCAGACTCCAGATGTCCTTCGCAGGACATGGTAGTGGGAAATTTATGTAAATTCAGAGCAGTTACTGCTTCGATTATTCCTGGCTCCATCTCACCGCCAGCCTTATCCACCCGCTCCTTTACTTCGGCTAGCTTTGTGCGCCATTGGCGCTGGTTCTCAGATTCATTGGTTGATTCAGGAGAATCCTGATGTGGCATTTCATGTGACATATAGCAAAAGTATAGCAAATAAACTAGGTTGGGACTATTAGAGAATAAATAGCGGCGGGTTCGCTCTGCGAACCCGCCGCTATGATTACTACCTTATTTGTCTAGCCTTGGATCGGAGGCCATGGCGGAGGTGTATTTTCAGTACAAGCGCCGGTACTTTGATTACAACTATACCCACTCTTGCACCCGCAATAGCCACAATTTTTTATCATTGTTTGAGAAGTGCTACAGTACCAAGGTTTGGCACTTTTGCACTCATTGGTGAACAAAACATCGTTACAGCCAATAGATTGTTCCCATCCAGTTCGTCGGACATCATGCTGAAATTGCGTCCAGATATGATTCCCGCTCGACGGACCCAGTAGGTCCCACATGCTAAGTCGTCCGCTCTCGGTAACTTCCAATAGCTCACCGGTCCCATTGCCATCCACGTCTGCTATGGCTAGATAGGCCGGAGAAACACTAGAACTTCCAAAGTGCCAGAAACTCACAGCAGAGCCATTTGGCTTACGCATGTATACTTTTCCATCTACGTCCGCTATGGCAATTTCTATGTCACTAGTATCAGAGTCCATATTAGCCATGACGGGATTGCCAATCATTTTCTTGCCTGCGTCAGCAGATTGTGGCCAACCAGATACCGAAGTTCCATCATCATTGTAGATGTAGAGACTACCAGTATGAGTCGAACTATTCTCCATGGCGATAGCGATTTCTGCTTGACCATCATTATCAACGTCCGCCACAGCTATATCTCCCACTGAACTAACGTTGCTAACTTGCAGTGGCCAACCGCTTGTCGCAGTACCATTACTTTGGAATGAATAGACTTCACCATTAGTTCCCGCGCCGACAATCTGTACCCCGCTTGCTGCATGTCCTATGGCAATAGTCTTGATATGTGGGCTATTGACCGGCCAACCGGAAACCGTCGTGCCGTCACCGTTGTAGGCATAGATTTTTTGGTCGTTACCAGCTTGAATTATTTCTAATTCCGAATCAGCATCTAAATTGGCTAAGACAGCAGCTCCTACAGGAGTAGTAGGCATTTGAATTGGCCAACCAGTGGCAACGGTTGCATCTCTATTCAGAGCAGTGATGGAACCATTATTACTGACCGCGACAACTTCAATCTGTTTATCGT
>CAZIOU010000012.1:0-34919 GCA_964540995.1 uncultured Gammaproteobacteria bacterium | reverse complement strand
GCATAATGTTCGATCAAGAAGGCCATGAATCGTTCATGGGTGGAGAGTGGTGCGCGGTGAATGACGAAAACTTGATCATTGATAGCCCCAGTACTATCGGTATAGGTGAGATGGAAGCGTTCTTTGGCTAAGAAATCTAGTTGAATGGTGGACATAGTTTCTTCGCGACCAATAGCAGAACGGAATTGAACGTCAATTTTTGGTCCATAGAACGCCGCTTCATCACTAACCTCGATAAATTTGACGTCTAGTTTCTTCAATAACTGACGCAAGATATCTTCAGCCATGGACCAATTCTCTGGCTGGTCGATATATTTTTCTTTGTGGCTGGCGTCCCAGAGTGACAGGCGGAACCAGTAGTCGTCTAGACCGAAGATAGTGAAGTAGTTCTGTGTCAGACGAATAACCTTAGTAATCTCTTCTTCTATCTGATCGGCTCGGACATAGAGATGGGCGTCATTCATCTGCAACATACGTACGCGGAGTAGTCCTGCCAACGTACCAGATAGTTCATTGCGATAGACAGTGCCGTATTCAGCTAAGCGCAAAGGTAGATCGCGATAGCTCCGTGGTTTCGACAGATAAATTAAATGATGATGCGGACAGTTCATAGCCTTGAGATAATAGACGCCGTCATCCATTTCCATCGGAGGATACATACCGTCCTTATAATAAGGCAGATGACCAGAAGTTAAGAACAGCGCTTCCTTAGCCATGTGAGGAGTCGAGACGCGAACGTAACCATCGGCCTCTTCCATTTCCACAGCCAGCTTCTCGATCTGATCTTTGAGTATGGTTCCGTTGGGAAGCCATAACGGCAAACCCTTACCAACCATGTCATCGAAAGTGAAAAGCTCCATTTCTTTGCCGATCTTACGGTGATCTCGTTTCTTGGCCTCTTCCAGATTGGTCAGATATTGATTCAATTCTTCGGCGGTAGCAAAAGCAGTGCCGTAGATACGAGTGAGCATCTTGTTCTTCTCACTACCACGCCAATAAGCACCAGCTAACGACAAGAGCTTGAAATGTTGCAACTCTTGATCCGGATGTTCACAATGACCGCCGCGGCATAGATCGACATAGTCTCCAGAGGTATAGAAGGTGAGGGATTGGCCGTCTTGGGTAAATTCTTCGATCAACTCTGTTTTGTAGGGATTGTCTTTAAATAATTGCAAAGCTTCATCTTTGGTGACTTCCTTACGCTCGAAGCCGTGCCAATTCTTCACTAATTCGCGCATCGTGGCTTCAATCTGAGGCAGATCAGTTTCTGATAGTGGTTGTTTGAATTCGAAGTCATAATAAAAGCCATCATCAGTTGAAGGTCCGATGGTGCGCTTGGCATCAGGGTAGAGCTTAAGCACAGCCGCAGCCAATAGATGCGCGGCGGAATGGCGGAGGTGGGAGAGTTGTTCTTTTTCCATATATTTTTTAATTTACAAGTATCAAGCTACAAGTTTCAAACAATAATTAATATTCAAATTTCAATTTTGGTTCTCGGTTTTAATGATGATGGCGGTGAAAATTTTCACTAATTGCCGCGCTTCGGATATTAAATCATTAAATAGTTGGTTATACGGATTGTCCGTTGCCAAGAGTTCAAGCCAATAAGCTGACTCTCTGGCTTCTTTGCGAGAAATCTTTAGTCTCATGAGGAAGTCTTTTTTGCTTAGTGCTTCACAGGCTTCGAGGTAATTTGCCCCGACCGACCCCGATGATCTTGTTAACTGTTTACAATCCTCAACGTTAGTCAGTGACTTGGTTTGAGATTTGATTAATATTCTGGTGTTTCTCGCGAAATCTAGGGTTCGCTCAGCGATGTCGTATTTTTTTACAGGGATAGTCATAATTATCTTCTAATTATTAAGTGTCCCTGTTTTGTTGTATTTGAATCTTGTTACTTTAATATTGTTTGGAAATTGGATAATTGAGTATTAATTTTAATAAAAAACCAAGACTACAGTCTTGGGACCAAGCTCAGCTCGGTGGTTCCACCCAAATTTTCATCCCATCGTTGGTGGGACAAACACTCATTGGAAGACTTAGGTCGGGTTGACGCTCCGCTTTTGGCGGGGCAGTGAGGTGGTAGCTCACTCAATCGTCACTACGTGATTGTACCGCTGCGACTGTTAATTTGTCAAACTAATATTTACTAGGCAGCGGGTTAACTTTTGTGTTATAATAGTGACGAAATTTATAATTTTTTTTTGGCTAATTTGTGCCAATTTTATAAATTATCTGTCGACTCACTATTTTTAGTATTTTCATGAGACGGTTTTTCACTTTTTTGGCTGCATTAATTCGTTATATTTCTATTGTCTGGAGTAGACAATGGCGACGTCATCGTCTTCGCTTGGTGGCTATTGTTGTCTTGGTAGCGGTATTAACTTTGTCTATCCCAGTGGGAGTGACTGTTAGTGCTGCTTCTACTGTTAGTTACCCTACGTATTGTCTGGGTGGCTGGCAGAACCCACAAAATGCTGGCGGCGAACCCAACGCTGATCAGGCAGATCTTAATTCTTATACCAAAGATAATTCGGCAGTACTTGATCAGACTATAACTGATATGTATTGCGGTTATTTCCAAGCCGAAGCCCATGATAATCAGCCCAATCGGCTGATTTTGAGCTTTTCTTGGAAGATTGGAGTGGAGGAGCCTAAGCCGATAATTCCTATTGATGATCCTCGATTAGATCCGCCATTACCGATCGAGCCGGCTCCGATCGAAGTCGTACCTCCGATTAACGACAAAAAGCCAGTCGAACCAGCTTTGCCCATCGTGCCGCCAGCACCAATTGAAGCGCAACTAATACCTCATGTACAAGCGGCAGAATTACCGGTGGACATTGTGCCCATCAAAGATACGGTACCTCTCGATCCAGGGCCAGTGATTAGCCCAGTACAAATCGTCCCTCAGCCTGAACCAACGCCACCAGTTGGACCACCGGCATCTGTACCAACTCAAGGCGGTAACTCTTCTGATTTCCTCCAAATTAGTTATAGCACCGACGGTATGCAATGGCATCGTATATCTGGTGTCAATACGCTGAACTGGAAGGGTTACAGTGATGAGATTCCAGTTTCAACCTGGCAGGATATTAACTCCCTACAAATTGCTATCCATAGCCAAACATCTTTTGATCGCCAACCAACTGTCTATTTGGACGCTATCAAACTGGAAGCCCGCTATGCTCCAACGGTTTCGGAGGTAGTTGATCAGGCGACACAAGTAGTTACCGACACTGTTACTACAGTCGTTGATCAAGCTGCCTCTATTACTCAACAGGTAGTGGACGCTATTGCTGATCTCTTTAAACCGGTCGAACCAGCTGATAAGCCAGTCGAAGTACCTCCAGTTGTTACCGCAACACAGCCAACACCTACGCCACCGCCTGTGCCGGTTATGAAGAAGCAGTTACTTTTCTCGCTTGAAGGATCAACTACACCTACTCATAAAATTTTATCTTGGATGGATCGCGATCAGACCAACAAAGTTCAAGCGGAACCTCATAGTCAAGATCTGGTTACTTACCAACCGACTATTGATATTGCTGCTGATAAGAAGAGCGTGCAGCTGAGCGGTGTTTGCTCTAAGCCGTATGTGACGATCCTGCTGTTTCGCAATATTGACGATTACGACAAGAAACCAAGCAATTTTATCTTCAATACGGCTACTAAATGTGATGGCGGTAAATTTAGCTTTAGTCTTGATTCTCTGTCGGCTGATACAGTTCCTGCAACGTATTATTTATTAATTGGCGAACAAGGTGAGGAGGGGAGTTGGGTACCAGCTTCGGCTAGTATCCCGATATCCATCGGTTCTGTCATTGAAGAAGTTAAATCATGAATATCGTTAGCAAAAGTTTCGAAAACGCCAATATAGTTTTTGTTTTGCCCAAGGACGCTCGTGTCAATGTGGAGCCAGCCAAAGTCTTTGGTTTATTCCCTCAAGATGCTACGCGAGGCGCTACGTTCGTTGATGATTCGACGATGGAAGTCAAGGTATTTCACTTTCCCCAGCTTAAGCTTAAATTGCTGTTCGAGCAGAATCGTCTCCGGATTGATGATGCTAGTGGAGAAGATCCGGCAACCAGCAAACGTGGTCTGGAAGCGCACAGACTAGCTGAAGCGTTGCTGGTGGGATTACCAGTTCAGTCGCAAGGATTTAATTACGATTTGATTTATCGTTTCGATAATGTTATTCCCCAGCAGGCAATCATGAAGTCATTTGTTGCGCCAGAACAGTTAGAAGATGTACGAGATTTTGGTTGGCAGTTTTCGATCGTGCGTAACAAGGGTGCTGAGTCGAGAACGTATTTCTTCAAAGCAGTTTCCCCACTGGAAATGGGTCTTCATGTTAACTTCCATTTCAATACACCGCAGCTTCTAGCGTCAGAAGAGTTACAGAAACGTTATGCTGCCTGCTATCAGGAGGCTGATACTATCTTTAAACATTTGACCTTCTAGGATGTCGATTACCGGTAAGGGAGTACGATTCAAGCGAAGACAGGGTTCTCCTTGGTACCTTAGCATTTTGTTATTGACGGAAGTCGTCTTGTCGCTTTTTGTCTACGCTACCTTAGCCGCCAACGTGATCTGGCCTCGTGGTACCCAAGGTGCGGCTGGCGTCGCCAATGTTTTGTCGTATGAAGGCCGGTTAACTGATGCCAGCGGTAATGCCCTCGGAGGCTCTGGCACTGACTACTGTTTTAAGTTCTCTATCTATGATGCCTCTACTGCCGGTTCCAAAGTCTGGCCATCAGGTTCAGCCACTGGTCAGAGTATTACCGTTACTGATGGTGTATTTGATGCTTTGATCGGCACCGCTGATACCTTAGACTATAATTTCTTCGACAACGATACGGTCTATCTCAATGTTGATGTGGCTACCAAAGTTGGTGGCAGCTGTACTAATGGTGATGAAACCTATGAGGGTGTCACGCCACGACAGCGTATCGCCGCAGTTGGTTATGCTTTTAGCGCTGCTAATGTCTACAGTTCGCTACTCAAAACCGATAATGCTAATGATAAAGTCCAGATCGGTACTGGCACGGGCACAGCTAGTCAGAAGCTACTAGCCTTAGATGTCCGTAATAGTTCTGATACCATCGGTAGCGCTTGCAGCGTCTCGGGCTCACTGTGGTATAACTCGGTGAATAATCGAGCTCTGGTTTGTGATAACGGAGCGATCCAAGAGATTGGTAATCTCGGCACGATTGTCGGTATCAAAGAGGCGAGCGCCGGCTCGGCTATTTCTTCCGGTACTGTAGTCTGGTCCGGTATCAACGGGGTAAGTATTAGCCAAAATGCTCAGACGATGAGCATCTCGGGACTCAATGCTTTCGGAGTCTCTAATATCGGTAATACTGCTGGAAATACTGGTGCTCAGACTGGTACTATTGTTTTTTCTGGTCAGAATGGTATTACTTTGTCTCAAGTTACAGGGGCGGGGGGCGTGCATACGATTGGTATTAGTGCTGGTGGCGGAGGGGGCGGGGGCTATGCTTTGCAGGATTTTGCCAATATCAGCTGGCGAGGTTTTATCACCAATGTTACTAATATGACGGCGATTTCTCAACGACCAATTTTTGTACCGTTTGTACTACCTGGCTCTTTGACTTGGAATCAGGGTGTAATTGAAGTTAGTCGTGCAACTAGTGGTTCAAATCTCTTTACCATGCAAGCTGCTGTGTACTCATTCGTAAATAGTACTCAAATTAGTCGTATTGGATCACTCCAAAACACTTTTAGCAATTCAGCTACCGCTAGCGTTTCGGGTATTCGTCGCATATTATGGACTGGTATGGATACCGCAGGTACGACACTTAACCCAGGGCACTATGTTTTAGGTTTTAATTTTAGCGCTGCAAATACTGCTTCGATGAACTATAGTTTGCGTGGTGGTCAGACGGTAGGACCTCCGGTCGGTAATATTGCCGCTGGAGCGAACTCTGCCTTGACTGCTACTTCAGCTTTTTCATCTTTAGCTTTTGCTCGATTTCAGGGTCGTTATACTGCTACCACGAGTGATATGCCAGGTTCAATAGCGTTCTCTCAGGTTCAACATTGGACCAGCGGTTATCCTATTTATTTCCGCTTAGAATCCACCTAATATGACTATCAAACCACAAATTGTTATTGAAAATATCTCTGGTTATCATAACACCAGTCCTCATACGATTACTCGTATCGATACAGCTCAAGGTTATCGAGATTTATCAACTATTTGTATCATTCCTACGCGGGGTATGATATCGGCTAAGGTGGTACAATCGTGGATGGGTCTGATCATGCCTATGAATCAGAAATTTATCCGTATGTTTGCTATTCAGATGGAAGTTGGCGACGCTTACAGCCAAATGATTAACCAGATCCTTCAACACCCAGATCTAGCCAATTGGAAATACATCCTGACTATGGAAGAAGACAATCTGCCACCACCTGACGGATTATTGAAGCTGTATGAGCATATTGATAATTACGCTGCCGTCGGAGGACTTTACTGGACAAAAGGAGAAGGTGGACAGCCGATGATCTATGGAGAAGGTAAAGAAGGAGATATTCATTTTCGGCCACAGGTGCCAACTCGAGAAATCCAAGAATGTGATGGTTTAGGCATGGGATTCACGTTATTTCACACAGCTTTATTTAAGGATACACGATTACCTGTTCCATGGTTCAAGACGTTGAGCGAATTTGTCCCAAATCAGGGTGCTCGAATGATGACTCAAGATTTGTACTTTTTCGAAAATATTAGAAAGTTGGGATATCATGTCGCTTGTGATACTCGCGTTAAGGTAGGTCATTATGACGTGGAGCAGGACGTTGTTTGGTAATTATTAAAAACATTTGAAGTATGATGATGAAAGTTTATTCTGGCGTGGTAACCCTCATAGTTGTAGTTATTTTTGGTGTCTATCTATGGCACAACAATCAGAATCGGGCGGCTATAAATACGGATGTTACTAATGAGAGGGGTAGCGTAGTTAGAGAAAATGATGTCAAAGTTAACCCTTATGTCAATCCGGCGAAGGTAATGGAGATTGGCAAGCATTACATCATTGATTTTTCGGCTTTGCGGGATAAACTGCGTGCCAGTACGGCTAGCCAGAAAAGTCCTGTGTATGTTTATTTTAACTATTTAAACAATGGTTCTTGGATCGGTATTAATGAACGTGAAGAGTTTACTGCCGCTAGTTTAGTCAAAGTTCCGTTGGCTATGGCTGTGTATAAAGCAGTGGAAGACGGTAGATTGTCTCTTGATACTAAGTATGCCTTGTCGGAGTCGGATTTGGATAGCAATTTTGGTGACTTATATAAAGTTGGTGTTGGTCAGGAGTATACTATGGACGAGTTAGTCAGTATTATGCTACGTCAATCTGATAATACTGCCAAAAATGCTATCACCAGTATATTTACTAAAGTTGGTATTATGGATCCCTTACAAGACGTTTATGTTAATTTGGGTTGGGATTTTCTACCGGCGCTATCGAACGGTGATAATGTAACACCAGATCAAAATTACACCAAAATCAGTCTGAAGGTTCTATCTAATATGTTTGTAGCTTTGTATAACGCCACCTATATTAATATTGAGCATTCTCAGGCAATATTAGAGCATTTGACCCAGACATCATTTTCAGATGAAATTGATGCTGGGGTGCCAGATGACATTTCTGTGTCACATAAGATTGGTGTCGGTGGCGCGGATAATACCTACTCAGATTGTGGTATAGTTTACGCTCCAAATCGTCACTATTTACTTTGTATCGGTACTGAAGGTTTATCCGAAAAACAAGCAGACGTTTTTATGGCAGATATTTCCAGACAGGTTTACGATTATGTAATTAGTAATTAGTATGGGAATAAAACTTGATGTCGCCTGCGGACAACGAAAACAAAAAGGTTTCAAAGGAGTGGATATCGCCGCTGGACCGGAGGTTGATTTTGTCTGGGATTTGGAGCAGTTTCCTTGGAAGCCGTTTAAGGATAATTCGGTGGAGGAGGTGTACTGCAGTCACTACATCGAACATACCAAAGATTTGGTGAAATTCATGAATGAGATTTGGCGTATTTGCCAGCATGGAGCCAAAGTTACTTTCTTAGCTCCCTATTATACTTCTATTCGAGCTTGGCAGGATCCGACGCATACACGAGCCATTTCCGAAGCCACTTGGCTGTATTATCAGAAAGACTGGCTCAAGGCCAACGGACTGGATCACTATAATATTAACTGTAACTTCGAGGTGACCAATATGCTGCTATACTTCAATGATCCTTGGGATAAGAAATCAGAAGAAGCGAGAAGGTTTGCTCAGCAACACTACTTCAATGCTGTGTCCGACATAGTAACCGAGCTTAAGGTGATTAAGGATAATTTCTAACCTATGGAGCGACGAGTGATACGAATATTAATTTTGGCCTTCATATTACTGCTCTTGGCAGCTATCTTGGCTTGGCAAGCTTTCAGTCATTGGCCACAGGCTCAAGCATTAAAGCCTACATTCATTAAGCTGGAGGCCTCATCGTTTGCTCGTGGTGATAAGACCGAAGCGCCAGATTCGGCTGATATCAATCGCTCTACTTGGCCAGCACCGGAAACTTTCGCTCATGTCAGTGGTGCGCTATTGGCACGCGGCTGGACGGTACGCGGCAATTGTCACGAGAAGTATTATACAGTGGTCGTATATCCTGCCAGTACTGATTATCGTCAGGATGCTACGCGCTTTATCTATAATCAGGCGCACCCTTGTGTCAATCAAGAATTCGAACATCTGATTACCGTTGATACTATTGCTACTAGTTCAGATCAATACTATGTAGTGCGGGCAGATCAGAGAGATGAAGGAACGTGGTTTAATCCCTACTAAGATAGTATTAAGTATAAAGTATAAAGTATAAAGCGAGACTAAAAATTAAATGTATCTGTATGATGATAGATTGGTTTAAACGAAAAAATAGTCAGCAACGTATGGTTTGGATCTTGCCTTTTTTGGCAATTGCCCTTTGGTTCTGGGGACCGACTTTGGTCACGAGGTTCTGGATCGCTCAAGCTGTAACGTCCAATAACTATTATGCAGTGTATCTGGACAACAATCAGACGCTCTATGGGCATCTTCGCAGTGTTGGACTCGAGACGATCAAAATGACTGACGTCTATTATTTACAATCTGTGCAAGTGGGGGATCAGGCTACGACCAACCTAGTGAAACGCGGTAGTAGCGAAATATCACAGCCAGAGAATTTCATCTATATTGATCGTGATCATGTAGTCTATTGGGAGCAGGTCGGTGTTAATTCGCAAGTAATGCAAGTAATCAAACAGAATAAGTGAAATCTTGGAAGGTAGTATTAGCTTTGAGCTTAGTCGTCATCCTGTTGTGCCAACGCACACCAGTGGATGCTTATTATTCCAATTCGGCTAACTTTACCATTACCCAACAGATTCAAAGCATTTCAGGCAATTCTAATTCTGCCAATTTTCAGGTACGCAGCGCTGGCGGCCAGACGGCTGACTATCGTGCGCCTTCCACCAATTTTATCGACTTGGCTGGTATCTTGAAGTTTCTACTCCGCCCCATCAAACCATCCTATGAACAGCTACACTATCACTGGCGTAACGATGATGGTAGTGAGACTACGGCCACTTCGGCTACTAGCGGCACACAAGACACTGGTATTACGGGCTTAGCCAAAAGCACGATCAGACGATTGAGATTAGAGATTTCCAATAATGGTGGCACGGTCAAAGATTATTCGGCTCAACAGTTTCGCCTTGAGTACGGATTATTATCCACCACGTGTTCAGCCATTAGCAGCTGGACTGATGTTGGTGCTGGAGCAGGCGATTGGGATATGGCCAATTCTTCTAACCTAACGGATGGCAATGATACTACCAATATAAGCACCGGTTCTGGCGGTGTGAGCGATGGCAATCATACATTTATCACCAGTAATGCCGGTGTCAAAGATACTTCCAGTCAAGTAGCTTCTGTGTCGGTACCTAGCGATTCCTTCATTGAAATGGAATTTAGTGTCCAGGCTTTGTCAGCCGCCACAGATGGTGGCACCTATTGTTTCCGCCTGACTAACGCCGGCTCAACCACCAATTATGCCTACACACAATACCCTGAAGTTACGCTAGCCGGTGGTGTTAGTCAGAGTTTGAGTTTCTCTCTATCCGATAATTCTGTCGGATTTGGAGCGTTAACTTCCGGTGCCTCTACCTATGCCACTGGTGATACTAATGGATCAGGAACCGAAGTCGAAGCGCATCAGATGGTGGCTGCTGTCACCGGAACGAATGGCTATATTATTACAGTTAAAGGAGCGGCCTTGACGTCAGGCGGGAATTCTATCGATGCTATCGGCGGTATCAATACGGCACCTTCAGCGGGAAGTGAGCAATTTGGCTTGCGTATGACGGCTTCTGGTGGTTCTGGCTCAGTTACAGCGCCTTATGCTGCTTCCGGCTTTGCTTATGCTGCTGACGCTACTACCGCTAGCCAAGTGGCTTCCTCTAGTGGCACTAGCGCTGATACCACCTATTCATTTAGATACCTAGGTAACATCGGGGTCGGTACCGAACCCGGAAGCTACAGCGCGACATTAACTTACAGCGTGACGGGAAATTACTGACCTTGGGAATTTGGCCAAGATATGCTAAACTTACATTAAGTATATTATTGTTAACAACCCTATGAGAATGTTCAAATTTAACCCTCGGAAAACCATCAGCGCTCTCTTGACGATTAGTATGGTTTCTTTCTTTACCTTATCGTGGATTGTGCCGGTTGCTCAGGCAGCCTCGCTGACGGCGCTATCAGATACGATGTCTAGCTCCAAGATTAGTACTGCTTCGAGTCACGTCATCAAATTCACTACCCCGACAGGAGCCTCTGATAATACCGATACTATCGTCATTACTTTTCCGTCGGACTTTAATTTTACGTCCAAAACCATCGGATCTGTTACCTTCACTCATGGCGCTTCTACTGGTGCCGAATCAACAGAAACACTAGCCGCTTCGCCTTCAGCCACTGCTTGGGGAGCTGTCTTCTCTGGGACGCAGAATCGTATCCTTACTCTTACCGCTCCTACAGATGGTATCGGGGCAGCCACGGTGGCTGCTAGTGATAAGATAATCATCACCTATGACAATACCAATTCTGTAAATGGATCTTCAGCGGCCACCCAGTATTCGATCACTATTAATGGTGGATTTGGAGATACAGGTACCATTACGGTTTATTTGGTGACTGATGATCAGGTAGCTATCTCGGCCACAGTTAACCAGACATTGAGCTTCACTATCAGTGATAATTCTATTGGTTTCGGTACTTTGACCACTGCCAACGCCCGTTATGCTACTGGCGACACTACTGGGACAACATCAGAAACAGAAGCTCATACTATTGCCGTAGCCACTAATGCTGTTAGCGGCTATGCTTTGACGGTTAAGGGCGCTACATTATCATCTGGCGTGCCCACGATCACTGCTTTGGGATCTAATACAGCTTCTAGTCCAGGTTCAGAACAATTTGGTCTCCGAGCAACTGCTTCAGGTGGTGCTGGTTCGGTGACAGCTCCATATGCTGCTTCGGGTTTTGCTTATACTGGTACAGCTAGTACAGCTGCTGAGGTTGCTGCTTCAGGTAATTCGTCTCAAACTACCACCTATTCTCTTCGTTACTTGGCCAATATTGCCAGTGATACTGAAGCTGGTAGCTATACTACGACGCTTACGTACACTACCACTGCTACCTTTTAATGCTGTTTAGATTTAGTTTCTGATGTCAATTTACCCTCTCAACTTTGCCCTAATAGCCAGACGCTTTAGTGTTTCGCTGGCTATTATTTTAATGCTGATAGTAGCAGTAGGGTCTGGTATCAATACTGCGCAGGCCATTACTATTTCGCCAGTGCGCTTAGAGATTACGGGCGATAGAGGCACTACTGTGCATGGCGAGTTTATGATCGTCAATGATCAGCCGAGTGACACTACCTACTATGCTTCATTTGAGAACTTCGAAGCTCAAGGTGAATCTGGCACCCCCAATTTCACCCCTGGTCGTGACGGATTGGCAAGTTGGATTGATGCGTCGCGTGAGATTAGCCTCAAGTCCCAAGAACGCAAAACCATTCCGTTTAGTATTACTATTCCTGCCAGTGCTGATCCTGGAGGTTACTTCGCTGCTATTTTCTTGGGTACGACTCCGCCAGACACTTCTGGTGGTGTCAAAGTCAGTATCGGCGGTCGTGTCGGTTTGTTGATTTTGCTCAAAGTATCAGGCCCGATCAAAGAAGCGGGCGGCATAATAGAATTCAATCTCCAAGATAAGAAACAAGTCTACACCGGCTTGCCATTGAATTTTTATTATCGTTTCAGAGACGATGGTGCTGATCGCGTCAAGCCAGCTGGTCAGATTATTGTCAAGAATATGCTGGGTATGCAAACAGTACAATTGGACGCTAATCCTTCTCAAGGCAATGTATTACCTTCTAGTGTTAGACGGTTTGAGATTCCTTGGGGAACGCAACTCAAAGATAGTGATAGTCGTTCATTTGGAGCTACTTTGACGCGACAGATGCAGAGTTGGCATTTTGGTTATTATACTGCCAGCTTGCATTTGACTTACGGCGATACTGTTGTGCAAAATATTTCTAGGGAAATTCATTTCTGGATCGTGCCGTGGCAATTATTGTCAGTCATCGTAGCGATCGTACTATTCATACTGTGGTTCTTTACGTTCGGTATCAAACGGTACAATCGATGGATTATCAGCCGTGCTCGTGTAGGTAGAAGCCGATGATACATGAACTTTTTTGGCGCGTTATTTAAGAGTGGGGATAGGATAATTTTAGCAGCTTTTTGGCTACTCCTGCTGACGGGAGTAGTTTATGCTACTGATGTATCAACTGATAGTACGGTCGAGTTGACCGCTACGGTTTGTCCATCGTCCGGTTGTTCTGGTGGTGGAGGAGGTTCATCGGGAGGAGGCGGGGGCGGTGGAGTCGGTCCAGTGTTGCCACCTGTTACATCAGTGACGATTTCTGGTCGAGCCTATCCAGCTAGTAAGGTGACGATACTCAAAGACGGACAAATAGCGGTTACCACGATCGCTGGTCCTGATGCTAATTTTTATGTTGCTCTCACCAATCTAACTACTGGTAATTTCCTTTTCGGTGTGCAAGCAGAGGATGGTCAAGGAAACCGATCGGCGCTGTATTCGTTTCCGTTGTACATCACTTCGGGCGCTATTACCAATATTACAGGAATTTTCTTATCGCCTAGTATCAACGTCGATAAGAGCGAGGTTAAGCAGGGTGACCCTATTACCATTTTTGGTTTGACTACTCCTGCGAGCGATGTCCGTATCGCCATCCATAGCGATCAGGAGTATCTGGTGACTGCTAACTCTGATGATAACGGTGTTTATCTCTATAAGTTTGATACTGCTCCTTTGGAAACAGGTCAGCACACGACGCAGTCACGCACGGTAATTGGTGGTGATGTTAGTTTTCAGAGTAATCCGGTGAATTTCCTCGTCGGCAGTAAGAATAGCGCGCCCTTACCTAAGGAAGCGTCTAAGGTAGATTTTAACGGCGATGATCGTATTAATATTGTGGATTTTTCGGTGGCTGCTTACTGGTATCGACGTCCTGATCCGCCGCCTGAATACGATCTTAATGGCGATAACAAGATTGATCTGATAGATTTTAGTATTATGGCTTACTATTGGACTGGATAATATGAGAAAGATTACTATTGTTTTATTCATGATAAGTATCTGCCTTCTGCCGGGAATGGTGACAGCCACCAGTCTACGATTTGCCAGTGATGCTGCCACGATTGCCTTGCAACAGAAGCAGGTGGTAACGCTGATACTAGACTCTGAAGGTCAAGATATCAATGCTATCGAGGGTACGATTACTGTCACTGGTAGTAGTCTGAAATTATTATCCGTTGTCGATAGTAATTCGCTGGTCAGCTATTGGCTGGAATACCCCAAAATTGTCGGTAATAGCATACGCTTCTCGGGAATAATCCCCGGCGGTTATCACGGTAAGCAAGGAGCCCTGTTCGCTGTCTTGGTGCAAGGTGATACCGCCGGAGACTCTATTTGGCAGACGATAAGCACCAAGGCCCTTTCCAATGACGGTAAAGGTACTCAATTGACTCTGGCTTCTACCGCGCTGACTTTGTCGGTCAATGGTGATATTACCATCTCACCGTCTACGGCGGTTCCCTATAGTGACGATCGAGAAGCGCCGGAATCATTTAAACCAGAGATTGGACGTAATCACTATATGTTCAATAACGATTGGTTCGTAGCTTTTACCACGCAGGACAAATCATCAGGCATGGATTATTGGGAGATACAAGAAAGCCGAACTGGATATCTAGACCCCAAGAAGTGGCAACGGGTCGAATCGCCTTACCGTTTGCAGGATCAATCACTCACCAGTTCGATCTATGTTCGTGCTTTTGACCACGAAGGTAATGTGCGACAGGAGATTATAGCACCTTTACATGCGCCTTCCTGGTATTCTGATTTCAGAATCTATATTATACTTATAGTGTTTGTAGCGCTGGCATTATTTTTCGCTTATCGACGTCGACACCATGCATAATTTCTCACGCTTTTGCAAAATATTCATCATCGTAGCTATCGTCATGTTAGCTCGTGTTTCTGTCGTTCGAGCTGCGTCGTTGCAGCTTAGCCCTGGCTCTGGTAGTTATGCAGTTAATCAGACATTTGCTGTCACGGTCTCGGTATCGAGTGCTGATCGGGCGATGAACTCTGTGTCGGGTGTTGTCACTTTTCCTACGGCTTCGCTAGAAGTCAGTAGTATCTCCAAAACAGGATCGATACTCAACCTGTGGGTGCAGGAACCGTCTTTCTCTAATGCCGGAGGAACTGTTAATTTCGAAGGCATCGTGCTGAACCCTGGATTCACAGGATCCAACGGCAAGATCATTACCATTACTTTCAAGGTCAAAGCGCGTTCAGCGGCTTCGCTAGGACTTACAAGCGCTGCGGTCTTGGCCAATGACGGCAAAGGAACCAATATATTGACGGGTGTGAGCGGCTCCAAGTTGACACTAACCGATCCAGCTGCGCCACCGCCACCGGTGGGAGAGAAAAAGACTATCGAGCCTACCACTCCCGTAATAACGTCGTCGACTCACCTTAGTCAGTCGAGTTGGTATAATCTGTCTACCGTCAAATTTGCTTGGACAGTGCCGAGTACCATCGACGCTATGTCACTGGTGGTAGATGACAAGGCGGATACTGTACCTCCGAGCAAAGCGCAAACTATTAAAACCGAATGGCAGCTGGACAAATACGCCGATGGTGCTCATTACTTGCATCTCAAATTTAGAACCAAGCAGGGCACCTGGGGTGCCACTACGCATTACCGTTTCCTGATCGATACCAAGTATCCAACTCCCGTCACTATCCAATTTCCTCGTGGTAAGGAATCAGAAGATAATCGCCCGAGTGTAATTGTTGCTTCGGCCGATGATATGTCGGGTATTGCCTATTATGAAGTAACTATCGATGGTGTTAGTCAGCGTGTAACCGTTGATGAGGTCAAACAAGGACCCTACAACATCGTTGAGCAAGATCCAGGCACCCATACGATCAAGGTGCGCGCTTATGATTTGGCTGGTAATTATAGTGAGGCTCAAGAAACCTTTATCGTTAAAGGACTAGAAGCGCCGAGCATCAGTAAATATCCCAGTGAAATAATGGCCAATGTGGATAGGTTTACTATCGAAGGCTATACCTATCCAGAGACGCAAGTTACCGTATTGCTCACCAATCCCGCTGGACAGACTACGAGCGAGACTACACGAAGCGTGAAATTTGGTTATTTTAGCCTACAATGGCCTTCAACGTTGACACCAGGTACCTATACGGTCAAAGTGACAGCTCAATATACTGATGGTCGTCAGACAGCCGCTAGCGAGCCTCTGACAATTATTTCTAAAGAGCGCACGCTTCTGCCGGTAGGATCGACAGCAGTTAACTACTATGTGACCAATGTATTTGCTATTATTGGCTTGCTGGCGGTAATACTCGGTATAATCTGGGGTCTCTGGTATCGTCTGGTACGTTACCGTAAACGAGTACATAAGAATGTACGGGCGACGGAGAGTTATATTCATTCAGTATTTGACGGATTGCACGGTCATTTACGTGAGAACATTGAATTATTAGAGAGAACCCAGAGTCAACGTCCACTGACACCAGAAGAGGTGCGTATATTATTACAACTCAAAGATGATCTGGTAGCAGCCGAACGCATGGTCGAGACCAAGTTAGAGGAGATTGAATAAGGCATGCGGTACTCGGGGCTCGTAACTCGGGACTTGGAAGAGAAGAATTTGGGACCCGCTACTAGGTACTCGAAAATGCTATCCGGATTCCGGATAGCATTTAGCATTGAACGAGTAACGAGCTGATAGTACCAAGCACCGAGTACCCAGTACCGTTGCGTTACTTTCCCAACTCAATCTTAATATGATCAGTCAATCGGGGAATGTGTCGCACCCAGAACGGTGAGAGGCTAATTGTTACATTGGGCAAACCCTGTTGTTGGAAATAGTCACGAGCTTCATCCGGCGTTTTGCCAGCGACAGCGCTGGGGTTAATCAGATCTTTGCCTACTTCACTGGTAGCGATAGTAGCTTCGAGATGTACTTTGGCAATGGCAGAAGCAGTCGAAGTAGTGAAATCACTAAGGGTATAAGCGAAACTGTCAGTCTTAATCTGTACCAGACTGGCATTAGACGGTAGTTTATCTTTCAGTTTTGTTTTGGCTAGAGTTACGAGCTGGTCATGATCAAATACCATGATGGCGAAGGTGGCCTTAACCTGGTAGGTGAACTGTTGTGTCTTGGTGCCGAGAGCAGGATCGGTCTGTTCGCTGATGACAGTGGCTGCGATATGTTCGGGTACTACGTCGAGTGATGAGGTTAATTTGGCTTTGATCTGTTCCACGGCTGCTTTCTTCATCGTTTCGAGTAAGGCACTGCGAGCTTGATCGATATCGGTCGCCGATAAGGTGAGAGCTTCAGGAAGTTCAAAAGATGATGGTTTGTCAGTCTGACCGTAGATTTGATCTTGGAGACTAGCTGCTAATCCAGGGATAGTAAATTTACCAGCTGGTACTTGATACTCTTGGCCTGGTTTATCGGCTAAGGCCGTGGCGCCGACAGTGCCATTGGCGGGCACGCTTACGCTATCGGTTAAGCGAAATATTTTACCATCGCTACTCATCAGACGAGTTGTTTTGACCAGAGGTTGGGGTTTGGTGGTTGTGTTGCGTAGCGTAACATTGATAACCGCACTGTCACTGGTCACCAATTTACCGGAGACAGGAAAGATCTGCTGTTGTTCCAGATCGACAGAAACTGTTTCACCGTACAACGTTTCAGGACCGGCTTCTTTGGCGATTTGAACCGGTGCTTCCACGACGAAGTTCTCTTCTTTAGCCGGTACATGAATAGTGGCGGTGGCCAGCGTAATATGGACAATAAAGCCAATCACGGCAATCGTGATGATCATGAAAACCGTGGCGATGCGACTATAGAGATTTCCTCGTAAGTTCATAGGCTTATTATAGGCTAAAGGTAGCGTTATTGTCCACGAAATAACTGATTGACAAAATAGTAGTTTCGGTGTACATATGAGGCATTACGTTCCTTGACTCTCGACCAGTTGTGAAAGGAGAGATGCTATGTCCATCACTCGCAAACGGGTAAACGCTTCGCGTGTACGTCGTGTCATTGATCTGGCAGAACATGGTGAACGCCCGCCTTCGATAGCGCGACTGGAGCAGGAAATTGCCAATGCGGAAAACGAGGTAACCCATCCGCCATCAGTGGAAGATGTCAAGCGTATTGCGGCGCTGCGTTTGCGACTCGATGAGCTGATGAATGAGTGGAGAGTGACACAAGGCTAATGATAAGTCCTTTCGGATGTAAGGCAAGCTACGGAAAAGTTCCGTAGCTTTTTTATTAACCAGATAAGCACCTAGTATTGCTAATAATAACGTTACTTATTCCCGTTCCTCAAGCACCCAGCACCCAGCACCGAGTATCTTTTCCAGCGCTTGTTGCAGTTCATTACTGGCCGTCACGTGCAAGTTCGTCTTTACTTTCCGTACTTCATGGTTTTGAATGACGAGATAGACAGGGATAGGGCCCTGATGTTTGTCACACAGCTCTTTAATAGTAGGCAAATTATCTTTGGCAAATCCGGCTGGCAGAGTAAGCCATAGTCGATAATCACGCAGCGCCGATTTCTGATAGCGTTTCATCGTCTCATCGGTCAGCTCAGAGACGCTGTCGGCAATAATCTTGGGCGAGCCGTCTTTGTCCGAGACCTTGCCTTTGACCATGACTAAGGCGCTGGGGCGCCAGATAAGCGAGGTGGTCTGTAATAATTTGGGGAAGATAATTACTTCTGGTGAAGCAGTGCTATCTTCAATGGTTACGAAGAGCATTGGGTCGCCAGCTTTGGTAATTACTTTATGCACGTTAGTAACAACACCAGCGACAGTTAAGGTCTCACCGTCGTGGCGTTTCAATTCTCGTAATGGCGTGATCGAGCCTTTGAGCCAGACGAGATAGGGTTTAAAGGGATGATCACTAATATAGAGGCCGAGGAGTTCTTTCTCCCAGGCGAGTCGTTGCCAATTGTCAGTCGGCGATGCCGTTTCTAGCTTGAGATGTTGCGCTACTTTGATCGGCAGATCGGCGAAAAGATTGGTAATGCCGATTTTGCTGTCGTTCTGGCTCTTCTTGTTAAATGATAAGAGTGTATCGAGATTGGCTAACATTTGACCGCGTTCACCATGAGCATCGAAAGCTCCAGCCTTGATCAGGCTCTCGAGTGATTTCTTATTCAAATCTTTGTCAGTAATCCGTTGGAGGAAGTCTTCGAGGTTTTTAAATGCACCGTTGGCTTTGCGTTCTTTGACGATAGCTCGGCTGATATGTTCCCCCACGTTCTTGATAGCGCTTAACCCGAAGCGAATGGTCGTCGGTCGCTCTTTGGGATTGTCAGGATTCATGACTACCGAAAAGGTAGTGAAGCTCTCGTTAACATCCGGTGCCAAGACGGTCAGACCCATGGCCGAGCAGTCAGCTACTTCTTTGGCGACGGTTTCAATGTCATTGAGGTCAGCTGTGAGCAGGGCAGCCATGAATTGGGCGGGGAAATGGGCTTTCAAGAAAGCGGTGTGGAAGGAAATCATGGCATAGGAAGCGGCGTGTGAACGGTTGAAACCATAGCGAGCAAAAGGCACGATGAAATCCCAGATCTTTTTGGCTGTTTCAGCCGGAATATTATTGCCCACCATACCTTTGACCATCAATTCTTCTTGCTCGTCAAGTAATTTCTTAATCTTCTTACCTACAGCTTTGCGCAAGATGTCGGCTTGCCCATAGCTAAAGCCAGCCAGCTTACGAGCGATTTCCATAATCTGTTCTTGATAGACAGCGATGCCGTAGGTATTGGCCAGGATGGGCTCTAACTCGGGATGGAGGTAGGTGATTTTCTTGGTTCCGTGTTTGCCACCGATATATTCGTCGATGAATTCCATTGGACCAGGACGATAGAGCGAGATCATAGCAATAATATCTTCGATCGAACTGGGTTTAAGCTTCTTGAGATAGCGCGTCATGCCACTGGATTCCATCTGGAAGATGCCGCGCGTCTCGCCACGTTGAAAGAGTTGAAAAGTGGCTTTGTCATCGAGCGGAATGGCATCAAGCTTGATATCGTGGCCGGTAGTAGCGCGAATGATATTAAGAGCGTTTTCTAAAATGGTGAGATTTTTCAGTCCCAAGAAATCCATCTTCAATAAGCCCAGATCTTCGACGGGATGCATCGAGTACTGAGAGATGATGGCGGTATCGTCAGAGCTGGAGAGTTGCAGCGGTACGTTATTGACCAGCGCTTCTTTGGTAATCAGCACTGCGCAGGCGTGGGTTGAAGCGTGACGTGCTACACCTTCCAATTGTTTGGCAGCATCGATCAAGCGTCTGGCTTGTTCGTCTTCAGCGTAGACTTCTTGTAGTTCTTTGACTTTGTCCAGGGCGTCGGTAAGATTGCTCATCAGCGGGATCATCTTGGCGATGCGATCGCAGTAGCCATAGCCATAATTGAGTACCCGACCAACGTCACGGATAGCAGCCCGGGCCGCCATGGTACCGAAGGTGATGATCTGGGCCACACGATCATGACCATATTTACCTTCAACATAATGCAAGACATCAGCTCGACGAGCGTCAGCGAAATCCATATCAATATCAGGCATGGAGACACGCTCGGGATTGAGGAAACGTTCGAACAACAATTTGTACGTGATCGGATCAACGTTGGTAATATTGAGTAAGTAGGAAACAATACTACCGGCAGCGCTACCGCGACCTGGTCCCGTGACGATACCATTTTGTTTGGCCCAATTGACGAAGTCTTGCACGATCAAGAAGTAGGCAGCAAAGCCAGTTTTGGAAATAATATCTAATTCATAATCAAGTCGATCTTTGAGTTCTTGGGGCGCTGCTTCATAGGTCGTTTGGTAGCGACGAGGTAGGCCTTCGTAGGCCAGCTGGCGTAGATATTCCTCGGCCGTTAAGCCATTGGGTACATCAAATTGAGGCAAATTGATTTTGCCCAACTCAATCTCTAGATTACAGCGTTCGGCGATGACCATGGTATTACTGATAGCTTCTGGTATCTCGCTGAAATTGGCTGCCATGTCGTTGGCCGAAAGCAAAGAATAATCTTCGCCAATATAACTCAGGCGATCTTTGTCAGTAATTTTCACCTTGGTTTGGAGACAGATGAGAATATCGTGAGCCAACGAGTCTTCGGAACGGACATAATGAACATCGTTGGTGGCGACTAGGGGTAATGAATGTTTCTTTCCCAACTTGATGAGTTCACCATTGACCAAGCTCTGCTCGGGGATAGAGACACGGTTCTGTAATTCGAGATAGAAATTATCTGGCCCGAAGATAGCCATCAGTCGTTGCAGATTGGCTTCGGCTGTTTTGTGGTCGCCTTGAGCCAAATGCTTAGCGATCGGTCCATTGAGACAGCCTGACAAGGCGATGATGCCCTCGGAATACTTCTCTAGCAGCGACCAGTCAATGCGTGGTTTATAGTAGAAGCCTTGGAGATGGGCAATCGAAGTAAGTTGCAAGAGGTTTTTGTAACCAGTTTTGTTCTTAGCCAGTAGTGTCAGGTGATACGGTCGTTCTTTGCTTGGCTGGTCGGTGATCAACTCGTTGCTCAGATAAGCTTCCATACCAATGATAGGCTTGATGCCAGCTTTCTGACATTTCTGATAGAACTCGATAGCTCCATACATGACGCCGTGGTCAGTCAAAGCCAAAGCTGTCATGCCCAAATCTTTGGCCTGATTGACGAGCTGGTCGATCTTACCGAGACCGTCGAGCAAACTATAGTGTGAGTGAACGTGTAAGTGAGTGAAGTCCATGGAGATGAAGTTGTTATAGCATGGTACTAGGTACTAGTCACTGGGTACTCGGAAGAATATGAAGTGTCAAATTGGGATCCGGGGTCCGCTATCCGCTATCCAGGTCTAGATAAATTTAGTGATATTCCAGCTACCCGCCTTCGTTCAGAAACTACGGCGGGTTCGTCTTTACTTTATATTCACTGTATGAATATAAAGTAAAGACGAAAAATCCGGCTATGAATGAGCTGGAAATTATGAAGATCTAATTTTATTTTTCTTTTTCTTCTGACTGACGCTTGCCACGCTTGGAAGATTTCTTATCGGCGAAACGTTCGATGACAGATTTCAATTCGGCGCCACCACGGATAATCAAGGGGATATAGGTAGCGAGGTCTTCGGTCTTGCGACGAAGTGCTTGAGTAGCCTCATGGATCGATCCGGTGATAGCTTCGACACGGTTGACGATACGGCTGGTCTTGCGCAAGAAATTGACGACGTAGAACATCATCCAACACATGAAGAAGGTCAGGGCCAAGGCGCAGATCGAAAGCGCTAACCAGAAAATATCTTGAGTGGAGTTGATGTTCATAGTTCAACTCAATTATAGCACAGGATAGGAAATAAGGAAGAAGAGGAGGAGGGGTACTCGGTACTAGCGGCTCGGTACTCGATACTGGGTGCTCGCGGCTCAGTACTCGGAAATCGTTACCCGCTATTTGAGTTCCGGATCGCGGATACCGAATTCTTCTCTTCCGAGTCCCAAGTAACGAGTAACGAGTACCCAGCCCCAAGTCCCGTTTTATGTTATACTATAGTCATGCCACAGACGATTACAGACCAACAATTGAATCGTGCTTTACTTTTGGCGCGGCATAAGTTACGTATTCGCTGGGCGACATTGAGTATTTTATTTCTCATCGCTGCCCTGTCGTTACTCTTTGCTGCTAATGGTATGTTTAGTTATTTCTCGCAGCTCGATAGTTATAACAAGTCAATGAGCCAGTTGTGGCAGTCGGATACTGATTGGGCTAGCGTTCACCAACAAGAAGCACCGCAACCACTAACTGTCGGTACATCCTATGTCTGGTCGCGCGGCAATAATCGCTATGACTTGGCAGCCGAAGTATCCAACCCCAATACTAACTGGGGTTTGCAAGCCTTGACCTATCAGTTTATCAAGAATGATACGGTTGTAGCCGAAGGCTCGACGGTTATGGCACCTGGTCAGAAGCGACTCTTGACCTACTTAGGCCTGACAGCCTCGACAACACTCGATTCCATTGATTCGGTTCGTCTGGTTAAGGTGCAATGGAGACACGTCGCCGGCGATGCTACTTCTTGGTGGCTCTATCCCAGCGAACCACAATTTCAGTCACGTACCGTCTCTGGTGATGGTACTGGTGCTGGCACGACCGTGGTGCCGCGGGTGACTTGGGAAGCGGTTAATAATACCGGTAACAATCTGCGACAGGTGACCTGGCAGATAATTTTGCGTACAGCTGGTCGAGTAGATCAAGTCACCGAATATACTGCCCGTAATGTACTGTACGGTATCTCCCAACGATACGATGTTGGTTTGTCGGCCGATGTTGGTCGTCCCGATCAGATTGAAGTGGTGCCGATTAGTGATGTTTTTGATCCTACCAATTGGTATCAGCCGGATGTGACTGCGCCAGCTACACCGGACCGACCAGTACCGACAACTCGTTGACGAGCAGGGAGCCTTCGGCTACAGTAGTCTTATGTATCGTTGGTCGACTCTAGCGCGTAAATTTGATTGGCTGCTGACATCTGCAGTCTTGTTTTTATTAGTGTTTGGCTTGTTGATGATGTTTAGTTTCGGTCTCAATGATCCAGCAAGTCAGTACCTACTGTTCAAGAAGCAGCTTCTTTTCGCTGTCGTTGGTCTGATCTTATACGCCGCGGTAGCGACAATGAATCACCGGATCTGGCAGACATTTAGCAAACTAATCTACTGGTTTTTCGCCTTTGTCTTAATTTTGGTTATACTCTTTGGTCGTACGATTAATGGAACGACTGGTTGGCTGCAAATCGCAGGCTTTGGTTTACAACCAGTAGAATTTGCCAAAGTGGCGGTGGTAATTTTCTTAGCTAAATATTTCAGTCAGTACGCACGAGAATTTTTCCTCTGGCGACATATCTTGATCAGCGGAGCTAGCGTGATGTTTATCGTTGGCTTAATTTTGTTACAGCCTGATCTGGGGTCGTCGATGGTTATCGTGGCTAGTTGGATCTTGATGTTACTGATCGTGGGTGTCCGTAAATTGCATATCGCCACTATTTTCATCGCTTTCGTGGTCGTCGCTCTGGCTAGCTGGCTCTGGGTGCTCCATCCGTATCAGAAGGAGCGTATCTTAACCTTCGTCAATCCGCAGTCGGATCCGCTGGATCGTGGGTATAATGTTCGTCAGTCAGTGATTGCTGTTGGTTCTGGTCAGCTGATCGGTCGGGGCTATGCTCTGGGCTCACAGAGTCAGCTGCATTTCTTGCCCGAACCGGAAACGGATTTTATCTTCGCTGTTATCAGTGAGGAATTTGGTTTCGTCGGAGTGCTGCTTATTTTACTGGCTTACTCGGCTATTTTGTACCGGCTGACGGTGATTGCCAATAAGACACGAGATAATTATGCAGCCTATTATTGTCTGGGGTTGGGAGCAGTACTTCTCGTCCAGATTTTTATCAATGTTGGTATGAATATGGGCATCGCGCCGGTTACTGGTATTCCTTTGCCTTTTCTTAGTGCTGGAGGAAGCTCGATGATCGCTATCCTGATAGCTCTGGCTATGGCCAATAATATGGCGGCGGAGAATAGAAGTTAGGGAAGGTGCTCGTCACTCGCTACTCGGGGCTCGGAAGATTCTAAAATCGACCCAGGTACCTAGTACCGAGTACCGAGCACCCAGCACCGATCTGCTAGTACCGAGTACCGAGCCGCCAGTACCCAGCACCGTCCCATCTTGACTTACAATCCAAACTATGATTAAATAGTGGCCTAAACCTACTATTATGCAATATACATTAAAGGCAGAAAAACGTGTGACTAGTACTCCAGCGGCCCTCAATGAGATCCGTGGCGCTAGTAAAATCCCTGGCATTATCTATGGCAGCGGATTGGAACCAATAAATGTTACTGTTGAATATTTGGCCTTCAGCCGCTTGGTCAAACAAGCTGGTGAGAGCAGCCTAGTTACCATGGAAATTCCAGGTAACGAAAACTTCAGCGTCCTTATTAAGGACGTACAGTATGATCCAGTCAAGGATACCATTATTCACTTCGACTTACATCGCATCCGTATGGATGAAGAGGTTAAGGCTGAAGTCAAACTGACCTTCGTCGGTGAATCTCCAGCAGTCAAAGAATCAGGTGCTAACCTGGTGACCAATACGGATCATGTCCGCGTTGAATGTTTGCCTAAGGATTTGCCTCATGAATTGATCGTTGATCTGACCAGCTTGAAGCAGGTTGGTGATTCTATCTCGATTGCTGATCTAGCCCTACCGTCTGGCGTCAAGATTCTGGATGAAGCGGAATTGACTATCGTCTCTGTCATGCACGTCAAGGAAGAGAAGGCTCCAGAAGGACCAGTAGAAACTGTCGTGGCCGAAGCTGTCAAACAGGGTCCAGAAGTTCCTGCAGCTGAAGCTGATAAGGAAAAGAAAGACGGTAAGAAGGAAGAGAAGAAGTAAGAAGAAAGTTATACGTTATTAGTTATTCGGGAAGAGGGGAAAATACATAACTCATCATTTAGAAACCGCTGCGAAATTTCGTGGCGGTTTTTGTATTCCCGCCCGCCGCATGGCGGTGGGATTGCCCAAATCCATAATGTCTGATTAAATGCAGGGGTTATTGGTACATTTTTCGTATCTCTTTTCAGGAGGCTCTCATGTCCATGAAGCAAGCTAAGAAGATGGCGAATAAGGTCGGAAGGAAGCGGTCCACCAAGGGGCGCATTGACTTCGATGCTCTCACCAAAGACAATGTTAAGCAGGTTTTTGCTGAGCATGCAGCAAGGACACGGCCCTTAATGCAGAAGATAGATCAAGAAAACTTCGATGCTCTACAGCGTATGCGTAATCCTGGCACACGTGCTCTCACGGATGAAGTACGCAAGCTTAAGGCCAAGGTCAAGAAGCTTGAGTCAGCTCTGAGGAAGCAATGAAGTCAACGGCCGAAGTCAAAGATCAACCTGAGCTGACACCCTGTCATACGGTATCAGCGGAAGAGCTTGAAGTGTTGCTTAATCAGCACGTGACTGAAGTGCGACCATTGATCGCGGAACTGGATCGGCAGCAGACACGCGTCGTTTCCACAAAAGATGGATAAAAACACAGCCCGTAGGAAATCCCTGCGGGCTGTTATAATTGACAGAATCGAGCTGCTGGTATATGGTGTCTAATCTTTCAGTGGTTATAGGGCCTCCCAGCCAAAGGGTCTGTGTGATGGCGGAATAACGCTGAAAGCCAGTGAGGTACATTATATGATTACGGTGGCCTTTAATTGTTCAATCGACTATGTCGATCTCGAGCGACTGACCAAGAGTTTCCTTTTGCTTCGGGGACAGGCAGTCAGAAGGCTGCAATTTTCAACCAGAGAAGATTTGGTTTTGGTGGCTGCGTCCTTTGGATTCAATTACACGCTTGCGGTGATTGATAAGACTATGGCCAATCACCAGGGTCAGTTGCTCAAGGCTAGACTGGAGCCCATGCTCGATGGTGGTATCGAAAGTCTTGATTTTGATCCGGACGTGACGTTGGTCCCGACAGGATCTGGACAGTATGATCTTTGGGTCAACTTCATTCTTGAAACCAAGCGACAGAAAGCCTAGTCA
This sequence comes from uncultured Gammaproteobacteria bacterium, assembly GCA_964540995.1. Lineage (GTDB taxonomy): Bacteria > Patescibacteriota > Patescibacteriia > UBA1558 > 2-01-FULL-52-15 > JAZDLR01. The sequence goes on along the minus strand of CAZIOU010000012.1, from coordinate 8,565 downwards.
CACACGCTCCGCGGACACACTCGAAACATTCGAGTCCGCGGAGCTTTTAAATTACAATTTTGATCACCCGATCTCTACCGGATAAATCTTGGATTACTGTTGATTGCCAGCCATGAGCTGCGATTTCCTGTTGTAGAGGAGTGGCTTGATCAGGGTCGATTTCCAGTAAAATAACCGATCCAGTGCTAGTAAATTTCGGTAGTTGTTGTAAGAGTTGACGATAATAGTGCAGTCCATCGTGACCACCGTAGAGCGCTAGTTCAGGTTCAGATTGAATCGAGGCTTCGCTCATTTGTTCGGCGGTGAGGTAGGGGAGGTTAGCTGTGATTAGGTTGTAGGTATTAGGTGGTAGGTTGTGGGTTAGATTTGATTGAATAAAATTGATATCTGCACCGAGGTTAGTAGCATTTTCTTTAGCTATTTTCAAAGCTGCTGCTGAAATATCACAGGCGGTATAACTATAGGTATTACTAGTTTCCATAGCCAGAGTAATGATCAAACAGCCGGAGCCAGTCCCAATATCGAGGGTGCTCGGTACTGGGTGCTCGGTACTGGGTGCTCGGCGGAGGACATTGAGGGCTTGTTCGATTAATGTCTCGCTGTCGGGGCGGGGGATGAGTACGCTGGGAGAGACTTTAAATCGCCGGCCATAGAATTCTTGATAGCCAGTGATATAGGCGAGAGGTTCGCCATTGGCTCGCCGCTGACAAAGTTGTAACAAGTGTCTGAGCTGTTCGTTAGTCAGTTCTGTTTCAGGATGCGCCAAGATATAGCTTTTATCAGTCTGCAAGAGGTGCGCGAGAAGTAATTCGGCTTCGGATTGAAGTTCTGGAGCCAATACCAAAGCCGCTTGCGAAAGAGCGGCTTGTAAAGAGGCCATATTAGGCGGTTTGGCCGGCTCGTTCTGCGGCGTGAAGCGCGGCGATTAGTTCGTCAAGATTACCGTCCATAATGCTCGGAAGGTTGTGGGCATTGTATTTGATGCGATGATCGGTCAAGCGGTCTTGGGGGAAATTGTACGTACGGATCTTCTCACTACGATCGCCGGTGCCGATCTGACTTTTACGCGCTTCGGAGCGTTCGCGTTGCAATCGTTCTTGTTCGGCTGCCATCAGACGAGTACGTAATACTTGAAGGGCTTTGAGTCGGTTTTGTTGCTGCGACTTCTCATCCTGACAGGTAACGATCATACCGGTCGGGATATGGACGACGCGCACGGCCGAATAGGTCGTATTGACCGATTGACCACCGTGACCACCAGCCATGAAGGTATCGATACGGAGTTCTTCCGGTTTGAGGACGATATCAGCTTCTTCAGCTTCAGCTAGTACTGCTACAGTGACAGTCGAGGTGTGGACGCGGCCGGCTTTCTCGGTCGCTGGTACGCGCTGAACGCGATGAACACCGGATTCGTATTTGAGATCTTTGTAGACTTTGTTACCGTGAACTTCGAAGATGATTTCTTTGTAACCACCAAGCTCGGTCCTATTCTCGGCAATGACATGTGTGGACCAGCCGTGACGCTCGGCGAAGCGGACATACATGCGGTACAGTTCAGCGGCGAAGAGTGCTGATTCGTCTCCGCCAGCTCCTGGGCGGATTTCGACGATAATGTCTTTGGTATCGAGTGGGTCGGCGGGATTGATTAAGTCATGCAGTTGGTCCTGAGCTTTGAGGAGTTGGGGTTGAAGTTGTTCTAGCTCTTCTCGCGTCATGGTCAACATCTCGAAATCAGTTTCGGTCTTGAGGCTAGCAGTCAGCTGATCAATCTCGGCTTGTAGACGGTCGACTTCATTGGCCACTTCGACGATGGTTTTCTTCTCCTGATATTCTTTGGTAATGGAACGCAAGCGCGCAGGATCAGAAGCAATGGCCGGACTCTGGAGCTCGGCTTCGAGGGCTTGTAATCTTTGACGTAGTTCGGGGATGTTCATAAATGTATGTTACATAGTAGATCCCGCTTTGCCACCAGCAGACTACATCCTTAATGTGGCTTCGCGGTGTTAGATCCTACGACCGCAGGAAATAAAAAAGTTCCGCCTCTAGTATAGCAAGGAGCGGAACTTTCAGGTAGTTATTTCTCGGATTTCGATTTGGTAGCTTTCTTGACTTTGGCTGCTGCTTTCTTGACCTTCTTGCCTTTGCGGACAGCGGCTTCAGTGTCTTTTTTGCTGACCAATTTCTTGAAGCGATCGACACGACCGGCAGTGTCAATCAGCTTATCTTTACCCGTATAGAAAGGGTGACAGTTGGAGCAGATTTCGACTGATAGTGATTCGACGGTAGAGCCAATAGTAAAGACGTTGCCACAGGCGCAGGTTACCTTGGCTTGGGGGAAATACTTGGGGTGAATATCCTTTTTCATAATAGGCGCATAGTACCAGTGATAAATGGAGTTGTCAATACGGGTATTGACAGTAATATTGACAAAATTATATCAAAATTGTATAGTCAAATTTAATTTTGTTCTCTGACAATTTAACAAGGAGAGTGAACAGATAGAATAGAGGTTAGAATCCCGCATGTATTTCGCCAAACCACAACAAAGGAGCAGGAAATGCGTGTAATTCTCACTGGAATGCGAACTACAGGAAGACTGCATCTCGGTCATATGGTGGGAGCGTTGGACAATTGGTTGGAGCTACAGAATTCCGGCCAATACAACTGTTACTTTCTGCTGGCAGACGTGCAGGCACTCACTACTCATTTTGATAGAGTGGAGGGTATCGAAGATTCTGTTCGTCAGGTGGTAATTGACTGGCTTTCGGTTGGTCTTGATCCGGCGAGAAGTTCGTTCGTTCTTCAGTCGGCGATCATGGAGTATCCCGAATTGACGGTGTATCTTTCGATGCTGGTCAGTATGGGTGTACTTCAGAGGAATCCGACACTCAAGGACGAGATCAAGACGCTGGGAATGGCCGATGTTAATGTGGGCTTCATGATGTATCCTGTCAGTCAGGCCGCAGACATTTTACTATTGAGCCCGATTCCTGGTGGTCTCGACGATGAACTGCTTGTTCCTGTCGGTGAAGATCAGATTCCGCACATCGAACTTACGCGTGACATAGGGCGTCTCTTCAATAACCAGTACGGCGAGACGTTTGTTTTGCCTCGTGAAAAGGTTGGTGACGTGCCCCGCTTAGCCGATCTCGGCGGTGAGGGTAAGAAGATGGGCAAGAGCGCTGGTAATGCAGTGTTTCTGTCTGATCCTCCCAATATCGTCGAGGAGAAGATCAAGCGTGGTTTCACTGACCCTCTGAAGGCTCGTCGTAATGATCCCGGCAGGCCGGAGATTTGTCCGATATTCTCATATCAGAAGATCTTCAATGCTGATCAGAAGGACGAGATTGCTGCGGATTGTCAATCTGGAGCATTGGGATGTGTTGATTGCAAGAAAAGGCTTGCGCAATCACTTAATTCCAAGCTCGAACCCATACGAGAACGGAGATCTATTCTTGAGCAACAACCTGATGCGATTGCAACCGCAATCATCGAGGGAACTGCTACCGCCCGTACAGTGGGAAAAGAAACCATGACCCGCGTCCGCGACGTCATGCATCTCAATTATAGACAGCTGCTGTTGCAGCAAGAATGAAAGGACAGTAAGCGCGATGTTCCCGACCGACCTGGATGGCCGATGGCCTCAAGAAGGGGCCAACACGACAGTTGTTAGGGATATTCTTAAAGAGCACAATGGCGGTAAAAAAAATCTTTGCTGGGGACTTGATCCGATTCTCGGATTCCCTAGCATGAAACCTGATCAACTGGGTATGGAGGTCTACGTCGAGTACGCAGGAGTTCACGCTAATGCGCTCTTGACTCACACTCGAGGACCCGGAGAAAAGGGTTTCTCTGGAGTGCAGGAAATTGAGCGGGATCTGATTCAGATGACTGGCCACTTGCTCGGCGCTGACAATGTCGACGGTTATGTGACCTCTGGTGGCACCGAAGGTAACATCATGGGTCTCTGGATCGGACGTCAGTGGCTTCGTAACCGTATCGATACGAATGGTGATACTCGTGTGGCAGTTATGGCATCTCCGGCCAGTCACTACAGTCTTCGAAAAGGCTGTGCGTTGCTTGATCTCGGGGAGGGCCGATGGCAAGGCGAGGGCAGAAATCGTCATTTTGTGCCTTCGAAAGATGGCAACGGATTACATCTTGTAAGGTCTGCGTGTGATGGGTCGATTGATATTAAGGCACTCGAATGGGAGATTCGCCGTTTACGGGTGGATCTCGATATTCGCCGTTTCATTATCTTTCTGAATGCTGGTACTACCCTGACAGGCTCGAGCGACGACGCTGTTGCTGTCGGTGAATTGACTGATAGACTGCGTCTCGAGTTTCAGGGTTGTGTGGAGTTCTATATCCATGTTGATGCTGCTTACGGCGGTATGATCATTCCCTTCCTTGATCCTTCGGGTACGTGGATTTTCCGCGTACCGCAGGTTAGCTCGACAGTTGTTGACCCCTACAAGATGGGGCTGGCGCCGATGGCACAAGGCATCTTTCTCGCTCGTAAGAGTGGTGAAGATCGTCTGAGTCGTGACGGCTTACAGCGTTTCATTGAGCGTCCTACTGGCTATGTCAATGAGGCGTTTGATGATACGTTGATTGGCTCCCGGAACGGCGCCATGGCACTGTCTTGCTGGGCTATATTTCGTCAGCAGGGATTCGCTGGTTTCAAGCAGCTTCATGAACGGTCCCAGACGAAGGCACTTAGCCTTCATGAAAGTCTGTCGAGAATCAAGGGGATGGAGTTGCTGCCTCAGCATCTCAATATGGTTGCTTTCTTGTTACCCGAATCCTGGAGCGATGAACTCTGTCACGAATTTGATGTGGAGATCGTTCATGATAACCGCATGATGAGCGACTGGTTTAGTACTGACCCTGCCAATCTGGGAGTTACCGCACGAAAACTGGTGAAGTTTAATATCACCAAGGATGTGCAAGATTTCTGGATTGCGCCGGTTGTCCGACAGATCGCTGATTTCTATGCGACAAATATCGCGTAACCTGTCCTTGTTGTTTTAACTAAGAGGGGTTCCAATTGGAACCCCTCTTTTAAATTTGTTGAAGTTACTTCTTGTCAGTCGAAGTAGCTATCCAGTACAGAGCCTTGCCCGGAACGACTTTATGGGCGGCCAAAGGAAATACCAACATACCACTTCGATCAATAGTAACCTGTCGTCCGTTGGGATAGTGGCCCAATATTTGTCCCTTTGATACTCGTTGCCATCCCTTATCCATCCCTTTTTTGTAACGAAAACCAGTTGCTTCCGCTCGATAACAGTATGTCAATGAGTAAACAATGGATTGTGCTACTTTTTGGCGCTTACTCGGGATAAATTCTGGGAATAAAGACTTGACCTTCTTGGTTGTGAAGGTTTTCTGTCTAATTAATTCACTGAGAACCTCATTTAGTACTTGCTTAACTTTGCTTGTGTCGGCTTCATGGCCAGTTTCATAACAAATAGCCGTACCTAACTTCTTGCCGTATGTAGCTTTGCTCCAGCGACTTCCGCCATAAGCGTCAACATAGTAGTCGGTTGTACCAGGAATATTACTCTGGAATTCCTTACTAATGAGTTGATGAGGATCGGTCAAAACATATTTAATATCTAGGTGCTCACACAGTGCTAAGTGGCGTTTACTAGCTTCAGTGCAGCAAACAAAGGATGGTGCGGGGTTGCTAGTTGCATGCAGGTCGAGCAGTATATCAATATCTCTCAGTAATGGAGCTAGTTCTCGTGCTCTCCGTAAATCCAAAGAATCTCGAGTATGTGATTTTTTCGCTAGTTCAGCAGGAATGAATGAGCGATTCAAATCTTTATTTCCTGACGCCGCTCGCGTTCGTCGTAGGATGGCTTCGGGATTACCAAATCCAATGTATAGATTTCCGCGAATTTCATAGTCAGTCGTGGATCCGCCGGTTTCCGATAGTAATTGAAGTCGTTGCAAAATTTGACGAACTACTTCTATTCCAGTTAGTTCGTCGCCATGAGTACCGCCAAGAATCAAGATATTGGGTCCGTCTTGATCTTGGCCTCGCAGATGCCATAGGTATGAGGGAATTTTCATAAAATATATATGAATTGTAGTTTCTTTTTAAAAAGATATCAATGAATTTAGAAAAATGTAGCAGGCCGATGAGATAGTTTCTCATCGGCCTGCAGACGTTATTGAGCTGCACCCTCAAGGCATAACTGGTGACAACGATGTGCCCAACAGTCAATCTCGTCAATGTCGTGAGTGGCCCCAAAAAGTCGGAATTCAATCGTTCCGTGTTTGGAGATTCTAATGAAGAACCAGCAATTCCTGGGTTCTTCAGCAAATCCCATTTGTAGGGCGCACACATGAAGATCATGCCACGAATCGAAACGAGGAGGATCGGCACTGGGCGCGACTACACGATAGAGACGGACTCGCTCACCTTGAGAGTGATCTCCCAAGTGAATTAGCTCATCGGTGCGCTCTCTGACGTAGTTATAGACACGAAGTGCGGTATCATGGTCAGGCATCCCGATGTGAATGTGAGTTCCGGTCACCCTGCAAGCAGCAGAGAGGACATCTCTGGGCATAGTGGTGACTAACTGCTGGTATCTTCCAGCTGGATCCGGATATACGTCCAGAGGAAGATCCTCAGGAGCTACTTCATAGTAGCCCAGAGTGAGATCGGCGCGATCAGTCGCCTCCTTTAGGCGTTGATGACTAGACTCAAGATGCGATTTGACGCCTTCGATTTGCAGTGGACCAATCCTAGATTCGACCTGACAGGCTGATAGTTCGTAGCCGTAGTCGCCATTGCCGACACTATTCAGGATTTCGACAGCTCTCGGTACGAACATCCCTGTCCGGTCGATCAAGAAAAATTCACGCTCTACACCCACACGAAAAGCATATTTCGGCTTGAAATGAAACTTGTTCATGAAAGATTGTAGATCCGTTAGCGTCACGTCCTCTGTGGCCATGAGTCCCTCTTTCCCTCGTTGAGGTTGCGTGGTTGTTGTGAAATGAACTTGGAAAAAAACAAACTTCCCATCTCTGAAGGCATAGTAAATATACCCGCAGGGACGGAAAGTTCCGTGGTGCCACCCTGATTGCTTCCATTTTGAAACAAAAAACCGCCGAAAGCGGAAATGAAAGCCTCTTTCACTAACTCCATCGAATGAACGACGACATTAGTTGTCCTATGATTACGGAGGAAGCCGGACCGCCACTCATGCAGCGCCCATCTCTCTAGCCAAAGGCCAGAAACCGAGACCCAGTCCCCAAAATATGGGGATCTCGTTAAGATTTTAAGATTATAAAAGTACTTTTATACACTAGCATAATTAATATATTTGTCAAGACGAGATGAAATAGGATGAAAAAGACTCTCAAAATGAGAGTCTTTGGTCGATGAAAGAGAGCTAGTTAACTATCCGATTTACTTTTGATAGATCTATTAGCCAGTATTGTAGCTAGGCTAATGACCAAGAACGAGGTGCTGATGATCCAGAAATTAACGTGTTCTCGCTTAACCATGAAGGTTGCAATGGCGATCAGAAGTGGCGATAAGTTGTAAAGCATGTAAACCCGAGCGTTGTTTTCATGGTCAGTGGCTTTTAACTGAAGAAATTGATTCAAAGCAGCAGTAATACAACCAAGATATGCTAGAAGGAGAAACTCACGGAACGACGGTATGCCCATAGGCTGAATACTGAAAATAGCTTTGAAAGATAGAAAAACGCAAGCAGAGGCTATAATCATACTGATAGCAATTACGCTGCATTTATCCCATCTGTGTCCCTTGGTGAGAGAGGTTCGGAGTAGAAACATCACCGCCTGACAGAAAGCAGTAGCAACTCCAACTAACACAAAGGGGTTAGTTATAGTTGCTATCAGTGTCGACCATTTGGCATTACGTAAGATGCCAAGACCTAGAACCGAAAGTAGTAGTGATACTACAAACAGAAAAGGTCGTGCTAATCTTGTATCTTTGATGATCACAATAGAAATAATTGCCACGAAAAGTGGATCTAATCGAACGATGGTAATCGTCTCCATGACGCTGGCTCGCACAATCGATGAGGTATATCCCAGAAACATCAGCGCCATCGTGACTGATAATGCCAACAATTTGACCAGCGGTTTTAGGCCTAATTTGGGTAATGAAGTCTTGGAGCGCCGTGAACGAAGCTGATACAGGGCAACGGGTATCATGCTTAGTCCTCCGAACAAGAAAAAGTAAGCTACAGCTAGGGTGGGATGCATCGTACGAGCAAGAATGCCAAATATCGGTGGACCAAAAGCTCCCGAAAGACACGACAGAAGTACGAATAAGTAGGTTTGATTAGTTGCTGACAGGCCTTTCATGGTGGCGTCTCCTAGCTGTTGGTATGGGTAAAATGTAAAAGAACAGGATATAAAACTATACGTTTTGAAACAATAAAAGTCAATTCCCCTTGACAGAAGGTAACAATATAAGGTAATAAAGAGACACATAAGGTGGGCGCGTCGGTTAACGGTTAAACCACTGGTCTCCAAAACCAGGACTCGGGGTTCGAATCCCCGCGCGCTCGC
>CAZIOU010000011.1:0-44606 GCA_964540995.1 uncultured Gammaproteobacteria bacterium | reverse complement strand
ATAACTGCTTGGAGTAATTTAGCTTGGCGTTCTTCCATGTGAGCTATTGGCACTCACAATATATGAGTGCTAATTGCAGTATAAACAAGCCACTCTCCTCTGTCAAGAGACAATAAAATCCCCCAAAATGAGGGATTTTATTGAAATTTGAGTAGATTTAGCGAGCAACCCTGATGACTGAACTGTTGTAAGGTAGGCAGGAACCGACCGTTACACGATTACTAGAGCTGGAGCGATAAATATAGTAACCGGTAAATGACGCGTGGTACGGAGCCACCAATGGATCTTGAGGAATCGTAGGTAGATAGGTATCAACTAATGATGCTGACAAATCAATACAGTTCGTGATAGCACTGGAAATGGCTGTGACTTGAGTCGCACCGTTAACACCACAACCATTGTAAGCCACACCATTAGCAGGAGGGCCCCAAGGCATAGTATTGCCACAACCTCCCTGTGAGACACCGACACCATGAGTGTTACCAGCAGTGAGCGCTGCGGGGAAGTTACCATTATTATCCACCACATAGGACATGATGGCGTCGAGGATAGCCGTCACATCTGTCCAACGACGAGCGTTGTTAGATTCACCGACACGCTTGGCCGGATTGATAGCCACGAAAGCGGCTGCCGCCAAGATACCGACGATAGCCACGACAATAATTAATTCGATAAGGGTAAAACCCTGATTTTTTTTCATAGATTACTTATACACAGCTGATTAGACTACTATAAGTGTAACATACTATTTCTCAATTTTCTACCGGTGGAAAAACATTCATGGTAACTTCGAAACGACTAGAATTAGGCAGCTGCTTAACGATGGTACTAGTTATCTGATAACCACTCGGAGCTGGAGTCTGATATTTGGCCTGCCATGCTGTATCTACGAGTTGGTTGAGCGAACTTCTAACCACGGCTAAGGAAGTAAAATCAATACTTAATGTCATTACTTGATCCTGATTGACCGTAAATCCACTTACTTGAGGTGAAGAACTAACGATTTCGTAGACTGGATAATTGTCCAGTAAATAATTATTGGTTGCACTATATTGACCAGCCAAACTACTATAGTTATCACGCCAAACCTTGCCCACAAGGTCCTTCATAACATAGTCATATATCTGTTGTTTGTCATTAATATTTTTGCCTTCCGAACGAGCATTACCTATGATTCTTTGCCAATAGCGAGCGTTGAGCGGCAGCTGTTCCGTCAAGATACGGTGCTCCAATCGACCTGCCACAGTAACACCAGTCGATGTCGCTACTGAACCAGCGTCAATAGTAAAGGAGGCGGAAATATTACGATCTATCAATTCTGTCGAGGTGCTAGCGGGAGTAAGTGGCGTCGTACTGCGCCACCAGATAACCCCGAAGACTGCCAAAGCCGCCAACAACAAGAGAAGCAGAACCAATAATCGCCACAGCGGGATTGATGGCTTCTGAGCGGCAATGAGAGTGCCAGAAGAACCCAGAGATGACTTTTTATTGCTTCTAGGTTGAGTCGATTTTAGAAAGTTAATACTCCCTTGGGTTGTCCCTAGACTAAGTACAGCAGCACCAATGACAGGTAAAAACTTCTGAACATTTAAACGAGCTTTATCCAACTGGATAGTCGGTAGCAACTCACCGACCACACAAGGGACTTGAAACTTGGTCTGGAAGTACTCTGTTAACCCAGGCATCTGGCTCGTACCACCGACAATGATAACTTTCTGGATAGCGTCAGCACTACGGCTACGCCAATACTGAATAAAACGCTGTATCTCCCCTACCAAGGTATCAGTGACTTGAAGCAGCAGTTCACGATATGGGTTATTCTCTAAGCGCAGGCCGTAGTCTGACTTGATTTGCTCTATTTCGTCACGATTGACTGATTTTTCTTGGGCTAAAATCGCTGTCAGACTGTCTCCGGCAATAGGGACCGATACGGTCTCGCGGACAAAATTATTTCTTTGTATAGTGGCAATAGTTGTCCGAGCGCCGATATCCAGAAGTAAGACATTCTGATCGGGCTCGGCTTGACTGACGACTGCTGCCAAGGCTTGGGATTCTAGTCCGACGAAGCTCACTCGAATATTGAGACTATTAAATACTTGGAGATACTCCTGCAATAAGGACTTATAAGTAGCGGCGTAGAAAACTTCCATCTTGGATTGGCGCACGACTTGGAAGTCAGCGATTAATATTTCTGGATCGAGAGGTACTATTTCCGCTGCCCGATGCCTGATCAGATCAGCTAACTCTTGGTCCTTGAGTGTCACTGGCGCTTCAAAAGAAAAAGAAAATACTTTGGATTCCGGCAGTGACAGGACTATCTGCTTGTCTCTAATCGGTAATGGCTTAGCTTGATGTAATACCTTCTTAATCGCTTCGGCCAAAGCGGAGGCTTGGATAATCTTACCATCCTCGATAATACCAGCTTCAATCTCTAGACGTGATAAAGCCTGCAACGTAAAGCCGTTGGTCGAGTGCGCCACTTTGACTACTTCCAAAGAACGATCCGATAGGTTGATCGCCACAGTAGAAATACGTTGTGAATCTCGATGCCACATATTATTTGACTTGAATACGCATCAGACGAGCTCGTCCGGCAGTACGATTATGATCAGCGATGTAGACATACATTCCCCCAGGGGCCACCAACCCTGGATCCTCATATAAATCTCCCGAATGATAGCCGGTTACCGTACCGACACCCGAAGTGTGAAACTTACGAACATCAACCTTGATAAAAGTAATGACAGAGTTGGCAGAATTATTGGCTTGAATATAAATAAAGCCACCATCAGCATCTGAAGTGATATGCGAACCATAGGTACTTGTACGCAGGGTAGAAATCTTCGTCATCGGTGTAGTCAATATGTTGACTTTGGCAATACTGACATTACGTGAATTATTATATTCATCCCAAACGAAGTAGCCCGTATTATCAACGATAACAAAATTGACATAGTTAGCTGCTAACCCAGAATCCAGGTTGAGTGTGGTCGTTACCGTAAAAGCCGAAGTGCTTATCTTCGACAGTTTCGGTGCGCCAGCCCCATAATCTTCATAGGCAATATAGATGTTATCATTGTAAGCGATTATATCTATATCGGTTGGGTTCCCTGTACTAATAGCTGTCAACGTAGTAAAAGATCCACTTGCAAAGTCACTAGCAGCAATCTTGGTTAATTGTAATTTGTCAGTAGCACTGCTTTCGTTACGATAGGCCAGATAAATCGTATCGCCGTAAGCAGTGATTGCGTCGGGCTTAGTGATACAGCTGGCAGTCGTACAACCGGTCGTTAGATCTTCTCGTAAGGTGACTCCTCCAGCCACAAAATTATTTAGATCGACACGCGCAATACTTAATTTCTCACTACTGCCATTGACACCAGTATATTTGCGATAACTGACATACAGATAGCCTTTATAAATAACCGAGTCCATTTGGACAGCTGCCGTGCTACTGATGTTCTGAATACTACTGTCAACCGCGAAGGTACTAAGATTTACCTTACTAACGGTCAGTTTATTACCGCTGCCGCCATCTCGATAAGAAACATAGGCAAACCCTCCATCAACTGCCACACTTGCATAGAGACCAGACGAAGATCCAACATTAATATTTCCACCGCTCGCCAAGACATTGGCCGGCGCTTCAGCTTCTTCGATGAAACGCTGAATCGTCAAGGGATTGGCGGCTGCATTGATGGTAGTAGTAGCATTGCGCACGCTATTGATGAAAGAAACAGAGCTGGTAGCACGAGACAACAAATAACGTTCGTTACCAGAAGAACTAATAGTCACATTACAGTTGATATTAGTAGACCCAATGTTTGTAATATTAGTACTAGCCATACCATTGTAAGCACTCAGTTGTCCGACAGTAGCATCGATGCAACCATCTGAAGAAGTGACTAGGGAACGATCAAATAACTGAGTACCAATGGTTAAGGAGTAATCCAGGTTCATCACCGCTAAACCAACGGCAAATATAGAAACTAACATAGTCACCATGACGACAGTGATAATGGCGATAGCTCCTCTAGATGTTGGTGGTTGTTGTTCCATAGAATTATTTAAGAAGAGCATGCACAGAGACGCCGAGCGCCAGCTACGGAGGCGGTACAACGTTCAGTCAAAGTACTTGAATAAGCGCATTGACCTGGCGTCGATCCATCCCAGTGCGGGTTATAGAAATTAGATCCGATATTACAACCACTAGAACAATCTGCTCCCAAAGCTATCAGAACACTACAAGAAGCGTCGTCGAAGCTATTACCAGCAACACAACTTCCATGGCCAGTACAAACCGTATTACAGGTCTGACCAGCAGCTCCCAGATACCAACATATACCACCAGAAAAATAGCCGCCACAACCTCCGCCTCCCCCACTGCAACTGGCGGAAGTAATACACGCAGAACAACTCTTGTTGCAAGCTGCTTTGCCGTTGCAGGTAGCCAAATCCTCTACATACCCGCCAGTATAATAGGATCCGTCTAAGCTGCAGGCGGAGGTAATAGTGGAATCACAAACCTCACTTCCTTGCCTAGTCCCGTCACCGCATACTTGCTCTGTAGGTGCTGGAGCGTCACTAATCTTGACGCGGAATGACGACGTCGAGCTGGCAGTCGTCGTGGCAGAGAGATATGTTGGTCCGCCATGATTGGGTACGCCCATTGTTATGGTCGTGCTTAAAGCAGGGTAACCATAAGCAGTACTAGTGGCAAAAACTAGTCCTCCATCGTAGACGCGAGTACCCTTCTCTGACGACATTAAAAACGTAGCATCACCATAGCCCTGCAGTAAGGTACAGTTACTAGCAGCACCCTGGATGAAGCCGCGGAAACAGTCGACGTATAAACCTCGGGTCGAAGTACCGTTCCAATAAATTTTAATGGCGGTTGTGGTGGCGGTCCAGTCACCGCTGCATTCGTAGGGTAAAATGGTATTGGCAGTAGTCGCACCGTAATACAAGGTGAGATAATAATTATTGTACCCTTGGGCACCGTGGAAATCCTCACAGGCCTTGCCCGTATTGTCAGTAGCGAAGCCGTCAGAGTTACGTACTAAGAAATCAACATTGTTGATAAAGGTACTGACATCAGTAGCTACGCGTCTATGTACTTCGAATTTGAGCTGTGACTGCTTAACGATCAAGCTGATACTGACCGCACCGACGATTACCAAACTCAAAATACCGACATAGATTATCGTCTCGATGAAGCTAAAACCAAGTTTCTGTTTCATATTAATCGGCATACATAGTTACTCCATAAAGTGTCGGATATTGGCCGGAGCAAGAACGCATACTAACGCCATACCGAACGTATTTCTTATCAGCAATAGTGGGGTAGGTTGTGATAATATTGGCTGATGTCGTGGCCGTACCTGATGTACTGGCCGTGATCGGACCATACATAGTACCGACGGTATAATCGGGGCTCCCCGCATTGACAGTATTCGTAGCTTCTAAATAGAGTCGCAAGATACAGCTGGTGGGAATATTCTGCGTCCATTGTAAGGTAAGAACATTGCGATTCTTGATAGCATGACTAGTACCCGAATACGATAAGATAGCCGTGGATGAAGTTGCATAAGCGACTGTCTGTCCAGCCACCATGGTCAAGGCTCCTGTCGTGCTCGTACCCGTCATATTGTTGCCGATATACCAATTATTGCTTAGATCTGTCCCACTCCACGTCAGCGTACCGGTAGTTCCGTTCCAAGCTGTCTGACGGATACGATAAGCACTCAAATTAGCTAGATAGGTATCGATCTGGTAGGTGGTCGTGCCACCAGTGATCTGAATCGCCACGCGCCTCGTATTGTAATCCGGAGTCCCACCCGAGGTGACGATCGCGCCATTGGCATCACGCTGCACGTCATAAAAAATTATTTTCCGTGTCAATCCTCCGCGAGTGGTCAATGTCGTACCCAGTGTCCAGATACCGGTACTATCTTGAATGACATCATAGTTAGTCGAGGCAGTAGCGTCGGCAATAGATTTCCACGACTTATCACGGATAGCTTTGATCGCCTCATAGCCCTGCTGGGCAAAACGAGCTTTCAAGGCGTCATCAGTCGTACCACTAAAATTACTATTGGAATTCCCTACCGTATACGCCACCGCCGCAGCCAAGATAGACAGGATACCAACCGCCACAATTATCTCTACCAATGAAAATCCACGTCGTATCATACTCTATTCACACGTATTGTTAACCACCCCAAATACTCCCACGCGGATAGAACAATCATAGCTACCATCGCTATTACGGAAACGAAAAGCTGTAGCGTCACTACTACTGGCATTATCTAAACCTATAGCCCAACCAGTAACTTTCTGCCAATAAAATTCTGACTCGTTATTGGTATCGTCCCAGCGGCCAAGATTAGTATTAAACGTTATCACCTCATCATATTCGCTATTACGGGTGGCGTAATCCTTGCCTTTAAAGAGAACAAAACAGTTGGCCGAGGCGGTAGTTTTGCAGCCCGTAGCATTGGCGATAAGCTCTTTGATACCCCAATGATCACTGAAACGATTGGCTTTGGCGTAGGCGCGAGCCTTAATCATAAGCCCTTGGATTGACTCAATGTCGTTACTAAAGGTTTGCTTGTTGGCTCGACCGGTTATATTACTGATAGACACTGCCGTACCGGCCATAACCACGGCCATAATAGTGATTACCGCCAACATCTCTATCAGACTGGTACCACGTTGCTTACCGGCCGACGTTGGCTGTGAAATCATAGATTGGAGTAATTACTGAAAAGGCGACGAAACCAACGACAGCGCCAATAACTATCAATAATATCGGTTCGAGGACGCCGGATAAATTTTTAGATAAATTATCCAATTCATCCTCATAGAAGTTAGCCAGGTATTCGAAGGTTTCTGCCAAATTACCTGACTGCTCACCGACCTTGATCATACGGGACGCAATTATAGGGAATCGCTGAGATCTATGCGTCATCACTTCACCCAAGGATTCACCCCGCTTAATCTGCTCCAGAAAATATAAAACATCATCCTGATAATAGACGTTATAAATATTCCTGCCGACAATTTCCAGGGCTTTGTCTAAGGTGATGCCGCTGGCCAGGAGCAAACCGATACTACGAGCGATAGAAGCCATATTTAATGTATGGCTAAATTTGGCGATGACCGGAGTATACAGAGCCAAAGCATGAAACACGCGCTTTACTAGCCGTAGATTGCGAATAACTAGGATGCCGACTATCAGAACAATCGCCCAGACGATCACCGCTGCCCAATTGCGACTCATGAACGTCGAAGTCCAGATCAAAACACGAGTAGACCAGGGTAAGGTGCTGCCCAACGAGCTAAATAGCCCCACTAATTTGGGTAGAACAAATATTGATAAAGTAAATCCTAGGCCGATCATTGCCGTCAGGACGATCATAGGGTAAAGCATCGCTGCTTGGATCTTGCTGCGTAAATCATGAGACTTCTTCAGGTGATCCGCCAGATTGATCAAGCTCTGCTCCAAAGTACCGCTCTCCTCGCCGATCTTAACCATGTTGAGATAGAATCCATCGAAAACACGAGGAAAAGACGCCAAGCTATCTGTTAAATGATTGCCGCCTTCAATTGATTTTAGAATTTTACGCAACACCGTGCGGAAATAGCCCTTGTTCTCCTTTTCCAAGGTACTAATAGCTTCATTGACCGGCATGCCTGACTTAAGCATCAAAGATAAATGCTTAGTAAAAAGCATCTTCTGATCCAGGGTCACGAAACCAAAGGCTACGCTTGAGCTTTTCTTAGCAACCGCCTTGGAGCTTAACTCCTGAACTGATAAGACTTCTAATCCCTGCTGACTCAAGAAAACTTGAGCCTTGGTTTGATCATCAGCTTCCAGATCAGCTTCAACGAGCTTATTATTTTTGTCGTAGGCTTTATAATGAAATTTCATAGCTTATTCTGATGTCGCTCGTAAGACTTCTTCAATGGTCGTTTTGCCGGAGACTGCTTTGTGCCAGCCATCTTGCAACATGGTGATCATGCCAGACTTGGTAGCCATTTCTTTGATACGATCGGCATTGTCACGTTTCATGATCATTTCACGAATTGTATCATCGATTGACATGACCTCAAAAAGTCCGATGCGTCCTTTAAACCCGGAGTGACCGCAACGCGTACAACCATTACCGCGATAGAGCCTGATCTCGGCTTGGCTGTCAGCTGGTAATTCGGCTTTGATCTGCGGATAACTGTATAATTCTTTCTTCTGCGCCTCCGACAACATATAGCTGGCTACACAATGAGGGCAAACTTTACGTACTAGACGTTGAGCGATAATAATATGAATCGTTGAAGCTATCAGGAAAGGCTCAACATTCATCTCGATCAAACGTGGCAAGGTAGTAGCCGCGTCATTGGTGTGCAAGGTAGACATAACAAGATGACCAGTCATAGCAGAATTGACGGCTATATTGGCCGTTTCTTCGTCGCGGATTTCACCCACCATGATGACGTCAGGATCTTGACGTAAGAGCGACCGCAAACCAGAGGCAAAGGTTAGGTTGGTCTTGGGATCGACTTGAATCTGATTGACGCCCGGAATATCGTATTCAACAGGATCTTCAATGGTTGAGATGTTAATTTCACGATTGTTGATCAGTTGGATCAGTGCGTACAAAGTCGTCGACTTACCACTGCCAGTCGGGCCAGTGGACAAGATCATGCCATGCGGTCTAGCAATAGCCTCAGTGACGAGCTTTAAATCCTTATCGCCAAAACCCAAATCCTCAAGCGAAAAATGTTTGTTAGCGGCAGACAGTAAACGCATGACAACCTTTTCCCCATGCACTGTAGGTAAGATAGAAACACGGACATCTAGTGGCTCGCCTCGTATCTCCATGCTTATTTTGCCGTCTTGGGCACTACGATGCTCATCGATACGTAAGCGGCTAAGAATCTTGATACGAGCTACTACTAATTCATGAATATCGAGGGGGAAATTGAGCACGTCATGCAATATACCATCGATACGAAAACGAATAGTAACATCCTGCTTCTGAGGCTCGATATGAATATCTGAAGCTTCGTTATGATGAGCGTAAGCAATAAGATTATCCACAATTTTAATGATCGAGACATCTTCTGGCTTGGCACTATTAACTTTGGATAAATTGGCTTTGATAATTTCTTCAAACTCATCACGAATACTTTTGCGATACTGCCCTAGTGCTTCTTGCATCAATGCTGGCAAAGTAAAGAAAACTGAGATCACCTCTCCCGTCTTCTTACGTAACATATTGACTACTTCAAAGTTACTCGGGTCTACCATAGCCACCTTAATCCCCGTGGTATCGTGCCCAAAAACGACTGCCTGCTGCTTCTGTGCTACGAGCTCTGGTAACAGACGTAGAACTTCTTCACTAATATGCTCGCGTGATATATCAACGAAAGGAAATTGATACAACGGAGCCAAAATCTCACCCAATTGACTGGTTTTGATCAAATTTTTATCAACAACAATATCCACCAAGCTTTTCTGCTTACTGGTAGCTGTGGCGATTGATGCTTTGACAGTTTCCGCATCCAATAAACCGGAACTAACTATGGCGTCAGCAACCTGTTGGTCGGATAACATGATGATAAAATTTTGTTTCTGTTTAATTTCTGAACTAATGTCGCGGCCAGAAGAAAAAAAGCGAAAACTTAGTTCAAACTCAATCGTTAGACTGCTACTATTATACTAAGTTTCGACTAGAATGACAATCACAGTGGCAACTCAAATTGACGTCGTTCGCTACACGCTCCCACGTGCCAACCGGAGTCAGTCCGTTGCAAATAGTAACCACTGATGCCGGGAATATCTTTGCTGGGATCAAGCGGAAACTGATACAGATACGACTTGATCACTGCCCCTAGATCCCAGACAGAAACCGACCGCTCCAATGAAGCGCACCAGATAGCATCTGTCTGGTTGCCAGTCACGAAAGCCGCCGGCCATTGCTGATCGGCCTGCGGATGATCACGCAGATAATCCCTGACAGCCAGTGCGATCTGCTGCAGGTGCAGCTGTTTCAGTCGGGACTGTTGGTACCTATGCTGAGTAATAGCGGTGGTCACAGCTAGTCCAAAAATCACCGTCATTACGACGATGACCAATGGTGACAATAATTTCTTTACCTTAATCTTCATGATCGGAAAAGTGTTTGCGCGAAATTCCAATAGCGATCATCGCCCTGCAGTTTGCGCCAATACCACCACTCTACCCCCCAGAGATAGGAAGATTGAAAACCAGTACGGCGCGACAACTCGGCATTGGTAGCGAATTGCTCTAGGCTAAACGACTGGTTAATCTCTGATTGGCTCAAAGCTCGAATATCTTTAGCTCCTGGCGGCCACGGTTCGGCTTGCAACTCTGCTACGATCATGCGAGAGGGCGCCAGACCATTGATAGCCGCCTTGAAACGATACATCCAAGCTGGCCATGGTGCATAGGTATAGTGCAGATACGGGTTCCAGGCCACACGATACATCGTGGTCCCGACAATATCCGCTCGTCGACTGACATTACGCCACAGACTAAACTCCCCACTATCAGTCAGCACAATCGGTCTTTGATCAATAGATCGCACAAGACTTAACTGCTGATCGAGTATCTTGGTATCACCGGCCGAACAGTTACCAAACCAAGTGACGAAATATTCATTTTGAATCTGCCAAGCGATAATATTTTTGTTTGCTTGGAAATGACTAATAGCGGCCTGCAGATATCCTAGCTCTGACGCTTGACGTTGATCAGCCGACTGACCCTGTAGCCAACCGGGGGTATGACATTCGGGCCAACGAGGCAACCTACCTCCGACTGCTACGATAACCTTGACGTCATGCTTAGAGGCTTCCTCCAGCATCCAATCATAATCATTCCACCGCAACTGATCTGCTTGAGGTGCAACATCATCCCAATAGACCGGGATCCTAACCTTCTTGACCTGTAGATCATCCAGCATCGCCAGATAGGCCGCCTGCCAATCCAATCCTAGACTCTGAGCGTACTGTTTGGAATAGGTCACACCCCAGAAATTCGCTGGTACCTTATCCTGCTCCAATTTCAAATAATGCCGATCAATTTTAATAAAAACAAAAGCCGCCACCAGCACGACAATGATAGCGGCACCGATATACTCTGCTCGTATATTTCTTCGAGAATACTTCATCAAAAAATAGCACTATAATAGAGACCAATCACTATCAATACCAGCGCAATTACTTTTTGGATAATAATATTGGTCGAGACTTGCTCTTTGAAAAGTTTTGGATAACGCCAACTGATGATCGCTGCCAATACTAGGATGAAGACATATTGTGCTCCTTGAAGTGCTGCTATCAGCGATAAGCTTCCACCTAATTTAATGGCATAGTTTTGACCTAAGAATCCGACGGCTGCCAAACCCTGGTTGGCAATCAAGCCGAAACGTAGATGCCAATTAATACGTTTGAAAGGATGAGCTAAATGCTTCCTGTTGAGATTCCAGAACATGGAGATAATGATAACAATCAAAGTACCGACACGCGGCCAGACAATACCATCGATGAAACTATGCTGCCAGAACATATATTTAGTCAGCAAGAAAAAGGTAGCAAAAGCCAAGCTCGCTCCCAGCGCCCACCACAGACCGGCGTCTAATTGGATTAACTTCTTCTTACTTGGCATTAAGGAAATCAAAATACTGCCGAACAGCAAGAAGGCAAAGGCAGTAAGCTTTTGCTGGTTAAATGTTTCTATATTCAAGGCATAGGAAACCAAAAAAATGATGATCGGCATACCCCCACCGACCAACGGCACGACACGTGAAGTCTCGCCTTTCTGTAGCGCGGTATAGAGCAAATACAAAGACAAGGTAAATATCGCTCCGGTTATCAAGGCAATGCCAAACCAATACCAACCGATCCATGATAAATCGGACACCGGTACCCGCATCCAACGCATCAGACTGGGAAACGGAATAACCAAAAAAGCGGATAAGCTTAAGATACTTACCCACAAGACATAGAAACTACTACTACCAAGTACCTTAGATAAGAAAAACTTATCAATCAGTGTGCTGATCGCCAAGACAAAATAGGAAACTAAAACAACGATTAACCACAAGGACATAGTGTATCTAGTATAGCATATTTACAGTGCTTCGATCACCTGTCTGACGTTGAACATTTCAGCCGACTGATACTCCGACGCGCTGATCTGCACGGCTGCTCGCATAGCATTGATAGTTTTGCGATCACTCTTCTGATAGCGCCGAGGATAATTGCGCTCTATTGTACCATTGGACAGGATAAAGATGTGTCGCTCGCGCAATTCACGTAAAGCAGCTTCCAAACGAGCAGGGTGATGGACTAGACCATGGCGCGCCTGACCAGCCGGTAACCAAGCATCTAAAGCATCTAGATCGAGCATGATCAGACTGGGAATATGAAAAGCCAGCAGTAGATCACTATAGAGCTCCATATTGCCTTTTCCGTGCGCTTCAATCACTTTGATTTCTAACGGTCCGCGATAGAAACGATCAATCAGTCCACGCATCAACAAGCGATCGGAGGCTCCCTCCACCATCAAGACTTTATCAGCAAAGAACATTTCCAGGTTGTCGGCGTTGAGCTCTTGGATCAGACGCGTGGGATCAAGACCTCGATGATGCGGGTCCAGATGGTACACAACAGTACCTTCATTCCACGAACGTACTACCCGATTAATCGAAGACAACCATGGTGTCTGGATAAAAAGTGGTGAATGAGTAGTTAACAAGATTTGATTACGTGCTTTGGTAGCCAATACTTTGGCCAATTTCTTGATCAAGGCAGGGTGGAGATGTGTCTCTGGTTCATCCAAAAGAATTATCGGATAATCAGGATGAAACGCATACAGCAGGATGATAAATATCTTCTGAAAACCACTGCCCAACCTTTCTAGAACCATCGGCTTATCATCTTCATGAATATAGGCATGACCCGCTTGCCAATCAAGATCGATAGCCCGATCATCTCCCGCTATATGCGGGAAATAACTCGCAAAAACCTCATTAACAGCCTGGTATTCCTGAGGATAATGTTGATACAAACGCTGATAATCCCTACCAATAGCCTCGAAATCCCAGGGCTCATCGGCTGACAAACGCTTAATCTTCTGGGAGATATCCGCTGTGACACCCTGCACTTCATAACCATGGGCTGAAATGGTCTGATTCTTATCCAACCGCACGACGATGCGCGCACGATGATGATGTAAGCGAGAAGGCGCTTTAGTTGGATTAAAAGCAAAATCAATAGCATCCATCAAATTGGTCTTGCCGCTGTTATTCTGACCAATGAAAATATTAATACGCGGATCCAATGTCAGTGACAGCGGTTTGATGATACTTTTGTAAGAATCAATAGCCAGGGTGGCAATTCTCATGACTATAGTATAGCACCAATTGGCTGCCAATAAGAGCAATTTTCAATAGTCAATAGCCAAACAATATATAATTTTCAATATTTAAATACAAAAAACAGCCACGAGGGCTGTTTTTTAAATTTCTAATCTACAATGACAGACCGAGCAGACTAATACCGTTGGTCAGGCTCTCGGCTGAATGCCAATTGACTAACCACAGATACCCAGCCAAAGCAATCATGAGGAAACTAGCGATGACGATCGAACCATGCTGGACACGAATAGCGATAAAGATATTCATCAGCGCCATGACCAAGAAAGCGATCAAGATGAGGAAATAAATATCGTGAGAATAGGTAATTAATTTCTCAATCCAACTGCCGTCGTGTTTGATAACGATCGGAGTTACCACTGGCTCCTCGACTTGTGCTTCGATACCCTTAACTTCAGTTGGCTGAATTGGAGCTGGATTCACAGCTACTAAGATTGGCGGATTATTCGTCTTATCAGGTGTTACAACTGGTTTGGGAGCTGGTTTAGCTACTGGTTTGGTAACCGGTTTAGTAGTGACTGGTTTCGTGACCGGAGCTGTAACTGGCTTATTCTCGGCCAACGCAGGGATAACTGGTGTTTGCTTAGTTCCGTAGAGCACTACCATAATATTAGTATCTTTGTTATCGATCATACCACTGACCATAGCCACACCAATATCTTGATAATTGGGATTATGAAGATTCTTCTCATGGGTGGGGCTGGCAACGAAAGCTTTGAAGACCGCCTCGGCTGTGACGAAGTCCATGGCCAAATTCTCACCAAAGCGACTGTAATTATATTGTTTGGTATCTACCCACTCCCACGGTTTACGACCATCGGGCGCGTAATGACTGAAATAATTCTTCGTCACCATATCATTGGCGCGGGCCAAAGCAACACTATCAAGATAGGCGTTGCGCTGTAAGGTAGCTTCTTGTAGTTGCTGACGATACTGATTGGTCTGATCTACCATAGCTTGCTCCACTTGAGGTGATAATTCAGCTCCGTGAGGTACGAAAGAAAATAAGATAACCACCAAAGCAACCTTGGAAGCAAGTAAAAGACCGGCTAAGAGGTGGACATGATGACGTCGCCAGATATGAGGCTTGTGTCCATTACCAGCATGAGGGATAAGATAATCACGCCAAACCTGTTGGGCTGACTGTATCTCACCCTTGAGGATACTCCAGACAGAAATATGAGGCTTATTGTGCATAAAAGGCTATAATCCTAATATATCAGAAAAGGAGCATTTTGTCAACGCTCCCCTTCTTTTCATTGCGATAGGTTATTACCAGGCTAAGAAGAAGCTGAAAGGCACAAGCCACCATGGTTTGGCTGGAGTCGTCGGCATGACAACAGAAGCTGGTTCAGGGGTTACTGGCAATTCACCAGCCACCAATACCGGCGGATTAACCTGATCAGCAGTGTTAGTCACAACAATTACTTCGGATTTGGCCGGAACAGACAATGAAATCTTTTTGGTTGAAGTAGTTTTTGCTTTGGTTACTGGCTTGGTAGTTGCTGGAGTTTCGGCAGTCAGATGTTGGATCAACGGTCCGACGAAATTGATTACTGGTAATTCGATACCCAATACTTTGGGCTTCTCTGGTGCAGTATAGCTAGAGCCAGAAGACGATCCGCCACCATTGGAAGGTTCTACCGGCAGTTTGATTGGTTCTGGAGTGATACGAGGTACTGGTCGAACGTCGTCACCTGGTTGAAGTCCTGGGTCATTGACGAAGTTCAGCATACAAACATAGTCATCATTATCAACAAAACCATTTTCATCAATATCAGCTAGCATATCAGCCGGATCAGCTGCGTAAAAACTAGTGAAAGTTACTGCATCAGATAAGGTAACAAACGTGTCGTCATTATAATCGGCGATCTGGACATTACAATGTCCCTTCTGATGACAGTAGGCGTTACAAACCTCGTTGCCATCCTTCTTACCACTGTCGCACCGCTCGCCACGATAGTTCTGGACGATACCGTCGCCACAGACAGGAGCGCAGTGAACTGGACATTGATAGGTATTGAGAGCCAACTGGTCATAAGAACAGAGTAAATCACCATAATCTACATTACCATTGCCGTTCAAATCAGCAGCAATATTATTGGTTTCATAATAGGTGGTGAAATTGACGCCGTCATCTAAAGTGATCAGATAATCAGTGTTATAATCCAAGGGATTACGGCAGTCATTCTGATGTCTCTGACAGTCAATAGGACAGCTATTGTCATTATTGGCGTAATAGTAGGAGGCACAGACAAAGTCAGCGCCATTAACTACACCGTCATCGTTGACATCAGCACGAGGATCAAATCCTGCATCGCCACTATGCTTAGCGTACGAGCTAAGATAATAGTTGGTAAAAGAAACCGCATCACCCTGCCCTACCTGACCATCAGGACCACCGGACGCACCGTCGTTGAAATCGAGCGGTGAGATGCATTGTACTTCGGGAATACCCAAGGGCAATGGTGGCTCTACTGACATATCGCCCACAGGCTGTGGTTCGATAACGTCATCAATGATGGTCTGTTCATCGCTTGTCGTGATTCCTTCCACTATCGGTGTTTCATTGATAGCACGGGTAACCAGCGACATATTGATGAATAGACTGCAGACAACGATGATAACAGAGATGCGCTTCAACCAAGTAGCCGGAGCGGTCTTCTGTGGATAGTTAGTCTTCTTCATAGTTATAATAATAACCTAATTAAAATCTTGGTTTGTATTATTGTATCATTAAGAACGTTTTTGCGCTGTACGTGCCACCAGCAAAGCTGTGGATAACAACGAGACAAGTCCCAAAAACATCATAATTGACTGGAAATTACCGGAAGTATCAGGCAGCTTCTCGAAACCAAGAACTTTAACTTTGTCCGGTACTGGAGGCTTGGGTTTGACGGTTTCTACACCGGCAACCACTGGCTTACGTACTTCTACTGGAGCAGAGATAGAAACTGATTGCGTATTGGTAGCGCTAGCAGTGGCTTGGTTAATGTAGATTCCAGTGTCTGCTTTAGTATTAACATTGACCAAATAACTAACTGTAACTGCTTGTCCGTTGGTCAAGGTATCCCAATGCCATGACTTGGTACTGGTACCGCCATCAGCAAAGGTAAATCCGGCAGGCATGGTATCAGTGAGATTTATATTTGAACCGATCATATTGCCAATGTTGGTAATAGTTACGGTATAGGTTACTTGTCCACCCGGCTCGACAATAGCAGGAGTAACTTTCTTATCGATATAGAGACGAACACTGGCGCTATAACCTCCTCCGCCGCCCCCGCCTCCACCACCCGGAGGTGTGGTTTCTTGCTGACAGCTAGAGGAACAACCGTCACCGTTAGTAGTGTTACCGTCATCGCATTGTTCGCCTGATTCTTTGACGGTGTTACCACAAACAGAATTGGTGATACCAGAACAACTAGCATTACAATGTAATGGTTGGCCATTTAATTGACCTTCGTCACATTGTTCACCAGTTTCGACAATGGCATTACCACAACTCGGACCACCATTGTGCTCGATCTGACAGCTAGCAGAGCAACCATCACCGTTAACCTTGTTACCATCGTCGCACTGTTCATTAGCGTCTTTGTGCGTATCGCCACAGACTGGAGTGTATTCGGAACAGGCTAAGGTACAGGTATAGAGCAAGTTGCCGCCGTAGTATTGATCAGCGCAGAGCTTATCACCATAGTCGACGAAGCCGCTCTTATTGGCATCGGCCAAAACGTTGTCACTGCTATAGTACTGGGTAAAGACAACTGCATCATCGAGAGTTAATTTATAGTCAGCATTGTAATCGAGCAATACCGGCGCCTCACATTCATTACTTTCAACACGACACAATGAGCTACAACCGTCACCGTTAATATTATTGCCATCGTCACAAGTCTCGCCTAAGCGTGGCTGGATCGTGGCATCGCCACAAACCGGAGCGCATTGCATCGGACATTGATAGCTAGATCGAGCTACCTGATCATAAGCACAGACATAGTCACCATAATCGACACGACCGTTGGTATTGATATCAGCTAAGTAACGAGTAGCCGTGGCGCTACCATCAGGGGTGGTAGTAGTTTTCTTATTGAGATAGTAATCAGTGAAGCGAACACCGTCAGTTAAATTGATAAAGTAATCGTGATTGTAATCTAAAGGATTCTGACACAGATTATTACAATCGAGCTGACATGACACTGGGCCGGCATTACCGTAGTAACGTTGAGCACAGAGCAAATCGCCAGCATTAATGACGCCGTCATTGAGGACGTCAGCTTTGGTGTTGAACGTGGCCTGTGTGCTGGTAGCACCGTAAGCCGCTTCATAGAACTTAGTAAATTCCGTAGCATCGGACAAACTCAATTCGCCATCAGCTCCAGACTGACCCTGCCGACTAACGAAGTCCAAAGGTGAGTGACAGGTTTGTGGTTCGATCTGACAAGTAGCCGAGCAGCCATCACCACCGGTGGTATTGGCGTCATCACACTGTTCGTGACCGTAATTACCACTTTCGATCAAGCCATTACCACAAATAGGCGCGGTGTAACCAGAACAGGTAGCATTACAATGCAGCGGTTGGCCATTAAGCGATCCTTGGTCGCAGACTTCACCGGCATCAACTTCATTATTGCCGCAGAGCGGTAACTGCTGAACACCGAAATCAAGGGGGCCAGCACTAGTAGCAGAATAAACCGTAACGTTGTAACAGCCGTTATCGACTGCCATATCGGGATGGGTCTGACGCCAACCAGCTGGTACGTATTCACAGACGCGATAGCTACCCGGTTGAACAGAAGCGAATTGATAACCACCATTAGCAGCTGAGGTAGTAGTAGCAGTTAGGGTATCACCAGAATATAATTGGACAGCGAAAGAACCAAGACCAGTCTCGCTGGCTTGATGAGTTCCGTCGCCGTTGATGTCATTCCACACCAAACCATTGACAGAACCAGCTGACACGACTGGATCACAACCTTCGGGTAGCGGGGTTATCGACAAATTATCTAAAAAACGAAATTGCATGGTAGCTTCCGGCGTGTGGCGTTCGGCATAGTAGACCTGTACATCATTGAGACCGGCATCCAGATGGATAGCGCCTGTCTTGATACGAGTTTCATGGACACTACTGTTATTGACTACCACGACACCGTTGACCAATACCCAGACATCATCGTCAGAACCGAGATAGTAGTTGTAATTTCCAGCTGCCGGAGCTGTCACCGTAGCACGCCAATGAGCACCGAAATGATAGTTGTGATTGCCATAAAAATTACCATATTCGTGGAGGCCCAGATTATCTACGGGGAACCAGACACGCTCGGGCTGGAAATTGAGATTAGGATCAATCCGCATCATTACCTTGTATTTGTCTTGATACCAGGTGACGTCTGATGGACTAGCAATAGAACGATAATCACGCACCTGCATCTGACCAGCTGGGTCGTAGCTCTTATAATCAAAGTATTCGCCCCACCAACCGGATCCGGCTGGTTGCTGACAAGAATATTGTGAACCGGTGCATTGGACCGAAGCGATCTGACAGAAGTTATTACAGTGGAGAGATCCGCCCGTGAAACCCAATGATCCGCAGCTCAAACCGCCGAAATCAGTACCGTCGCACTGCTCGGATGATAGGTTTTTCACGCCGTCACCGCATTGAGCAGGCAACGGAGTAGCTACTGAGGCTTCCGTAGCCTTGACTGGCAGCACAACATCAATGACTGGTGTCGGCTCCACAACTACGGGAGCAGGAGCTTCTGTGGTCGGGGTTACGACTGGATTACTGTCAGATGTCGGTTGAACATTCTCAACGATATCTGTCTGCTCGGCGCGCGCGATCAAACCCTGAGACGGGTCGATGGCCGGAGCTAACAAGGTAAATAGGGTCAGAACAACCACAATTACCTTGACTACTTTGGATTGGTTCATACTGTTTAATGTCATATGTAATGGTCACGACCCTCCTCGCGACAAACTAACTAAAAATAAATAAATTAAGTTTCCAATAATTGAGCGTGCACCACATAGCGGTACTTAGTGGAAAAAAGTGGTGCGCAACTAAATAAGGTTAATTGGGTATCAGGGGTATTCTGTAAAATGCTAACGGCAGTCGGCTTGACGTATTCGGTACTGCCGACTTTGTATTTGTACTCTTTACCATTCCACGTTAATGAAATCTCATCACCGGCTTTGACCTTCTCAATATCGTAGAAAGATTTCCCACTACTCGGCAACAGCATCCAACGATGAGCAGCTACCACCATATTTCCACCTTTGTCCGGTGTAGAAGTACCGGGGATATGCCACAAACCTTGATTGAGCGTTTTGGTGGTCTTACCTTCAAGGACAGCACTATTGACTTTCATCGTAGGTACCACCAGTCGGTTAACTGGAACAGGAGCTGATTTAGCTGGTTTAACAGTAGCAGCTAGTAGTTCACCGGCTGCGGCGGGGCGGACCACCTCAGCTACCTCAGTTGGTAGAGACTGCTGGTCAATCATCGTCTGAATCTGATAATTATCTTCTGCCAGAGCGTTCTGATAACTCAAAATAAAAACCAACAGCAAAAGCGCTGTTGACACAATAGAAATGATATACAAAGTTTTATTGATGATTCGTTGCATGAGAGGAAAAATAACGATTTAAATTATAAGCTGCGATTAATGAACAGTTGAGGATCAGTAATAACGTCACGATACCCATTGGACTACCTCCGGTCTGCGGTAGCTGGGAACTAAGCACCGTCACCGGTCGTATCTCCAAAGTATCTTGGCGCACCTCCTGAACAGGCGGTGTCTGACTAATAACTGTAGTACGGGAGACATAGGATCCAGTCGGAGTAGATTTGGGGATCAGAACTTTGACGACATTAGTACTAGAGGCTCCGGGGGTCAAGGTATCTATAGTCCAAGTAACGAAGCCACCAGTCTGACCATTGAGGGTAAATTCTACTGGCCAGGCTTCAGCAACCACCAGATTAGTTAGACTTTCCGTACTTTGGTTGGTAACGACGATCGTATAATCAATAGAAGTATCAGGATTGGCGAAGCTGCTGACAGCAGTTTTGGTAATGTGCAAGGGATTGCCTTCAGCTCGAGCTGGTTGACCACTAGCACCAATAAACAAGAGACTGATGATAATTCCTAACAATACTGTGTTTTTGTTCAAATTTGGCATGTGTTTTGTGACCGATTACCTTACTAAAGATAGTTATTTTTGTCAAGTTAATAATTTTTGGGGCACTCAAGTCTATAGTAGCGCAAAATAGAAGAGGACAAAAGTTCGGCCAGAGGCCGATGTAGCCTGCCCTATCGGCCTTTGGCCGAAACTATTGACATGAATCGGTATTCATGCTATAATACAATATTAAGGCTAAAGTTAGCCCCGTTAGAGATAGGCTCTTTACCGAATATAGGCCCTTTCTAGAAGAACAGATTTCTAACGGGGTTAGCTCAAATTTAGCCAGTACATTACATCAAATTAGCCGTGCTAAGCCCTGAAAGCTTACATTTCTGGCCACTATCATGGAGCCCACTATGATCTAGGTGCTAGGTAATAACTGGTTTACACTCGTTATTACCTTCATCTCGCATCATTGGCTACGTCTTCTAACGATGCCGTTAAGCCGCTGACCTTCATCCGCCTCTGGTGGATAGGATGAGCTCCATAATAGTGATCAGAAGTGGAATAGCTGTGATAACCTCGCTGAAAAAGAGTAAGCGAGTCTATCTTATATAGAAAGTGAGCCAATCGTGCTGCGCAACTCCAAGGGTTTTACCCTCGTCGAGCTGATCATCGTCATCGTTTTTCTAGGGCTTCTCGCCGCCTGTCTGATGCCGCCCTACTTCAAGATGAGGGATGCGGCCAAGGAAGGCGTTACGAAGGGCAACATGCACACCCTGCAACTCGCGGTCGAGGACTTCGCCGCCGACCATGACGGGGTCTACCCGACTGCGGTCGATGCGCAGGCAGTCATCGCACTGCTGCCCGGCGGAGTATCGCCGACCAACCCCTTCACGAGTGCTCCGTCGAACATCGTCTGGGGCGGGTTGCCAGCGATGCCAGGCGATCTCGGATACGAGATTCCAGCCATGAACCAGTACAACATCGCGGCCTTCGGCGCCAAGAAGCTACTGGCACTCAAGCTCAGTAACTACTGAGTCCTACCCCGAAGCTATGCTCGCATAGCTTCGGGGACCAATTCGAGCTTTGTAACCAAGGTTAAAAAGTTCAAATCGGTCTGCACCTTACCATTCAAGCTACTTATCAGCAGAAAGGAATCTGCCGTGAAAGAGCTTCGCACGATCTTCCGTGAGATCTTAACCATGATCCTCTGCATCATCCTACTAGGTGCCATCGTGGCACCCCACTACCACCAATGCAAGCAGGTCGTCACAAACTTCCTGTACGCCACCAACCGCTAGCGCAAAACCTGCACTAGCTGACCAAGACCCGCACTACAAGGAGGATCCAATGAGTGGCACGTTCATTATCGATCATCGACTCCCCATGCTACTGCTGCAAGCAGGCTTGTCCAAGGTTGGCAACATGGACGAGGCGATGAATACACTTCTGCAGATCGTCGGCTACGGCGGAACAGCCAAAGTGCTGTTCATCGACGTCTATGACGACGCCCTCGTCATCATCTGCGCTCACTCCCAGTTCCAGGAACTCCGCTGGTACGGGAAAGGGCGGGGATGGGTCGGGATCAAGACCGGCGTACCCGATTCGGCGGAGCAGATCAGCGTGGAATTCCACCACCCCCACCTGATCGCCCACTTCGGCTAGGACACCACGTCCTCGTCCACAACCAAACAGCCGCTCACACGCATCCACCAAAGGTGGACAAGCGCGTGTGAGCGGCTTTCTTTTATACATTTATTCCACTTTATACGACAACATTGGTAGATTGAGATGCTGTCGTTTGGTCTCACCTTTCAATCTCTGCTGTTGGCGCTCGGATTCGCCTCCCCGACCTCCTTGATGCGTCTTGGTAGTATAGGCCTTATGCCCCGCCGCTAAGTAGACCGAATGTTTGCCGTATTTCTCTGCCAGATGATCAATGGCGCTATAGAGCTTCTTCATCCGATCCAGCCGCACTGGCGGCTCGAAGAGACTGGTCTGCACGCTAGCTCCAGACAATAACTCTCCCAAGACCACACCCGTCAGACGATAGCGCGTACCTGGGGTAAACATAGTGTCGAAGAGCTTCCGCGCCAGCTCGATGATGTCCTCGGGATAGTGAGTCGGGCGCGATAGCTTGGCTTCGAGGCCAACATGCTTAAACTCTTGGGTGCGGAGCAAAATATAGAGTTTCCGAGCAACCAGATTGTAACGCCGCGCTTTGATGCAGGCGTTTTCTAAATTCTTGACCAGTTGCGCGAAGACGAACTCTCGGTCCGCACTAGCCGGAGTGAAAGTGCGCGTCTTGCTAATAGAATAGTAGCTAGACTTCTCTTCTTGGCTGACGTCATAGACTTGAAGGCCTTGTAATTCGAGCCAGATCTCTTGATGTGGTTTGGTAAAATTACGGGTGATGAAATCTTCCGATTTCTCCCGCAACTGACCAACCGTCCAGATACCGAGATTATGCAGCTGCTCTGTCGTCTGCGGTCCCACACCCCAGATCTCTTGCACTGGGACATTATGCACTTTGTGTTCGATCTGCTTAGTAGAGATGGCTTCGAAGCAATCGGGTTTATGCAAATTGGCGGCTAATTTAGATAAGACTTTGTTGACTGACAAACCAACGGATACTGTAATACCCAATTCACGCTGAATATCTTGCTTCATCCGCCGACCAATCTGTTCATAAGACATACGTAGTGGCCGACGCAAACCGGTAATGTCAGCGAAAGCTTCGTCGATAGAATATTCTTCCACGATCGAAGTATAACGCCGCATGACAGCGAACATTCGCTTGGAGAACAAGCTGTAGGTCTCATAATCTGACGGCAAGATAATAACATCGGGAATCAATTGCTTGATCTCCGCCAGAGTCATAGCTCGTTTGACGCCCAAGCGCTTAGCTTCATAGCTCATGGAAGCAGCGATACCACGCTCCGCTCCGGTGATCACGGGTTTGCCGCGGTATTCAGGATGCAGCGCCTGCTCACAAGAAGCGAAAAAGGCATCCGCGTCCAAGTGGATGATGGCTCGCGGCCAGGATGATAATTTTTGGCCCCACATTTTAATGGTATTTCCGAATCACCGCGGTAACCACTCCCGCAATCTTCAATTCTTCACGCGGAGCGATGACCGGATACAATTTGTTGGCCGGCTTGAGGAAAATCTGCGAGCCACGCTTAACGTAATATTTGATCGTCCACTGATGATCGACTTCGGCTACCACCACATCACCATTACGCGGATCGCGTCCTCGTTCGAGGATAACTAGATCTCCTGGTTGGATACCAGCTTCGATCATGGACTCACCAGAAACACGCAATAAGAAACTAGCTTCACGATTCTTGATCAGATAATCATCAAGACTCAACGTATCGACTAATTCTTCTTCGGCTGGACTGGGGAAACCAGCTTGTACGTCACCTAGTACTTTCAAGGGGGAGAATAATTTCAGCGGAATCAATCGTCCGCTACTATCTTTCTCCACCAAACCCAAATCAATAAACTTCTGAATCACTTTGGCTACGGCATTCTTGGATTTCACCTGAAACAAAGCCAACATCTCTGAATAGGAAGGCAACCGTTTGTGATCGGTATAAAATTTGAGAAATCGTTGTTTACGTTGATCTAATGTATCCATAGTATTGTTCCGCGAAAATAAAATATATATTTATCCCCACCTAACTTCTAACTTCTTTATTCTTACTCCTAAGTATAGTGAACATTCGTTCACCTTGCAAGTATCCCGACTGATTGCTAGACTTGATAGGTAATTAGTTCACTTCATTTCATCTGGTTGGGGGTCCCCCGTGGAGACAGGTAGCGCGCGACAACGCCGCGATGTTGGTGCAACCGCCTCTCCTACCTCCGGAGGCGATCAATATCGCTTCTATCATCTCTAAACTCCTAACCAGATCTTCTTGGCCCCGACTCCTGCCACCAGCTAGCGTATGCCCCCACGTTTACGCCCTGATTGGAGTCGGGGCTTTTCATTTCCATTTTTAAATACAAAAGTCGCGCACCTCCGATGAAGTTACGCGGCTTATTTTAATTCTTACTAGGCCAACCAAATCCTATCGCTTCTCGGTGAAAAGCACCGCCTTCCTTCCTTGCCGATAATCTTTGGTATTTAGATAGTCATGAATGGCATCATAGAAATCGGCGTAGGTATAACGATTATCTTTACCTTTACTACTTCCTGGATCTTGGACGATAAACTCTTGTTTGGCATCATCATAACCAGAGATCACCATCACATGATATTTCGGTCCTTCTCCAGGATAAGGCGTATTATCCAAGTCAGGCGCATAGACTGGTGCAATAATGGGACGATGAGCCACGATCTCTTGCTTGATCTGCTCTAATGTCGGATCGACTACGACGTGCGCCTGCCAATTGAGCTTAGCTAGATTGATCAAATTGGCAATTTTTTCCATTGACTCATCTTTGCTTACACCCAGATCTTTATTCTTGATCGTGAAAATAGTGAGAATCTCTTTGGCTGCTTCAGTCTTGGTCACCGTGTCACCGCTATAAAAATTATCGATCATGATGATTGAGGTTTCCTCGCAGGCATTCTGCCATGGCTCCGCCCAGTTGCCAGCCGGCGCTTGCGATGAGAAAGGCACGGGCAAATTCTTGGCCAACGGCAACAACTTGGTATAACCCAGGTACACAATAGCTAATATAACTAAAATAATGACGATTAAAGCGCCGAAACTACCAAGATATACTGCCAAGTAACTATGGATTCGCTTCACATGTTTCATAGACTAACAGTAGCTGGCATTTGGCTTTCTGTCTACAAAAATACTAGAGCTCTTAGACTCTAGTATTTGATGTGACAATTATACAAATGTCAGGCTCGCATCGGAACCACGAAAATCTTATCTTCGTCCAGCTTGATACCTTGTCCTTTGAGTTGGGAAACGAGATTATTTAACTCTTGACGGATGACCACCATTGATTTGATGGCTGATAGTTCGACATCGACACGATCAAAACGCTCTCTCATAGCCCTTAACTCTTCATCAACAACATCAAACCGTTGATCAATACCTCTCAAACGCTTATCCACACCTTCGAAACGCTCATCTATGGCGTCGAAACGCTTCCCTAGATCCAGACTAAGATCTTTCAAAGCCTGATCAAAATACTCTTGACTTAATTGCATACTACTTATGCATTAATTATAAGTCCCTGTTACCAGCATAGTAGCATAGGTAAAAATAATTACCAGAATGGCCGTCTAAAAAAAGAGCGCCTTCCGCATAGTGCAGGACAGAAGGCGCCGGAACCAGTGATCGGTTCGTGGAAAATCGCTAAGACCCGAGCCAGACCCCATAGCAGGAATTCGACCTGGATACCCCTTCTCGAGTTAGACACCAACCATGGTGCATAACCTAATCGATACTCCGATATCCATTCAACGGGTAGCAGTCTGCACACCGCCAGAAGCTTGCGCTTCTAAGGAGTCCCGCGCCCCTTGGGCAGTCCCCATGACCGTAGTCAAGATCAGGCTTTGCTCGGACGGGCAAAGCACACTTGCTATGTATTCGCATCTCTCCGAGAGATATCTTAGCGATAGGTTGTACACTAGACGCTGATTGTCTAGCTGTCAATAAAGTCATCACCTACCACTAATAAACGAACAGAGACAATTTCCTGTGATATTTTGCAATCAAAACAAAAGCCGCATCCTACGACACGACTTCTGTTGAAATCAAGTAAAATGCGGCTATACAGCAGTTAATCAGAGGTGACTATCTATCGAGAGATTATAGACTGCCTCGAGGAATCGCCAACTCTAGGAATGATTCCTGCTGATCAGCTACGGAGTCTACGATTTTGGCGGCTACTTTGGTGGGGTCAAGAAACTGTTCATAGTCAGGATTGAGATTATTCTTCCAAAATTCTGTCCTCATTCCACCAGGAAGAAAGAGGCTGATTTTGACCTTAGGATTCTTGTTCTCCAATGCCAGGCTTCGAGTAAAGCCTACTTGAGCGTGTTTGCAGGCAGCATAGACTGCCTCATCTTGACGGGGATTAACACCGGACGAAGATGAAATAACTGTAAAGGATCCTGCTTGCTGAATACAGGCGATTTCCTGCCACATCCGATGAGCAATTAATAAGGAATTTCCAAAATTAATTGACACCGTATTGAACAATTGTGCAGGCTGTTGAAAACAGAACTCACCTTTCAACAGTACACCAGCAACCCAAAAAAAGTGGCTGATGGGTGGCAGGTCTTTCACCGTATCCAAAAAAGTCTGGACACTAGCAAGATCAGACAAATCACAATACCTAGTAATATGGCCATTACTTTCAGAATTGGACAATGAGCTGGCAACATCGATTGTAGTCAACCACCCTCTATCTCTGCATCGTTGACTAATAGCCGCTCCCAAACCTTTACTAGCTCCCAAAATCAACGCTACGTTACTCATGGTAACCTCCTTGGGAAAGATGTAGAAGAACTGTGCCTATATTTACCATGACAAAAAACACTTGTCAAAACAAGTGTTAGGTAGGTCTAATCTATGGCCGAATTATTACTTGGTTTAGGCAATTTAACCTTCCTCCCCAAACATCAAATCCCTCACCTCTTGAGCAGCAGACTCTCCCTCCTCTTCGAATCGATCGAGAAATTCTGGTCGACGTTCGATCAAACGACGGAAACGAGCGCCATTAGACTCAATCCATTCTTTGGCTGGTTTGTCCGACATTAAAATAAGGGCTCGTTGGAGTCCGCTGATTGCTCGCTGCTGCTTCTCGCGGCGACTCTGCTCTTCGGTATTATAGAAACCCTGTTCACCTTCCATATCTTCTACTTCCTACGTTATACTTAATACTTTATACCTTATACATCCCACTTGCTACTTCAAAATTGTAGTACTGTCTTCAACTCTTTGACTTCTTCATATTGATGCGTGACAATCTTCTCGATATTAAAGGTGCCATATTTAGGTGCTTCGATAAATCCTTGCATCGCTGCTTCCGCCAGCCAACCAGAATCCAACAAGTCAAAGAGCCACTGCTCCACGAACTCGGGATTCTGCTGATCGCAGCCAGCTCCGATGGTCTCTACCCAGATTCGATTGAATTTTTCCTGCGAGCCAATCGGTTCGGACATGATCATCGGAATGCCTAGAGCCACATAGAAGCTCAATTCACTCGGCTTGGTCCAGAGGATATCGGTGGTACGTAATATTTTGTTGAACTTAGTGAAATATTGATACTTCTCCGGCGCATGAATAATAACGATATCACCAGAGGCCAATGACTGACGCAAGCCTGATTTGACTGCTTGATCTTTGAAATAACTCGCCACCTCATTATGAATCCCCGCTACCAACACCAGACGAATTCTGCCCTGCTTAATCTTGTGTCGTAAACCACGCATGATCACCGCTCCCAAGTCGCGCTGTGCACCAGCACCACCAACCGCAAAGGTAAGGGTCAGCGGATGATTGGTTTCGCGCGGTAAACTATCATGAATATACTGCCGATAGATGCCACTATACTGCTGCCAATAACGACCTTGGGTATCCAGATTCTTCAAGCGATGTCTAATATCTTCTTTCAAGATTGCCAGACGTTCGTCACCGATATTTTCACTGGGCAATGGAAATCCGGTGAGAAATATCCTATCGGCCGGCACCCCATACAGCCGTAGACGTTCTACGACACGATAATTGGGAGCAAAATATTTAATCTTACTAATAGACGGCTTAGACGTCACCCAGGCTCGGCTAATATCAGTGTCCGTCACCAGACAATAGATATCGCCAGGATAATTGTGCAAATCGGCCATGAAGGCTGGGACGAAAAAGGAGGTAATAATTGGCAAGGGATCCTCGGCCAGCTTATTGATCAGATGTTTACCCCAGTTCTTGTGTCGGATCAGATACTCAATCTGGCGAACTTGCAGTGTTGGCTGGGATAAATCACGTCGGGGATAGAAAGCTGGTATGGCTTGAAGTCGATCATAGAAATCAAAAATCCAATCCCCAACTGGATTGCCGCCTTTGAAACGAGAAACGAATTCATAGAACTTCCTCCCATCCTGCCACCATTTACGATCGCTACTAGGTATACCTGAGTAATTATTGGCATTGATGACACGTCCATGCGCCAAATAGCGCAAAGGGAAGGCCGCCCGTTGGTGGCCATAGCCCATATCAGCCGCGATAATCCACGCTTTCTTTCTCGATCCTGTCATCAACGATAAGTCCCTCCTTAAAGATATTAATTATGGAAGTCGCCGCTAGCTACTGACTGGCCTTTGTCAGGATCGGTAATGTTCTGGCCAGAAACGATCACTAAGTGGGTAAAATCTTTGCCATCGCGATCACTGGAATAATCAGGAGTTACCCATTTACCTTCCTTAGAAGTCAAAGTTCCTAAGGGAATAAATTTCTTGCTACTGGGGTTTACCAGATAAGCACTGTATGATCCGTTGGGCAAGGTGACTGCTACTTTGATAGTAAACTTATTCTGCTGATAACTGCGGTAAGCATCACCGATCTTCTGACCGTCAGAACCATTGAGACTGATAAAATTCTGCGGTGGGAAAGTTGCAGGATCATTGATATTGATCGGCTTCAGCGCTACTGTCGGCAATTCGGCTACGGTCTGCTGATTGCCTGGCGTAGCAGGTGGTTGGTCGTTCTTTTTCTGACCAACACAAGCAGTAAGAGCTAATGAAGTGGCTATAGCTAAAATAGTTACGATGGCTGATTTGAATCGCATGAATTTATTATACCATAATTTCTGGTAAACGTAGACTGCTTTCAGTAAGATAAATCACTTCCCAGCGTCTCCTTATCCATGGTATTATTATCTAGAATTATAATTTCAATTTTCTCATCAAATGAATAATAAATCTGCCTCCCAGGTTGTACGAATTTTCGGATTCGTTACTGTTTTTGTTTCTGCTCTTATTGTCGGCCAACAATCTCATGCTGCCGCTATCAATCACTCAGTTATTTATTACAGTCCGACACTCAACCCACCGAGCACCACTATCCAGTCCTTCGTCGGGCAGCATTACCAATCAGCAGTGGTAGGTAAGGAATTAGGCACTGATGCGGCCGCTATCAAGGCTATCAATCCGTCATTCAAAACTTGGACCTATAATTCGGCTACTGATAATTACCAAAATAGCGAAGAAGACACCGCTCTAACAGCCAAAGCACAATCACTCGGTATTGACCCCGAAGAAGCCTATATGCATTTCTGGGACGACACCACCCTAGTACTTGAAGGTCAGACACTGTCAATCCCTGGATGGGGTGGAGGCAGCGCTACCAGTCCCGCTCAAGCTCGTATTCCCGTTTATTATAAAAATCTTAGTCGCCGTCTGACCAATTTCTCCACGGCCAATGCTCGTTTGATCCAGAAGCAGGTTATCGCTGATCTAGCTTTCAATACTCCTTATCCTGGTACTTCCGTCTACCCCGATGGTGTCTTCCTCGATAACGCCAGTCATATTCTCTATAACTACGGCCAGATCAACACCGGTGGGCATGTACGCGAACACCCCAGTCACGCAGTCATTGGATCGGCCACTTTCCAGACGTGGTACTGGGATAGTAACTTTAGCTTATTCCTGACAGAATTTAAGACACACTTGCACACGGCCTTGACTTGGCCCGATCATCTACCCAAAGAATCAGCTATCAATATTTCCAATAGTTGGGTCGACACATTGGTCACCCGTGATACAGCCGATGTGCTGGTGATGGAATACCAATACGATCCGCTACGCAACGATGGCGTCGGTATGGTGGAAGAAGCCTATCGTCGCGACGCGCTAGCTGCTTCGGCCGGTATTGTCAGTTATTACGCTTCGATGATGACTGAATCCAAGCAAGGTGTCAGCATCTGTCCCGGCACCGGCATTATTCACCCTTGCGCCGAAGCTAAGATGGGTGCCGTAGCTTGGTATCTGACGACTAGAACCAACAATTCTTTACTCTATCTATTTGGTGATCAGACAGTACCCAATATCGTCAATTGGATTGATTTTCACTGGGCTAATTTCATGGATGTTGCTGACCAACAACTTGGTAATCCTGTCGGCACACCGTATCTACTGCAATCGGGAACTGATCCACTGGGCCAATCATATCGCATTATTGCTCGAGAATATTCCAATGGTTTATCTGTTGTCCGTGGTGCTGGTGACTGGAATCAAACTCCATCGCCCAGTAGCGCTGTCACAGTGACATTACCACGCTCCTTACGGCTAGTTGATATTAACGCCGGCATCAACAGTGCTTCCTCCCAGACAACACTGATGAACGGTCAGGGTCGCTTCTTCTTAAATTCCTCTGGTGGTTCTTCAGATGTTACAGCACCCGCAGCTGTCACCAACTTGGCTGTCACTGGCACGACCAATAGCTCTGTCTCGCTCTCTTGGACAGCGCCCGGTGATGATGGTAACAGCGGAATAGCTACTACCTATGACTTACGCTACTCTATCTCACCGATTACCAGCGGCAACTTCGGATCGGCTTCCCAGGTGACCGGTGAACCCTTCCCTCTATCGGCTGGTTCGACACAAACTATCACTGTTAGCAGTCTCAATGCTGGAACCACCTATTATTTTGCCTTACAAACCAGCGATGAAGTTGGCAATGTTTCAACCATTTCCAATGTGCCGTCAGCTACGACATCAGGCACGCCCCCAGCGCAAGACATCACTGCTCCTGCTGCCATAACTAATTTAGCCGTAACGGGTACGACCAGCTCCAGCATTAGTCTTTCTTGGACAGCACCAGGTGATGATGGCTCATCAGGAACAGCCACGAGCTATGACCTGCGCTACTCTACCTCGCCGATTACCAGCGGTAACTTCAGTTCAGCTCTGGCAGCCAGCGGAGAACCGAACCCACAAATAGTCGGCACCTCCCAATCAATGACGGTGTCAGGATTGACTGCTGCCACCACCTACTATTTTGCCATCAAGGCCAGCGATGAAGCTTTAAATGTGGGCGGTATTTCCAATCTTCCTAACGGCACGACCAGCGCTGCTAGCGGTGGCGGAACAGATTCTACTCCCCCAGCTCAAATCAACAATTTATCTGCTTCGAGTGTAGCTGCTACCAGTTTGACGTTAAATTGGACAGCACCTGGGGATGATGGGTCGACTGGCACTGCTTTCCGTTATTTCTTGATGTTCTCTACCTCGCCGATCGACAGTAGTAATTTCTGGAGCGCTATGCCGATTAATTATGTACAGCTACCTTCAGCTGCCGGATCAAGTGAAACACTATCTGTCACTGGTCTCAACGCCAATACCAGCTATTACTTCGCTATCAGAACTCGTGACGATGCTTTCAATGATAGTACTAATTCTAATATTTTGACGGCTACAACAAGTGGCGCTCCCTCAGGGGCCGATAGTGTCGGCCCAGCAACTGTCAACGACTTGCGTGTCACCGCTATAAGCTCTGGTCAGATCACCTTAACCTGGACAGCGCCCGGAGATGACAGCTGGACAGGAACCGCAGCTACCTATGATCTGCGCTTCTCAACTAATCCTATTACCAGCACGAGCTTTGCCGGTGCCAGCAGACTATCCAATCTCCCGACACCGACAGCAGCTGGTAACAGTCAGAGTTTCACTGTCACCAATCTGGGCGGCACACTCTATTACTATGCTCTACGCGTCGCTGACGAGGTTCCTATCTGGTCTACTCTGTCCAACGTTACGTCAGCTGCTGCCTCCTCCAATCCCGTCCCTCCACCAGACGCCACTGCTCCGGCAGCGATCAGTAACTTAGCTTCGTCTAATATCACTTCCGGCGGCGCTACCCTATCGTGGACCGCTCCGGGTGATGATGGTAATACTGGTCAAGCAACACGCTATGATGTTCGCTACTCAACTTCGCCGATCACATCGACTAATTTCCTAGCAGCTACAGCTGCCACTGGTATGCCTACCCCTGGAACAGCCGGTACATCCCAATCGATGAGCTTAAGCGGCTTAGCAGCAGGTACGACCTATTACCTGGCGGTCAAAACAGTTGATGATGCTTTAAACACTTCGGGATTATCCAACACTATTACTGTGACTACAACTGGGATAGTCGTACCCGATACTACCGCGCCGTCAGCCATTACCAATTTAAGCGTCACCTCCACCAGCCAAACATCCGTTACCTTATCTTGGACAGCACCAGGTGATGACACCACTAGTGGTACAGCTAGCTCTTATGATATTCGTTATGCTGCTTCTGAATTAAGTTTGGCAATATTCACTGGTTCTACTCAGGTTAATGGTGAACCGACTCCGACCGCTGCTGGCACGACACAAACCATGACTATCAGTGGCCTAACACCAGGCACGACCTACTACTTCGGGATGAAAACTGATGATGAAGTTCCTAATACCTCGGGCATTTCCAATATTATCCCCGGAACTACTCAAGCTGTGCCCACTCCTGATACTACCGCGCCGTCAGCCATTGCCAATTTAACGGTACCAACTATTTCAGCTACTACCGCCATTCTTTCTTGGACAGCACCAGGTGATGATGGAAGCGTCGGTACTGCGACCAGCTACAATATTCGCTATTCTACTTCACCTATTACCTTGGCTAACTTTGGCACAGCCACTGCTGTCACGGGTATACCGACCCCAACCACTGCTGGTACCACACAGACCGTGACTGTCACTGGATTGAGTGCAAGCACCGTCTACTACTTCGCTATTAGAACTAGCGATGAAGTGCCTAATGTCTCTGGCCTCTCCAATGTTGCCCAAGCCACTACCGCTACTCCACCGCCGCCACCTGACACAACTGCTCCTTCAGCCATCTCAACGCTGGCGCTACAGACGGTAGCTACTAACTCCGTGATTCTCACGTGGGTTGCTACTGGCGATGACAACAATAGTGGGACTGCCACGAGCTATGACCTACGGTACTCTACATCAGCTATAACAGCTGGTAATTTCACTGCTGCCACTACTGTCGCAGGAGAACCAACGCCGACTGCGGCTGGTACGAGTCAGACCATGACTATTAATGGTTTGACATCTGGTACAACCTATTACTTTGCCATCAAAGCGAGCGATGAAATACCCAATATTTCATCTATCTCCAATGTGATATCCGGCACTACTACTACTTCGGGCCCTACGTCTGATACTATTGCGCCGAACGCCATTGCCGATTTGCGTATCACTGGTAGCTCCA
The DNA here is from genome assembly GCA_964540995.1 of uncultured Gammaproteobacteria bacterium. Taxonomy (GTDB): domain Bacteria; phylum Patescibacteriota; class Patescibacteriia; order UBA1558; family 2-01-FULL-52-15; genus JAZDLR01. The sequence continues at coordinate 10,810 of CAZIOU010000011.1, read as the reverse complement.
ATACCACGATTAACCTTGTCTGGACAGCCAGCGGTGATGATGGTAGCGTCGGTACCGCTTCTAGCTATGACTTACGTTATTCTACTAACGTCATCACATCTTCCAACTTCAATTCAGCTGTGTCTGTAACTGGCGAACCATCACCATCTCCAACTGGGTCAACTGAATCCATGACGGTAAGCAACTTGGCCAATGGCACCCACTATTACTTCGCTATCAAAGTTGCTGATGAAGTCATTAACATTTCTCCTATCTCCAATGTTGTTGCTGGTGATACCACAGTCCCAGTCACACCTCCGCCTGGCGGAGGCGGTGGTGGGGGCGGCGGAGGCGGTGGTGGCACTCCTCCATCGACTGATACGACTGCGCCGACAGCTATTACCAATTTGGCTATTAGCCCATCAACTGCCAGCAGCATCAACCTGACTTGGAGCGCTAGTGGCGATGATGGCCTCAATGGCAAAGCCTATATCTATGATGTCCGTTACTCCAATCAACCGATCAACAATGGCAACTTCGACCGAGCTAATTCCGCTAACGGTGAACCAACACCAGGAATAGCTGGTACGACCGAAACCATGACATTAACCAGTCTGACGCCTGACGTACCGTATTACATCGCTATCAAGGTAGCTGATGAAGTCTTGAACTGGTCCGGCTTATCCAATGTCGCCACTATCACATTAGGCGGCGATGTCGTCCCACCGAACCCTGACGCCCCGACAGCCATCAACGCTCTAGTAGTCACCAGTTCTGGGCCTGGTAAGGTCAAGCTGACCTGGGTTGTACCGACCAGCGACAAAGCTATCACCAGCTATGACCTGCGCTACTCACCACAACCAATCAATGAGGCCAACTTCGAAGCCGCGACCAAAGTCACTGGCGAGCCTAAACCGGCAACAGCTGGTAGCAAACAGAGCATGTCGCTGACAGGACTCAAAGCCTTACGCAAATATTACTTCACCATAAAGGCTAGTAGTGCCACCGGCGCTCTGTCTGCCATGGGTCGTATCGTCTGTACGCCTCGGCAACTACCTTTGACTTACCGCGCCAATCCGGCTCAACCAGACTACTGTCAAATCTTCGTTCCCTTTCCTCGAGGCTAATCTAAATACAATACTCCCCCTCACATTTAGTGCGGGGGAGCTTTTGATTACTGTTAGCCAGAAATCATAAATTCAAAACGTAGCTTATCGTACGGGCTTATATACTGACTTGTCAGAGTTCCCGTGAGGAAGCTGTAATCGAACGCAGCGCTATGCTCGTTACCAATCAGGTGGAGATCTGTCCGCCAGATGGGTCCGATATCGGATATTGACTCTGCTTGCGACCAACGCTCACGCCACAGACCAACATGTCTCCAGACCGTCGGTGAAATTGGCAGAACCAATCGACTATCTGGCAGGTCTAGCTTCTTAGCTAACACCTCTTTCGCGAGCATAACGTTATCAAGCGAAAGATAACGCTCACCGCTAAAATCCCACTGTCTCCAGTTAGCCATAGGGTCAAGCTCAAAGAGCATCCAACTGCCGCCTTGCTCTTCATTGAAGAAGAAGCCTGGGCGGAAACCAGAGTGTTCGCACAGATCCAATCGGTCAGCGATCCAATCAGGCAATTCTGGCTGATAATATCTAGGAGTACCATGATACCGGTAGTAACTGGTTACCACCTGCCGGACTCTTAACTGCCAAAACTCTCGGGTCAAGATAGCCTGAGCCTGCATATAAGCGTTCCAACTACCACCAGTAGCTTCAGCCACTAGACCAACTAAGTTGTGTTGCTGGCCGCACTTACAAGCAATAGCAGCATCACGGACTAGTAGATGATTACAGGGTCTTCCTTTGGGATGACGCCAACTTCCCCGATGAGGAACTCGACAGCGAATTTCTCGTCGTGGTTGCGACGGGAATAATTCGACGGCCTCTGATGCGCTGGGCACGCTGGACCTCCTAACTAAAGGGTAAAAAGAACTCTTCACCGCTTTGGTGAAGAGTTACTATAGACCGTTGGGTTATAATGTCAATCATTATCACTGACAACGTATCGAAGCTGGGGTTCCATCGCTATACGTAATATCTGCGCCGCCATTACGAATAACATTCATCGTAGCGTATCCTTGATAGTAGCTAGTTTGAGGGACAAGCTGGTTAGCTTGATCATAAGCCAAGGTAATATACTGAGTCGGTAATGGACAGGTGCGATTTTCCAATAGATCACCCGAATCAGGGTAAATAGTCGGTCCACTGACGATACAATTATCGTTCTGAAGTCCTTGAATCTGATAGACGGGCCAGGTAGCATCGGCTGGAGTCAGATAGGCAGTCTTACAAACTTTGAGGTTAGTCGTGAAACAATCCCAGGCCTTCGTGGTAGCCGCATCGGTGGTAACCGAAGTAATAGTAGTATCATCAGCATAGGTATATTCCAATTCTGCTGACTTCTCCTGACCGCAATTAATACCCTTACCAGTAGTAACTACTGGGCCGACACCAACAGTGCCCGAAGGGATAGAAGTCAAATCAGCATTAGTAATACCCAAACTCAAGAAACGCATAATCTGATAGGCAGCATCACCATCTTTCATATAATAACGCTTACCATCAGCCGGGTTGACATACCAAGCCTCACCGTGAGCCTCCACCTGCAATAAAATGTTACCCTTCATAGTAGCTGTCAACTTAGAATCAACAGTTGTCTTACCTGGACCGAGCGGGTTAAAGCCACCCTTTACTTCTAATCCGTCAGCGAAGGTATCACCGTCGGTGTCGGGATTATCACGTTTCGTACCAATAGCGTCTTCTAATTGATCCGGCAAACCATCACCATCCGTGTCAGTATCTTGGAAGCGCGGCTCTAGGCCAATAGGAATTTTATTGAGATTAGCATTGGTGATTCCTAATCCGAAACTTCGTAGCATTGAATAGGCCACAGAACCATCCTTCATATAGTATCGTTTCAAATCTTTGGGATAGACATACCAAGCTTCTCCGTGAGATTGAACTTGCAATAATATCCGACCCGACATTCTACTTGCTAAGCTGGCAGCCTCCAACGGTTGAATCGCAATCAAAAAAATTATTGACAAGGCGGCCAAAGACCAGCCTAATGTAATATTTAACCTTTGTTTCATACATTTCAGTATATCAAAAAATAGCCCGGCAGGCTATTTTGATCAATACTATTTCTTCAGCTGTTTGTAGAAAGTGACCTGAGCCCAGATTGACTGTTTACCGGCTAACTTATAGGCCGCGACAATAGTAGCTCCATCGGCTACGAAACCTTCAAACTTATCCCCAAAAGGAATAGCATGGACTCGAATAGGAGTCTGCTTACTATCATACTGCCCAGATTGAATCTGACTTAGGAGTGACTGAATATCCATATCCTCTGGGTTGAGTGGCACGAAACCATAGGCGAAACGCTCAAATTGACGCTCTACTGATCCTGCTAGCGATGCTAAGGGCACTTCTTGGGTCAAAGTCTTGAGCGGTTTGAAATGCTGCTTGAAATCCGGATAGACTTCGGACAAAGAATACATCGGGATATCCAGATGAGTACGCTCTGTTTCTGACAGAGTAATATCCTTAAGTGGGTCGACTAAAAATTCGCCCATACTCTTAAGATAGAGTGGGTCAGATAATAGAAGCTGCAATTTCTCGGTATTGACTGGCTCTTGTAACATATGTGCTCATAATACAGCAAAATGAACTTTAGTCAAAACCTTGCCATTCAATGCACTTTCAGCTACTATCGAATCGATATACTAGCCTTTCGTTCATTTCAACCCAGTAAGGAGATGGCCATGGAATTTATACAGCTGACAGGTCTACCAGCTATGACTCCTGAAGAGGAGCTCGTGATTACAAGCGAACTCGCCAAAGTTATCTGGCTAACCCCGCCTTTTGTCTATCGTGGTATACAGATTCAAATAATCCGTACCGATAGAGTGATACACGGTGTCAATGATGTCTGCGTCTTGGTTGAGATCAAGAATCTTCAGGCCGACAACTCTCAGATTCCTGAAATTGAACGGCTTTGCGACACAATTCTTAAGGCCATGGAATACCACTTATCATTGATAGGGGTTATCAAATCGTTCTCACTTGCTTTGACTGTCATGGTCTACTGTCCATGGGGCGCGATCGTTGCCCGAGAAGGCCAATGGGTACGCGCTTCTTTCTTGTCCACCTAAACACCTTGAGCTACTTCGTCAGAAGTAGCTCATTTTTCTATTCTCGATTACTAAAGCCTATTTCCAAATGCCTACTATTAATTCAAATACCCCACCGCTATATTGACAGCAAAGCGACTCCAGCCATAGGGATCAAACGATTTAACACTTGCGCCCTGTGACCATGAGGCACTAGGCGAGAAGATGGAGATGCGACTACGAGAATTACTGACCGTAGCAGTGATGATTTCCCAAACATTATCGAAATTACGAGCATCACCACCGGCCAGCATATAGCCTCCGGTGAAGCCTTTGTCACCTAGGTACATCGAATGTTGTTTGATTAATTCTGGTGATAATACAGCCATATCAGAACCAGTAGCTCCTTGGGTGACCGTAGCCACCACTTGAGCCAAGCTCACTGATTCTACTCTGACAATGGCCAGTGATAATCCGACTGACATACTACCAGTGATAGCCGCTCCCGAAGCCACTCGAACGAGCGCTTTGTTCTGCAACTCAAATTTATTAACCTCACCACTACCATTGCTAGCTTGGGCAGCGAAAACATAAGCCTTACCAGAACTATCGACGACACCGGCAGCAATATTGACTCCTCCGCGGAAAGCTCGATCAAAGGCAGCTGTCTCGGCAATGATTTCACCGTTCGATTTGAATACTCGTAATAGCGGTCCCGTGCCGGTGGCCGGCGCAGTGATAATCTCATTGGTACCATCACCATCCAGATCAGCCACCGCTACATTGACACCGCCGATGAAATTATCTGGGTAGGCCATGAATGAGCCAAGTTTCTTACCTTTGGTATCATACCAGGCTACTTGCGGCTTACCACCTCTTCCGGGTGCAACCACAATATCTCTGGTTCCGTTGTTATCCACATCTCCGATAGCTACACTGCCGCCCCAACGATGCCAGGCTGGGAAAGGATTAAACTGGCTAATGAGCCGACCCTGATCATCGAAAACTCGGACGAGACTAGCTCCGCCTGATTGCGGAATGGTGACAATCTGAATACTAGCATTAACAGTAAAGTTGGCTACAGCTGGAGTCAGATCTTTATTACCAGCTTCATCGATGGCCCAAACCGTTAATTTATGAGCTCCATTGGTCAAATTTCGCAAATTAAGCGTGGCTCCGCTGGGAGTAGTAGCTCCTTCATCCAATTGATAGTCGAATTTAAGTGCAGCAACGGCTGATTTGTTATCCGTTCCGCTAAGTGCCGCTACTGCACGATCGCTAGTTATGGTAGCGCCTAAGCCAGCAATAGCTGTATCGGGCGCTGTCGAGTCAGGAGCTTCATCAATACAATCACGGGCTTCTAATCTCGTCGTACTGCCAGCGCAATTGTTCTGATCAGCACAAAGGCGTGTCTGTGTGCCATTAGCCTTGCAGCCAGACCATGGTTCACAGACATAATTGGTAGAACAATTGGTAGCACTACAACTTTGGGACAAGGCCGGTTTGGACTTAGTAGTGCCGCAGCTATTGAGATCGGTACAGGTACGCGTTTGATTGCTATTGACGCACGCTGACCAGGACTTACAGGACCATTTTTCAGTACAACTAGCTGGCGGCGTACCTCCACCACCTCCGCCGCCTCCACCCGAAGTACAACTTTGCGTTAGAGCTGGCTTATTAACCGTAGTACCGCAATGCGCCAAATCGGTACAGCTACGGGATTGCTGACCGTTAGAACAAGCGCTCCAATCGGTACAATCCCAACTCTCGGTACAGGATGTGGAGGTACACGATTGAGTCAGAGCAGGCTTATTAACCGTAGTACCGCAGGTATTGAGATCCCAACATTGTCTTGATTGTTGGTTAGCTGAACAAGCAGACCAGTCGGAACAAGTCCAGTCCTCGGGGCAACTAGCTACAACTGAAGCTGGTATCAATATAGCCCCTTCTTGATTCTTAAGTGTAATCGTAGTTATCGGGGTAGTATCGACAGTACCATCATCTTTCAACTGATAGTAGGTTCCGCCCAACTGATGGGTAGTCGCCGAACTCGGATCAGTGAAACCGCAATATTGACGGAACTTGGTTAGTACCAAGGCTTTGGCATAATTACGTGCGAAGATGTAGTAATTCTTTTGAATCGCCTGACCACCGCCGGTCTTACAATTGGAATCGGAAGTAAAAGTGCGAGCACTATTGGTGGTCGAAGGATCGATTCCCGTAGCAAATAGATAATGTTCTGTGGTTCCGCTGGCAGCCGCAGCACCGAAGACGTCTGTCTTACCAGTCGGTATAGTCACCGGACGGCCAATATTGTAATCCAGTAATGGTGTCCAGCCCCAAGAACGAATCGAAACATTATTGGTATCGGGATTTTGGCCGTAAGGTGGCTGCTCACTGGTAGCATCGTAATATTCGTAAATCAAATTCTTATTATTGAGCAGATAATAGTAGCTCGTGAGAAATCTCTTGGAGCGAGCCACTTCAGAGCTAGCGTAATTGTAACCACTCAAAATAAACCGATAGCCACCTTGGAGACTCTCCTGTAAGATGGTACGCGAGCGCAAGTAATCATCGTAAGTGTGAGCTCTACCAGCACCACCCATTGGAGCACCGATAGCATTTTCGTAGACTTCCCACAGTTGGAAATAGTTGATGGGATTGAACGATTGGTAGCGATCGTGGAGCCAAGAGTAGACCAAGTAGTTAGCTGGTTCAATAGAATTGACTATAAACTCTTTCTTTCGATGATAAAAGTTTGATACATAGGCACGCAAGTTGACCTGTTGATCAAATATCTCTTGAACACGCGGATGTGAATTAGCATTGGTGGCATCAGTGGGAATTCCATTGTACTCAACGGTAAAGTCCAGATTACTATTCATTGGCTTAAAGTCGGCATTATCAGAAAAGAGATAATCACTTTCAATTCCACCATAATTTATCAAATTGACCGTTTTATAACGGGTATAATTGAGCCAATCAGTGCTGGAAAAATTAATCCATCGCCATCCAGGTAGATACCCATCATTGACTCGTGAAGCTGCACTAGAAGTAGCCCGGGAGAAATGATCTGACGCAGTCGTAATACAACCAGGATTGGTATCGATCCATCCGGCCGGCCTATTGCTCGGATTGTAGCCCGGTCGACAGACATAGCCTTGAGTACGAGTCGGCATTTGCGTATCCTCGACGAAATGCAAATAAGCCTCTTCCATATCAGAACAGCCATTGGTAGCGCAATAGTTGGGGAAACCGCTTTTGACCTCTCCTACTTGAAATGATTGCAGTAGAAGATAAGAACTTAGTTTGACGGCCGGATTACTCTGCTTAAGAGCTGCTCGTTGATGAGCATGAGCGCCAGTAATATCAATATGATCAGCAATCCACGGCAAATCAGTATAGGAGGGACAGTTGGCACTACTACTCCCAGGATCAGCTACGCAATACGGGATAAATTGGTTATAGGTCTTCAGTTGCGGTAGACGCGTACAGCTACCATCAGTCCACGGGTACGAACCGTCTGGACAACCGCAAATCTGATTATCCTCCACCAAGACACCGTTGGAACATTTCCAAGGGCGATCGGTTTGATTTCCACTGATTTGATAGAGACAGGCATTCTCCGGAGTACTACCACAATTAACAGCCGCAATTTGCAATACGTCAGTACCATGAGCACTCGACATAATAGCGCTCGTAATCAATGCCAGACCCAAAATCGTACCACTGACATACACCTTGCGATGATGATGGTGATGTCGATACCAGAGGGTACTAAAAATACCCGAGATACCCGCTATCAAAGCGGCCCATTCCCAGGCTGATAGTTGAAAACGCTTAGGACGAAAAAAGCGCATGAGAAATAATTTCTATGCGCTTATTATACTTGAATTTGATTGCTTTTGCCAGTCCAGTGATGACTAACGACGCTGGCTGGAGATGACAAAATTGAAAACGGACAAAACAATACTAAAAGCCAGTGCCCACCAGAAGCTATCAACTTTGAATCCGGGTACTAATAGGCTAACCAGCATGATCATCAGAGCATTGATGACCAATAAGAATAGACCTAAGCTGATGATGGTAATCGGTAACGTCAAGAGGACAAACACCGGCTTAATCAAGGCGTTGACGACTGCCAAAACGATTGCCACTACCACAGCCGTCCACCAACTACTGACATGTACTCCCGGTAAAACGTAAGCACTCACCATTATGATGGCCGTGGAAATTAGCCATTGAATTAAGATAGACATAACGTTATTTTTTCTTCTTAGCTTTATTTGCAGCCGCCAAAGCAGCTACCGCGGCCAAAGCCAACATTCCGGCCTTAATTTTCTTCTTAGTTGCCGGATCTAGCTTCTTATAGCGACCCTGAGCTTCGGCCAAAACATCAGAAGCATGAGCACCGAGATTCTTCAAATGCTCGCCAATAGCTCCTATCTCCTCCACCCAGGAATCTTGTTTATTATTTTTCTTCATAACTTTTTGGTTCTTGTATTAAATACCGCGCTTGTCTCCAGATCATTCCCAACTGATCTTGCCATAATGGAGAAGCTGCAATTTGTTCTCGTTGCTGATTAAAACTTTGTACCAGAGCATCCAAATCTGCTACCACTCGTGGATCACTCTGCTCGAGTAGCCGTGCTGCTCGGTCGGGATACTTTTGGTGTAAATATTCAGCGTAGGTGGGCAGATCTTGAGTCAGAGACTGACGAGCTATTCGTTCTGCTAGCTGATTGTCTTTCCCGAGTCCGAATTGTTCCACCGTAGCTAACTTGAGCCAAGCATTGATGTAGTCCGGAGAGACACCAATTGACGGATCCACCTCTTTGCCACCACGATTATCCAATACTGACTCAATGTGATCCATACTAGGAATTTCGATTCAACCAACGAAATAGGTTCATACCGATAAGTGATCCCGCGATAGGCGCTAGTAGATAAATCCAAGAAAACGATCGAATACCGAAGGCCACCGCTGGATTGAGCACACCATTGGAAACGCCACCAGTTAAAATAATACCGACAATCAACGAAGCACCGATGACGATACCGCTTAAATATTCATGAACTTTATTGGATACAACTGCCGCGATACCAAAGGTGAAGAAAGCCGCGCCAATCATTTCTGCAATGAAAACTGGAGTGGAATTGATCACGACCACTGAAGCTGGCACGATTTTCATCAATTTGATAATGATGGTAGCTCCGACAGCGCCGAGGAACTGGGCCACAATATACATCAAGGCTTGCTTGGCTTTGATTTTCTTCAGTGACCACAGACCGATAGTTACTGCTGGATTGATATGAGTACCAGAAATATGACCGATAGTGTAGACTAGAAGCCCCAAAGTCCAACCAGCGACCACGGGCGTTGGCACAGCTGATCCCGAAGCTAGCGAGACAGCAACTACTAGGGTTAAAAACAAAGTACCGATAAACTCGGCGATATATTGTTTCATGAGAGGAACGTTATTCGTTAATAGTTATTAGGGTGCAGATTGAACCCTGTTTGATTTAGGCTTTAAGTATAGCACTAACCTAAGCTAGCTAAAACAGGCTCTTTATTGACAATAGACTATCAATTGGTTATACTCTGACAGTAAAATTGAGCCAAAAATAGCCATTATTGATAGGCAAACAAGTTTAATCGCGCCGAAATAGCTTCCGCCAAAGGCGGACGAGCGGAGTCGGAGAATAAGCAATCAGGCTACAAAATAGATCAGAGGATAATAAATTGTTTCAGTCGCGCCGAAATAGCTTCCTCCTGCGCTCCAGCAGCTGTGAGCTACGGCGGACAAGCAGAGATCAATAATAAGCATCTGGTTGTAGAATACGTTAGGCGAAAACAAACAAGTTTAATCGCGCCGAAATAGCTCAGTTGGTAGAGCGCATCCATGGTAAGGATGAGGTCCCGAGTTCAACTCTCGGTTTCGGCTCCATCCTTCGCTTCGCCAAGCGAAGCTTCGGATGGCCCTTGGCCATCGAAGTCACGAAGTGAACGAAGGATGTCCCCCGAAGCCTCGGCGAAGGAGGACAAAAGAAAAAAAATAAAATTGATTATTGTTACTTGATTATCCCGCCTCGGCGGGACCCCGCAATGGCGGTGGTTGAATATCTATATAATATATGTCTCAAGATAATTTAGTTGGCTTGGAATGTGCCGTCTGCCATCATGTGAATTACCACACGACCAGAAACCAGAAGAAGATCAAAGAACGACTTCTCCTGACCAAATACTGTAAGCACTGTAAGAAACACACCGAGCACAAGGAAACCAAAGTTTAATCTTTGGCTTTCCTTGTTCAGGAGTCAACGGAGCAACTAAATCATAATTTGTGTACTCCTGTATGACCGACATATGATGTTGATCTTTAACTGATGGGGGTGTAGTTAAGTGGTATAACATCGGTCTCCAAAACCGCGGTCGGGAGTTCGATTCTCTCCACCCCTGCCAGTTACAGACCAACAACTCGGTTTAACGGGTCAGAGTTCAGAACAATGTGCCATCCTAGCTCAGCTGGTAGAGCAACGGTTTTGTAAACCGTAGGTCGTCGGTTCGATTCCGACGGATGGCTCCATCGAGTTCAGCTCGATATCATGGGTCGGTACCGAAGCGGTCAAACGGGGCAGACTGTAAATCTGCTGGCCTTG
>CAZIOU010000010.1:30464-48904 GCA_964540995.1 uncultured Gammaproteobacteria bacterium | reverse complement strand
GCAAGAACAAGCCAAAACTTATAATCCTTCGGAATACGAATCAGACATCTATCATCTATGGGAACAGTCGGGCTACTTTAACCCTGATAATCTTCCTACCCAAGGCGATCCTTATGCTATTGTCATGCCGCCACCCAATGTGACGGGAGTTTTGCATTTGGGACACGCTATGGAAAACACCTTGATGGATCTGCAAGTACGTTATCAGCGTATGCAAGGTAAGAAAGCGGTGCTAATACCTGGTACTGATCATGCCGCCTTGGCAACGCAGAACAAAGTAGAGAAGATGCTCAAAGAAGAAGGTCTGACGCGAGAACAATTAGGACGAGAGAAGTTTCTGGAACGTACCAAGAAGTTTGCTGCCGAATCCCAGAGTACTATTTTGAATCAAATTCGGGCTATGGGCACCAGTGCGGATTGGTCGCGTTTAGCTTATACTTTTGATGACAAGCGTTCACAGGCGGTCAATGAAATGTTCGTTCGGATGTACAATGACGGACTGATCTATCGTGGCGATCGGATTGTTAATTGGTGTCCTCGTTGCGGCTCGGCTCTTTCAGATGAAGAGGTGGAGTATGTAGAGCGAGAATCCAAATTTTATTATCTGATTTATGGACCTATTATTATCGCGACAGCTCGTCCGGAGACCAAATTTCTCGACAAAGTTATTATCGTTCATCCTGATGATGAGCGTTATCGACAGTTCGCGGGCAAAGAATTTGACGTTGAATGGATCAATGGCCCGATCAAAGCCCGTGTCATCGCTGATCCTATTGCCGAGATGAGTGTGGGTAGTGGTGCTATGACGATCACACCAGCCCATAGTTTCGTTGATTTCGATCTAGCCCAGAAATACGGTCTCGAAGTAGTACAGATTATCGGACCCGATGGCAAGATGACTGCAGCGGCTGGTGATATGGCGGGACTACCGGCCGAAGAAGCGCGTGAACGGGTGGTTAAGATTCTCCAAGCCAAAGGTTTGGTTGATCATATCGATGAACATTATAAGCATAATCTCTCCGTCTGTAGTCGTTGCGGTACGGCCATCCAGCCATTGATTTCTAAGCAGTGGTTTATCGATGTGACCAAAACTATCCCTTCCAAAGGTAAGAGTTTGAAAGATTTGATGCGTGAAGCGGTAACCAAAGGACACAGGGGTTCTGCTGAAGAGAAAATAACTATTTTGCCAGAGCGTTTCGAGAAAAGTTATTTACAATGGATCGACAATTTACGCCCGTGGTGTATCAGTCGGCAGATCTGGTGGGGACATCGGATTCCGGTGTGGTACAAGACAGAGGTACTCGCTACTGGGAACTCGCGACTCGGACAGGCCGCAGATAATGAATTATTTGTAGGTATTACACCTCCTACTGGCGATGGATGGAAACAGGACGATGACACTCTCGACACTTGGTTCTCATCAGCCACCTGGACCTTTAGTACACTTGGTTGGCCAGAGCAGACCAAAGACTTAGAAACTTATCATCCGACGCAGTGGATCCAGATGGGATATGAGATTCTCTTTTTCTGGATGGCTCGTATGATCATGATGTCCACCTACGCGCTGGATCAGATACCATTTCGACAGGTGTATTTCCATGGTATTTTGCGTGACGTCAACGGCAAGAAATTCTCCAAGTCACTGGGTAACGGTATTGATCCGATCGAAATTATCCAACAGTACGGTACTGATGCTTTGCGCTTGAGCTTATTAGCTGGTATTGCTCCAGGGAATGATGCTCGCTTCTATCCTGAGAAGGTTCAGGGCTATCGTAACTTCATCAATAAGTTGTGGAATATTTCTCGGTTTATTTTGTCAGGTTCCGAAACAACTGGGCTGGTAAAGGCTGCGCCGGAAGTAAGCGCCCTGCCTGATCGGTGGATTATGCAGCGATTGCAACAGGCGATTATGCGTATCACTGAACTACTCGATAAGCAGCAATATTCCTTGGCCGCCGAGACACTCTATGAGTTTACCTGGACTGATCTGGCTGATTGGTATTTGGAGTTGGCTAAGGTGTTGAACAAGCAAAAGCCAGAAACCAAAGCCGAACGTGATCAGTTATTGCGATATATTTTGCAGACCATATTGAAACTGTGGCATCCCTTCGCGCCGTTCGTCACAGAAGTTATTTGGAAGAATTTTGATAATAATCTTTTGATGATTGCCGAGTGGCCGGAGGGCGGTGCTTGGGACTCGGTACTCGGTACTCGGGCAGAGGAAGAGATGACGAAGCTACAGGAAATTATCAGCAGTCTACGCAATGCTCGTGCAGAACACAAAGTAGCTCCTGCGACGATCACCCAAGTTCATTATGCTGGCCAGACAGCTATCGATGAGTGGCAGCCTTTGATCGAAACTTTGGCCCGAGTATCGTTTGTCGATTCAGTAGAGGCTAAACTGGAGCTCAAAGGTAGTTGGTTCAGGCTGGTGACAGATATTGCTAGCGCTGAGAAAGTGATAGACCAAGCAGAATTACAACACTATATTGCTGATCTAGAAGCTAAGTTAGCTGACCAGAATTTTACCGGTCGTGCACCACAGAAAGTAGTAGATGAAGTGAAGAAGAAATTGCTGGAGGCTCGCGCCAAGTTGCAGTAACCTATATAATCTTGACGAATTGATTCATCTGCAGTATGGTGTAGCTCTTTGTCGTTCTTTCCAATATCCAAAGGAGCATACTGTGAAGCTGGAGCAGGCGAAACTAGTGGAATGCGGTGACGTCCTCAAGTCCAATGTTCGTTTCGATCAGGCCGGTCATGTCGCTATCCCGAAAGATTGCCTCGGTGTATTGCAATCGATAGCGTTCAAAGTGGATGAGAACCGATACGTCTTCACCGTGCTGTGGGATTTATCTAACGGCACTACTGCTGTGCACGATATCAAATCTGACGATGCTACTCGCATGCCTAAGTTGCGTCGTCGAGCCAGCTGAAGGAGGCAGTTAATGTATCTACTGCTGGGAATAACGGGAGTTGTCCTGTTCTCTGTTTTTTTCTGTCTAGGACTGATGAGGCTATATCAAATCCATGTCTTAGCTGAGAAACGACGGTTGACAGACGCAGTGGCGGACCTTCAGGTTGAATGCCAGTTATTCATCGGGCTTTTGAGCCGATACCCAGTATTGAATATCAGTCAACTAAGCAGAGAGTTGCTGTGTTCATCACCTAGTTTGACTGCCAAGCAAATTATTGCCATAACCGATTGGGCTTTCGTCCATCGGTATTGTACCCGCTCCCTGACCCGAAACGATTCGCTTTATCGCAGCTCTGTCGCTGGTGAAGAGTGGTTGCGTCAGTCGAGCCAGCTGAAGGAGGCAAGATGAATCTGCTCTTGGTGGTAGCTGGTGTTGTGATTTTGTTCGGCATCGTTCTATGGATTATCAATCGGCTACGTAGCTGGTATATCCGCTCCGAACGACGCAGGTTCTCTGCTCAGGTGTCACATCTACCTAACGAATGTGATATGTTCATTAATCTTCTTCGTTTGCATCGGACAATCACTATCAGTCAACTGCGGCGAGAGATGCGTGAGTGGTATCCTCGTTTGGAAGTAGCTGAGATTGACACTATAGCTGCATGGGCACATATCCACGGCTACTGCTCGTTGGACGTTGGTAGAGATGATGTCTATTACGCGACGCTGGAAGCTGATCGACACAGAACGCCGATTCGGGCTGATGCTGATCGTGTTTCGGTAGGATGAAAAACCGCCCTGTACCTTCTGGTACAGGGCGGATATTTTTTACTCGGTTTTTTTCAGTACTTCTTCGATTGAGGTGACTCCTTCGAGAGCCTTGAGGATGCCGTCTTGGATCATGGTGACCATACCGGCTTTGATGGCGAGATCTTCTAGATCGTATTCGGATACGGTGCCGGAGAGGATTAACTTTTCTACTGCTGGTGACATGGTAAGGATTTCAAATAAGCCGATACGTCCTTTGTAGCCAAGACCGTTGCACTGTTCGCAACCAGGAGCAGTATAGAAAGTTAGGTTGGTGAGGTTGTCGACTTTATAACCAGACTCGGGCGACAGCTTGTTTAATTGGTTTAATACCAAAGTCATCGTTGTATTGTCTAGCTCGGCTGGCTTCTTACAATTCTGACACAGTTTGCGAACTAGGCGTTGTGCTTCGATAGCGTTGATAGACGGCGCTAACAAGAAAGGTTTGACGCCCATGGCCAGAAGTCGGGGGATAGCACCAGCGGCGCTATTGGTGTGCATAGTCGATAACATCAAGTGACCCGTAAGCGCCGCATTGATAGCAACTTCAGCTGTCTCCAAGTCACGGATTTCACCCACCATGATGATGTCTGGATCTTGTCGCAAGATGGAGCGTAAGCCTTCGGAGAACGAATAGGTTCCGGCCGAGTCAATCTGACTTTGATTGATCCCAGGGATTTTGTATTCAATCGGATCCTCGAGAGTAATAATTTTCTTCTCGCTGCTATTTACCTGATTGAGCACGGCATAGAGTGTCGTCGTCTTACCAGAACCCGTCGGGCCAGTGCAGATGATCATACCATTAGGTTTCTTGATCTGGATTTGCAATTCGCTAAAAGATTTACCGCGAACGCCTAGACTATCGAAATTGAAAACCGAAGCGTCTTGGCGCAAGATACGCATAACTACGCTTTCGCCGTAACTGGTGGGTACGGTGGAGACGCGGACTTCGATCTTCTGGCTATCGAGAAATATTGTGAAACGTCCGTCTTGCGGGTGTCCGGTAATATTTAATTTAAGTCGGGAGACTAGCTTGATGCGGGAGATTATTTTGGGCCATTGATCCATGGGGAGGGTGGCAGCATCATGAAGGGCACCATCGATACGGAAGCGGAATTTAACCTTATCTTCTTCAGCCTCAATATGGATATCGGAAGCCAAGGATTTGAGTGCAGCTGCCAAGATAATCGCCACGACATCACTGACAGCGGCTTTCTGGATGAAGGCGTCAAGATCTTTGAAGGTGACGATGCTGGCTTCATATTTCTTGATATCTTCTTCTTTGATCTCCACACCGCCGGTCATACCTTCGACAATCTTGGGAATGCGAGCGTACTTCTCGAGGGCCAAATGGAGACTTTGTTCGGAAATATAGTAAACCACAGCATGAGCAGCGTGCTTCTCTTCGAGTTCTTTGATCTTGGCACCGAGCTGAGGATTCTGTGGATTAGTCGAAGCGATGCGGATGGTGTTATCAGCAATGAGAAATACCACTGCCTGAAGCGCCAAAGACTGCTCTTCAGATAAAAGTTGCATCGCGTCTTGGGCAATAGGTATCTTGCGTAGATCGATGTAGCTGATATTGAATTGCTCGGCTTTGGCCTGAGCTTCTTTCTCAAGATTTTCCGAGTCGATCTCGCCCAACTTAGTAGCTAGCTTCTTCTCTGTATCACTGGATGCCAAAGTGATATGAGCGTGAGGATCGATAGCGTCGTCGGTGGTAGTTGGTTTGGCTGATTTGAATAGTTGCATACGACACAATTATACCTTGTCAGCCATGACAAAACAATCCGCTCAGCAGCCAGAGCTGTGAGCGGATTGTCAGTCAGAGGTAATTACCAGTTGTTAGAATAATTTCTTGTGCAGGAGCGGTAGTCTTCGAACGGCGCGATGGACTTTGCTGAAGTGCGGCTCACGGTTGAGACGTTGGAAGACTTCAGTCCAGATACCCAGCTGGAAGGTGGTGAAGAGGATGAAGCAGATAACCAAGATAATGATAGCAATGACTAAGCCAGTGAAAGCACCAATCTGGAAGAACATTGGGCTTGATGTCATAGAAGAGATGAAGAGGATGAAGGCATTGAGCAGTAAGAAATAGATGATGAAGACGATCAGCAGTAGGACGAAGAGCAAGACGAAGATTAACAGAGAAGTTTCAATGCTAATGAGCCAATTCTCACGGAACAACTTCCACGCCTTGTTAAATGATTTATTCAAAGTACCTTTAGACAACATCACAAACAGGATAGTGTAGCGGGCCAAGATATCCAAGATGATGACCGTCGGTAGGGCAATGAAGAAGATGATAGCTGACCAGAAGAGCGTCCATGGTGCTGGTGCGAAAGCAGCGATTAGAAGTAGCGGCATGATGATGGCACCTAAGAAGAAGAGGTAGATCAAACGGTAGGCAAAGTTGACGATAAAGATTTCCCAGAACTTATCGAGACCGGCACGGAAGCTAGTGAAGAAGTCCGAGCGTTTGTTGCTAAAGGTAGCGGCTAGGCCGTGGATCAAACCTCCTTGCGCGCTGACGACAATAACGGTTAATCCTAGAATGATGAATAATAAGATGATGACCATGGCCAGCAGTGGCACATCAGAAATAGTGACCTTGGTCCAAGGGATCTGATAGAAGCCGTTGCTCCAGCCGACGAAATTGGCGGTGAGGAAATCTTGGCTGGTGGTACGAGAGATATCGACCATGACGCCGGTGTCTTGGGGCATGACGTCAAAAAATATTTGAAACGTACTCGATAGTCCGAGGAAGGAAGCGAAAAATGCTAACGGCCAGAGCCAACGTTTGTTGAGCGCTGCTGACCAAGCATTGGCAACCGCGTGTTTATAAAATGATTTCATCTTGGTGTTTGTATTTCCAGCCAGAGGCTTATAGGTCTCTGGCGGTATTTATTTAATTTTCATTATTATTATACAATGTTTCTCTGAAAACAGAAACCCACCCCCGGCATCAGATGCCGTAGAGACGCCCGAGCTCAGCTCGGTTAGCGTCTCTACCGTCCCGCAGCGGGACGGATGGGTGGGATTATATTTTGGGGTTGTTGCCTGATTACGCCATCAAGGCTTCGAACTCTGCGCGTTCTAACGTCTCTTTCTCAAAGAGACCAGCCACGATCTTCTCCAGCTTTTCTTTCTGTTCATGGATCAGACGATCGGCTGTCTGGAAGGCATTAGCGATAAAGGAAGTTACTTCACCATCGATCGCTTGGGCGGCTTGTTCCGAATAGTCACGTTTTTCATGAATCTCGCGACCGAGGAAGATCATTTCATCTTTCTGACCGTAGGTACGCGGACCAAGTTTCTCACTCATACCGTACTGAGTGACCAGTGAGCGAGCCAATTGGGTAGCGCGTTGTAGATCGTTGGAAGCACCAGTAGTAATATCGCCGAAGATAATCTTCTCGGCAGCATAGCCACCGAGCATGACAGCTAGATCATCGATGAATTCGGCGCGACTGTGAAGCATTCTATCTTCTTCAGGGATCTTGAGGGTGTAGCCACCAGCACGACCGCGGCTGATGATAGAAATTTTGTGTACTGGATCAGCGTTGGCGAGGAAGTGAGCTACCAGAGCATGACCAGCTTCATGATAGGCAATAATCTTCTTTTCTTTGTCAGTAATAATTTTGCTCTTACGCTCCGGGCCAAGCATTACTTTCTCGATCGAGGAGAGGATTGTGTCTTGTTTGATCATTTTCTCATCCTGACGAGCCGTAGCGATAGCAGCTTCATTGAGTACATTGGCTAGGTCAGCACCGGAGAAGCCAGGGGTACGTTGGGCTACTACTTTGAGATCAATATCTTTGTCCAGAGGTTTGTTGCCAGCATGAATAGCCAAGATAGCTTCGCGATCTTTGAGGTCAGGCATATCGATGATGACTTGACGATCGAAGCGTCCTGGTCGAAGCAAGGCTGGATCCAATACATCGGGGCGATTGGTAGCGGCCATGACGATGACATTGGTCTGATTATCGAAACCGTCCATCTCGACTAAGATCTGGTTCAATGTCTGTTCGCGTTCATCATGTGAACCACCGAGACCAGAGCCTCGTTGTCTACCGACAGCATCGATTTCATCGATGAAGACGATACAAGGAGATTCTTTGCGAGCGCGTTTGAATAAATCACGGACGCGAGAAGCACCGACACCGACGAACATCTCGACGAATTCGGAACCACTCATATGGAAGAAAGGCACATTGGCTTCACCAGCCACTGCACGAGCCAGCAAGGTCTTACCAGTTCCTGGTGAGCCAAGCAGCAAGACACCCTTAGGTATCTTGGCGCCAACATTGATAAATTTCTGCGGATTCTTGAGGAAGTCGACAACTTCAGCTAGCTCAATCTTGGCTTCAATAGCACCAGCGACATCTTTGAACGTCACTTTATTTTTGTCGTTGGCATTGGCTTGTTTGACTTGGCTTTGGCCGAAAGTCATAGCGCGATTATTGGCACCTTGAACTTGGCGCATCATGAACCAGAGGATGACGCCGAAGATAATGATCGGCAAGAGGAAGGGAATGACGGTGGTCCAGAAAAATGATCCGGCGCCGTCATTTTTGACTTCGATCTTGACGTTGGCCAGCTTCTCCGGAGCGACACCGAGATTGGACAGGAGCGTACTCAAAGATTCAGTTTCTTCTTTCTGGGTCTTCTGAATTTCTTTGTTCTTCAAGTCGATCGTGACCTCGCTACCTTTGACTGTGATCTGCTCGACTTGCTGATCATTAATTTCTTTGATCAGTGTGCCGATGTCGACGCTCTTGGTCTTGGTGTTGGACAGATTGAGCTGCAACAATATCGCTGCCAAGATGAGGAAGAGACCGAGATAGATCGCTATATTTCTTAGAATTTTTTTCATAAGCCAAAGGCTTAGTTTTTATTGTTGTTAGTCTTGGATAAGATATCCAAGAAGAGAGGCGGTATTATAGTCTTAAGCCGTAGCAGCAGTTTCTTCGGCTGGAGTTTCGGTGACTACAGCGGGTTCTGTGCTTGCAGCTTCTTCTTTAACTACTTCTTTCTTGACCTTGGGTTGACGAGGAGGACGCATCGATAAGCCGAGACGATGGTCTTTGGCTTCGATGGTGATGACACGGAATTCATAGGTTTCGCCGACGTGGACTACTTCGTCCGGACTCTTGATCGGTTTCTCACTCAATTCGGAGATATGTGCCAAGCCATGAATGTCTTGGTCCAATTCGACGAAAGCGCCGAAAGGATTGAGCTTGAGGACCTTACCTTTAACTTTATCACCGATCTTGTATTTGGTCTCGACACCTTTCCAAGGATCAGCTTTGAGCTTCTTCATAGAGAGAGAAACTTTGGTATCATCGAGGGAAATAATTTCTGCTTCGATGACGTCACCGACTTTGACGATAGTTTTCGGATCGTCGATTCGTTGCCAAGCCAATTCGGAAATATGGATCAAGCCTTCGAGGCCATCGCCAAATTCGATGAAAGCACCGAAATCAACGACACCAGTGATGGTACCTTTGACGGTATCACCGACTTTGTAGCCGGAGAGGGCTTTGCGCTGTTTCTCATCCCAGGCAGCTTTCTCAGAGACGATTAATTTTTCATCTTTCTCATCAACGTCAATGATTTTGGTCTTCATGACTTTATTGACGAAAGTTTTCAGGTAGGCCAAGATTTTGTTCTTGTCGCCACCTTCGATACGAGGATAGTTTTCGGTGGTCAATTGGGAAACAGGCAAGAAACCAATGACGTTGCCGACTTTGACCATCAAACCACCTTTGTTGGCATCGATGACACGGGCTTCGACTGGTTGTTCGTCTTTCATTAATTTTTCCAAACGATCCCAAGCTTTCTGGTGACCGGCCATGCGGAACGATAATTCGACTTCACCGCGTTCATTTTCTAAATCGACTACAGTAGCAGAAGTACG
Organism: uncultured Gammaproteobacteria bacterium; assembly: GCA_964540995.1. Classification (GTDB taxonomy): domain Bacteria; phylum Patescibacteriota; class Patescibacteriia; order UBA1558; family 2-01-FULL-52-15; genus JAZDLR01. The sequence continues at coordinate 39,260 of CAZIOU010000010.1, read as the reverse complement.
GTCACCGATCTTCAGTGAACCGGACTCTTCTGATTCGTCTTCCATTTCTTTACCGCGGATAACACCGGTGGTCATACCATCGAGGTCGAGGTAGACTTCATTTTTGCTTACGCTCAAGACAGTACCTTCTACTAGTTCGCCTGGCTTCGGCACTTTGATGAGATCTTGCTGCTTGAGCAGCTCATCCATCGGGTGACTCTTGGTCACTGTCTGACTAGCTGTAATTTTGGTAGGCACAATAATTTTCCTTCTAAAAATCCTCACGACCATAAGGCTCGCGAGGGAGTTGATCGTTAACCGCTCACCGTTAAAGTGGGAGCAGTGACCTAGGGATGAGCCTTTTCTCTAGCTCATATAGGCCTTTATTTATGTGGCATCAGTTTACCTAAAACCGACGGAATGGTCAATAGGGAGGAGGCGTGTATCCCCCGAGAAGGGGTAGGTCGCCTACTTGTAGGCGACGGTATTGTTGCTTCTGCGCTTATATTAGCCATATATTGAGTGTATATTATTGACAATTATATAAATATATGTTAATATACATTATTAAGTTCATTTCATCTCAAATTCGCTAGTTTCTCAAACCGAGTCTTGTGTCCGCCAATCGCTGGTGGAAACGAGTTCTCGGTTGGAGAATATGGCAACATATGGAGGATGTCATGACCATTACGCATATTATTGATCTCGAGGTCAAGCCTCGCTGTCCCTACGGCTGGATGATTGAAGAGCATATCCCCGGAGCCCCTAACTACGAATGGGATCCGACCAAGGTGGCCCTTTATCTCGACGAAGGGCAGAAGACCGGCGTCGTCAAAGGAGCTGAGCTTCGCGAGAAGCTGAAGGGTCAGCGCGTCTTCAACGCCAACCTGCTGGACTCCCTGCTCTCCCACCCGGAACTCATCCCGGATGATTGGAAGGGTAAGAAGGTTTGTTTTTGGGGGACGATCTATCGCGGCTCCGACAGTTACCTCAACGTGCGCTGCCTCTGCTGGTTCGGCGGGCGGTGGTACTCGAGCTGCCGCTGGCTCTTCATTGGCTTCGATGACGGCTATCCTGCTCTCGTTTCCGCAAGTTTACCCGCCGAAGCTTCAGCGTAGGTGGGTAGCGCTTCGAACTAAGTCATTGTGTCCTCTAAGACACTTTGGGCTTAGTCCTCCGAACCTCGACTCAAATTCATTATCGCACAATGCGGTGGTGAAGGAGAGTCGGGGTTCTTTATTTTGCGAGTCGCAACGACGAAGCAATCTAGCTTTCAGAATTGATAGGCTAGACTGCTTCACCAAGGTCGGTTCGCAGAAGGAAAAGTTTTGACTTTTGGGCTGTAATTTTGACTTTTGACTTTTTGGTTTTGACTTAGGTTTTCCCCTTTACGCACGCTCTTTATTCTGCTACTATTACCACGTTCTAATTGACTAATTTTAGCCTCAATTCTCATGCAAATTTCCTGGTCTGGCTACGGCTGTTTCCGCCTCCAAGACAACAATATTTCTGTCATCTTCGACCCAGTGTACGCCGAGTCGAATTTTAAATTACGCAAGACCAGCACTGATATCTTGGTGCTAAGTCATCCCAAGACCAAAGACGATCTGGCATGTACTTCTGATGATGCTTTCATCATCGATACTCCAGGTGAATATGAGATCAAGGGAGTTTTCGTCAATGGCATTGCCTACAATCATTCTTCCATTGTTTACTGGCTGGATATGGGTGGTATCACCATTGGTTGGCTTGGACCGGTCAAAGGCAAAGATCTCTCGACCAAAGTACTGGAGAAGATCGAAGGCGTGGATGTCCTGATCGTTCCTGTCGGTGGTGGTGATGTCATGTCAGCCAAAGAAGCGGCCAGTGTCATCAATCAACTCGAACCACGCATCGTCGTGCCAGCCTATACCAAGATTAGCGGTAGCAAAGGTTTGGAAGCGGTGGAACCTTTCTTGAAAGAATACGGCGCCAAACACGAAACAACTGACAAACTTAAAATTACTAAGAAGGATGTGATGACCGAGGATACTCGCGTCGTTGTCCTGACTGTCTAATATGACTGACAAAACCAAAACAACTCTGCAGATTGTATTCGTCATCGTTCTCGTTGTGGCTTTGCTCGTCTGGTGGGCTTTGTACCGAGTGGGAGTATTCCGCGGACCAAGTACACAGCAGCAGAATCAAGTCATGCAGAATCTAGATAAGAACAATAATGATTTTCTTAAATTGCTAGAGGACAATGCTAAATTTCTTTCCTCATCGACATCAGCGACTGTCCCGCCGACCAAATCAGCAACTTCAACAGCTCAATAATAATATTGTATGGCCCGTTTAGTAAAAAAGAATAAATCAAGCAAAGTAAGTACCGAACCGATCGAACCACGCGGCGAGATGCTCTTGCAGCAGCCGTTGGTGGAGGAGATGCAGACATCCTATTTGGATTATGCCATGAGCGTTATCGTGGCTCGTGCGTTACCAGATGTTCGTGACGGACTCAAACCAGTACATCGTCGCGTCTTGTACGCTATGTGGAATATTGGTTTACGTCCAAGCGGCAAATTCCGTAAGTCAGCTACGGTCGTCGGAGAAGTGATGGGTAAGTATCATCCTCACGGTGACAGTGCTATCTATGAATCAATGGTTCGTATGGCGCAAGATTTCTCTATGCGTTACGAATTGGTCAATGGACAAGGTAACTTCGGATCGATGGACGGTGACGGTGCTGCTGCTATGCGTTATACCGAAGCCAAATTACGACCGCTGGCCGAAGATTTATTACTCGACATTGAGAAAAATACTGTCGACTTCGCACCCAACTATGACGGTTCCCAAGTCGAACCGACAGTACTGCCCGCCAAAGCACCTAACCTACTTCTCAATGGTAGCGTCGGTATTGCTGTTGGTATGGCGACCAGTATCCCGCCACACAATCTGACAGAAGTCGTCGATGCCATCATGTATCTGACTGAGCATCCAGACTGCGATGTCGATGATCTGATGGAATTCGTCAAAGGCCCGGACTTCCCGACCGGAGGAGTGATCTACAATTGGAACGACATCAAAGCTACTTACTCTACCGGTAAAGGTGGTATCGTCATCCGCGGTGAGGCGGAGATCGAAGAAACCAAAGAAGGTCAATTCCGCATAATCGTTACTTCTATTCCTTATCAGGTCAACAAATCGACGTTGGTAGAAGCGATCGCCAATCTGGTACGTGAGAAGAAAGTCGAAGGTATCAAAGATCTGCGTGACGAATCTGATCGTGATGGCGTCCGCATCGTAGTAGAACTGAAGAAAGACGCCTACCCTAAGAAGGTCCTCAATAATTTATATAAATTTACCCAGCTGCAAGAGACCTTTCACGCTAATTTACTGGCGCTGGTTGATGGTCTGCAGCCTCGTGTCCTGACACTGAAGAATTTCCTAGAAGAATATCTCAAGCATCGTCGCGTCGTCATTCGTCGCCGTACTGAATTTGATCTGGAGAAAGCCCGCGACCGCGCTCATATCCTCGAAGGTTTGGTCATGGCCTTGGATAAGATCGATGCTGTCATCAAGACTATCCGTGCTTCCAAGGACAAAGAAATTGCCAAAGCCAATTTGATTTCTCATTTCAAATTATCAGATCGTCAGGCGACTGCTATCTTGGAGATGCGACTGCAGAGCTTGGCTAACTTGGAACGTTTGAAGATTGAAGGTGAATTGAAAGAGAAGTTAGCTTTGATCAAAGAGTTGATGGATATTCTCAAGAGCGAGAAACGTATCACCGGTATTATTGTCGATGAATTGAAATATTTGAAAGACAAATACGGTGACGAACGCAAGACCCGCGTGGTCAAAGGTGGAGTAGGAGAGATGACAGCGGAAGATCTGATCCCCAATGAGCCAGCGGTCATCACCATTACTCATGATGGCTACATCAAACGTTTGCCGCCGGATACCTTCAAGACCCAGTCACGAGGTGGTAAAGGTGTTATTGGTTTGACGACCAAAGAAGAAGACGAGGTGGAGCATTTCATGGGCACTAACACGCATGATGACTTGATGTTCTTCACCACGCGCGGACGTGTCTTCCAGCTCAAAGCCTATGATGTGCCACCTGCTTCTCGTACCGCCAAAGGAACTAACATCGTCAACTTCCTACAGCTAGGACCGGAAGAGAAAGTTTCTTCGATTTTGCAGAGCGCTGATTTCAGTCTGTACAAATACATGGTCATGGTGACGGAGCACGGCTTGATCAAGCGTGTCGGTATCGATAAATTCTCTAATATTCGTCGCAGCGGTTTGATCGCCTTGAAACTTAAAGACGGAGATAAATTGCAATGGGTCAAATTGAGTACCGGCAAAGATGACATCATTTTGGTCTCAGCCAAAGGACAAGCTATTCGTTTCAAAGAAAAAGATATTCGTGAAATGGGACGTAACGCTGCCGGTGTCCGTGGTATGCGCCTCAAGGGTAATGATTTGATTGTCGGCATGGATTTATTACCTGAAGGACAGATCCAAGTAGGGGAGCAATTACTCGTAGTCATGAGTAAAGGTTATGGCAAACGTACTCCAGTCAAAGAATACAAAGTTCAAGGACGTGGTGGTTCAGGTATCAAGACTGCCAATGTCACTGCCAAGACCGGTGAGATCAAGGCTGTCCGTATCATTAGTAGTAAGCATGACGGCGACGCTATCATCATGTCCAAGATGGGTCAGGTGATCCGTATGCCGATCAAATCAGTTTCCATTCTTGGTCGTGCTACCCAAGGTGTCCGCTTGATGCGTTTCAAGGAAGAAGAGGATGAGCTGACTTCGTTGGTATTGATCTAGATAGTTTCACGTTAAGACAAAATTAAAAAACAGGGATCTAGGTCTCTGTTTTTTCTTGTCATTGCGAGATCACGTTAGTGAGCGAAGCAATCTGTAATTCATATCTAAGTTAGGAATAATCATATGTCAAGAATCTATCACGTCTATCTAATGACCAACTTCACCAATACGGTAATTTATATAGGGGTAACTAATAATTTAATGCGGAGAGTGTTTGAACATAAACATAAAGCAAAACCCTATAGCTTTTCGGCCCAGTACAACCTCAAGAAGCTAGTCTATTATGAGGAATTTGATGATATTGGTTATGCTATTGCTCGCGAGAAGCAATTGAAGGGTGGTTCTCGGAGAAAGAAAGAATTATTAATCGCGATCGAGAACCCCGGTTATGCGGATTTGTCTCAGGATTGGTATGATTAGCTAGTTACAGATTGCTTCGCCCCACTAAGAGTGGGGCTCGCAATGACAGACTTTGACAAAAAGCAAAAAATGTGCTAATATTAGTCTATTAATGTTGATTTCCTAAGGAAATTCAACGACTAGTACTGCAGTTCCTCTGCTGCCGCACTATTAAATAAGCAAAATAAAAATCACTATGAAGCAGAGGATTCTATCAATTGTTGGACTCACCGTAATGTTGGCGAGTCTGTTTGTTATTTTTAACTACTCTCTGGCGGCTACCCAGACGCCTATTGATGCTGGTAATGGCGGCGGTGGCGGTGAACCGGGTGATACTGGTACGGTCATTGATGATCAGCCAGAACCTGTTAAGCCAGACCTTGCCGTTAAATATTTGCTTGATCGTTATCAGAATCGTGACAATATTCGTATTGATAATGTCAATAATTACGGCGTTGTAAACAATCGACCACTTACTATCGAAGCTATCATCGCCAATCTGGGGCAGGGGACATCAGGCAAAACAACGGCCAATATTTATATCGACAATGTCCTGAAGAAAACAGTAACTGTTCGCGGCATTCTAGGCGGTGGTCACGGTTCTGGAACCATCGACCCATTTTATACTTGGACACCGACTAAGCCCAATCATTCATTGAAGATTGTCTTGGATCCAAATAATGAGATGGCTGAATCCGATGAAACTAATAATAGCTACCAAGTTGATTTCTCAACCGTTAGCAATGAAAGTCAATTAGCTCGATTCCTAGATCTCAAATTGTATGAAGGATTCAACCCTAACCCTAACTATTTTGTCCACGTCAAATCCATCGACCCAGGTGATTCGACTGGTACTCCCGGCTCAGCGATATTTGAAGTGTCACCTCAAGGCAGTACCGATGTAGTGGCTACCTTAGGTCCTATTACTGTTGGATCTGGTATGCAATTTATGAATCAGTATGGCTTCGGTATCGAGCTACGGTATGCTACCAGCGGTTACAATGGAGATGTGACTACTAGTATACCGGTGATCGGATTCTACTGGAGTACTATCGGTGATGCCGGTAATGATCAGCAAGTACTATCAATCGGTGATAGCCTTAATCTGACCGATGGCAAGACGCTGAAAATAACAGCCATTAGTCCTTGCACCGGTGACTGTAATTTCCCCAATAATTTTAGTCAGGTTCAATTTGATATTCTTGATGATGGTGGTTCGATTGTTTACTCCAGCGATACGCTCTATCCGGGAAGTCAGACCTATTATTATGACCGCTATCACTTCGCAGTGCGAATCGCCAATATTTTTTATCCTCAAGCCAGTACTGATCCGAGGGTTGGCTTGATGCTTCAGACAACTACTACTGATCACGATTTCGCGATCTTAGCTGACACGATGTATCCCTATAGATTAACGGATACTACAGCCGAGATTGTCTGGACCAGCAATAAGCCTAGCTTGTATCAAGTATTCTATCGTCCCAGTGGCTCCTTCGGTGCTTATGCGTCACTAGCCAAAAGCACGTGGTATCAAACATTGCATAAATTTATTTTAGAACAGCTGCAACCAGGAACCAAGTATGATTATTCGGTCACCGCTACTGACGAGGTCTCGCAGAAACAAGTAAAATCACCAGTCTATTCTTTCACTACCACAGGTACGAAGATAACGCCCGTGGCACCGAGTAAACCTCGTGTCATTGATACGCCCACAGTGCCTGTCCCGGTGGTGTCATTGAAAGATTCTTCTGATGAGAAGTCATTACGTGAACGTATCAAGAAATTGCAGATTCCTGTCACTCAGATTGAGACAGACGTAGTCACACAAGAAAAAAGCTTAACACGTAGTACTGATGTGCAGCTCACCAATCGTCTCAAAGGTAAGATTTTATTGCAGGTCGAAAATAAGGGAGAAGCTTGGTATGTTGACCCAATCACCAGTGAGAAGTTTTATCTCAAGGATGGTGACAGTGCTTACCAGGCATTACGCGCCTTCGGTCTCGGTATTTCAACTGTTGATCTCAACAAGATCCCAGTCGCACCAGTGACCGATGCTACTATCAGTGGCACTGACACTGATCATGATGGCCTATCAGATTCTCAAGAGGCTGCACTTGGTACCGATCTCAATAATATCGATTCTGATGGTGATACTTATACCGACGGTATGGAAGTTAGTAATGGCTTCGATCCATTGGGAGCCAATAAAGTATCTACTGATACAAAGTTAGTTGATCGTCTCAAGGGAAGAATTGTTTTACAAGCTGATGCTCATGGTGAAGCTTGGTATATCAACCCAGCAGACGGCAAACGCTATTTCTTGGGTAGTGGTGAACAAGCCTATAAGTTAATGCGTAACCTTTCGCTTGGTGTGAAGAACGATGATCTCCGCAAGATCACAGTCGGGGACTTGAGCGGTGGACAATAAATTGAAGTTATAATCACTCTTACCAAGACGAGCTGACAAAGCTCGTCTTTTGTCTACAGTTGACGAATACGGTTGAAATAGGGCCTTATACGTGATACTGTGACCCTATATGCTAGATGATTCAGCACGAGCTTTGAGCTTGAAAGAGTTACCCGAGGATAAGACCTGGGACCTGACTTTGCGTCCGCGCTTCCTAGCTGACTACATCGGTCAGGAGCAGGTTAAGAATAATCTCAATATTTTCTTACAGGCGGCCAAGCAGCGCAATGAACCGATTGAGCACGTCATTATCTATGGTCCTCCTGGATTAGGTAAAACTACTTTAGCTCATATCATTGCTCGGGAGATGGGAGTTAATATCAAGACCACCTCTGGTCCGGCGATTACCAAGGCTGGTGATCTGGCTGCTATTCTGACCAACATGCAGGCTGGTGATATTCTGTTCATCGATGAGATTCATCGTCTCAACAAAGTGATTGAAGAAATTCTGTATCCGGCGATGGAGGATTGTGCCATTGATTTAGTCATTGGCAAAGGACCGAGCGCGCAAACAGTTCGTTTAGAATTACCACGCTTCACCATCATTGGCGCTACAACTCGTTTCAATTTGTTATCAGCTCCATTGCGTGATCGATTCGGCGTGACCTATCGGTTAGATTTTTATCGTAAAGAAGAGATTGGTCAGATCGTTCGTCGTTCGGCTCAACTTCTTTCACTGGATCTTGATGATGATGCGGCCGTGGAAATATCTCGACGCAGTCGCGCTACTCCGCGTATCGCTAATCGAATCCTCAAACGCGTGCGTGATTTCTCTCAAGTCAAAGGTGATGGCGGACGTATCACCTTACGCCAAACCCAAGACGCACTAGATATGCTTGGCATCGACCAATCTGGTTTGGAAGAATTGGACCGCCAATTATTGTTAGCAATCATTGAAAGATTTAATGGTGGTCCAGTCGGTCTGACTACTCTCGCTGCTTCGATGCAAGAAGACATGGGTACCATCGAAGAGATCTATGAACCGTATTTGATGCAGTTAGGATTCTTGGCTCGTACGCCGAGAGGGCGAGTGGTGACTGAGCGCGGTTATGAGCATATGGGTCTGACAGCGCCCCATGATGTGACACAGAAATTACTCTAGAGCTGTTACGACATTCAATCATAATAAG
>CAZIOU010000010.1:0-30454 GCA_964540995.1 uncultured Gammaproteobacteria bacterium | reverse complement strand
ACCCTGTACTTAAGCAGTACAGGGTGCTGTTTTAGGTTCTCCGCCCATGACCGCACTCTCCATAGAGAATGCTCGCAAAGTTCAGTACCCCCGAAGGAGTACCCCTAGGTATTTGTGGACGGAGAAAATACAGCGCTCTCCTCCTGCCTATACGCTCCGGAGAGCGCATTGCAGGGAGCGATATTCCTCGAGAGGAATATCGTAGGACTCACGGAGGAGAGCGCCAAGGTACAAATTAATATTTAGTAAACTATTACAATTCTAAGTAGTCGTCAAGGAGTATATGATAGACCCGCCTTCACCCCTCACTTCGTTCGGAGCTACGGCGGGTTCTCTTATTTTGATTTCTGGCAGGCTTTCGCCAGCCAGTTGAATTTATTGTGGAGAAAAAAAGAGGCCGAACTCGCGGGCGGACTTTCGAAGGTGCAAATCCTCGATAGTCTTGCGAGTTCGGCCAGCACTCTGAATGCAGAGCCCCAGGGCAGAAGATGCATCAGTAGTGCCAAATAACTGTGACAAGTAACGTCCGGCGGTAGTGCTGACAAAGGTGGTGGTGAAGCCACAACAGCTGGTCGGATTTTAAACTGATAAACAACAGGGCGTCATTCACCAATTTGTTACTCGTCACAAACTAGAAAGATCGATTAGTCGCAAACTATCATGCTTTTACTATTTTGTCAATGCTATAGTAATAGCCAAGAGTAAACCCACCGTTTGACGGGTGGGTTCGTAAGGGTGTCACCGGAGTGACAGTAGAGAGAAGTTAGGCGCGACGGGGTCGGGTGGTTGTAAGCGACAACACATCCATGAACGTCATTCAGAGATACTACACCGCACTACTTGCTACAGGAGTTCTTTGCACTATCTATGACTGCAGTTGCCGCCGCGCCTAACAAAATTGAGGTGTGCCTCAGAGACCTTCGATGGAAGGCTCGCGACTGCCAGTTACCCAGCAAGCGATTTATAATTATCTCTTGAGTCACACCAAATCGAAGTACAAATTACTCGCTCATAATAGAGCAACTCTTTTTGCCTGTCAAGAACCCCATTTAGATGGCTTCATTTAAGATTCGATAGTTTACCCCGTTAGATGCGGAGCTATCTAACGGGGTAAAGCAAAAACCCCGGATCCAAGCATGGGTGTCCGAGGCTAGAGCCTCAATTGGTTGAGGCTTGCATAGTGATTCAGTTTTGTTTTTACGCCTAGGTGGCGTTGGGGTAGCGCAGTGAGCACAACATTTTATTGAGTAGCCCCACGATGGGTGGCTCTTGAGTTGTAGTCAGTCGCTTGTGACCGAAAGAACGATATAAAAATACCAACATCAGAATGGTGTTGGTTACGAGTGGATATTCTAATGTTTATTTTTATTTTCCGGAACTGGAATGAACTTACATAAGACATTGTAGCATGGATTTAGATAAAAGTCAATCCCTTTTTTGATAGTTTGTATCTAAGATCTCCGGTGATCTTGGGTTAGAAAATAAAGGAAACCCGAATGTATCGGGTTTCCGGTGACTTACTTGGACTTGGTACCGAAGATGACGTCGAGAGCTGTCGGGAGCGTAGGGTCTATCATCGGGCAATCAGCTTCTTCGCACTTGATGAAGTGTTTGTGCGCCAAGAATAGAGTTCCGCATCTCGGACATGTTTCATCGCGACAGCCTTGCTCAAGAGCCTTTTCACGTAAGCTTCTTTCGTGACTGCCCAACGCTACTATTGCCTGTTGCAGTGTGACCTCATTGATGGTCGACATCGGTCCTCCAGTGATTGATTGGTTGGAAGTAGTGTGAAAGTACTTAGTTGAAATGAAAATGAACGACATCTCCGTCTTGCATCACGTAGTCTTTGCCTTCCATGCGCAGCTTGCCAACATCACGAGCTCCAGACCAACTGCCGGCGTTGAGTAACTCTTGCCAGTTGACCACTTCAGCTCGGATGAAGCCAGCTTCAAAATCTGTATGAATCACACCAGCTGCTTGTGGTGCTTTCGTCCCGACAGTGATCGTCCAAGCTTTGGTTTCTTCTGGGCCAGTAGTGATGTAGGTCTGAAGTTGGAGTAAGCGGTAACTGGCAGTTATTAGATCATCTAAGCCGGAGGCGTGTAAGTTTAGTTCTTGCAAAAATTCTTTGCGTTCATCATCAGTCAATGCTGCTAACTCGGATTCCAATTTGGCGCAGATACGGATAGCATCAGGTGGTAAGTTCATTGGCTGTTGCAATTGCTCTTGGTCAACGTTCATGACATAGAGCATAGGCTTCATCGTCAGAAAATTTAAGCCTTTGATTATTTTCTTTTCTTCTGGTGTTAGTTCTAGTAAGCGCACAAATTGATTGGACTCAAGATGCTTGACGACTCTCTCCAGAATAGCGATCTCGGCGGTTAGCTCTTTGGGTACTACTCCTTTGGCTTGGGCTTTGGCGCGAGATAATCGATTGGTAGCTGCTTCAAGATCGGCTAAGATTAATTCTAGATTGATTACCTCTTGGTCATTCTTCGGATCTACCTTACCGTGCACGTGAATGACGTCAGCGTGTTGGAAATTTCGGACCACCTGAACGATGGCATCGACGTCTTTAATATTGTTAAGAAATTTATTGCCCAAACCTTCACCCTGCGAAGCGCCTTTGACCAAGCCAGCGATATCAACGAATTCAATCGTCGTTGGCACCACCTTGGCCGATTTGGACATGATGGCTAACTTGTCTAGTCGTTCGTCTGGTACGGCCACGACACCAACGTTGGGATCGATGGTGCAGAAAGGATAATTGGAAGCATCAACCTTTTTCTTGGTTAAGGCTTGGAATAGAGTTGATTTGCCGACGTTAGGCAGGCCGACGATGCCGAGAGAGAAAGACATTGAATTAGGTTTTAGGTATTAGGAAGTAGGTGTTTGGTAAGAAGCAGAAATAAATAATCAATAAACAATAATCATCGAGCTCAGCTCGATAGAACTTCTTTCCGAAGCAAGTGTAGCTATAAAAGTGGAGGGCCGCAAGTGTCATGATGAGACTTGCGGCCCGTAGAGTCTGCCTGACCCGTTAGTAGCCAACGGTTACGGCTGCTTTCGCGGTGCCGAAGTTGATGAAGTACCACAGGTCAGGCAGATTGGCCACTATATGATAATTAGCTACGTCTGTCAATGACCATTGAATAATCAAGGACGACTGCTATAATGGTCAAGCTATGACACGTAAATTACCACAATCAGTACGTAAATTTGTACGCCGTCAGAAGGCAGAATTACGCCGCTCCATACGCGATCCAAAATCATTGGATCAGGCTATGGCAGATCTGTCGGCTAAGTTCTTCGGTAACCCTCATGAGCGATCAGAAGGTTAATTACGCCGGAGAATTGAATGCCGAACAGTTGGCCGTGGTTGAGAGTCAGCCGGGGCCGGCTTTAGTTTTGGCTGGTGCGGGATCAGGCAAGACACGAACCCTTATTTATCGATTATCTTGGTTGATTGATCGCGGTTTTGCCAAAGACAGAATCTTGCTACTGACCTTCACCAACAAAGCAGCTCACGAGATGATCAGTCGTGCTGAACAGTTATTAGCTGGACGAGGTGGCAACAAACCGTTCTGGGGCGGCACCTTCCATCATGTAGCTAATCGGTTGTTACGTAAATACAGTAAACTACTAAACTTAAAAAGTAACTTCACCATTCTCGATGAAGATGATAGTCAGTCATTGATCAAAGCAGCGATCAAAGAATTCATCGGTGGCAAGCCGACGGTCAAGAAACCCAGTCCAGCTTTGATTAAGGGCATTATCAGTTTCGCCCGCAATTCTGGCCAGACGGTCCAAGCGGCCATCGAGCAGAAATATCCTGAACAGGTTAAGGAATTAGAGTTCATGGAGAAGGTAGCTAGTGAATACCAGCGTAAGAAAGAAGCAAGTGGCTCGCTGGACTTCGATGATATGCTGATCTATCTGTTGCGCTTGCTGCAGAATCCCCAATGGCGCACCGTCATTGCCAAACATTGGGATTATGTCTTGGTCGATGAGTATCAGGATACCAACTATATTCAAGATGAGATTGTGAAACTATTGGCAGCGGATCATCATAATCTATTAGTGGTGGGAGATGATGCGCAGAGTATCTATTCTTTCCGGGCGGCGCGGGTGCAAAATATTTTAGACTTTCCCCATAATTTTCCTGATGCCAAAGTGTTCCGTCTGGAACGCAATTATCGCTCGACTCCAGAAATTTTGAAATTAGCTAACACGGTAATTGCTAAGAATGCCAAACAGTTCAAGAAGAATTTGTATACCGAAGAAGAGCCTTTCATCAAACCGGAATTATTGGTAGCACAGGATCCAAGTGAAGAAGCGTCCTGGATCGCTCAACGTATCTTAACCTTGGAATCAGAAGGGGTTAATTTGTCCAATATTGCGGTGCTCTTCCGAGCGGCTCATCAATCACAAGAATTAGAATTACAGCTCAACCGTCGTCTGATACCGTATGAGATGCGCGGGGGGCTTAAATTTTTCGAACGCGCCCATATCAAAGATATTTTGTCCTATCTTAAGCTCTTCGCCAATAGCCAAGATGAAGCTGCTTGGCGAAGAATTTTGCTGTTACAGACGGGAGTGGGAGAAGTCGCAGCGCAAAAAATTGTCCTACAAGTCAAAGAATATGAGACACTGGATGCAGTGTTGAACGCCACGGTGCAATTACCAGCTTTGGCTAATACCGCTTGGCAGTCCTTACGTCGTTCGTTACGAAAAGTTCTCGACGATAGCAAGGAAGCTTCAGTGGGCAAATTGATTCGTCTATTGCTGATCGACTATGGTAACTACGTCTCGGCGGCCTATGCTGATTACCGGCAGCGTCTTGATGACTTGGAGCAGTTTGCGGTCTTTGCTGATAAGTATGATGATCTCAATGAATTCTTAGCCGAGACTAGTTTGCAAGAAAACTATGCCATCAGAGGCAGCGATGATACTCGGCACGAGAGCAAAGTAGTACTGTCGACGGTGCATCAAGCCAAAGGACTGGAGTGGCACGCGGTATTTATCATGCAGGTTTCTGATAAATCATTTCCACATCCGAGAGCTTTACGAGAAGAAGGTGGCATCGAAGAAGAACGGCGTCTTTTCTACGTAGCAGTTACTCGCGCTAAGCGTCAGTTATTCTTATCCTATCCAGTTTCTGGCTCTTCTTATTCATTAAGTATCAATCAAGCTTCTGATTTCTTGCGCGATATCCCCAAAGAATTACTAGCTGGGGATAGTCACAATTCTGAAGATGATATAATAGAGATCGGTTCTGATGGCGAGCGAAGTTTCTTGCCGTCGATTGATAGACTTTAAGAATTTAGAGTTGAGAAATATCTATGAGCGATAAAATAGTACTTGACCTAGAAAGTCAGAAAACCTTTGACGAAGTGGGAGGTCATCACAACTCTCATCTCTTGGGAGTGTCTGTCTGTGGTGTGTACTCCTATGCCCGAGATCAATATCGTGCTTTCCGCGAAGAAGAATTTGCTGAAATGTTGGAGTGGCTCAAAGCCGCCGACCTGATCATCGGGTTCAATAGTAAACATTTTGATTTCACGGTGCTACAACCATACTATCCCAATTTCAATCTAGCACAATTACCGCATCTAGATATTCTCGAGGAGATTACTAATGTTCTAGGCCGACGATTGAAGTTGGAGAGCGTAGCGCAAGAGACGTTGGGTTATGGTAAATCAGGTGACGGCCTTGACGCTATCCGTTATTACCGAGCAGGGGATTGGAATAGTTTGATCAAATATTGTCTTGATGATGTCAAGGTGACCAAAGAAGTCTATGATTACGGCTTGGCTCACGGAAATATCTGGTACAGCACTGGAGGTAAGAAAGAGAAGATTCCGATCAGCTGGCAGAAAGGTGAGTCAGTGTCTGATACGGTTAAGAATGCATTACTCAAGGGTCGCCAGCTGAATATCGATTATATTGGCGACGATGGTAAAGTAATTCAAGACACTATTGATATTCAGAAAGTTGATGGTGACAAGATTACTGCCTTCTCACACGCTATGGTCGGACCGAAACAATTTGAACTGCCACGTATCAAAGTAGCTCAAGATGTGGGCGAGATGAAGAACTGGCAGAAGGGGTTATTTTAGGCAGCCTTAGATTCGTGACAATTTTTGATTTACGACAAGCTGAGTAGGATAGTATTGTCCTCTGGACAAGGCAAAAGGGACCTTTCTGATATCGCCAGAAACTTTTTTCAAAAATAAGAACGCCTCGAGCATCCACCAAAGGCGGACAAGTTGCTCGAGGCGTTTGTGTTTCGATGCGACCCATCGACTACGATTTACTACCCGTGTTGTTGTTTAAAAACTGCCTGAATTGGTTAGCTACCTGAATCATCAGCCAGGCAGCAATCACCATAATCAGAGCTCCGATGAAGATACTTGCCAAGTGAATCCTGTCATTAGTCAGATAGATCAGAAGAGACTCTCCGATCAGAATTGGTATCATGATGGATATAGCGAAATGTCTTAATCTTTGGTGTGAGTCTAGTATCATGGCAGTGGTGTCGGTGAAATCCTCTTCGGGGTTATCCAGCATTAAGCGTATATATTTCTGATTTAATAGCATCAACCGTATAGCCATAGTGATCATGAAAAGTGGGAAAATCAGCACTAGAAAATCCAGCGGATACAGACGCATGACAACCTCCGAGTGAGGGTCTGGTAGCTATAGAAAGAGCGATATCCCAGACTACCAAATGTGACGCTGATATGTCAATCGGTTTATATAAAAGAACGCCTCGAGCAGAGCTCGAGGCGTGTATGTTAGCTGGTCAGTACCAGCAACACATTGGGTTCAATAAACCCCAAGGGCCAGTTACCGGCAGCCATCAGATCCATCACGGGGATGAAATAATGCTGCGCGTCCGGCCGCTGCCAGGTGTAGGCTAGGTCAGCAACCATGACCGTGACAAGATTTTCGTTCAGTAACCAGTGAAGCGCGACCGCGGCTTTACCCGGAGTGGTAGACGTAATCGACGGTTGCTCGTAGGCGGTGAACTTTTCACCAACCAGACAAAAGCAAGTCCCATGAATTGCCAAGAAAAAATCATGCATGACACCTTCGCAGAGGATCTTCTCTGAACCAATGAGTTTCTTGAGGTCGGGATACAGCCTCATCCCCAGAGCACGCCAGAATTCATCTAGGGTAAGGTTGTCGGAGTAACCTTGCAGTTGGCTTAAGGAGATGGCTCTGATTGTCAGGTCTGGAATATCCAGAAAGGCCAAATCAGTAGCCAACTTGTCAATCAGTGGTGACGGAGCTCCGAGATGAATATTGTTTAGAACCCTTTCCCACCTTCGTGTGAGAACCTCTTCGACTGTAGACAGATCGAAGCGCTCTTTCCAACTGACAGGCATGACACCTCCTACGGTGGTGTGACGTTGATAGTGAGAGGAACGAAACCGCCATGAGCTTAGTCAAATTAAGACCTTTCGTCAAGAATGAAGCCCCCGCACGGTGAGGTACGGGGGCTGTGGTTCAGCGACCAGGTCCCTCGAAAAGAGGCAGCTGGAGCAGGTGCGGATGACAGGAGTGATCCTGCTCATCGGGCTGTCTGTTGAGACTGCCCACCGGGATCGGAGCCACTGAAGTATCCTCGGTGGCTTCCAGCTGGCCGAAGTGTATGAAACGCTTCAGCTTGTCCTTGAGACGTCGGCCGACGAACTGGCGGGCCTGAGCCTCGGAAACAGCCCATGTCTCATACAGCTGCGGCTGATTGGGCGGGAGGGGTGGGGTGACGCCGGACGCGTCGACGAGATACTTCCTCTTGAGCTTCGTTGCCACGATAGTTCTCCTATCCTTGGGGTGGAACGATGACTACATGAAAAGGGCTATTTATATAGTATACAACTATAGTAAATTATTGTCAATCCCATTAGATAGGGCAATCAAATGGGATTATTTTTAATCAGAAAAACAGATTGCATTAGTTGGTGTGCGAGTGTAAAGGCATAGCTTTAATTTTAAATATCCGAGACCAATTAAAATATATAATCTTACTCCTCGCATTCTAGATAATCCCATCTTTACTCTTTGGCAGCTAACGACAGTATTTTGGTATTATCGCTCGCCGCTCAGGCATTACTTTTGTGACCAAAAGTAATCAAAAGTCTTGGGGTCGCATAGACTCGCTTCGGTCTATTCATGATCACTCTTCTATTCTTGGGCTCAAACAAGTATGCGACCCCAAACCCCAGAGAGTGATCTTTACTCGTTGAGCGTTCTATCTTAAGAAGCTGCCAAAGGCAGCAAGACGAAACCCCCAGAGTTAAAGCCGAGGGTTGTTGGTTTAATTCTAAGATATCAGATCTTACTCTTGGGCTAGGATAACGGTGTTGAAAAGTAGCATGGCTACGGTCATGGGTCCGACACCACCAGGCACAGGAGTGATATGTGAAACTTTGTCTAGCACCGAGGGGAAATCGACATCTCCGCAGGTTTGGCCAGATGCGTTTTTGGTAATCCCGATATCGATAATGATAGCACCCGGCTTGACGATGTCAGCAGTGATGAAATTAGCTTGCCCGACAGCAGTGATGATAATGTCCGCTTCCTGACACAGTTGTTCTCTATCGCCAGCTTCAGGATCAGTCAGTGTTACTTGATTACATAGTGGCTGCAGCATCGTTTCCATCGGGACGGTGAAGACGGGACTATTGGCGATGATCAAAGCTTGCTTATCAGCTAGATCTTCTTTGGTGGCTTCTAATAATTTTAGTACCGCTAGTACCAATCCAGGGATGAGGCGCGGTTGTCCATGACGCAAAGCTTGAATGTTGGCTGGATGAAAACCGTCGACATCTTTGGCTGGATCAATACGACTGATAAGAGCGTCAGTATCAAAGCCTTCAGGCAACGGCAGTTGGACTAAGATAGCATCAATCTCTTCGTCTTGGTTCAAAAAATCAATGGTAGCTTCCAATTCGCTGTTCGGAATATTGGCCGGCATAAAATATTTATGCAGTGTGATCCCGACATGCAGACAAGCAGCTTCTTTCATCTTGATATATAACTTGGAAGCAGGATCATCACCAACTAAAATGACTGCCAAGTTAGGATGCAAGTTGGCAGAAGTAATCATGGTTTTGACTTCTTCTTTGACCTGTTCGGCGATCAGCTTACCATCAATAATCCGCGGATCAGGCAGCGGTTCGGGTACGACAGTTAGATTGATATCGATGGGGTTAGGCATGAGTAGGCGTTAGGTCGAGCTCCCGCCAAAGGCGGACAAGCAGCTCGATTAGGTTTTAGGACGCAGGCGTTGGCTGTTACGAGTCACTAGTGACGAGCATCGAGTTCCGCATACAGCGGAAACCGCTTCATCAGATCAAGGACAATAGCTTTGCCGGCCTCGGGCGTAATTTTTTTGGTTAGGATATCTACGATGGTCTGCCCAATAATTTCCATGTCGGCTTCTTTGAGTCCACGGGTGGTCAGGGCTGGAGTACCGAGACGGATACCGGAAGGGTCCATGGGTTTGCGCGGATCATCAGGGATCATATTTTTGTTAACCGTGATAGAGGCAGCGTCGAGTAATTCTTGCGCTTCTTTGCCTGACAGTCCGAGTGGTGTGACATCGAGGAGTAGGAGGTGATTGTCGGTGCCTTGGAAACAAATACCGAAGTTATTAGCTTTGAAAATAGCTTCCAGCACCTTGGTATTTTTGAGAATTTGCTGACAATAGGTTTTGTATTCTGGTTTCAATGCCTCACCGAAAGCCACGGCCTTGGCGGCAATATTATTCTCATGAGGACCACCTTGAAGTCCGGGGAAGACCGCTTTATCAATAGCCGCAGCGTGTTGCTCTCGGCACATGATTATGCCACCACGGGGACCACGTAAGGTCTTGTGGGTAGTGGTAGTAACAACGTCGAAAATTGGCACCGGATTATTCATCAGTCCAGCTGCAACCAAACCAGCAATATGAGCAATGTCGGCCATGGTCAGGGCGCCAACTTCAGTGGCTATCTTTTGGATCCGATCATAGTCAATGTCGCGTGAATAGGCGGAGTAACCGACCAGGATCAATTTGGGTTTATGTTCACGAGCTAGGCGATCAATCTCATCATAATCGATTAGACCGGTTTCCTTAACCGTCTTGTAGCGGACGAAATTATAAATTTTGGCCATGTAGGTTACTGGATGGCCGTGGGTCAAATGTCCGCCGTGAGACAGATCCATACCGAGTACGGTGTCACCGGGCTGCAGGAGAGCGGAATAGACGGCGATGTTGGCTGGAGCTCCTGACAATGGTTGTACGTTCACGTGTTCGGCGCCGAACAACTTCTTGGCGCGCTCAATAGCTAAGTTTTCAACCTCATCAATAAATTGGTTGCCACCATAGTAGCGTTTACCTGGGTAGCCTTCGCTATATTTATTGGTTAGGACAGAACCATTGGCTTCAAGGACAGCCGGAGATACAAAGTTCTCAGAAGCAATCATTTCTGCTCCTTCGCGTTGGCGCTGGAGTTCCTTAGCGATAATATAAGCTAATTCGGGGTCTTGTTGCATTAGGGTCGTATTCATAATGTCTAGAGGTTAGCTTATTTCTTTTTATTCGTAAAGTTGCGACTTTTGTCCTTGTTCCACTCAATCATCTTGCCCATGGCGATCTCAATCTCATCCGCTAAGCGTAATTTCCTGACGAGCTTAGCTGGGACAAGAGAGTAGTGCTTAATTCGGTCCAAAGTTTCCGGCACATACCAGACATCTTCTTCAGCCGTCATCCAACCGCGTCGGTCGAAGCGAGATAAATCCATAGGCACAGAGTAACTGCGCAGTGTCTTCTTGCCGCTGTGAAGAAAATATTCATGGAAGAACGAAGTAGCTAGTTCCCGAATGTCACGATAGATTGGCTCGCGATACCGAAGAACACCGTGATTGGTTTTGGTGATTCCACCCCAGCGATTGTATTGGCGGAAGACAGTGACTACATGATCGTCATCGCCTTCGATTGATTTGAGATCCATGACTAATGGTTTATGCCCATTCACTCGCAGGGCTAGTGCAGCCAGCATAGCGCCTTCCATGCAATGAGCTGTCTGCAGCCTGATAACCTTTCGTGGGGAGTAGCAGGTTTCTCGGCGTAACTCAAAATTGATAGCCAAAGTATTCAAATAATCTTGAATCTTGGCGGGAGTGTTGAGTTTCTTAAGCAGGCGTAATTCTTCGGAGTTGAGGTCAAACATAAGAAATAATAATAATGACGAATATATTTTACCATAGGAAAGGATTATTCGTGTTATACTAGAGATAGCTCTTTACATGGTTACGTATGTCACGTCAGATGACGTTGGCCTATCGTTCCCGCCTACACAGGAGTGTGGCCAATGTTTATTCCTATCTTTTTCGTCTGTCAGTGGTTTATTTCCGTCTTTTTCCAGAGCTTCTTCTTGCATCGCTACTGCGCCCATAAGATGTACACCATGTCGCCGCCGGTCGAACGGATCGTCCACTTTCTCACGTGGGTAACGATGGGCTCAACCTACATGGCCCCGATGCCGTACGCTCTGCTGCACCGTGAACATCACGCTTACAGCGATACCCCGAGGGACCCGCACTCACCCAGTCAGATCGGCAATCTCTTCACCATGATGTGGAGGACGAGTTCGCGTTATTCGGGTTTTGCCTCTGGTCGTATCCAGCCGGAAGCTCGCTTCAAGGGTGGCTATCCTGAGTGGTACTGGCTCGATAAGATCGGTCAGTCCTACTACTGTCGTATCGCTTGGGGTTTCGTCTACTTCTTCATCTACCTCAAGTTCATGACGTCACCTTGGCAGCTGCTCTTCCTGATTCCGAGCTTCGTCATGGGACCGCTTCACGGCGCGATTGTGAATTGGTGCGGTCACATGTACGGCTACCGGAATTTCAAGGAGACGCACGATCACTCTCGTAACAGCTTGCCTTGGGATTTCGTAGTCGTCGGCGAATTGTTTCAGAACAATCATCATGCGCGTAGCAACAGTGCCAATTTCGGTGCTCGTTGGTGGGAGATAGACCCGACTTTTCAAGTCATGCGTTTGCTTGATTGGGTTGGTCTGATTCATCTGAATCGACCCCAGACCACACCACGTGCTAAGGCCGCGTAACCACACTAACCCAAAGTCCCGCTCAATATTGCCTCAGGCAATGAGCGGGACTTTTTTAATTTGTCCGTCGGTAGGCGTTCCACTAGTGGAACGCAAGTTGCCCGCTGCTAGCAGCGGGCCTACCCTGACGGGATGCGTGCTATAAACTTTTGACCATGTATGTCCCTTCCCCCTCGGCTTCGCTTGGGGGTTGAGACTTATAGTGATTTAGTCATGTACGTTCCTTCTAGGACATACCCTAATTTTCTGTAATACTCGCGTACACCGATTCCAGAGATAACCGCTATTTTTTTGTAGCCGGCTTCTATCGATAAGCGTTCAGCTTCAGCCATTAGTTTGCGTCCGAAGCCAATATGCTGCACTTCGCCACCCTGGTGATCGACGGGAATCATCTGGCCGTAGACGTGAAGCTCACGTACCAATGCGGCATGCTGTAATTCAGGAATAAAGCTGGCTTCTGGTGCATCATTGAAACGCAGTCGGCAGAAAGCGTAGATAGTTTTCTCATCGTCAGATTCGTAGCTCAAGAAATATTCTTGTCCTTGTGAAGCACGGTAGGTGCGCGACTTCAATATGGCAGTAGTGGCACCTGATACATCGGCGCGGGCTTCTCGACAGCGGATACATTTACAGAATTCTCCTTGATCAGCTAATTGCTTCTGTAGATATTGTCGTAAGTTGGTGATGCTATTGCCAGCGATGATACTCTCCTCGGGAATATCACGAATCAAACGGTTGATACGTACATAGGGAGGAGTGATACGCTTGATGTCCATCAGTAAATCGTACAGCTCTTTTTCCGAGTAGGGGGTGTATTTGCCATTCTTATACCAATGCCATAGTTGGGCGTATTCATTGACGACGCAAGGATAAATCTTGACTTGATCTGGCTGGAGATCTTCACTGGTATAGACATAGCGGAACATTTCCAGATCGTGAGCCGGAGTAGACCCTGGTAGATCGGGCATGTAGTGATGGTCAACTTTGAAGCCAGCTTCCTTCAGTAATCTGGTGGCCTTGATAGCATTGGCTAGTGTATCACCGCGGCGTATGAGTTCTAATAATTTGTCATCAGTATGTTGCACACCAAGTTGGACACGGGTACAGCCGAGCCAGCGGAGACGCTTAACTTCATCTTCGTCGATATGATCGGGCCGCGTCTCGAGTGTTAGGCCGATGATGCGGTAGCGGCTGGTTTCATTTATTGTCTGTTCTTCCAGAAGGGTACTTGGTACTCGCTGCTCGCTGCTCGGGCGAGCCCCGAGTGACGAGTCCCCAGTACCATAGGCATTCGCTGCATAGAAAAGATCACGCACAAATTCTTCCTGATACGCTTTATCGTAAGCTGACCAAGTACCTCCGAGTACGATAATTTCTAATTTATCAACTTCATGACCGTTATTGTCCAAAGCGCGGATACGACTTTGTAGTTGATCGATAGCGTCAAACTTGTTGCGTACTGCTCGTTGTGCCGCTGGCTCATTGGACAGGTAACTCTTGGGCATGTTGGGTTCAGTCGGACAATAGACGCATTTGCCCGGGCAGATGAAAGGTTTGGTCAAGACAGTAATGACGCTGACGCCAGATAAGGTGCGGACTGCGCGTTTGGTCAGGAGCGATTCGAGTTGCTTATTTTCGCTAATTTCGCCATCAGCTAGTAATTGACGATAGGCGGAAATCAAGGTAGATTTGGGCACGGGTTGCATATGGTACGAGCTGAACAGTTTCCGCAAAGCCATAGCCAAATCCTGCGCAGATGTATAGCGCTCGGTGGTAATTTTTTTTACAATAGATTGTATGTCAGACATAAAGACTAAGAAGCAGTGGATTGAGGACTCATTGCGCCAGAGCTATGAGTCTATTGCTAGTGATTTTGATAAGACTAGGCAGAATATCACGCCAGAACTCCAAGTTGCGGCCGATACTATCTTGGAAGGCTGTAGCGTCCTCGACCTAGGCTGTGGTAATGGCAGATTACTAAAAGCAGCACCAACAGTCAATTTTGACTATTTAGGACTTGATCGTAATCAAGCTCTATTGGACCAGGCGCGCAGCGCTTTTCCTGAAGCACGATTTGCGACTGGTACTATGGAAGATTTTGATTTCGGTCAGGCTCGCTGGGATCGTGTTATTGCAGTTGCTTCCTTTCATCATATTATTACTGTCGCGGAGCGAGCCGATGTATTGCGTCGCATCTATCAGGGACTGAAGCCAGGCGGAAAACTCGCGATGACCAATTGGCGACTATGGCAACGACGGTATCTACCAGCTTTTATCCGCTGGTGGCCACATAAGATAGTGTGGAATGATACCTTCATCACCTGGAACAATCAGTTTCCTCGCTACTATCACGCTTTCACGACACACGAATTACATCATCTGCTGCAGTCAGCTGGATTTACTGATATTGAGACTCGAGTGATTCGCCATAACTATATTACTACGGCCTCCAAGTTATAGTCGGAGGCTGTTTTCCTTGCTATACTATTAGATATGAAATTCTTCTGGCTTATTGTCGCCGCGTTGGCTATCATCTGGCCGCAGCTGGCTGGCGCGCAAGCAACCGCTTCTGTCTCTGGCAATATGTATCGTGCTGGTAATGTAATAACTATCGACAATACGGTTGATGGTGACGTCTATATCGTTGGTCAGACCGCTCGCATCAGTGGACAGATTCAAGGTGATGTGCTCGTAATTGCTCAGGAAGTCATTATCGATGGTGTGGTTCGGGGTGACCTGCGGGCAGTAGCGCAGAAAATCATTATCAGTGGTTCAGTCGAGGGAAATGTCTCATTTGTGGCGGATGCCTTTGACCTGTCAGATACGGGCAAGGTGGGGCGTTCAATTAGTGGCGTCTCAACCTATTGTACTTTGGTTGGATCGGTTGGTGCTGACGTTGATGGTGTTTATTCGTCGGTCGTCTTGGCTAATTCTGTGGGCCGTAACGTTAACGTTCGCGTACACAATGACTTCTCTTCTGGTTTACAGATAGCTTCAACAGCCCATATCAATGGAGCAGTTGATTACTATGCTTATCGTGAAGCAACTCCGGCCACCCATGCCCAGATTGGCGGTCAAGTGACATGGCATCAATACGCTAAGCAAGCCACGAGCGCCGAGAATCAACCAATCTCACTATCAAAGTGGATACTGATGATTATTAGTTTGATTGGTCTAGGTTTGTTGAGCTGGATCTTCTGGTGGGTAGGGGGTAGCTTCTTCGATCGTGTCATCGTCACTATGCAGCAACGAACTGGTGCAGCTATCTGGTCCGGAATTTTACTTCTCTTGTTATTGCCGTTGTGCGCTGTCCTGATTGCCGTTACCCTTATCGGTATACCGTTGGCACTCTTCGTGCTTGCGCTCTATGGTTTGGGATTATTGCTGTTTGCTCCGTGGGCAGTGATCGCTATCGGACAAGTAGTGGTCGGTTTGATGAGTCGTCGTCTCCAAAGTTCTAAGCTAGTAATCGTGGTTGTTGGTTCGATTATTTTCTTGAGCCTGATCAATTTGCCGTTCATCGGACCTTTGCTCTATCTATTGTTAGTTATCTTGGTGTGGGGCAGCTGGTGGCAATCGTCACAACTTAAGATTAAACGCTCGTGAATACACAAGGCCTGACTAAATCCTATGATTTTCGCGGGTTGACGGATGTCATAACCGAAGACTTCGCTGAGCGTCTCGGTCATGCTTTCGTCTCGTGGAGACAGACAGCTTTTCCTAAGCGACAATTACGTCTGGTAGTCGGTCGTGATATGCGGGTTACCTCACCGCAATTACAAGCAGCTTTGGTGCGGGGCATGGTAGCTCAAGGTGCTGAAGTAATTGATGTTGGTTTGGTGTCTACACCAACTTTTTATTTTGCTGTCGCTTATTTCGGGTATGACGGAGGTATCATGGTATCGGCTTCACATAATCCTGCTAAGTATAATGGTTTTAAATTGATCAAAGAACGAGCTTTACCGATTAGCGGTGATAGTGGACTAGAAGAATTGTTAGCGATGATGGAGCAGAATGTCAGGCCGGCTGCATCTTTCTCCGGTAAAGTCACTGTCCATGAAGGTTGTGTCAAAGATGAGGTCAAAATTGAGGTGGCTGGACGCGACTTGTCAGAGATCAAACCGTTGAAAATCGTGGCTGATACTGCCAATGGTATGGGAGCGCACTATCTCGACGCCTTGTTTCGTCATTTGAAGCAATGCGAATTGGTGCGGATGAATTGGGAGCTGGATGGCACATTCCCCAATCACGAAGCTGACCCTCTGAAACCAGAAAATATTCGTCCCTTAGAGGAGCGCGTGATACATGAACGGGCTGATCTGGGTATTGCTACCGATGGCGACGGCGACCGAGTTTTTTTTGTCGATAATACTGGACAAGTTATCGAACCAGGTATTGTCCGTGCGATGCTGGCGCAGATTTTCTTAGCTGAAGAACCTGGATCCAAGATTGGCTATGATATTCGTCCCGGCAAAATTACAGCCGATACTATTATCGCCTGCGGCGGCACGCCAGTCGTAACCAAAGTTGGACATTCATTGATCAAGGAGCAGTCAATCCGCGAAGGAGTTTATTTCGCCGGAGAGTCTTCGGGGCATTTCTTCTTGCGACAAGAATTTGGTTTCTTCGAAGTACCGTTGATCGTTATCGTTAAGCTCTTGCGAGCCTTGACTCTCAGTGGTCAGTCAATGGCTGACTACGCTAAACCGTTTCAAAAATATTATTCCTCCGGTGAAATCAATAATGAAGTCAGCGATACCCAAGCTATCCTCGATACGGTTGTAGCTACTTATCACGACGCCAAGATTTCTTTCCTCGATGGTGTGACCGTGGAATACGCTGATTGGTGGTTCAATGTCCGTAAGTCCAATACCACGCCGGTCATTCGTTTGAATCTGGAAGCGACCAGTAGGGAATTGATGGAGGAGAAGCGGGACGAAGTTTTGAACCTAATAAGAAGTTGAATATGTGATGTATAAGGTATGAAGTATGAAGTATGGTAACTTCATACTTCATACATACTACTTTATACTAATTAATGATTGGAGTTTTCGATTCTGGCCTCGGCGGCCTGACAGTGCTAAAAGAATTTATTCGTCTGCTTCCGCAGTACGATTATTTGTATCTGGGAGACAATGCTCGGGCGCCTTATGGTGATAAGGATCAGGCAACTATTTATCGTTATACCCGAGAAGCGGTTGATTACCTTTTTGACCATGGTTGCTGCCTGGTAATCTTAGCCTGCAACACAGCTTCAGCCGAAGCTTTGCGTCAATTGCAAGCTGACTATCCCCAGCGGAAGATTCTCGGTGTGTTGATACCCTTGGCAGAAGCAGCGGTGGCTACCGGAGCTTCTAGGGTTGGTGTCATCGCTACGGCGAGCACAGTACAGTCCAACAGCTATCGTCGGGAAATACAGAAGCTTGCGCCTAAAACTGATGTCATTCAACTCGCCACACCGCTATTAGTTCCACTGATCGAAAACGGACAAGAACGCTCCGTTTCAGCCCGACGTATTATCAAGAAATATATTTTGAAATTGAAGTCGTATAACATCAACACTTTGATTCTCGGCTGTACGCATTACAGTTTCGTCGCTCAGACAATTAAACGCTACCTCGGCCCAAAGATTACCTGTTTTGACTCTGGATCTATAGTTGCTACCAAACTACAAAACTATCTCCAGCGTCATCCAGAGATAGAGCAAATTCTGATAAAGAAAGGAACAGTGAGGATTTTGACAACAGGTGAGCCAGAAAGTTTTAATCGTTCGGCTACTAAATATTTTGGTCAAGCAATCAATTCGCAACAAATAAAGTTATAAGAAAAAGCCCGTCAGAAAAGTTCTGACGGGCGCGATTGATAGCTAGGTTTTCTGTTCTGATTGGGAAAGTTCATTAGTTCCGAAAATTCCCATCAGCAGAAAAATCAAGCCATAAACTATGAGCAGCAAACATAATACACTCGCAACATTGATGGCGAAATTATCTTGCTGATCACCTATGATGCGGCTATGTACTCTTTGTATTGCGATGCCCAACAGGCCAATCACCATAGAGCTGAAGCCGGCTCGGCGTCTAGTTGAGAAGGCTCGGTCGATAACCCATTGAAGTGGTTTCGATAGTACTTTCTCTAGTATTGTTATCAGCCTATCGACCAGCTTCGTTACTAGTAACATAACCATCATAAACCACAACAAAATGACGACGCTAATAATCACTAAGAGGCCACACCGCACCACGACTTGCCATCCGAGATAGAGGTTGTCATAGACAATGACAGACAGTCCGATTGTGATCAAAAGTGAGCTAGCGATGAGTAGTCCTTTTAGAACCTTGTTCCAACTATATTTCTTCAATAGTTTGAAGTAGCAAAGAGCCAGTAAACCACACAGTCCAGCGAGATATAGTAGTAGTCCTATACTGGATTGACTCTGGAGATTGGACATGGTTACCTCCGGCTAAATTCGGTGGAAGTGAAAAGGACTTGTATCGTTGTCAGACTATAGATATTCCAGTGTATTGTCAATTTTAATAATATTGAAATCCCCCTTCCGCACGAAGGCGAAAGGGGGATGTAATTACGTTGTGACTTCAGCTGACGGAGCTGGTGTGTCAGCGGTCACTTTGGGCTGGCCCTTTTTCCACGGCTGGAAGTAATTAGAAAAACGTTCCTGTGCCTTGGTGAGCCATTCATCAGCCATATCAGTAGGAATATTCTCCAAGGCAATATGGCAGAGATCGGCTGTTACCTTACCGTGTGGGGACTGGTATGCCGGTTTCAGAGTTTCCAGTCGATGCTTGATCGCGACCAGTGGTACACCCAACCAGTCAAGCCGACGACGCAGCGTAGCAACTTCATTTTTCGATTGATTGAGAGCAGTTTGAGCTCCGAATACATCGAAGCCACCGGCATTATGGAAGGCGTGAACTAACAGGCTGTATAAGGGTCCACCGATGCAAGTCTTGGATTGCATTTGGACCAGTTCAAACCGGCCGTCAGCAGTAACACGTAGACTCGGTGAGATGGTTTGCTCGGTCTCACTGCCCGTACCAAGACAATAGATTGGGAACAGTCGTTTGCTGTTGCCCCACCCACCCAATCTCACGTGAGAGTAGATGATCAAGGGTCGCTGTTTGTCAGTCATGAGAAGACCTGCACGGTGGAAATGATACCCACCGTTATGTATCGATGCGATGCCTACAGTGCACTCCTTGCCAATGACATTACGGTTGATGATCGAGATTATCGCTATTACTGCCATAGTCAACAAGGCAATCGATCCGACGATCACAGCGATCCATTGGGTAATGCCAAAGTCAGGTCGTCGTAATGAGGGGATGAATATCACCACTCCAAGCATGCATGACATGACCAATAGCATCACGATAGCCAGTAGACCAGCTGCTAGTTGCCCCCATGTAAGAGGCAGTATCTTTTCTAGATCAACATTGGGGTCAAACTTTTTGGCCATATACCCTCCAGCTCATAGGCTCAAAGTCCTATCAGCGAAGTGCCAAGATTGGCTGGGCTGCAGCTGCAACTCTCCAATCAGGGCGATGTAAAGGAACGTAGATGCACCCTACTGAATCTGTGTGGTTATGTCAACGACGATTTTTCCCCGTTAGAAATTTAAATTCAAATGACACTTCTAACGGGGTTTGCTATACTTATACCAACTATGAATATAACTTTCTTCGAAACAGAGAAATGGCAGCAAGACTATTTGCGCGCCAAGCTGACCCGCTTCGACAAGTCGAAGACGAGGCGAGAAAATCATAAATTACGTTTCTTCCCTGAGTGTGTAACGGAAGAGGTGTTGGAAGCAGCCAAAGACACTGACATCCTCGGAGTATTTATCGGTAGCCAGGTCAATCGTCATGCTTTATCTCATTTACCCCGACTTCGACTGATCACTACCATGTCGACTGGCTACGATCATATTGATCTCAAGGCAGCCAAAGCGCACGAAGTAGCTGTCTGTAATGTGCCCTTCTATGGAGAGAATACTGTCGCCGAACACGCTATGGCTTTGATCTTATCGATTACTCGGAGAATACATCAATCCTATGAACGTACGGCTCGAGGAAATTTCTCTAATCTAGAGTTGCAAGGCCGCGATCTCAAAGGCAAGACGTTGGGAGTAGTGGGAACAGGGCACATCGGCCGTCACGTGATCCGTATGGCTCAAGGATTTGAGATGAATATTGTGGCTTATGATGCTTACCCAGACAAAGCTGCTGCCAAGAAATTGGGTTTTAAATATTTGACCTTGTCAGCACTGCTCAAAGAAGCAGACATCATTACCCTGCACGCTCCTTATACCAAACAAACTCATCATCTGATCAATGCTGCTAGCTTCAAGCAGATGAAACAAGGTGTGATATTGATCAATACTGCCCGCGGAGGATTGATCGATACAACCGCCATGGTCAAAGCGTTACAATCAGGCAAAGTCGATGGCTTGGGCTTAGATGTCTTGGAAGGAGAGCAGTATATCAAAGAAGAAGCCGAGATGTTGTCAGTTGATTTCAGTAAGAAAGATCTCAAAGTCAATATGGAGAATCATATTTTGATGCATTCTGACAAAGTTGTCCTGACGCCTCACAATGCCTTCAACAGCAAAGAAGCAGTGGAGCGTATCCTCGATACCACCGTACACAATATTGAACAGTTTATTGCCAAGAAGAAATTGGATAATCAGATAAAATAAAACAGCGCCAACCTCTTTGTCTGTCATTGCGATCCCGCTCTGGCGGGAGAAGCAATCCCATATCGAGCGGATCTTGCAGTGGGATCCCCACGTCGAGCAGAGCTCGACTCGGGATGACAGTAGGTGGTGCTGTTTTTATGTGCCTATTCTAATGCACTAGACTTCTATAATAACCGGCAGGATCATCGGACGACGCTTAGTCTTGGAATAGATGAATTGACCAAGGTCGTTACGCACTTTATCTTTGAGATAATCATCACTGGCACCGAGCTTAGGATCGGTTTCATTGATGATGGTTTTGATCTTATTACGAATTTGTTCTACCAGCTGTTTATTCTCTTTCATGTAGATGAAGCCACGGGAGATAATATCAGGTGAATGGGTCATACGGCCCGTCTTGCCAGCAATGGTGGCAATGACAACGACCATACCATCTTCGGCCATCATCTGACGGTCGCGAATAACGACATGGGAGACATCACCGACACCGAGACCATCGACGAAGACATAGTCAGACGGAACTTTCTTCGGCGTCAGACGTCCACCTTGTTTGGTGAATTCAATAATTTGTCCGTTATCAGCTACGAAGACATTTTTCTCTGGTACTCCGGCAGCCTTGGCGATCTTGGCGTGAATGCGCAAGAAGGAGTGGTTACCATAGACAGGAATATGATACTTCGGTTTAACCATTTCAATTACTTCAGCCAAATCTTCTTGACGGGCGTGACCACCAGCGTGGACGTCCATCATCTGATAGTGAATAACTTCAGCATCTTGTCGATAGATAATATCTTTCAGCTTCTGGACAGAACGTTCATTACCAGGGATGACGGAGGAGGAGAAGACGACCGTATCGCCTTTCTCCAGACGGAGACTGCGATGTTCGCGGGTAGCGATACGCATCATAACAGCCTGGTCTTCGCCTTGGGCTCCGGTACAGATGATAATAATACGATTATCAGGATAGCTTTTCATGTCTTTAAGCTGGATGATCGTATCTTTCTTCACATGCATATAACCTAGCGCTTGAGCTAATTCCATATTTCGCTTCATGCTGTAGCCTTCGATGATAACTTTCTTATTCAAGCGTTCCGCTGCCCAGATGATCTGTTGGATACGGTTGAGCAATGAGGCGAAGGTTCCGAGGATGACACGACCGGCGGCTTTGGCCAAAATCTCATCGATGTTGCCTTGGATGTCACCTTCAGTTAATTGGCGACCAGCTTGAGGCGCGTTGGTACTATCAGCCATCAAGGCCAAGATACCTTTCTTGCCCCACTGTCTCACCTTATCGATTTCGGCTGGTGCGTCACCGGAAGCTTTGGGGTCGAGCTTGAAGTCTCCGGTATGCATGATGGTTCCCACCGGAGTCTCGATCACAGCTCCGACCGCAGCTGGAATATTGTGAGAAACACCGAAGAAGGAAATGCGGAATTTACCTAATTGCAAAATACTGTCTTTCTCGATCGATTGTAGATTGAGAGGAACGTTTTTGAAATCTTCTTGTCGATTGGCGATAATACCTAAGGTTAACGGAGTGCCGTAGATCGTAGGATTACCCAGACGAGGAATGAGATGAGGGATAGCACCGATGTGATCATAGTGACCATGAGTAATGATGACGCCACGGATCATTCGTTCTTTGCCTTTGAGGTATTCGATATTAGGAATGATGTAATCGATACCAGGCATATCTTCTTCTGGCCATTGCAGACCCATATCGAGGATGATGATATCGCTTTCGTATTGGAAGATGGTCATGTTGCGACCGACTTCTTCATTACCGCCCAGCGGGATGACTAATAGTTTGCCACGATCGACGCCAGCGTGATGTACTCCGGTGCGAGGCTGCGGAGCGGA
This sequence comes from uncultured Gammaproteobacteria bacterium, assembly GCA_964540995.1. Taxonomy (GTDB): domain Bacteria; phylum Patescibacteriota; class Patescibacteriia; order UBA1558; family 2-01-FULL-52-15; genus JAZDLR01. The sequence goes on along the minus strand of CAZIOU010000010.1, from coordinate 7,759 downwards.
CTTGTGCAGCATGGGGCGCTGCGTTTGATGATTGGTGTTACCAGACTGAAATATTTTCTTCAGTTGGTGTGATGGTTGTGCTCCTTGAGCAGCTGGACGCCCAGTGGACGGTGAGCTAGCGGAGGAGGTGGAGCGTCCCATACCTGGGCGGCGATGTCGGTGACTGCCACCTGGGCGTGAGGCTCGAGGTTGTGTTGGTTGATTCATAATTATTTAGTTTGAGACCAGGATCGTAGCGTCTTGATATACCAATGAGTGATATCAGTGAAACGGTCAGCTGGTACGTTAATACGAGTTAATTGTTCTACGCCTTTTATTTTCTTAGCTAGGGCGTAGCTATAGCTAGGGTTGTAGAGAAATATAGCAAACACTTGATCATGCACAGTGGTTTGGAAAATTTTGTAAGCGTCAGTTTTGGTCTTGGGATTATCGGTCGAACGAGCTTTCTCCAGCGCTGTATCGATATCTTTGTTACCAAGGATGCTTAAGTTGAGGCCTGGGTTCTTGGTCTGACTGGAATGCCAGAAGACATAAGGATCTTGATTGTCTCGTAAGATTTGCCCGAACAAAAGTACTTGATAGTTTCTGGGTTCAATGACGTCACTACGTATGCGAGTACGCGCAATGGTATTGATAGTTGTTTTGACACCGATGGCTTCCCATTGATCTTTGATAATAGAAGCAATGGCGATCGTTTCTGGTTGATCGACAGTAGTCAGAGTTATTTCCAAAGTAACGTCTTTGTTCTGACGATAGGGATTGCCATCAACTTTCTTCCAGCCAGCGGTATCCAGCAATGAGTTGGCTTGATCAAGATTGAAGTCGAAACTTTTGACACCAGCATCATAGCCGAAGGTGCCAGGCAAGATAGGAGAGTTGATGACATTGGCTTGTCCATTGAGAATTTTGTCGATCATCATCGGACGATCAAGTGCGTGGGCCAGAGCTTTACGGATGGAGACATCCTTGAGTACAGCGTTATTGTCAGGATTGAAGAAGACGGCGGTGTATTGGGGTACTAATAAATTGATAATGTGCACTCGCTTCTTTACCTTATCCTGCAAACTGTTTTCTTTGGGCAGCAGACTTAGTCCTTCGACGTTCTGATTTTCTAGTGCTTCCACGCCGGCAGTAAAGTCGGGATAAAATTTGAATGACAACTCACTAATATAGGGCTTATCACTGAAATAGTTCTGATTGGCCTCCAAAGTATACAAACGGATAGAACCGGCCTTGTTATCTTTGACCAAAGATTTGAACTTGTAAGGACCACTGCCAATGGGTTTGGTCATAGCTTCAGCTAGTGAAGCATTGGCTGGAGGGATCGAGTACCAAATATGTTTGGGAATGATACCAACAGTCAGGTTAGATAAGAAAGCCGGATACGGTTGATCCAAGGTGAAGCGCACGGTACGTTCATCAATAGCTTCGACATGGACACCGTTGAAGCTTAAGCGCAGAGGGCTTTTGAATTCGGCATCTTGTATTAAAGCAATACTGAAAACGACATCAGAAGCTGTCAGCGGCTCACCGTCATGCCAGTAAATCTTATCTCGTAGCTGGAAGGTATACATTTTCTTATCCTCACTGACGGTATACCCTTGCGCTAAATCCGGTACGATCTGTCCTGTTGGGTCGGTTTTCACCAAGCCGCTGAAAATAAGTTGGGCTAAATCACGATCAACATCATTGGCACTAGAGAGGAGAGGATTGATATAACGCGGAGTACCGATCAGACCTTCAGTATAAGAACCGCCACGTGCTGGATGGACGAAAGTTTTGGCGAAATAACCAGTCGTGATCCAACCAATGATTCCAACAATCATCAAGCCAAAAGCCAAAAGAGCTCGACGCTGTTCGGACGGAGTAAGTACTTTGGTTATATGTCGCAATTGATCCCGCGTAGGGAAATGGCGATTATGGAGAGATGCGACTGCTTCTTGATCCAACCGTGTATGCGGATCAGACGCTGGCAGGTCACGTCGAAAGCGACGTTGTAGCCAGGTCCGCATATCGGACCAGAGCTTGGTCACCAAGCGAACAGGAATACGGAGTAGCTTAATGGTTAGTAGATAAACACACTAGCCAAGGTGGATAGCATGAATAGGACGACCAAAACAATGGTCGCACGGAAAATGATTTTTTCAGCGCCACGGCGGGTGCGATAGACTACTGAATCGCCACCGAAGGCATTACCCAAACCGGAGGATTGATTCTGCAACAAAATAGCCCCGATTAAGAGCAAAGAAATAATTATTTGAACTGCGTAAAGGATGTCTTTCATAACACGATAAAAGGATAGTACCACAGTTGTCATGGGCTGTCAATCAAAAATTGCTCGCGTTAGTTTTACTTAGTATTGACACAAATAAATATATTTGTTACAGTGTCAATCTTCTACCATAAGGTTGGTAGATTTTTTGTTCTTTTTACAAGGAGGTAGGAAGACGTAAAGCGTAAGACGTAGGATGTAAGGCGTAATACGAAAACGTAAGACGTAAAGCGTAATACGTAAGTCTCCGAACTGAACCCCTCTGCTTCACCCCTTTCTTGGAGGTACGTCTATGATGAAGAAAATGTCGGCGCTTCTGGTTTTGCTGTTTGCTCTCCTGTTCGTCAATCACCCCGCTACGGCCGCCAGCGGCAACCCCGATCCGGCACAAGCCATCGGACAGTCGTCCCGGTTGCCGGCACTCGACGGGAGCTGTTCCCGCGTCCCGCTGTGTCTGACCGGCTCGCGTGTCCTCAACGGCGAGGCGTACGTCGCCTCGGCCAAGCTGTGGCAGACCAACTTCAGCACCAACATGCTGGAGTTGGTCGACTTGACGACTTGTCAGGTCGTCAGGCGTTGTCCGGCACCGAACCCCAGTGCGCCAAGTGAGCTGGCAATGTATAAGGGCTGGCTCGTCGAAGTTGATTTTGGAACGGGGATGTTGTCCGCTATCGACACCAGCAACTGTGCGGTAGTGTGGACTTGCAACCCGCCCGGTGATGACCTGGCGGAGGGTCTGACGGCAAATGGAGAGTATTTGTATAAAGCTGATTCGCAGGGCATTCATCGGTTCTCCGTCGACAACGCGGGGACGGTGACTTTGGCTGGCTTCTGCCCCAATGTCCCAGGTGACAGCTATGACGGACTCACCTTCTGCAAGCAGAACGGTGAGACGCTGGTAGCGCTGGGATATTCCGGCGTGATGTATCAGATAGACTTCAATACCTGCCACGTGCTGGCATCGTGTCAACTCAACCTTGGCGCCGAGGGTAACGGGCTGGCGTCCAACGGTGTCGATCACGTTTACGTTGATAACGTAAACGGGAACGTCGACGAACTCAACGTCGGGTGTTCGCTGCCGCCGGTACCGGTGGAAGCGACGACCTGGTCCAAGATCAAGTCGCGGTACTAGTAGACATGCGGGCCTTTCCTCTCCGAGGAAAGGCCCGTTTTATTTACCCCATTAGATAATTTCGTATCTAACGGGGTAAATTGACTGATAGGTAGGCTTACAGTATGGTTTATGATGTTGTACTGTCCTTACTACGTCGTAACCCAACAAGCAGGAGGTCTGCTATGCTCAAAAGATCGAATTGGTTCTTGCGCTTTCTCAGCTGGCGTTTAGGCTTAAGTCCTGAAGGCTACCGCGATGTTCCAAGTGATGTGCCGGTTTATGAGTTTATCTGGTGGGCAACGAAAGCCTTGGTGGTTAATATTTTCGATTGCCTGTGGTTTGTCTTGGTACACGTGATCGTCTTGCTGTTTGGCTTCTGGATATTCCGCAATGAGTGGGGCTGCGGTGATGATTTTAAGAAGATTCCCTACTGGCCTCATATCAGAGGCTTTCCGATAGCACCTGGGCCGTTTCTCCTGCTGTGGTTAGCCTACCAAGTGTTACGCTTGGCGATTCGCTTCTGGCCTATCCTGGCGTTGGTTGTCTTTCTGACACTGTTTAATTGGCTGATCGAATGGATGCAGAAGCCAAATGAGAAGAGACACCATCTACTTCAAAATGTCAGACATAGTCTCACTGCTCTAAAAAGCAGAATTCCCAAGGTTAAGATAGGAGACTAGTAGTCTCACAAGCCTCTACTGCGGTAGGGGCTTTTTTTGACCAGATAAACCACCCCGCCATGACTGGGTTTGCGTGTGTAAAAATGAGCTCTTGGTTTCAATGTTCAAGAGATTAAAGAAGATAGATAATGTTACTTCTCCTACCATAGATTATCCTATCTCTACTCTTTGGTAGCTAACGATAGTATTTTAGTTTTATCGCTCGCCGCTCAGGCCTTACTTTTGCAAACAAAAGTAAGCAAAATTTTCGGGGGCGGGTGAACTCGCTTCGCGTCGATTCAACCTCATATGGTCTCATCTTGGGCTCAAACAGGCACGCGCCCCCGAACCCCCGGGTGATTTAGAAAACTATGGTGTTCTATTCTCAGAAGCTGCCGGAGGCAGCAAGACGAAATCCCTAGTGTAACAGCTGGGTTATTAATCATAGAGGAGTTATCCTTACCCTTTACGTCTAGCGTTTACTGTGGTTGTATAAGTGACAGTATGTCTGACAAAACAATACAACGAGTCGCTATTATTGGCGGTGGTGCGGCTGGTATGATGTGCGCCGCTACTATCAATGAACTTAATCCAGGTATTGAGGTTTTCCTGATTGAAAAAAATGAGTCTCTCGGCAAGAAGGTAATTATTTCTGGTGGTGGTCGTTGTAACGTTACGACCGGTATCACTGATATTGATTTGCTTCTGACCAAATATCCTCGCGGTGATAAGTTCTTAGTTCCTTCATTGCATAGTTTCCCGCCCGATGCGGTGGTCACGTGGTTCGAAGACCATGGTGTGCCACTGAAATGCGAGAAGGACATGCGTGTCTTCCCTGTTTCTAATAAAGGTAAAGACGTGGTTGGTGCCTTTGAAAAAGTATTTTCTGACAGCGGACAGACGAAAGTCTTGTATCAGCATGCTGTTCAGGCTGTCGTGAAACAAGGTGACGAATTTGTAATTAGCTTTCGCACAGGCGATCCACTGACTGTTGACGCAGTCGTTTTCGCAGTTGGTGGACAGGCCTATCGTCAGACTGGTTCTACTGGTGATGGCTACACTATGGCGGAAAGTTTAGGACACAGCATTACCGAATTAGCGCCAAGTTTGAGTTCGTTATTAACCAGCGAAGCGGCCGATCGAGATATTTCCGGCGTATCATTTCCTCGAGCTACTTTCACAGCACACGGTAGTGAGAAACAACAATTCACTGGACCATTTATCTTCACTCATTTCGGTGTTAGCGGACCGGCAGTTTTTGCTCTCTCAGGTCTGACTGCTTATGAAAAGTTTGATGCCCAGCAGCCTTTGAAAATAACTATTGATTTGATCCCTGATGTCACGCAGGCCAAAGCCTTAAGTATTGTACGGGACTTCATGTCCGAGCAACCTCAGAAATTTTTCGCTCATACCTTACACAAATTCGTGCCGTTGTCTGTGGCTAATGTCATCATCGCAGAGATTGGTATGAAACCGTTTACTCAGAATGTAGCAGTGAGTGACCGAGAAGTTATCGCTGCAGTTGATTGGCTCAAGGCAGTACCACTGACAGTAGTTGGTCGTCGTCCTGGAGATGAGTTTGTCACTGCTGGAGGAGTGAGTTTGAATGAGATTAATGCTGACTCGATGGAATCCAAAATCTGCCCAAATTTATATTTTGCCGGAGAAATCATGGATGTTGACGGTTTCACTGGCGGCTTTAACTTACAAGCCTCCTGGGCTACGGGCAGAGCGGCGGGAGTAAGTATTGCTTCGTAACCCACACTGTCATTGCGAGGAGCAGTAGCGACGAAGCAATCTGTAATTATAATGACTGATTGTTTAGCTTATTGTTGTGGTTCCCCTCGACTAGCTCGGGGTAAACTATAGCTCACCATGACAATTCGCTCGCAATGACAGAGTGAATGTATGTTATTTTGCTCGCAGAGACTTCCTATGTCGTTGCCGATAGAAGCTAATACCAAACCGATGTGTCTCATTTCGTATGGCCTGCACTAGGAGGGAAGCTGGATGGCTCTTGGGTAATTTCAAACTACCCATTTTGCCGGGGATAAATATTTCTTCTTCACGTTTGGCTAGTGCTACTACTCGTTCTTTCCACTCGGGCTTGATGACTTTCATCACTGAACTTAATTGCCCTTTACCGCCGTCAATAATTATCAAGTTCGGCTCACCCCATTCTGGATGATTCTGACGACGGGTGAGGACTTCGGCTAAGGACGCGAAATCGTTCGGTCCGGTGACTGTTTTAATTTTGAACTTTTTGTAGGCCGACGGTTTCTTCTTACCGCCTTCAAATACCACCATAGCAGCGACAGAGAAGTTACCCTGAATATTGGAAATGTCATAACACTCGATACGATAGGGTAAGACCGGTAGATCGAGTTCGTGCTGGAGCTGATAGAGTGCTACTGGTATTTCGGCTTGTTGCTTAACCCGTTGATAGTAGCTGTAAGCGTTAGCTTGGGCTAATTCTAAAAGTTTTTTCTTATTACCGCGAGAAGGAGTGATCAATTTACTAGGAGTGACAATCTTGGTCCAGAGCGCTAGAGGCTTATCAGGAATGAGGATTTCTCTCGGGTGATCGGAGGTTGGTTGGTAATGTTGGGACAAGATAGTTTCCCATAGTTCTTCTATTGATTGATCGATGGGACGGTCTAGTAGATAATTAAATTTATCCAAGACCTGACCCTGTCGTACTTGCAAAATGGTAAATACCGCCTGCTGACCAAATGGTACTAGCGCCAAAACATCTTGATCGGTATCTTGGGTCGCGACGATATGCTGCGATTGACTTAAATATTTCCAAGCTTTGAGACGATCACGCAGGCGTGCGGCTAATTCATAGTTCTTCACGCCAGCGGCTTGCTTCATTTGCTGTTCTAGCTGTTGTGGTAGATCGGTTTTGTGTCCGCGCAAAATTAATTCGGCCTGTTTGATGTGACTCGTGTATTCAGACACGCCGACGAATTTCTCACAGGGGCCTTGGCAACGACCGAGGGCGTATTGGAAGCAGACTTTGCCGCTGGGAAGTTTGGAGAGGTCGCGTTTGCACGTCCGGATCGGCAATATACGGTGCAGATGACGGACGATATTCTTGGCGGCGAAAGATGAGGTGTAGGGACCAAAATATTTACCTTTAATTTTCTTCCGGCCGTGTACTGTCGTTAGCTTGGGAAATGGTTCATCAGTAATGACAATATAGGTCCAGGTCTTATCGTCCCGCAAAATAATATTGAAGGGCGGTAGGTGTTTACGGATGAGACCAGCCTCCAGCAGAAGGGCTTCAGTTTCATTGGATACCACGGTGTAATCTAAGTCAGCTATTTGACTGACCATTTCTTGTTTGGCGGGGGAGAGCTCGGTGCTGTCTTTGAAATAAGAAGAAACGCGATTGCGAAGATTCTTAGCTTTGCCAATATAAATCAGCTTCTTATTTATATCATAAAAAAAGTAAACACCGGCGGAAGTTGGTAATTGGGCGGTGATTGGTTTCATACAGCCATTATAGAGGTAAATAGTCAATAATCAAGTTACAATAATCAAACGCGTTGATCTGTCATTGCGAGCGCCCTCTGGGCGAGAAGCAATCCAGCTTGTGATCTCGCTCACATGCTAGATTGCTTCTCCCGCAGCGGGATCGCAATGACAATAAAAAAAGACTCAGCGGTTAGGCCGAGTCTCGGTACAGTGTGGCGGAATCTATCCGCCGTT
>CAZIOU010000009.1:40376-51584 GCA_964540995.1 uncultured Gammaproteobacteria bacterium | reverse complement strand
GGATAGCGCCCGTAGCAGACACGATGCCGGTGATATCTCCCCAAGCGATCGTATCTGTTTTGGTCTTGATGGCTGAAATATTACCAGTACCAACTTCGGTGATCAAAGTTGCGACATTGGCCTTGGCTGTTGTCACATCTGTCCAAAGAATAGTATCGGTCTTCAACTTAATAGCTGTAACATCACCCCAAGCGATCGTATCAGTCTTGGTTTTGATGTCTGTTACATTGGTCCAATCGATAGTATCTGTTTTCAGTTTAATATCTCCACTAGTAGTCACAATACCAGTGACATCAGACCAATTGATTGAATCTGTTTTTGTCTTAATGGCTGATATCTGGCTGGTACCAATTTCGGTGATCAAGGTTGCCACGTTATTTTTTATTGTCGTTACATCACCCTCCAAAGCATCAACTTGATCGCTGGCAGCAACTTGCGTTACAAGGAAACCGCTGGTCACACCCGCAATATACTCCGCTCCTCCGCCAATCTGACGTGAAGTCAGTGTGCGCGATAAACTTGACCAGACAGCAGTGGCAGTATCAGCTACCAACGAACCAAAAGAACTTAGAGTCCTATTGGTTCTGGTCCAGACTGAATTGGCAATAGCGGTAGTTGAAGCATTGGCATAACCAACCATGAAGGTTTTATCAAGCTTAACTAAATCAACACCATCGGTTCCACAGGATATTTGGGCTGGCCAGATACCTTCAGTCGTATCAGGTGTGAAACTTTTGTAATGCCGACCGGTCGTTACATCTTTGTCCATAGTACTTCCTCCTGGCATTGCGTAAGCATCACCATTGGGCTTGGTTACAGTCAAGGTACAATCACCGGTGTTGGCAGAATAATCGTCATTATAGACAAATTCACTAATGGTGACTTCATCTCCAGGAGAAAATCTCTCATAAGCCGCCCAAGCAAATCCTGCCGGAATCAAAATAAACAGTAATCCGAGGACAAATGATAAGGCTATTTTTTGCTTCGCAATGGGCATAGCAACAGATTATTCTAAACTACTTGAGAATTAATAACCGTCAAATTTGGTCGACGATAGACAGCATTAGCCAAAATCGTCACTTCGTAGATCAGCACCAAAGGAACGGACATCACAATCAAAGAAACCCCATCGGTTGGAGGCAAAAGCGAAACCAAGATAACAATGGCGGCGTACGCATGACGGCGCTTGGTAACTAAGAAGGCCAGATCCAGAATACCAATGCGGATAAGAAATGTCATAACGATAGGAAATTCGAACAGTAACCCCAAAAAGGCAGATGTCACCACAATCTCTGAAATAAATTTACTAATATCCCACAAATTGACGACACCCAGACTAACATTAACTTGAGCTATGATCTTCAAGGCAAAATAGAGCGTAGCAAATCCATAACCGAACCCAATAAGAAACAAGAGGCAGCCGATGGGGATAAGTGACAAAAGAAATCTTCGTTCTTTTTTGAGCAGACCGTCTTTGATAAAATCATAAAGATAATAAATGGCAAGGGGTAAACAGAAAAGCAGCGCTACCGCAATACCAGTATCTACCGCCAGACCAATAAACTGAAATGGTGATGTGGTAACGATGGTAATATCTTTCATTTTAAAGAAGTCGATCACCAGACCCAGTATTCTATTGGTTAAGAAAAATCCAGCGGTAAAAAAAAGACCAAAAGCCACCGCTAAAAAAAAGATTTTTTTCCTAATCTCCTCGATATACTGACCATACTCCATTAATTTCTGCTTAACCTCGTCATCCATGGGATCGCTGACAATCTTAAGTTGTTATTACTTCACGTCTTCACTGGGGACTGGGATGGTATCTGGGCCAGGTGTCACTACATCTGGTGTGGGCGTAGGAAGATCGATGGGTGGCTCTATTGGCTCTACCGGCGGTGTATTATCAGGAGGTGTAGAGGTAGGTAGGGTCTCTGACTGTGTGATCGGAACAATCGCTTCTGGGGCTACGGTCTCAGTTACAGTCTGAAGTATTCTATGATTGTTGAGCCAAGCAGCCACTGCATCAACCCCCTCCTCCCAAGAAGCAAAAATTTTAGTCTCTGTACCAGTATTGCCCACATTGCCTGGGTTGAATGTGCTCGCCCCCACTCCAGCAGTGCCGAGGCTAGAATCCTGTTGCATCAGAGCGATCAATAAACGACTATCAATGGCATATTTCTTGGCACTCATCAGAATCATGGCACCTGTCACCGGGCTACCAGGAGCGACGCTCTGAATATAGGTATCCACTGACTCTGGACTGGTCATAACACTGATACCAGCTAGAATCGTTGCCACCTTCTGCTCGTGGAGCGGATCGGTAGCGTAGGTGCTAATATCGTATTCACCCAAACTCAACTTGGCATCAGGATTATTGATGATTGTCTGGACAGCTTCCACACCGGCCACCATCATGGTCTGAATACTTGTGTTAGCTAGAGCTGCGGCTTGCTCCGTAGTTTGTAACAGACGCAGTCGATACAAGGTATTTTGAGTTTCATTAATTTCCCGTTCTAAGGTAGTGATACGTTCCAAGTCGCCACTGGAAAAGGCCGAAACCTTAGCGTCGTTTAAAACAATCGACTTATTCTCCAACAGTTTAATCAAATAATCAATATTCATCTTAGTAGAATAATAATTGTTTGAAGCACTCTACAGAAGCATGACGATTAACCCAAAGATATTTCAATCTATCAGCTGTTTCAATGATTTCAAAACGATTACCCAAGATAGTAGTACCGACAATGTAAGGGAAGGTACCGGCGCCATGAATCCAGTAGGTCAATAGATTTAGATAGTACACACGATTAGTCACATCTTTAGTGAAATAGTAACGATCATAACCGTCATAGACATACATCGAGCTCTGGCCGAGAACTTCACTGACTGGTGTCGTCTGTAAGTTGATAAATTTATCAGTTGTCAAATCTAAACGATCAAAACCAGCTACCGCACCACCACGAGGGATAATGAGATATTTACCGCGCTTGGTCAAATCCGATAACCCAAAGGTCCAACCCATATCAATACCAACACCTCGAGCAGTAGCCGATATGACAGAATACGAGCTAGCATTTGATACCGAGGTACCAGCAGCCGTGATGACACCTGTAGCTCCAGCTACCGCTGTAATAGGCGAATCAGTTCCTGAAACACTGCTTAAATATTTAATTCTTTTATTGACCAAGGCACTAGTATTCCAGGCACAGAAAGTCAGCGAGCCAGAAACAGTAGCAGAATTCGCTATGGACATAGTAAGAGAAGTAGTACCAGCGCCAGAGACGACGCGAGTGCCAACATTGATACCCGTACCAGCCAAAAGATACCAACCATTAATATTTGAAGGGGAGGCCACACTGAGGGTAATGGTGGTTGTTTGTGCTACACCACTACAGCTGGCATCAGTATAAAAAGCATTAACATCGGTACTAGTACCAGCAGCGCCGGTGGTAGTCAGACCGCTGGTATATGCTAAATCACCACCCTCGCTGGCTGCACCGAGACAATCTCGTTTGGCTATCACATAGCGGGAGACACCTGGAGTCAGGGCATTAGCCATGGCAGCGACTACTTGAAAATTGTTACCATTAGAATTGGTCACCTGCATCGCTTGTCCGACGGTAGAAGCGCCAGTGGTGACGGTGACGGTAGTACTATTGCCATAGACCATACTGATATCACCACCTCGTGGGGGTGAGAAGGTAATAGTCGTGCCATTGGATACCGCACCTGTATGTTTCTTCGTCAAAACTAGAGTATTCGTGCCGGCACCTGATCCGACTATAGCTCCAAGACCAATGTTGGTTCCGGAAACATACCAACCAGCACAATACGCTGGCAGCGCTGACTGCAATACCAGATTAGCGGTCAAAGTAGTTCCCGAGGAAGCCAACGCAGTAACAGCCGTTGATGGTCCCCAGGCAGTAAAGATAATCACACCCGAGACAGCGCCAGCGTTAGCAACTGATAGCGTCAGTGTTGTCGTACCTGATCCGGAAACAACACGAGCACCAGCTCCGATATTGGTACCATTGACGTAGTAGCCCAAAATATTTGAAGGTGTATTGGCGGCAAAGGTAATAGTCGTTTCTCCGTTATTACCACCAGAAGCCACTTGTCTGTGATCTTTACTAGCATCAGTTATTAATGACGTAGTGTTGGCAGTCAGACCAGCAGCCGATCCTGATGGAGTACCCGACATAGTATAGGTAAAAGTCGTAACAGAAGGTACACCTGTGATAGTCTGAAGACCGTTATAGTATTGAACATCACCGGTCGTAGTATTACCACGAATAGAAACATACTGACCCACTTTGAGATTATGAGGATTAACGGTAGTGGCGGTAGCGGTAGTAGCTGAGCGGGTAATACCGGAGATAGCGATCGGCGGTTGCTCGGCGATGATATGATTAGCATCACAGAGCATGGCACACATGATACAGGCGACACCCGCATCGAGCACGCGGCCATGCGAGATAGTGTCAACATCATTGTTAGTACGATAAATAAATACCTCACTGTAACCACCGAGAACAAAGTAAAAATTATTAGAATCGCCCTGTATGGTATAAACCGAAGTGCTATCAGGGATAATATTCCAACTACCGTAGAGCGTCAGAGTAGTGTCCGTATTAGACAAGATAGTTCGTAGCTGTCCCTCACCGGTACCTGATAGGATACGAACGGCATAATTGGCCCACCGGTTGGTCGTCCAAGCAGTAGTACCAGTCTTCGCCGTATCAACTAACGTATTATAGGTAGCGCTGGAAACAGTACCAGCATCGAAGCCCATGATCTGATAACGACTGGTGTCATCTGGCTGAAAGGTTAATACCAAAGCATTGCCGTCCACTACTCCCGTATTGGCTGCGGAAACTACCAACGTAGTCGTACCTTGACCAGAGACAATATAAGCACCGGCTGCTACATTGGTTCCTGATATTTTCCAACCATTAACATTATTAGGCGCAGCCACCGTCAGGGTAATCGTAGTAGAAGCATTAGCACCGGTATTACAGGTGCGGGCAATAGTCGATAGAGCTGGGAAGGTCAGAGTCGTTGCAGTATTCGAGATGATCGGCAACATCTGCTCACAACCCGTACCGGAATAGATATAAGCGTAATACCCCGCCCACTCATCGACTCTCCAATTCACTGCTGAATCTTGCAAAGTAGTAGTACTATGCGTACCGTCAGCAATACCGTGCCACCAGATAGAAGCATTTTCGGTCGCTCTCTCCAGTGACAGATCTGTCGGCGTTGCGGCCACCATATTGGTATTGAGCGGTTTGACGTACCAAGTGTCTGCTAAAATATCATAATATTGAAGAGTAACAAATGGTGTCGTAGCCGAACCGGACAACATGTAAATACCACCAGATTGAATAACATAACGTGAAGTATTGTCCGGTGTAGTCGTCCAAGGGAAATCTACGGTAATAACCGAGGACTCTATCTGATAGTTAGTGCCGGCAGCCGGAGCGACCCAAGTGACATGACACCACGGTTCATCTGGATGTTTATTGATATCACCAACGAATAGCGTTGTAGCGTTGTTATAGAGAATTTTACGAATTTGGTTGACGCCGGTGCCGAGTACTGTACGGACCACATAGCCGACCCAGTTATTGAAGTTCAGCGCTGACCCAGTATAGCCCGAGGTCCAGGTTTTGGTTGTATCGATCAAAGTCGCCGTAGTAGTCAAGGCAGCACCACTGGTAGCCACACCAAAGTCAGCTACTACGGGATCTGCTACTGCCGAGATATAGCGCTCCTGACCAGCTCCGGTACCGCTAATAATACGAATTTTAAATCCTTTAGCGGCTGCACCGAAGGGTAACCCTGTCGTTAGAGTGGTCGAGGTAGCACTAATAACACGTCCAAAAAAGCCCGCAGCACCAGCATATTTCATGGAAGTCCTCGTCACCGGCGCATTCATAGGAGCGGATAACTGCTGATAGGTATCAGACCACGTATCATAACGCCAGAAACCTCCAGCCACGGTCAGGTAATAATAAATGTAGCGACCACTCGTAGTATGAAAATTGGAGTTATCAGGTGTGCAAGAAGAAGACAAGGAAGAGGTGACTACAGCATTCGGATTCGGTCGACACCACTCCCAGATAGGAGTATCGACCTGCACGCGCAAGGTATTGGATGACAGCGGCATATTATTGGGTAAAAGTTAATTGTGTTCGGAGAGCATCCTGATAGACTTCGTGGGACACATCTCCAAACCTTTGTGCCGACGCGTATGAGCCGACCGTACCAATGTCCATGATGCTAGTGACGGTGCCTACTGTCGAGTTGGTAGCTGATACCAAACGCGCCGCCCCGACACTCGTACCGACGTCCGTCATGATTAATGGTGCACTATTGATGGAATATGATCGCGCTGGTAGAGCAAAGATAGAATAGGTTGAGGTCGCATCCAATTGGGTAGACCAAGCTTGCTCTAAAGTCAGGGTAGTTGCTGTGTTACTAAGCACACAGCGTACTTGACCCACGCCAGTACCACCGGTGATCTGGACTACGTAGTTGGCATAGCCATTGACTGTCCACGATTTAGAATTATCTATCAGGGTGGTCAGGCTCACAGGATCAGCGGCCGTACCTGTGTCTATAGCAGTAGCTGGATCGAGCTGTGGCGTCCATTGCGATGTCAGAGTCAGTACAGTGGCTGTGTTACTAGCGACGAGACGTACCTGCTCAGATCCACCAGTACTGTGAGTAATTTTCACCACTTTATTGGCCCAAGCGTTAGTAGTCCAAACTTTGGTCGTATCGGTTAATGTCAGTAACGTCTGCGAACCAGTCGCTAAACCATACTGTTCCATCAAGGATGCTACCGCATACAAACCATAGGTTGATGTACCGTCAGGTGTAGTGGTCCAAGGATTAGCTACCGTCAGAACAGTCGAGGTATTACCGGTGATGAAACGAACTTGATTGATGCCAGTGCCGGCAGTAATTTTGACCACATAGTAGGCCCACTGATTTTCTAACCAGGTAGCTGACTTGGTAGTATCCCCCAGTGTGGTACTGCTTTGATCACCGGTAGCTGTGCCGGTGTCATAGAGACCGCCAAGATCGGTGTTCCAAGAGTCAATAGTAATCCGTCGACGATTCTGTGTATCAACCGTAGCCTGTGACTCCATCAGCTTGACCATGCGCCGAAACATTATAATCGAGTCTTCACTAGCTGGATTGATCCGATGATCCAAACTATCTTTCAATCCCTTCACATCCGACCCTCCTCCGGCACTGGTGGTCAATAAACTATCACCGGAAAAAGTAAACTTATTGGTATTTGTAACGAGCGTGTCAGTGTTGGTCTTGATACTGTCGGTTGCTATCTTACTGGCTTCAGTGGCTGTTTTGATACTTAACCCAGTAGCTTCAGTGGCTGGATCGATGCGGGTGTCAGTAGAATTTTCCACCCCTACGACATCAGTAGTTCTGGTAGCACCAAGTACCTCAGCCGAAGCTTTATCCGGAAATAGCGTTGCGGCTCCGACGCCGGCTCCAAGGATACCGACTAATTTCAAAAAGTTACGCTTCTTTTGATCGGCTTCTTTGGTAGCCGTAGCAGAGATGTCAGCCAGTGAAGTGTGGCTGATAGGTACTTTCTTATGCTTGGAGGATGTTTTGGAAAATAGCTGCATGGCTCTGGTCTATGAGAAAACTAAATTACGCCGAATAGCGTTAGCATAAACACCGTGCGCTACATCAGCAAACATTTGATTGGCTGGATACGAACCTATGGTCACTACGTTAGTTACACTCGTAACCGTACCGACGGTTGAGTCGGTAGCAAGCACGACACGGGGCACACTGGTACTCGTACCGACACCGGTCAGGACACTCGTTCCCCAAGCATCAACCGTCACTCTCTGACGGTTGGCTGTATCGACGGTAGCCTGTGACTCCATCAGCTTGACGAGTCGTCGTAGCAAAATAATCGCATCCTCACTGACAGGGTTAATCCGATGATCCAAGCTGTCTTTCAGTCCTACGACACTAGAGCCGCCGTCAGCGCTCGTGGTCAATAAGCTGCTACCAGAAAAAGTAAATTTGTTGCTATTTGTGACCAGTGTATCAGTATTGGTCTTGATACTATCGGTAGCTATCTTACTGGCTTCAGTGGCTGTCTTGATACTATTGACTGTCGTTTCGGTGGCAGGATCAATGCGAGTATTAGCGCTGTTTTTGACACCGACGACATTGTTAGCCGGTGCACTGCCAAAAACTAAGGCCGAAGCTTTCTTCGGTAGTAATAACGAGCCGGCAGCGCCCAAGCTGACAATACTTGCTAACTTGAGGAATGTTCGCTTGCGAGCATCAATAGCAGCCTGTCGTGACTGATCGGCTTCCAGTTTAACGGCCAAAGCATCCTGCTTGACTGATCGTCGTTCAAGCTTAATAACCTTAACTTGGTGAGCAGAAAGTAATTTGAATGAGTGTTTTTTCGGCAGCATGGAAACGAAGAAATCTTTCAATAGTATATACTATTTTGCCAGCAACGACAACAAGCCAGTCTACAAAAGTCCAAAGAAATCATTTTTTTCGCAATTAGATTTCCTCATTATTACAACATATTTTTTCTCCTCCTGCCAGTATAGAATTATATCTGTGACTGCGCCCACATAGGTATATCTTTACCTCATCAACTCAAAATGCTATGCTTAGTCAGTAATTAACAACCTAACTATACAAAGTATGTTCGGACTCGGCACCAAAGAACTCGTAATAATAGCTATCATCCTGGTACTATTATTTGGTTCTCGTAAGATCCCCGAATTGGCCAAGAGTATCGTTGACTCAGTCAGACATCTCCGTGGCGCCTTCAAAGACGAAGCCACCACCACTGATCTGACGAAGAAAAAATAGACCTTACCAAAACCACCTCTCCTATTGGGAGAGGTGGTTTTCTGTTATCAATTTAACTTTAGGAGCTGCGTTTGCGTTGTAGAGAGTTGAGAATAGTCTTGCGCAGACGAAGACTCTTGGGAGTTACTTCGAGCAACTCATCTTCGCCGATATATTCAATGGCTTCTTCTAAGCTCATACTGACTGGCGTATCGAAATGATCAGCTTTACCGTCACCCTTAGAGCGCATGTTGGATAATTGCTTGGTCTTACAAATATTGACCTCTAGATCCTCTGCTCGCGAATTCTTACCGACGATCATACCTTCGTAGACTTTGACTCCTGGTCCGATGAAGAGTTGGCCACGCTCTTGAGCATTGAGCAAACCGTAGAGGTTGCTGGTACCAGTTTCAAAGGCAATCAACGATCCGCGATTGAATGAATCCAAATCGCCACCGTAAGCTTCATAGCCGTGGAATAAGGTATTAATAATGCCTTGTCCTTTGGTATCGGTCAGGAATTCAGAACGATAGCCGATCAAACCG
Source organism: uncultured Gammaproteobacteria bacterium (assembly GCA_964540995.1). Taxonomy (GTDB): domain Bacteria; phylum Patescibacteriota; class Patescibacteriia; order UBA1558; family 2-01-FULL-52-15; genus JAZDLR01. Next base: position 42,171 of record CAZIOU010000009.1, on the reverse strand, counting down.
CGGGTTGGTACGACGAAGTGCAAATGAGCCTGTCCTCGATCAATTTTCATATTCTTCATCAAGCCTTTGCGTTTACTCATCTTCTCGATCACCGTACCACTTGCGCTCTCCGGTGCTTCAATAAAGACTTCTTCAAATGGCTCTAGCTTCTTATCACCTTCTTCTTTGAAAATAACTTGGGGTTTAGATACTTGGAATTCAAAACCCTCGCGACGCATCTTCTCGATCAAGATTGATAAATGCAATTCTCCCCGGCCAGAGACTGTGAAAGCCGAGTCAGTGCCTTCTGAAGGTTCGACACGTAAGGCGACATCATTTAACAATTCCTTCATCAAACGCTCTTTGAGATGACGAGCTGTCTGGAAGGTGCCCTCCTGTCCATAGAAAGGTGAGTTATTGACGGCAAAATTCATCTTGACCGTCGGCTCTTCGATGGTAATCGGTGGTAATGGACGAGGCTCGACAGCGTCAGCAATCGTGTCTCCGATACGAATATTCTCGATACCGGCGACAGCGATAACATCGCCCGCCTCCACTTCGGTGATTTCTTTGCGAGCCAATCCATCGAAGACCATGACGGCCGAAACCTTCTGATTAATCTTAGATCCATCTGGTTTTAAGAGAGCAACTGATTGGCCCTGCTTCAAAGTACCGCTTAATAAGCGCCCGATAGCGATCTGCCCTTTAAAATTATCATAAGCAATATTTACCACCAGCATTTGCATCGGATCAGTACCAATGGTAGGTGAGGGAATATACTCAATCACCGCATCAAAAACTGGCTCAACATCGGTCATGACAGACAAGTCTGATTCTTTGCCAGCTTTACCAGCCACAGCGGAAGCATAGATAACTGGGAATTCTACTTGTTCATCATTGGCACCAAGTTCAACGAATAAATCAAAGGTTTGATTGAGTACCCATTGTGTGCGTGCTTCGGGCAAATCAATCTTATTAATGACCACGATAACTTTATGACCAGCTTGTAGAGCTTTGCTCAAGACAAATTTGGTCTGCGGCATCGGTCCATCCTTAGCATCGACTAACAATAAGACACCGTCAACGAGACTCATAATGCGCTCTACCTCTCCCCCGAAATCAGCATGGCCAGGGGTGTCGACGATATTAATTTTGTAACCTTTGTAGGCTACGGCTGCGTTTTTGGAAAAAATAGTAATACCGCGCTCTCGTTCCAATTCATTGGAATCCATAATCAAGTCGTCTTGTACTTTGGTGGTAAACTTTTCGGACTGACGTAAAAGAGCGTCGACTAAGGTAGTTTTACCGTGATCAACGTGAGCTATGATGGCAATGTTACGAAGTTTTTCTGACATAGGTGAATAACAATCAATTTAAAATGAGCCAGACGGCCCATATAATAGCTAAGGCACGAGAAAATAGCGTGAATTAATATACCTGAAAAAAACTTTTCTGTCTAGGGGGCTCCGTATAAGAAAGCTTTCTTTTTACAGTATACTGCCTATTTGTGATCATTCTTTCGACTTGAAGCCAAATAATTGACGAAAATATCTAATTCTTGTACACTGCAACCCTGAAAGCTGGCGCATCGGATTGGGCGCGTTTTCCGCCAAAAGCTGATATTAGCGATGGACAGTTTATGACGTAAACTTTAGAGTGCTAGACTAAGAAGTCGGCCTCTGGTCGACGGGGTGTGGCGCTGTTTCAGCCAGAGGCTAATCAGCCTATGGCTGAGGCTACACAGTGTGGGTAGTTTCTGACCGGGGATTGGCGCAGTTGGCTAGCGCGCATGCATGGGGTGCATGAGGCCACCGGT
>CAZIOU010000009.1:19413-40276 GCA_964540995.1 uncultured Gammaproteobacteria bacterium | reverse complement strand
CGGGGATTGGCGCAGTTGGCTAGCGCGCATGCATGGGGTGCATGAGGCCACCGGTTCAAGTCCGGTATCCCCGACCAGAAACTACGCATTTTGATAGCGCACGCCTGGGGTGCATGTTTATCCGCCTATGGCGGAAGGTCGCCCGTTTCCACCTCGGCTTCGCCTTTGGCGAGACGTGCTAATCGGGTCACCCCGACCAAAATTTTTCGACAATTACATATTCCGGGATAGCTCAGCGGTAGAGCAGCTGACTGTTAATCAGCGGGTCGTGGGTTCGAATCCCTCTCCCGGAGCCAAACAAAAAACATTAGCGCAAGCTAGTGTTTTTTGAATTAGTAAAAAATTTTCTAAGCTCTTAATTTCCGCTCAACATATAATAGCGGCGAGCCGACCAAGCCGATAATTGACTTAACTGCGAAGCCAGTCAGAGCAGCCCACAAGAGTGTTTCTAATGGTAAAACTTCATAGAAGGCAACAGAGAAGAACAGAATACTATCGATGAACTGACCAGCTATGATGGCAACAGACGATCGTACCAACATCAGACGACCACGATGACGACGCATCAAAGCTTCATATATCCAGACATTAGAGTATTGCGCCAAAATAAAAGCAAAAATACTCGCCATCGTTCCTCGTATGGTCGTCGAAAATACTACTCGCAGCGCATCATTCGATATGGCACCTGCTGCGACCGGACTCAATTTAATGGCTAAATAAGTAACAACACCAAAATAAGCAAATAATCCCGCACTGGCCCAAATAGCTCGAATGGCTTCTTTCTTCTTTCCTTGCTCGATCAAAATATGCAGAACGATGAACGTAGTAGCGTAGAAGACATTACCCACATTTATGTTGATTCCCGCGAAAAGCAACCACTTAGCAGAGAAGATTCCACCCAAGATCAAGAGCAAGGGCAGGAGAAATATACTCCATAATTTACCCATGCGTGATAGCGCTATTACGGCACAAAAGTTGGCTAATACCAACGCGACCAAAATGACGATATTTATATCCATTGTAGGTAGGTTAATAATGTATTCAGTATAGCATCACCGATATAAATGGGCTATACTATATATCATAAGGTGACAACAAGAACGATGAAAAAGAAACTAAAAAAATTTAAATTCCCCCAAGTCGATCTGCTGCTTATTTTAGGGTTAATTATTTGCTTTGGTTTATCGTTTTGGTCAATTCCCCAACTGTATCGCCTCACAACTCCCTTGTATGAGCAACAGGTTGCTAAATTAATGTCACGCGCCCAGCTCGGTTTAAATCAAAGTATCGCCAACAATGAAGAGGTCACCAAGGGCATAGTACAAGAAAATGATTTAGCTAAGATTATTACCTCTGAAGATCCTTACAGTTTAGTGACTTTCATCAATACCATCACGAAACAGAAAAATATCAACGTCCTTCAAATTGTCAACGCTGACGGGACAATCCTAGCACGGGCAGCAAATTTGACGAGGCGAGGCGACAATATATTCCTATCAACTCCTTGGGGCCGGATTGTAAGTCAAGGAGCTTCAATTAGTGCTTACACAACTAATGTCTATCACGACACCCGTATCCTGACCGGTATACCGATGTTTAGAGACCAAACCCTCATCGGCGCAGTCTTCGCTGGACAAGAACTAGATGATAATTTTGCTCGAACATTTCGCGATACCTATCTACCTCATGATACCGAAATAGCCTTTTACAATGACAAGGCCGGTATTATTGGCGATAGCTTCCAAGATTCCGCGATAAAAAGTATCATCCGCCAGAACTTTACTGATAGGGCGCTGACTTCTGACCCACGGGGCGAGACTAGAGAATTCCATATTAAGATTAATGACCACTATTATTTGGCCCGCACTGCCAATCTACCTGATGCTAGATTTAATGGCGCCAAGATTATAGTCTTCGCGCCCCATTATCATGGGACCGAAGTCGCACTCATCTCGGCCTTGCTGACACTCCTATTGTTTGGCTCATTATTATTAATTCGTCGCCGACAGAAAATATTTGGTCGATATTTCCAATCTGCCGTTGTCGTCATTTGTGTGATTTTCTACGCCTCATCATTTGTAATCATCCTTCATCAGGTAAGTCGCAGACATCAAATACTCCCGCTGGCCCCCTATCCACTGTATAACAGTCAGTTAGCCCTAAGCCCCACCTCATCTGTCTTTGACAAAAAGTTCGCGCAACAAGTATCAATTACGATTTCCTCTGGCGGTGAAGCTATCAATGCTATTGATGCTAATCTCACCTTTGACCCAACTGTAATCCAAGTCCAAGACATAGACACTACAACTTCAATTTGTCGGTCGGAAATGTTCTTGGAAAAATATTTTGACAATCAAACCGGTGAAATTCATCTGACGTGTCTCATACCTACACCTGGGTTTGATAAAGATAACGGCACAATAGCCAATATCGTACTTCGCCCGATCCAATCCGGAACTACCAGTATTGTCTTCAGTGATAACTCACGCGTCCTTGCCAATGACGGACTCGCAACCAACGTACTTCGCACTGTTACGAATGGTTCCTACGAAGTGGTAGAAACCAACAATCAGGACGAGTCCAATTTATTATATTCTTTCACCCATCCCAATAGTGAGCAGTGGTACCGAGACAGGACGGTAGCTCTATCGTGGAATAATCCCCAAGGCGATACTTATCTCTTATCTTTTGGTCAAAGCCCTACCTTCAATAGTGCCTACGCCTCTTCGACGACAGCTACTTCGACATCAGTTGTCGTTCCAAAAAATGGGATCTACTATGCCCACCTGCGACTAGCCAATAATCCCCGCCTTCCAGCCGTGATGAAGAAAATTATGGTTGATAATACTCCTCCCTATAATCTAACTATAAAAGTAAAATCGGCCGTCATTAAGCGTGGCGAATCAGTTCCACTAGAAGTAACTGCCAAAGACGACGTTAGCGGATTGGAAAAGAATTTTTACCTGAAATCCGAAACCGGCTTATTTTTACCAGCTCGCAACCCTGTTTACCTTTCCTATCCTCGCAAAGGCACCTATCCTGTCACAGTCAGAGTCTATGATCTGGCCGGGAATTACTCTGAACGCACGATCAATATAACCGTTAAATAAGTTGAACAAAAAAACATCCAGACTTCATGGATGTTTTTTAAATGGAATTTTAAATTATTACTGTCGCCTCTTCATTTTACTGAGCATAATGATTCGGACTCCCGCCAGAGGCGGGCAGGCCTGCCTGCGGCAGACAGGCGAACCGACAATACATCTATATAACCTGGTGCCAGAGGAGGGACTCGAACCCTCACAGAATTACTTCTACACGATTTTGAGTCGTGCGTGTATACCAATTTCACCACTCTGGCATGTAAGGCAACTTATCATAGATTAATTCGGAGGCATAGATAACTAAGGTGTTTCTAGAACTTAGGATTTTGCCTGTCCGCTCTAAGTCTTTCGAAGGGTGGCGGAAGTCCTTCGTGTATACCATTCTTCACCCCTGCCCGCCGAAGCTTCAACGAAGGTGGGACGGCGGCCTATAAAATGAACATTAGCAGAATACTAAAATTACCTAGCACTGTCAACCAAGTGAGGCTTCATTTTTGCCCAAATTCCTGCTAGAATAGGCTCATTCTGCAAAAAGACTATGATTATAGGGATTGATGCCACGAGAGCCAATAAACCCCACAAAACAGGAGTAGAATGGTACTCCTATTTTCTTATTCATGAACTAATCCAGCTCGACCCGTCGATTACCTGGCGGCTGTATTTCAATAGTGACCCTGAGCCAGGTTTACAGCAGCTCGGTCCCAATGTCGAATATCGACAGTTGCGCTGGCCCTTCACCTATCTCTGGACACAAATACGGCTGTCGTGGGAAATGCTTATCAACCCACCAGATATTCTCTTTATCCCAGCACAGATCATCCCGCTAATCCACGCTCGCAAAACAGTAACGACGATTCACGATGTAGCCTATGAAGTCTTCAGTGAAGACCTATCTTTCAAGAGTCGTTCTTATCTCCGCTTCGCTGCTTACTTGGCCAAATGGTTCTGTCGTCTAATCCTGACAGTCTCCCAATTCTCCAAAGACGAGATAATTAAATACTATGGTATTGCGGCTGATAAAATAATCATCACGCCGCTTGGTATTCATCCGCCACAAATGATCAGCGAGTCAAAACGAGAGCGCCAAAATTATCTTCTCTATGTCGGTCGTTTAGAAAGTAAGAAAAATATTACTCAACTAATCGAGGTCTATAATCAGGTAACCAAAACTGATTGGGGTCGCGATCTAGAGCTATATCTGGCTGGTTATCCCAGTCGTGGTTGGGCAGAAGCAGAACACAAAATTAAAACGTATGGTCTGACCGACAAGGTACGAATTTTCGGCTGGGTAACAGAGGCAGAAAAATGGCAACTTCTATCGGAAGCCACCTGCTATGTTCATTTGGCAAAATATGAAGGCTTCGGCTTCGGACCACTGGAAGCTATGGCTGTCGGTACGCCTGCTGTCGTCAATAACTCCGCCTCCTTACCAGAAATCGTTGGTGATGCTGCTTGGCTGGTAGATGCCAACGATGTTACTATGGTAGTAGATACAATTAAATTGGTGGTAAGCGATCACCAAGCAACCAATGAACGTACCCAGCGAGGCTTACAACACTGGACACGCTTCACCTGGCGCGCCACTGCCGAGAAAACACTCGCTGCCTTCCGACAATTAATGTAACATGACACACCTCATCCTCTCTACCATCTATTTCCTCCTACCTGCCTACGCTGCCAATATGGCACCTGTCTTTGCAGCCCGACTCAATTTCTTCCCCCGCCTAGCTCATCCTCTCGATGGAGGCAAACAGTGGTTTGGTGATTACCTTATTGGTAGTGGCAAGACCTGGCGCGGCTTAGTCGTCGGCGTTCTGATTGGAACCATTATCGGTGGCTTACAAGGTGTTGTTTATGATCTCGGTTGGATCAGAAGTCTTAGTCCAATCGAGCTGACAAGTCTCTCCGGTCTACTGTTGGGATTCTTAGCGGGACTCGGTAGTCTCTTGGGTGACAGTCTGGAAAGCTTCATCAAACGTCGCGTCGGCATCCGCTCTGGTAATGCCTGGCCGGTATTTGACCAAGTTGATTTCATTATCGGGGCCTTTGTATTAATGATGTTGGTCACCCCATGGAACTGGCAACGCTTCACCACCGGCATCATTATTACCCTTATTCTAACGCCGCTTAGTAACTGGGCAGGTTATCATCTCAAGATCAAGAAAGTCTGGTGGTAATATGAAGAAAACACTTGTTATCTACAATCAAATCTCCGGTCGCAATCGCCGCTTCAAAGTTAATCACTTCGTGAAGAAATATTTGACACGCAAACGGTTCGTCCTAACTTTTAAAAATTACGAAAACTTCTTGGCTGACGCGAGTCTGGCCAAAGACTGGAATTATGATCTGGTGATTGTCATTGGGGGTGACGGTACTATTAGACAAGTCGCTAGCTTCCTGCTGTCCAATGAGATCAGAACTCCGCTGGCAATCGTACCAACGGGTAGTGCCAATGTATTAGCTCATGGCCTTGGCATCCCGTTAAACTTGAAGCAGGCTATCCGACTCATTCCTCGCTCCCAACCTTTTGCTATTGATGTCGGCCGTATCAATGGTAGCTATTATTTCATCAGCGCCTTCACCATCGGCTATATTGCTGATCGTATCTTGGCGGCAGGACGCCGACTCAAGGATCACTTTGGCTTCATCGGCTACTTGATGTCCTTCTTCTTCAACCGACATCTACCTCATCACACCTTCCGCTTCTCTGTCGATGATCAAGAGTTTGTCTACGAAGGCAACACCCTCTTCATCGTCAACACAGCCAAACTCTACGGGTTCACGACTAAACGTCGCGTCCTACTTGATGATCGCAAAATGGAACTCACCATCGCTACCAACAGCAATTTCTGGAGTTTTTTCTTGGCTACCTACTACTATTATTTTCATAAACAGCCACCACGTCACCTGATCATCAGCGAAGGATCAAGATTTACCATCGCTACTGATGGATTATTGCATCCGCAAATCGACGGAGATTACCTGGAGCTTCCGGCTGGGACGAAAGAGCTCGACATCGAAGTACTGCATAAGAAATTATTGGTGCTCAAACCATGAAATCTCTAACGCGCTATTGGGCAAACTTTTTCAATCTTGGTTTATTACCTATGCGTGGCACGCTGACGACTGCTATAGTTCTGGGTATCAGTTGGTTGCTGCTGCAGTGGAACGTGACCTACGGTCAAGCGATTTTACTTCTTCTGATAATGAGCTGGATCGCCACCACCTTCCCCGCCAGCCGACAGTTTAGTCAGTCGGATCCTTTGGAAATTGTTGCCGATGAAGCGGCGGCGGCGGCCTTGATAGCCTTAATTATCCCTCATCTCTGGTGGTGGTATCTGGTTGCTTTCGTCCTCTTCCGTTTCTTCGATATCACCAAGACATTTGGTATCAAACAGCTCGAACAATTACCTGGCGCGATCGGAATTCTAGTTGACGATCTAGCAGCCGCACTGTTCACCATCATTATTATTACCATAGCGCACTTCTGGTTATGAGCATCATGTCGATCAAAGAATCGTGGGCACTTACTATCGTCAGACGGATGCCTCGCTGGCTGACAGCGATGCACCTGACCTGGCTTCGTTTCTTGCTCGTCGTCCCCCTTATCTGGTCTCTGAACAATAATTGGAAAGCTGCTAGTTTCGCTATCTTCCTCGGAGCAGCTCTACTCGACTACCTTGATGGTCCGCTGGCTCGTTATCGCCATCAAGTAAGTAATGCCGGTAAATTGTTGGATCCACTAGCGGATAAGCTGATCGCTATGCCGGTACTGATTATCACTGGCAGTCACTTCATCCCCTTGTGGCTAATAGTACTAACTGTCAGTCTAGAAATCCTACTAATACTTATGAGCTCGGTGTTGAAATTAATTTTCCATCGCCTCGGTCTTAGCCGACCACTCGGTGCCAACATTTTCGGCAAGATCAAATTCAGCTTCCAAGTACTAGCTTGTTTACTAATGTTGGTCTTACCACTGACTTCTGCTAGCCAACTGCTTCTCACCGGTCTCTGGCTGGTTGCTGCTCTCTTCGCTCTTATCAGTATTATCCGCCATATCATACCGACCCATGATCAGAACCAAATCAATTCATGATCCTATTGAAGCCGATGATGGTTTGCGTCTTTTCATTAGCAGCTACTGGCCCAAGACTAACCCCTCACACATTGATCTGTGGTTTCCCGAGTTAGGCAGTGAGCTAGAACTGATCAAGAACTGGGGTAACGCCAAAATTGACTGGCAGCAATTTACTACTGCCTATATCGAGCAGCTGAAAAGCCCCGATTTTGAATCTTTGCTCCAAACCATTCGCGCAGCAGCTCAAACTAAGACTATCACTCTCCTTGGTCACGCCAAACAAGATGACCTCTGTCACAGAAGTATCCTGCAAACAATTCTACACACATAGGCAAAGGGCTCCCGTTGGGAGCCCTTAAAACTAATATATCCGTCCTCCGTGTCGTTCGATCTCAGTCTCGAGATCAAATTGTACCTCCGGCATAGTCAACTCAGTTTGGCAATCAGGACACTGCTCAGGTACGAGCATATTGGATCCACCCATACCCGTTGACACAATAAAACAGGGAACGCTTTTCTGACACTTGGGACAGCGCGCGGACACTCTTTGCATAGAATGTGGCATAACACCCTCCTTGTAGGAACGATAGGCAACAAGAGTTTACATCAAAACAAAAACTAATTATACTTGACCCCGTTAGAAAAATATTGCAGAAACTTTCTAACGGGGTTGACTTTTTCGTATTCTTTAGTCATACTGATTTGGCAATTATTTATATGCCGCGGGGTAGAGCAGCCCGGCAGCTCGCCAGGCCCATAACCTGGAGGTCGTGGGTTCAAATCCCACCCCCGCTACCACACTGCGCTCGCGGAGCGAGCTTCGTGTGGCCTCTGGCCATACGACGAGGCGAAAGCCTCGAGCAGGGTAGTCGCCCGAAACTTTCTTGCCCGCCGAAGCTTCAGCGAAGGTGGGAGTGAAGGGTGACACAAAAAAATTCCTGAATCGTATGAAAGACAGTTGGTTCGTCTACATTGTTCAGTGCCGTGACAAAACCTTATACACTGGTTGCACGAATGACGTCACGAGACGAATCCGACAACATAATGAAGGCCATGGGGCTCGTTACACCAAAGCACGTTGTCCAGTAATACTGAAATATCAGGAAACAACTACTAGTCATTCCGAGGCATTGAAGCGAGAAGCAGCGATAAAAAAATTGCCGAGACACGAAAAATTACAATTGATCAAAACGTGGCGCGACGCTCAGCGTCGCAAGGATAGAGCCACGCTAAGCGTGGCGGCGTAGCTCAGTTAGTTAGAGCGTGGGACTCATAAGCCCGAGGTCAGTGGTGCAATTCCACTCGCCGCTACCATCACATATTACAAAAAACTCCTCAGCACCAGCCGAAGAGCTTTTTTATTTTCTATCAATCTCGAGTCCCGCGTCGCGAGTACCCAGCCTAATAATCCTTCAACTTCTTCATACTACTATGTGTCTGGATCTTCTCCAGAGCTTTGGCCTCAATCTGACGGATACGTTCGCGCGTCACGCCAAACTCCTGTCCTACTTCTTCCAACGTATGAGCAATACCATCGCTCAAGCCAAAGCGCATTTCCAAAATACGTTGTTCGCGCGGACTCAAATCTCGAATAATTGAAGTGACATGATTTTTCAAGAGTTGTAACGAAGCTACACGGTCCGGTGAAATAGTCTTCACGTCTTCGATGAAGTCTTGCAAAGTGCTATCCTCATCGCCGTCATCACCGACTGAAGTCTCCAACGAGACAGTCTCTTGCGAAATTTTGATAATATGTCTGATCTTATCCAGATCCTCTCCCATCTCGGCGGCGATTTCTTCTGGTAATGGTTCTCGGCCCAGATCTTGGATCAAGCGACGTTGTACTTGCTGGAAGCGATTGATTGTCTCCACCATGTGCACGGGGATACGGATAGTTCGAGATTGATCTGCCAGAGCACGAGTAACAGCTTGTCGGATCCACCAGGTGGCGTAGGTAGAGAATTTATACCCTTTGCGATAATCAAATTTATCAACGGCGCGGAACAAACCGATATTACCTTCTTGAATCAAGTCGAGTAACGTCAACGATCTGCCGGTAAACTTCTTGGCAATACTAACGACGAGACGCAAATTGGACTCTACCAATTTGCGGCGAGCTTCGACATCGCCTTTTTCTTTACGCTTGGCGTACATGATTTCTTCGTCTGGTGTCAGCAACGGCACTTTACCAATCTCGCGTAAATACATCTGAATTGAGTCGGCCGAAATATCAGTTAAATCGGCTCGCTTCTTGTCACTGGCGACACCAACGGTAGCTAATATTTTTTCTGATTTATCTCCAGTTGATAAATCCAAAATACCACCTTCCACCGAGATCATCTGCGCACCCGCATCATCCAGATCATCGAGGAATTTCTCGAACTCTGGCAAATAGCTTTCGACTTCGGTAAATATACGTTGTACTTCTTCTTCGGTCACGAAACCACGTCCGCGACCTTTATATAACAAAGCATCGACAGATTGCTGATCAAGTGCTGCCTTGCGTGCGACTACAGGTTTAGAAACATTCTTGCTGCGTGAGCTACGAACAATACGCACCTTGGGGACGGGGCGTTTCTTTTTCGTAGTCTTGGCAGGTGCTCGCTTAGGAGCAGGTTTACGTTTGGCCATGACTAGTTATTGATAAGTTGACCAGATAATTTCTGGTTCAAGTCGTTGAATTCAATGGTTAAACGCTCAACCTCTAGCTTGTCACCCGTGCGTTCGGCACGCGTGATGCTGTCAGAGAGGGCACGCATCCGGTCTTTCAGATGACGTACTTTCAGGCGTTTGATGATGTTTTCAAGTTCTGCTTCTAGAGCTTTGTCAGACCAGTCAGTATAACTGGCTTCAGCTCGATATACGATACGACTCCAGATTGGAGATTCGCTGGGCTCCAATGTGGCAGTTAAGCCTTGGAGGTCTCCAGATTGGTTCTTAGTGTAATAAATAATGATCTTCTTGTAAAGGGGCTGCCAGATGTCATTGAGAACCTCCGGTTCGATCCGGTCAATCACCGCGCCCAGCGATAAGGGGCGTGCCGCAATGATGGCTAACAAAGTTTCCGCCAAAACATCATCATGAGTCACTACCCTCACCTCCGGTTCATTGGGTGTCGTGGTAGCCGACTTCTTCTCAAGACTATGTAGATCCTCCCAGAGAATAGTTTCTGATATTCCCAGATCGGCACTTAATTTCTTCACATAATGATCTTGCTCAACATTACTTTTCAACGCTGCTAGGATCGATAACATTTTCTGCACCGCAATCTTCTTGTGATCGGCACGTGATAGATCGACGCGTTTGAGAATTTCCTGATAATAGAAATCTACGATCGGGATACTCTGACGCAAGAGCTGTCTCCAATCCTCCGGATCATGTTGGACAATATCAGCTGGATCCTTACCACCGACAATCATCAACGCCTTAACGTTCATCTCGAAATCGGAAGCGGAGACGATGCCACTTTTGTACAGCGCTTGTGACCCAGCCGCATCGGCATCGAAGGCTAAAATAATATTTTGGGTAAATCGTTTGATTAAGCGTAGCTGATCACCCGTCAGCGCCGTACCAGATACCGCCACCACATGCTTAATCCCCGCCTGATGTGACATGATCACATCCATGTTGCCTTCTACTACAATAATGTAGTCCGATTGTTTCACGGCTGACTTAGCTAAGTCCAAACCGTACAGAATCGAACTCTTGTTATAGACTGCCGTCTGCGGTGAATTGATATATTTACCACCGAAGTCTTCTTGGTCAAAAGCGATTCCTGCCAGCGTTCGAGCGGTGAAGCCAGCGATCTTACCTTGTACATCGCGAATAGGAAACATCAGACGAGAACGGAAACGATCGAAGATCCTACCGTCTTTCTGCTGCACCAATCCAGAATGAACAAGGTCTTGATCCTTATGGCCAGAAGTTCTCAAGGTTACTGACAAGTCATCCCAAGCTTCCAATGACAATCCCAGCCCCCACTGCTTAATAGTACTATCCTGCAAGCCGCGATTATGGAGATAATCGAGCGTCTTCTTGGCAGCTGCACTATCAGACCAGAGATTCTTCTGCCACTGCTGACAAGCTATTTCATTGAGCTGCCATAGCAGTGACTTCTCACCGCTACTAGGACCAGTCTGTTGACCAGTAGTCTGCAGTACTACCCCCGCTCGATCAGCCAACAACCGCAATGCTTCAGGAAATTCTAATCCTTCATATTGCTGGACGAAAGAGATTACATCGCCGCCTTGATTGCAACCAAAACAATGCCAGATCTGCTTCTCTTTGGAGACCATAAAAGAAGGAGACTTCTCCTGATGAAAGGGGCAATTGGCGCGCCAGTTGCTACCCATCTGCTTCAGAGGCACGTACTCCTTGACAATGTCGATGATATCCAAGCGTGACTTAATTTGTTCGGCGTCTGTCATACGAGCCTAGTTTACCCAGACTGGTATAAAGTAGCAAGTGACAAAAAAAGCAGGCTTTCCTGCTACAACCTGCTGCCTAATTCCTAAAGCCTACTTACTCAACCTATCAACAATATATTTAAAATCCTTCTCGTCCTCACTACTAATCTCCCCATGGAGCCGCATCTCTTCCAAATGATGGATTAAATCGCGGCGATCATAATGATCGAAGCCTTGCGTGAACTCATACTTCTTCTTCAGCTTATCTTCCAACAGTTTCTTAAATTTGGCAATCTCCTCTGATGACAGATTCTTAGCCACCCCACCATGGTCAGGATCTTTGAGCTCACGGAAAGCTCCGTCCAAGCCAACGCGCGCTTCTTGGTAATTGTGACCAGAGCGAAACAGCCGTCCGGCACGGATTTTCTTGATGTCGAAATCTTTGAAAGCGTCTTGCCAAGCCATAGTAGTATGAGTACACTATAGCAAAGATATGGACGAAGAGAAATATTGGTTCAAAGCCAAAACCTATGGCTACGGTTGGACTCCCAACACTTGGCAGGGCTGGGTAGTGATATTGGCATATGTGGTAGTCTTAGCTTTGCTGGTCTACAATACCGAATCCCAACATCTAACCGATGCCGACTCGGCCTTAACCTTCGTGCCTCAAGTATTGGTAGTGACTGTTATCTTGATAGTAGTAGCTTGGAAGAAAGGTGAACCAGCACGGTGGAGATGGGGGAAATAGGTATTAGGCATTAGGTTGTAGGAATTAGGAAGAAAAAAGCCGAACGACAATAATAAAAGGTGATGCGCGAACGCATCACCTTTGGTATTTATTTCTGGCTTACAGGATATTCTTTGATCCTGGCCGGCAGTACAGCGTCAACCACATCACCTCGATGAATACTGCCAGAGCAGTAGACACTTCCGACAACCCCACGCCGATTGATAGCAGCTTTGGGAAAGCGCATGCCGATATCGGCTACTTCAGGAAAATGTCTTTGGATCTCTTCACCTGGAGTACGGCAAGGCTTATTCTCATCCCAGATGATTAGCACGGCTGCCCTCGCCCACCCATCTGACCTTTGGAAGAAAAGCATCGTACCGATCGGCAGCTGACTAAACTCCGGAATACCACGAACAATAATATTTTCTCCCAAACAGCCTGATGGAATTGGTGAAGGAAGGTTGAGATCCGACGTTATTGCCTGCAAGTCTTCCTCTGACACAGCTGAAAATTGACGATGATTGGCAATCATGATGCCCTTGGAAAATCCAAATTCGAGCATGGCAGATTCTCGGACATCAAGGCGACGAGCACTACCAACGTGACGATCACCACTCACACCGTGTCCATAGACTACTTCAATCTTATCGGCAGGGCTTGAAATGATGGCGTCAGTCCTTGAAGCAACCAGAACTTGAACGACCTGCCCACTTAAAGTGATACTCATATTCCCTCCTGCGGTTTATGAAGAACGTAAGAACTAAGGTCCGAAACACTGTAGCAGATACTTATGATAAATCCAATAGGGATTTGGGAAACAAAAAAACTCCCCATCAGGAGTATGCGTTGTTGTTAATAATGGTGCCCTCGAGAGGAATCGAACCCCTATCTAGGGCTCCGGAAGCCCGAGCTTTATCCGTTAAGCTACGAGGGCCAAAATGTTATGAAGTATAGACATACTTTATCCGCCAGAGGCGGATCGGCCTCTGGCCGAAACTACGAAGGCTAAATGTGGCCGCGCCACCTAACAGAGTTATCCATGTTTGAAACGGTCTCTTTGTGTCACCCTTCGCTAAAGCTATGGGTAACTACCCTTCTTGCCCTTTGGGCATTCGTGTGACTAGAAGCCACCCGAAGCTCGCTCCACGAGCGAAGGGTGGTGTGCCCGAGAGGATTCCCCTCGACTCTCTTCGTTCGCTCGGGGCAGGCTTCTCATCCTTTTTATCATTTGATTCATCGAGCTAAGCTCGATGGTGTGCCCGAGAGGATTCGAACCTCTGACCTCCAGCTCCGCAAGCTGATGCTCTATCCAGCTGAGCTACGGGCACCCGACTTTGCTTTGACTTCTCGTCAAAGCTTCGCTGGGCGAGACGTGGCATAAATTAGCCACTGCTCGTCCGCCGAAGCCTGAACGCAAGTGAACGGCGTAGGTGGACGCTACGGGCACATGAATAAAAAAA
The DNA here is from genome assembly GCA_964540995.1 of uncultured Gammaproteobacteria bacterium. GTDB lineage: Bacteria > Patescibacteriota > Patescibacteriia > UBA1558 > 2-01-FULL-52-15 > JAZDLR01. The sequence goes on along the minus strand of CAZIOU010000009.1, from coordinate 26,498 downwards.
CGCAAAGCATTTATACTACAGATTCTACTTCACGTCAACCAAATAATTATAGCTTGAGCAAACGCCCAATAAAATCACTCTGCGATTCATCCTCTCTAGCAAGATCTTCTGGTAAGTACTGAAGTAGAAGAGCTCGGATATCAACTGGGTTCTGTCCTTCAAGATGAATGGCAATTCGAGGGATGAAGAAGCTTCTAGGCTCGATGAATATATTTTTAACAGTGGGCGGTTGGTAGATCATCCAAAAATTTTTGATCTGACCATAAGCCAAGAATTTGTCACGGATAACAATGCCTTGATCGGTTATGTAAAAGTTAATTCGTTCCGGTTGTCGCATGTTGGCCAGGGTGAAAATTACAGCCGCTAAGATAATGATGATCATGAAAAGCTGATTGTCAGAGAAATAGGAGTAAATAAGCAAAGCAACAGTAACTACACTAGCAATTACGTACCAGCGCCAACCACGATCAAATTGAATATATTCTGGATAATCCCAGTGTGCCAAAATATTTCCTACGTGAGTATTTTTTACTTCTGCCATATTTATTTCAGTATAGCATATTGTCAGCTTTGACAGAAGCTAGTATTTATAGTATTTTGAGGTAGCTTTTTTGCATGGAGAGGTGGCTGAGTGGTCGAAAGCGGCACACTGCTAACGTGTTGTCCTGTAAAAGGGACCGCGGGTTCGAATCCCGCCCTCTCCGCCATCCCGCTGCCAAGCGGGATGAATCAAAAAGAGAAACGGGACGAGAAGCCTGCCCTGAGCGAATCACGCATAAGCGTGATGAGTCGAAGGGAATCCCGCCCTCTCCGCCATCGAGCTGAGCTCGATGCGCGATCTAAGGTTCGGTGATATTTATGAGTTTAGTATGGAGAGTTGGCAGAGCGGTCGAATGCGGCGGTCTTGAAAACCGTTATGCGAAAGCATCGGGGGTTCGAATCCCTCACTCTCCGCCATCGAGCTCAGCTCGATGAATCAAAAAGATAGAAGGGATGAGAAGTTTATCCCGAGCGACCCCGAGAGATATCGAGGGGGAGCCGAGGGAAATCCCTCACTCTCCGCCAGTTGATTTAATGACAATGAAACCAATACGAAACAACCTAATTATTGAATTTCACATCCCCGATTTAGAATTAGCGAAAAGATTTTACTCTCAACTTGGGTTTAAAGTAGGTATTGATGATCAACTAAATGAAATCGAAATTGGATATCTTACGATGATAAGAGAGAACGAATCAGGGACTACCATGCTTAATTTTTATGGTGGTGATGATAGGGTATATGATCAGTCTTATTTTAAGCAATTTCCAAAAGACACAAAACGAGGCTACGGAATCGAAACTACCATTATCGTCGAAGATATTCTAAGTCTTTATGAGCAAGTTCAGAGAAATTTACATGAGTATATTGTAAGAGAGCTGAAAGAGCTAGAGGATCATGGACATACGTGGAAAGATTTTCGTATGGTTGATCCATTTGGATTTTATCTCAGATTTACTGAATTATTGGACTGGGGACAAAAATAGAAAGCATCATATTTACGGGCACGTGGTGAAATTGGTATACACGTACGCTTCAGGTGCGTATGGAGCAATCCGTGAGAGTTCGAGTCTCTCCGTGCCCACCATCGAGCTCAGCTCGATAAATCAAAAGAAAGACGAGAAGCCTGTCCCGAGTAGTGAGCTAAGCGAACTATCGAGGGAAGTCTCTCCGTGCCCACCATCGATTAACTTTATGTAGCATGAATAAAAAATCTCCTGATGCGGGAGTTTTTTTGTTTGTCTCAATTCCCAGTTCCTAATTCCAACTTTCCAATTTCTTTCACCTCTAAATTCCTAGTTTCCCGCTCGAATTTCCCTCATTTTACCCCCTATTGACAGTATTTAATATATATGGTAATATGCCGTATTACGTCAAATCTGGCGTAAGTTCACTGACATCATTGCGTTGAACAATTACCCAATCATACAGGAGGATACGATGTCCCGAATCAGCGCCTTCCGCGCCACCGTCCTGCCCGTCGGACAGGAAATTCCCAAGGGAACCCAGTTCTGTGGAAGCGTCGTCGCCTACGACGACGTCAAGGAAGAAGCCCGGGTGGACTTCGGCGGCAACAACATTGCCAGTCTGAACACCAATCGTATCTTCCAGGTCACCAGCGATGGCGGGAAGCCCTGGATCGGTGAAGACGCCGATACGGAGTTTCAAGTCACCGTCGGTGTCGAACTGATCTGTCTGCTTCAGCAGGCCGACGATCGCTCGCTGCGGGTCTACAAGGCCTGCAGCCGCGACAAGTTCGACCAAGCCGACCAGGCGATCTGGGATCGCAAGGTCGCGGAACATAGCGGCAGCGTCGTGCTTGCCAACGAACACGGCAACATGATGCTCCGCAAGGCCGTGATCACGCTGCTCCCCAAGGGACAGCTGCCCGGCATCGTCGAGTTCCCGCACATCACTGACCCGAACGTGACGCTCCGCGCCACGTTCGAAAGGAAGTCGCTGGTCAACGTCACCTGTGACGAGACCAGCCGGCTCTTCCTCACCGACGACCGCGCCGAGGAAGCCGCGACCAAACTCCAGATCGGAGACAGGGTCATGGCACTCGTGGTCAAGTCGGAAAGTGGTCACGTGATGTGCCTGAAGATGGCCCTCCAGAGCGACTGTGAGCTGGCCCGCGAATCCGCGCGGCAGCTCAAGGAAGCTCCGGCCCCGGCCGCGCAGCCCCTCACCGGCTACCGTGTCTGGCGTAACGTCCCGGTGGTCAAGCCGGCACCCCGCCCCGTCGAAGAGCAGCCGATCGTCAAGCCGATCATCCGGATCGTGCCCGAGCCGCTCGTCGGGTACAAGACCGGCCGGAACACCGGTCCGCGCCAGAAGGGCCTCCGCCCCTCCGACGTGGAACAGGTCGATCGGGCCCAGCGGTCAATCGCCAACAACGGCGATCAGGTCGCCGAGGCGTAACAACGCACTGAACTGAATTACAGCCCCGCTATCTACGGATAGTGGGGCTCTTTTTTTTATTTTCTGGTGACCTATTTTCTAAAATGCTATTAGCCGATACAATGGGTGCATGTTGACTCCCCAGACACCTATCACTGATTTCCCGCGACTCGGCAAACGCCTCGCTCCCCGCCTCAAGAAGCTGGGTATCAAAACCATCGCCGACTTACTGTGGTATTTACCGACACGCTACGAAGATTTGAGCGAGGTCACTTCAATCATCGATGTACATCCCAGCGAAGCCAAGGTAACCGTCCGAGGCCAGATCACTTTGTTGCGTAGTCGACGATCCTTCAAACGCCGAATGATGGTGACAGAACTGCAGATCGAAGACGGCAGCGGCAGCCTCCAAGCTGTCTGGTTCCAACAACCGTATGTCGCCAAGACACTGCAGACGGGTGACGAAATATTTCTGAGTGGTGTGGTCAAAGAATCAGTCAGTGGTCAGCAAATGGTTAATCCCAATTATGAAAAGGTCAAAGAAGAAACTCTACACACTGGCCGTATCGTCCCACTCTACAATCTAACTACCGGCGTATCCCACAAACAACTGCGCTTCTTGATCCACGAAGCACTGGGCTGCGTCCATGAACTGCAAGAAACCTTGCCACCGGAGATTATCCAGCAAGAAGAGTTTCCCTCCTTGCCAGAAGCGTTACTAGAGATTCATTTTCCCAAGGATTGGAAATCATTGGAGCGAGCAGAACAACGACTGAAATTCGAAGAGCTGTTCTGGCTGCAGATCAAGATCCTCTACGGCAAACGTGAATACGGTGGATTGAAATCAACTGCAATTCTGGCTCAACCCAAAATTATCAACCAATTCCTAGGACAACTTCCTTTCACTCTGACCGACGATCAACAGACATCATTGCACGAAGTGATCGCTGATTTAGGGAAGACTCGACCGATGAACCGCTTGCTCGAAGGCGACGTCGGATCGGGCAAGACTATCGTCGCAGCCGCTGCCTCCTATCTCGTGACGTCGGCCGGACATCAGGTCGCTATCATGGCGGCTACAGAAATCTTGGCGCAGCAACATTTCAAGAATTTCATCCGCCTCATGCCTGACCGGACCATCGCTCTGCTGACCTCCAAGCAACGTTTCCTCTCCGATGGTTCTGACTACGGCGAAGTTACGCGAACCACGATTCTGAAAAACATTCAGCAAGGCAATATTAAAATCATAATTGGTACTCATAGTCTGATCCAAGAAGATCTACTCTGGTCCGATCTGGGGCTTGCTGTCATCGATGAACAGCATCGCTTCGGCGTGGCTCAACGTCAGAAATTACGCCATCAGACCAAGGGCAAGACAGCTCCGCATCTTTTGTCGTTGACAGCCACACCCATTCCTCGCACCTTGGCCCTGACACTCTACGGTGATCTGGATATTTCCCTGATCAAATCCAAACCCGCCAATCGTCAGCCGGTTATCACCAAGATTGTCGACCCGAGCAATCGCCCCAAAGCCTACGATTGGCTTCATCAGAAGATGAAACAAGGCGAACAATTATTTATCATCTGTCCGCTGGTAGCTAATAGTGACAAGATCGCTGTCAAATCTGTCCTAACTGAATATGAACGCTTAAAAAGTGAAGTCTATCCCCAACTAGATATTCGCTATCTCCACGGTAAGATGAAATCAGAAGACAAAGATCGTGTCATCAGTGACTTCCGCGATAAGAAATTCCCTCTCTTGGTAGCGAGCTCGGTGGTAGAAGTAGGTATCGATATCCCCGGAGCCACTATGATGGTAATTGAAGGCGCCGAACGCTTTGGCTTGGCACAACTACATCAATTCCGCGGGCGTATTGGGCGTAATGATCTGCCAGCTTACTGCTTCCTTTTCACTTCGGAAGTCAACCAACAAAATCGCGAACGATTACAAGCATTAGTGAAACATAACGATGGCTTCGAACTGGCCGAAATAGATTTGCAATTGCGGGGAGCTGGTGATGTATTTGGCACGCAGCAATCAGGCCTCGTCGATCTGCGTGTAGCGCGGCTGACCGACGTAGAAATGATCAAAGTTGCTCGGGCTTGGGCTGAGCGAGTGTTGAAGGAGCCCGAATGGAAAAAGGATAGTGAATTACAAAACAAAATCACTGACGTAGTCGCCAGTGTGCATTGGGAATAACAGCGCGCCCTCTCCTCTGCCTGTCATTGCGAGCGAATTGTCATGGTGAGCTAGTTTATCCCGAGCTTGCCGAGGGAAACCATGGGCGAGAAGCAATCCCAATTCAGTGGCACTTACCATGGGATTGCCGCGCCCCGCAACGGGGCTCGCAAAGACAGAGAAGAAAGAAAGGCGCGCTTACTCCGCCCACCCCAGTATCTCCATCACCTTACCCAAACTTTCACACGGTTGCAGTTTGATCGTGTCGTTGGTAGCCTTGAGTGGGGGTAACAAAATTTGTTTGAATTGATGTTTGGCCGCTGCTTCGATACGATGGGTACTTTCTTTGACTGCTCGCAGCTCCCCAGCCAAACCAATTTCTCCGAACGCTATCGTTGAACCCGATAGTATTTTATTTTTAGCGCTGGATATCAGACTCAAGCAAACGGCCAGATCCATGGCTGGATCATTAACCTTAAATCCTCCGACCAAATTGACATAAACATCATAACGATCAAAGTCAAGATCCAATCGCTTCTTCATAACCGCCAATAGCACTTCCAAGCGCTTCACCGGGAAGCCTGAAGTTGTTCTTTTGGCATAGCCAAAGTTGGAGCTCGTCACCAGAGACTGCACCTCCAGGAAAAACACCTGCCCGCTATCGACAATAGCTGTCAGAACCGATCCCACCTTAGGCTGGAAATTAGCTACAAAGGCCGTAGCCGCTTGTTTGACCACGCCCAAGCCCTTGTTGGTCATCTGTAAGACCGAAACCTTACCAGAGGCTCCGTAGCGGTTCTTGGAGCTGCGTAGCATACGGAAGCGGCTGTCTGGATCTCCTTCGACGTAGACCACGATATCCACCAGATGCTCCAGTGTCTTGGGTCCGGCAGCCACACCTTCTTTGGTCACATGCCCAATGATAATAATGGCGACATTATGCTCTTTGGCAATTTCCATTAATTTCACGGTACAGATTTTCAGTTGCTGCATGCTACCCGGTTCAGTATCGGCTTCTTGGGAATGCACCGTCTGGATCGAGTCCACGACCACCACTCCCACCTGATGATGACCAACCGTAGCGGCGATGGTTTCTAATTGACGTTCGGCTGAAAAAAGGAAATTAGCCGTCGGGCTTCCTAGACGAGAAATTTTTTCTTTCACCTGCGCACCAGATTCTTCTGCCGAGAAATAAAGTACTTTACCATTGACCGAGAAATCCAAAGCCAATTGCAAAGCCAAGGTTGATTTACCGGCGCCAGGTTCTCCAGCCAATAAAGTTAAACTGCCTTGAGGGATTCCTTGCGGATAAAGTGTCTTGCCTAATTCTGTCGTGGCTAGTATCCGTGGTAAATCACTGGATGACAAATCATCGAACGTCATAACTTCCCCCACACTTCGCTCGGCAGAACCGAGCTTCGTGTGGCCTGCGGCTGCTCTTGCTTTATCTACGACGCTCGACGATGAAGCTTGCAGCGTACCCCAACTGCCACATTCGAAACAACGCCCAGACCATTTCGGCGACTGTGCGTCACATTTGGAGCAGACGTAGATGAGTTTATCGGAGGGCATTTAATAATTCCGCTTCAAACTTATTTTGTCATCTTCTTTATTTGCAATCCAGTTTTTGAAAAGATTAACAAATGATTCTTCGAGTTTATTTCTGGCATATGGATTATTAACAAAAAAACAATCGTCCCCAATATTTTCAGAATGATTTAAAACTGACTTTGATGAAAATATTACACCACTTATAAAACCAAAATCTTCTCGAATAAAGTAGTTTACTGGTATAGATTCACCATTTTGTTTAATAACAGAATCTCGAGTAGAATAATTAGCCTTATGGTTTCTTAAATTAACCTGTAACTTATCAAAGCCAAATAACGCCTTCAGAACATTAGGCATACTCGACTCCTCGACATGGTCTAGATCTCCCGTATTAACGGCAATTACAAAGGGCAT
>CAZIOU010000009.1:0-19403 GCA_964540995.1 uncultured Gammaproteobacteria bacterium | reverse complement strand
TTGGGTCAAACCATTTTTTATTTTTCCAATTCTCAAATTGATTTAGAGCTTTATCTTTGATAACTTGCGTGATGCGCATGATCATTTTATCATCTGGTACATCCTGTACACTAATATCTTCTATTGATTCAGCAACTAGCATTTTAGGAACTGAATCAAGTTTAGTCGGGTCGCCTTTTGTCGGTGCCACACACTCAACATAGGCAACGTCACGAATCACAAAATCTGGTCCTTGATTCTTTGAATCTAAGGGCAATTTCTTTTCTAAGAGAACATTACCAACATACATTTCCCATGATCTTTGATGAAAATTGGTTCTAAGTTCGTTCAAAAAATGTCTGTCGGCGTAAGGCTTGTAGTTCTTCCACAATTTATCAAACATTTCGCGTCTCTCAGCGAAGCAGCCGCTCGCAATAAAATATGGATCGTATTTCGAATACACTTCCCGAACTTTACTTAACTCGCTATTAGACTCAACAACGGGCAACTCAACTGTAAAAATTGTATCTGACATATTCATGGCGGAGAGGGGGGGATTCGAACCCCCGATACCGATTAAAGTATACTTGCTTTCCAAGCAAGCGCACTAGACCACTATGCGACCTCTCCGTGAATGATTGAATTTTTAATATACGTCATCCCCCTAGTTTACCCTGAGTTTACCGAAGGGAGGGACGACCTCTCCCCTTGTAAACACTGGCTAGTATAATGATAGATTGGCCGCTTGTCAATTGAAAAAAAGCCCAAAACCTTTATACTTACTACCTAATACATTATACTAATCATATGATCGGTTTCATCGATTTCATCCGCAAGCAAGGTGTCGTCGGCTTAGCAGTCGGCTTCATCCTCGGCGGAGCAGTTAGTAAAGTAGTGACAGCTCTAGTCACTGACATTATCAATCCTCTCATCGGCCTGATCCTCGGCTCGACCAAAGGCCTAGCCGAAGCCAGCTTCACCATTGGGTCAGCAGTAGTCAAATGGGGCGACTTCGTCAGTGTGTTGATCGACTTCATTATCGTAGCATCAGTTGTCTACTTTGGATTTAAGCTGATACGAATAGAGCAATTGGATAAGAAAGATTAGTTCATTCTGAATTCTCTTCAATTTGAACCAATGCACATAAACTGAAAATGAAATTTTTTATCGGCATTACACCTCCACAGGAAACTAGGGACCAAATTATTGCCTTCCAACGCAGTTTTCTTAATAATCTGCTGCCTGATAAAATTGAGCCACACATTACGGTCAAGGCGCAGGCCGGATTGACAGAAGATACGGCTTGGATAGGCAAAGTTGAATCTGTCGCTAAAACATGCAGTAGGTTTTCTATTTCCTTTGATGGAATCGGAACTTTCGATGACACGGTTGTTTTTTTGAAACCGGTGATTTCTCAACAATTAATTGATCTCCACAGAAAATTAGTCGAAGCTATTAATCCTGATGCAGAAGAACTGAAAAATTATTTCGAGCTTGATCGTTACAATCCTCATTTAAGTTTGGGTGGAAAAGGTTGGGGGTTACAAGCCGAAGAACTATCAAACCTCAAAAATATGGCTAAAACAGAGCTAGCCAATGTGCCGCCGTTCGAAGTAACTTTTTTACGAATTTACCGACAGTCGTTACTCGATGGGCCTTACGAGATGTTTAAAGATATTTCATTTAATCACTAGCCACCAACCTTTTAAAAAACAAGGCCTCGGCCTTGTTTTGATTTACCCCTTTAGATAACTTCGTATCTAAAGGGGTAAAAAAAGAGCCGGGCTCCCGAAATGGCCAGCTTGGAGCTGGAATCCATAAGGGAGACCCGGCGAGGGTTGACTGTTGCTGTGTTCAGCGCTGTGCCTTGGGGGGCATGATTAGCGCTGTTCGGAAGCAGCAGTCAGGGATCGTACGATCCCATTTTCCGAAAATGTCGGATATGGAACTTGCACAGCAGGTCGGTCGTACCTAGTCTGGGTGGTCCCAGGGTGGGGGCGCCGAGAGCATGGAGTGTAACCTCCAAAGCCTGTGTGAACGTCCCTCCGACTGAGGAACGTAAAAATAATACTACTCCTCGGTCTAAAATATGTCAATATGGTTTTCCACCCTACCTTGACATATAGAGAATAATCAGTATACTTGGGCCATCACTGCTTACTACGTTCTTTCACAGGAGGCGGTATGATGGAAATCATCGAAGGCGGCACTGGTCCCCGAGTCCTGATAGTTGAGGATAACAAATCCCTAGCCAAGGTCTGGCTGATGGACGCAGAGGGAACTCGTCTCACGATCGTTACCACACTAGGCGAAGCTCGGCGTCAGATTGATAGCTACCTTGATGAATTCGTAGCCATCTTCGTCGATGGACGACTCGAAGTCTGTTCCTGTGACCCACCGGATACTCTAGGATTGATCCAGCATATCCGAGCTCAAGGATACACAGGCCCACTCATCGCCATCTCCAATGACAGCGAAGTACGTCAGCAACAGCTGACCGCCGGCTGCAACGACAGCTACGCCAAAGAAGTTGTAACGGATATCATCCGTCAACTCCTAAGCGAAACCCCATCGAGCTAAGCTCGATGGGGTTTTTATTTTCACCTAGATGAATGACTTTTTACTTTGAACTTGTACTTACATCAAGACATCACTCTATTAATCCAAATCGTCCATAACCAAATACTTGTGCTGCATAAATCAAGGCGATGACAATCAGTAAAATGTATTGTACTCTCTTTCTATAAATCTTTGGTATAGCTAGGAGTATACTCAATAAAATTGCTTTGATGAAGAAAATAAACAGAATCGCCCCGGCCAATACAGCTACTATCAGTAAACCATAGCCTCCAGCACCTCCGGCTCCGGCTCTCAGCAATAAGAAAAAGGCAACCACGCCAAGAACGACGAGAACAAGTAGAAATTTAATAATAAATTTCCACAATGATTTAAGTACGTTACCACCCATACTCGACTTAGCATAAATGTAGGCCAGCGGACTAGTCACAACGACAGCCATGAAGGCGATGAAAATTGTATACAACATTACTCCTGTGGCCTTTGGTCCTTGTAAAGCCGGACCATAACCCAACAACATTTGCCACCAAACCATACTAGCTACAGCACTAAAGCCCACGCTCAACCAAAACGCTGGCCAGTCAACCTTAGTTGATTTGGGTTGCGGTACTTGGTTAATTACTGGATATTCATTCATAGTCATTTATCTACGCTTCTTAGACCGCATGGCGTTCAGCGCAATAGAGGTCTTGATCACCGTATCAGGATTAAGCGAGATACTATCGATCCGTTCGTGCATCAGGAACTTGGCAAACTCAGGGAAGTCTGATGGTGCCTGTCCACAGATACCGATCTTGGTCTTGGTTTCTTTGGCGGAACGGATAACATTTCTAATCAATGTCTTCACCGCTTCGTTATTCTCATCATAGACCGAAGCCACCAATTCAGAATCACGATCGACGCCTAGTGTGAGTTGGGTCAGGTCATTGGAACCGATCGAGAAGCCGTCGAAAATCTTGGCAAATTCTTTGGCCAGGATAACATTGGAAGGAATCTCCACCATGACATAGATTTCCAGACCGTCCTTACCACGTACCAAACCCTCTTCTTTCATCAAAGCTTGAACTTTCTTGCCTTCTTCAATGGTACGGCAGAACGGCACCATGATCTTCAAATTTTTCAAACCCATGACATCGCGTACACGACGTAGGGCTTTGAGTTCCAATCTGAAAGCTGGGATATAAGCAGGAGTATAGTAACGGGAAGCACCGCGCCAGCCAATCATCGGGTTGCGCTCCTCTGGCTCAAACTCTCGGCCACCGATTAACTCGGAATATTCATTACTGCGGAAATCGGCCAAACGGATAATGACATCTTTGGGATAGAAGGCGGCCGCGATACGACCAATACCTTGGGCTAAGCGTTCGATATAATAATTAGTTTTGGAGCTGTAGCCAGAAGTTAATTTCTCGATCTCGGCTTTGGCCTTCTCATCCTTCAAACGGTTAAAGTGAATCAAGGCCAAAGGATGTATCTTGATAAAGTTATTGATAATAAGTTCTTCCCGAGCCAAGCCGACGCCAGCATTAGGGATGAAACTCTGGACAAAGGCCTGATCAGGATCGCCGATATTCATCATAATCTTGGTCTTGGTCGGCAACTTGAATCGTTTGAGGTTCACCGTCTTGATTTCATATTTGAGAATGCCGCTATAGACATTGCCGCGTTCGCCTTCAGCACAGGAAACGGTGACTTTCTGACCTTGTTTCAATTTGGCAGTGGAAATCTTGGTACCGACGATACACGGGATACCCATCTCACGAGAGACAATAGCTGCATGACAGGTGCGTCCACCGGAGTCAGTGACGATAGCTGAAGCTTTCTTCATGATCGGCTCCCAATCAGGATCAGTCATCTTAGTTACCAAGACATCGCCATCTTTAAATTTGTTGATTTGCTTCACGTCTTTGATCAGACTGACCTTGCCACTACCGATACGCTCTCCCACTGAAGCTCCTTGGAGAATTAATTTACCTTTCTGTTGTAACGAATAGGTCGACAAGCTGGTCAGGTCCATACGAGATTTGACTGTTTCCGGTCGAGCTTGAACGATGAATAGTTGGCCAGTCAGACCATCTTTGGCCCATTCCATATCCATCGGCTTCTTGTAATGTCGCTCGACGATCATGGCCCAGCGAGCTAATTGCAAAACTTCTTTATCAGTTAAGACAAATTTCAAACGATCAGCTTCGGATACTGCGACACCGACGGTATCACGACCGTCTTTGCCATAAACTAATTTACGCTCTTTGCTACCGCGCGTCTTACCAACGATCGGCTCATAGCCTTCATCTAATTTCTTGGAGTAGACATAATATTCATCGGGCGTCACATAGCCTTGGACGATATATTCTCCCAGACCGTAGACAGCATTGATGAGAACAGCATCTCGGAAACCGGATTCAGTGTCAATCGAGAACATGACGCCGCTAGCGGCTTTGTCCGAGCGGACCATTTTCTGGACGGTGACTGACAGTGAGATAGCGAATTGACTAAAGTGTTTATCCTGTCGATAGGATATAGCGCGTGCAGTGAAGAGCGACGCCATGCATTTCTTCACCGCTTCTAACAAGTCCTTCTCGCCACGAATATTCAAATAGGTTTCTTGCTGTCCAGCGAAGGAAGCATCAGGTAGATCTTCGGCCGTAGCAGAAGAACGGACAGCTACATCGGTATTGGGAATGCGGAACTCTTGGGATAGGCGATGATAATTGGTCAGGATCTCGGCTTTCAAATCTTCTGGTAACTCAACATTTAGAATGGCGGCACGCACCTCATTACTTCGCTTCTGCAGGTTGGCAATGTCACTGGTATTCAAGCCTTTGAGTAAAGTCTTGATGGTTTTGCGTAGGCCAGTCTGGTCGAGAAAATGTTCATAAGCAGCCGCGGTGATCGAGAAGCCATTAGGCACTTTGACCCCTTTGGGTGTCAGGTAACGATACATCTCCCCTAAGGAGGCGTTCTTACCACCGACCAAAGGAATATCTTTGATCGAAGTTTGCTTAAACCAGAGAATGAACGGTGCGTGTTTGCGAGCCATAGATTGAATCAAATAATTAATTATGTTCTGTCATGCAGCCATTGCCCGATCCAAGGTAAATACCAGTACTTACCCTCTAGGCTAGCCATGACGCCTTTAAGTGATAATAAAATTGCCACAAAGATAGGTAAGATAGCCAGCGGTCCAAGTAGAATCGGTGACACCAACTCGATGACTAAGAGCGCGGTTGCCTGCTTAGCATGGAACTGGATGAAGTCAGAGTCACGACGAAAGACTAGTCCATAAAGGCTAGCGATCCAGATATAACTAATGGCGGCCATCGTCTTGTTCTTCTCGACATCACGTAAATCTTTCTGTATTGGTTTGGGCATAATGTTAATGAGATTTAATAAACAACTTGCTTCCTAACCAGGAAGCAGCTAATGACAAAATAATAGCATTGATCGGCTGACCAATGAGGTTGAAAAAGGTCCAGAAAGCCGTCAGGTGAACGAAGCGATTGATAGACAATAAGGAGCCAATCAGTAAGGCGCTAACCAAATTGATAATAGTAATCTGCTTAACTGTCATCTGTTGCCGTATAGCCAAGAGATAGGCTTGAAGCAAACACAAGAAAAATATCGAAACCAAAGAAACAGTGTAGAGCAGACGTTCTGACCAGTACCAGGTGTTACCGACCCAAGCCAAGACACTGTCGAGGATCAAGCCGATAATAACTGCTCCCAGGATAGCTGCCCACCAAGGAATCATCAGTGACTGACGCGGCTTCTCGCTGACCAGAATCTCCTCCGCTGGCTCGGGCGGAGCAGAATATTGTGTCACCTCTTCTTCTTGATGTAATTCTTCGGCTGGTCCTTCAGGTGAGACATAATGAACACCAGCGTCTTCTTCGACTTCTGCTTCTGCAGTCACCACTTCTGGCTCTGTCATCTCTTTCTCCGGCTCCATAATTTCCTCTGCTGGCACTACTTCAGTAACGGTCGTTTCTGACTCGACGATGATTGGCTGTTCTATTTCTGCGGTAACTGGTGGAACTATTTTTTTCCTTGGCATAATTGTGCTTATTATAGCACAAAAATTGGGACTCGGGACTAGTTACTTGTTACTAGGGAAGAAAAACAAAAAGAGTCAGCTTGAGCCAACTCTTTTGAAACTGTTTCCTACAAACTAATGCCTAATTCCTAACGCCCATCTTACATCATTCCCATCCCTGGCATTCCGCCACCCATACCACCATGTCCATGATCTTCCTTGGGTTCTGGCTTATCAGCTACCACCGCTTGTGTGGTAAGGAACATACTAGCAGCCGAAGCAGCGTTCTGTAAGGCTGTACGAGTCACCTTGGTAGGATCGACGATACCGGCAACGAGTAAATCCTCGTAAACATCATTTAAGGCGTTGTAACCATAGTTACCACCCTTCTGTTTCACATTGATGACAACTTGATCACCATTCTTACCAGCATTCTGGGCAATCTGCTTGATCGGTGATTCTAGAGCACTAATAAGGATATCTAAGCCCATGGTGAATTCAAAATCTTTAGCTTCCTGGTGCTTAGTACGTTCTGCTTCTAACATCGGCAAGGCGGACAAGTAAGCCACACCTCCACCCACGACAATACCTTCCTCCACCGCAGCGCGGGTAGCAGCTAGCGCGTCTTCGATACGGTCTTTCATTTCTTTCATCTCTACTTCAGTAGCAGCACCGACTTTGAGCACAGCCACACCGCCAGATAATTTGGCCAAGCGTTCTTTCAGTTTCTCTTTATCAAAATCAGAATCACTGGTTTCTAAGGCGTGTTTAATCTGTTTGATGCGATTTTCAATCTCGGTCTTATCACCCTTACCATCAACGATGGTAGTATTATCTTTGGTAGCAATTACTTTGCGTGCTTCACCCAGCATATCAGCGGTAGCGCTGGTCAATTTGACGCCGAGTTCTTCGGACACCAATTTGGCACCAGTCAAGGCAGCGATATCTTGCAACATTTCTTTGCGTCGGTCACCGAATCCAGGAGCCTTGATGGCGACGGAGTTGAAAGCGCCACGTAATTTATTCAATACCAAGGTAGCCAAAGCTTCACCTTCAATCTCGTCAGCGATAATGACCAATTCTTTGCGGCCGGATTGAGCCAAACTTTCGAGTAACGGCAATAGATCATTCAAGGCAGAAATCTTCTGGTCAGTGATCAAGATAGGCACGTTCTCATAGACAGCTTCCATGCGTTCCTGATTGGTCACCATATAAGGAGCGACGTAGCCTTTGTCAAATTGCATACCTTCGACCAACTCTTTCTCTAAGCCGAAACTCTGTGACTCTTCAACCGTGATGACGCCATCATTACCGACTTGTTCCATCGCTTCAGCGATCAAAGCACCGATCTTGGCATCATTGGCAGAGATAGAAGCTACTTGGGTAATTTCTTCTTTGGTCGATACCGGCTTAGACATGGACTTCAATTGTTCCAGTACGATAGCTACACCACGATCAATGCCTTCCTTGATACGGATCGGGTTGGCTTTGGAAGCGACGAAGCGCATTCCTTCAGCGATAATAGCTTGTGCCAAGACCGTAGCGGTGGTCGTACCGTCGCCAGCTACATCAGCCGTGCGAGAAGCTACTTCTTTGACCATCTCAGCACCCATATTTTCAAATTTATCTTCCAATTCAATATCTTTGGCTACCGTGACACCATCTTTGGTAATCGTTGGTGAACCATAGCTCTTATCCAGGACAACATTACGTCCTTTGGGTCCGAGGGTTACTTTGACTGTATCAGCCAAAATATCCACTCCTCGTTTCAATTTGGCGCGAGCTTCGTCGCTAAATAATATTTGCTTTGCCATAGTATAATTACTTTCTTAATGTTTAGTTCTCTAGAACAGCCAAGAGATCCTCTTCGCTTAAAATTTTGTAATCTTGCTTGTCCAGCTCAAAATCAGTACCAGCATAATGACTATAGACAACACGTTGACCAATCTGTACGTTGAGCTTAATTATTTTCTCACCGGTTCCAATGGCGACGATCTCGCCTTCGGCTTTCTTCTCTTTGTCAGATGAATCAGGCAAAATAATGCCTGACTTCGTGACTTCTTCCGGGGCAGTGGGTTTGACGACGACTCGGTCGCCTAATGGTTTTAGTTTCATAGTAATAAAGTTATTTTTTGATACAGTTAGCACTCTTGATTAATGAGTGCTAAGACAGTCCCTATTATAACAAAGCTTCCTCCCCTGTCAACCCTATTGGATACGAGGTTATCAAATAGGGTCAACCCTGTTAGATAGCTCTGGACAATAAGAAAACCCCGTCATCGAGCTCAGCTCGATGACGGGGTGGTATTGAGAAACTGCGGCAGGGCTTGCTGCAAGGCCTGCCAGCTGTCAAATATCTGATACGATAAATTCAGCTGCATAGCCTCTAACGGAAAAAGATCGCGATCTCTCTGATCGGTAATAACCAGCAGATGCTGCCAACTATAGTCATGCTTAGTGCTGCAAATCTGCGCCATCAGAGCCAGTCGTTTGGCAGCAACTGCTACTCCTGGATGAGCTCGTTGCAAACAAGCAATGACCACGGGCGACTTTCGCTTCAGTACCTCATCAACGACGTGAGCGAATTCTTCCCGGTGGCTTTCACCTTTGCATCCCATGTAAATCGCGTGCACGATTGTCTGACGTGGATCGGTATCCACTTGAAACAGCATTCCGCCCTCCTAGCGAAAGAACCTAGTTGTAGACCTTATGTCGGACCAGTCCGAGACTCAAAGCTACCAACAACAAGCCACTATAGCTCGTTATTATCCAATGGTCAACTAAACCCATAAGAGCTAGTGCGATCAGAGGGCTAGCGGCGGCTAAAATGTCCCAGTGACGATGTCGAATGCGAGTGAAGACCCAAGCGATCAGACTGATGATGATAATAATTCCGGCCAAACCCCATTCAGCAATAAGCAAAGCATAGATATTGTGCACCGGCTGATAAGCCCAAATTGGTAAATGAGTATAGGTCTGAGCTAAAGCGGGTAAATAATTGTACGGTCCGACACCGATGAGCCAACGTTCTGGTCGAGTCTGCATAACCTGATTCCATTGTGTCCAACCAGAGAGACGCTCTTGAATAGATATTTGCTCCAAACGATCATAGCTATCCCAGCGCTGTAACAATATTCCTTGATTGGTGAAATTTACCAACAGCACAATAGCAATCCCCAGGACAATCCCATAGTGCAACATGCTGCGAGCCGATATGAATCCTCGATGATGAGTCGCAAACCACAAGATAAGCCAAGCAGCCAACAGAGCAATAAGTGCAGCCCGAGAAAAGGTCACTAACAAACCCAAATACAGTAATGACGATAGACCGCACCACAATAGATGAAACTTCATCGTGGACGGTACTCGTCGCAAAGATAACAACCACAGAGCAATGATGCTAATGGCGATAAATCCCGCCAGCATATTGGGGTGAGGCATAACACCATACGAACGGAGCAACCGAATACCGTGGAAAATAATAACTGACTGACCAGCGACATGCGGATCGTGTTCAGCTATTCCCAACCAGGAATTGGCGGTGATGAATTGGGTGCTGAATTGATACAGAGCTAATATCGCCTGCACTCCCCCTGACCAGACCAAAGCCCGCAACATCAACACGCCATCAGCAGAGCGAGTAATCAACCAAAATAGCGTAGCCAAGATTACCAGACTACCGTAGTACAACGTTAACCAGGGATGCGGCGCCCAATTGATGCTTAGTCCCACCCAAGCCAAGACTAGGCCGCCGATGGTCCAGAAATAGCGCGGCCGTTTGATCCGTGGCAACCACAGTAACCAAGCAATAATAATTAGACCAGCCGACAGATACCAACCCAACTGACCTAGTTCGTACGCCTGATTGTTCAGGCGATCATTATAATAAAAATAGCGCGCCTGCCAGGGTATTAGGAAGACTACGAGCCAGAGAGAAAAATTTTGTAAACGGGAAAGCCAAAGCTTATTCATACATACGTATTCGATCGAGCCAACGCTGTCGCAGCTGTGACCGAATATCCTGATCATGAAACTTTAATATGTCATCACTAATGATAACACGTGTATCCAAATTGGCGAGAGCTTTGAGGCGATCAGGCAAGATGTGAAGCTGCCAGCGTATGATTTGTTGCTGAATTAGTTCTGCCAAGAGCAAAGAAAAAATATGATTCGCCATGATACGCCACCAACGAGTAACTATTCCATCCTGCAACTGAAAAATCGTACGCTGCCCAGTAGCACACAGCGGAAGATTATGCTTGTTCCAAGCATTGGCTTGGAGGAATTTGTCATACGTACCGATTGGATCATAGATTGGTAGCAGCGTAGCAACATGATAATGCATCACCGGATCGTCCGCGCCAATAGCTGACGACTGCAGATCAAGTGCTCGTTCGGTCACATAGTAACTCAAACAAATCTTGTCAGTCTTCTGTCGTGGCGTCGGGCGCTGGCCCAACATTTTTACAATTCCTACCAGCAACAAGCGTGTCGCCCAGATCGTACGTTGACGACAGACGATAAACAAATCAATATCGCTGGTTTCTTTGACATTGCCGATTGGTAGCGAACTAGACACCGCTATCATCTGTACATATGGTATCAAACGGAACAGTCGCGCGATACGCCGTACTTTCCTGATCTGACGCTCGATCAACATATTGCGCTCTTTGCGGAGCGGGATGAGATACTCTCGCCCACGGAAGCAGTAGAAGCCTTCCACTCGGGTGATACGCTCGGCTAGCTCAGGATCAGACTCCAAAGCTGACGTCACCTGGTCTAAGGTGGGTAGCTGTCCATCGATTAATGGTGGACGATAGAGCCAACGCCAAACCTCGGTGGCAGTCAGAGGATACTCATAGGTGTCGAAGTAGGCCAAGGTTTTGAGGATAGTAGCATGCATACCACCCCATTCTACCCTCTTAGGCCGAAATTTCAAAAAATGTGAGACTCACATAAGATGACTTGACAAATAGACATCTTTAGGGCATGCTCTAGTCGATTTACGTCCCTTTCCAAATTCCTTTTTCCTTAGTCCAAGGAGTGCTCAATGAATCACATCTTCCCTAATGTCGGTATCGCTGGTACGGGTCATACCCCGCTCGAAGGTGATGGCTTCCGTCTGGTGAGTAATCTGGAATTCATCCAGAGACTGACCGCTCCTGCTCATAGTGAGCTATTCGGAACCTATCAGCCTACCCGTGAACAAATGGAAAGCATGGCTTTGAAGTGGCGTAACGAACGTCCAGGTATCGAGACGCGAGTCGTCACATCGTTGACTACGCTCGATATGGCTGTGATCGCAGCTTCGATGGCACTAGTACGCGCGCGCATCACGCCCGACCAATTAAGCGCGATTATCTTCACTTCGAACACTTCTGACCGTGGCTATCCCAAGAGCTCCTGTGGGCTCATCGAGATACTCGGTGCTTCGACTAACTGCTTCGGTATTGATACCGGTGGTAGCTGTGCCGATGGTGGCTTAGCCCTGCTACTCGGAGCCAGTCTCATCTCCGCTGCTCGCCCGTATGTGTTGGTGGTAGCCTCCGAACGTGCCACTCGGATAGTCGAGCGTGGTGACTATCGCGGCGGTAACCTCTTTGGTGATGCCGCTGGTGCTGTCCTACTGCAGCACAATAAAACGAAGACGCTTAGATTCTTTACCGAAGATGATCCCTTCGACGGTAAGTGGGGTTTGATCCGTCAGGACTTCAAATTCCAGTATGACGGCCATTACACTCCAGCTTGGGGCAGTAGCGATGAAGGTCGTATTGGCCCATTCCGTCAGAATGGCAAAGAAGTCCACAAATGGGCCTGTACTAAAGTTGCAGAGGCAGCAGTAACCTTCATTCAGGGGCTTCCAGTCGAGCTCGCTCTGGTCATCCCGCATCAAGCTTCTACGACCACCCTTGACCTCTTCGGTCAGAAGCTGGTCAAGCAGCTGCCTGAGCTGGATGGTAAAATCTTCCGTAATGTCTTCTGGCGTGGCAATACCAGTTCGGCCTCGACTCTGGTCGGTCTATCAGAAGCGATTTGTGACGGAACATTGCAGAAGACTGATTTTTTCACACTCTTAACCTTTGGTGCTGGCCTGCAGAAGGCCTTCGTCTTTGGCCAAGTGTAAACCAAACCCCCATCATGCTAGTCATGATGGGGGTTTTCTATTATCTACAACCTCATTGAATTACGCTTTCAATAATTTCTTCAAATACTGCCCAGTATACGATTGCTTATTTTTGATTATGTCTCGCGGAGTACCTTCAGCTACGATCGTTCCGCCTTTGTCGCCACCTTCTGGTCCTAGATCAATAATCCAGTCAGCTGATTTGATGACATCGAGATTGTGTTCGATAACTAATACCGAATTACCTTTGTCCACTAACTTCTGTAAAACTTGTAACAAGCGCTTAACGTCGGCGAAGTGCAATCCAGTGGTCGGCTCGTCGAGAATATAGAGGGTACGGCCGGTCGAGCGACGAGACAGTTCTGTTGCTAGTTTGATACGCTGCGCCTCTCCTCCGGACAGTGTAGTGGCCGATTGACCCAAGTGGATATAGCCTAAACCAACTTCATGTAAGGTTTTTAATTTGGTAGCGATGTTAGGAATGTGACTGAAGAAATTCATCGCTTCTTCGACCGTCATGTTCAAGACATCAGCAATACTCTTACCTTTGTAGTGAATCTCCAAAGCTTGTTGGTTATAGCGTTGACCGTGACACTCTTCACATTCGACATAGACGTCGGGCAAGAAATTCATCTCAATACGCGTGAAGCCATCACCTTGGCAAGCTTCACAACGACCACCGCGGACATTGAAGCTGAAGCGGCCGGCTTTGTACCCGCGAATCTTAGCTTCGGGCAAAGCAGCGAACATGTCGCGGATATAGGTGAAGACTCCGGTGTAAGTCGCTGGGTTGGAACGTGGTGTCCGACCAATCGGTGATTGATCAATATCAATAACTTTATCCAAATGTTCGAACCCTTCGATCTTCTTGTGACTTCCTGGGCGATCTTTGGCGCGATAAAAATGTTGTGCCAAGGACTTACCGAGAATCTCTACCATCAAAGTCGATTTACCCGAACCAGAAACACCTGTTAGACAGACGAATTTACCTAAGGGGATATTGACGTCTACATCTTTGAGATTGAATTCATTGGCACCAAATATCTGAATCGACTTACCGTTACCTTTGCGATATTTCTTGGGTTCATCAATGGACAGCTTACCAGACAAATATTGACCCGTCAGAGAAGCTTTGACTTTCTCTACTTGCGCGGCCGTACCTTGAGCCACCACTTCTCCTCCGTGCTTACCAGCACCTGGTCCGATATCAATGACATGATCGGCTGCCAAGATAGTATCGAGATCGTGTTCAACCACAATCACCGAGTTACCGAGATCGCGTAACGATTTGAGAGCTTCGATCAATTTATCATTGTCACGTTGGTGCAATCCGATCGAAGGCTCATCGAGAATATAGATGACACCAACCAATGAAGATCCAATCTGCGTCGCCAAACGGATACGCTGCGCCTCTCCTCCGGACAGGGTAGCAGCACCTCGGGCCAGTGTCAGATAATTCAAACCAACATTGTGTAAAAACTTAAGACGAGAGCCGATTTCTTTCAAGATCTGCTTGGCGATCGTCATGTCACGAACAGACAGCTTCTTCTCCAGAGCGATGAAGAAATCTCGTGCCTGCTCAATAGTCATATCTGATACTTGAGCGATATTCTGCTCGCCGACGTACACTGCTAGTGCCTCGGGTTTGAGACGACGCCCCAGACAAACCGGACATTCATAGACGCGCATGTAGTGTTCGATCTCACTGCGAATATAGTCAGAATCGGTCTCACGATAACGGCGTTCTAGATTGTTGACCACACCTTCGAAAGTAGAATTGAAATCACCACTGAAGCGTTCTCCGGCCATCTCCATCTTGAAAATTTCATCGCCAGTACCTTTCATGATGATATCGAGTTGTTTCTTGGTGAGATTCTTGACTGGCGTATTAAGTGAGATCTTATAACGCTTAGCCACTGCTTCCAATATACGGAAATACCAGGTCTGATTGGCGGCGGTGCGTGACCACGGACGGATAGCGCCTTCAGCAATAGTCAGATTCTTATTGGGGATCACCAGATCAGGGTCAACTTCCAGCTTGGAGCCAAGACCTGTACATTCGACGCAAGCACCGTGAGGACTATTGAAAGAGAAATTACGCGGTTCGATAGCAGGGAAGCTAGTACCGTCCTTAGGACAAGCAAATGATTGGCTCAACGTATGCTCTTGATTGATCGCCGGGATCAGCACCACCACCGAGCCATTACCCAGATCCAGTGCTGTCTCCAGAGATGCCGATAGACGCTTAGCAATATCATCAGTTGCATCCAGCTCTAAACGATCGACAATTACTTCAATAGTGTGTTTCTTCTGTTTATCGAGATTCAACTGCAAAGCTTCCTCGACAGTCATGATCTCACCGTTGACTCGTACTCGCGCATAACCAGAAGATTTGACACTTTCGAGACTGCGCTTGTGCTCACCCTTCTGATCGCGGATCATCGGCGCTAGGATTTGTACTTTGGCATCGGCAGCTTGCTTGGCCCAGTGACGAATCTGTTCTTGCATCTGCTGTGGTGTCTGACTCTTGACCAACGTACCACATTTGGGACAGTGCGGTTCGCCGATGCGTGAGAAGAGCAAACGCAAATAGTCATGAATTTCTGTCACGGTGCCGACTGTCGAACGCGGATTGCGCGAGGCAGACTTCTGATCAATCGAAATAGCTGGTGATAGTCCTTCGATCTGATCGACGTCAGGCTTATCCATCAAACCCAAAAATTGTCGGGCATAAGCCGACAATGATTCCACATAGCGACGCTGTCCTTCAGCGTAGATAGTGTCGAAAGCCAGAGAAGATTTACCGGAACCAGATAGTCCGGTGATAACCACGAACTTGTCTCGCGGTATTTCCAGAGAAATATTTTTCAAATTATGAACCCGCGCACCCTTGATGACAATGTTTTTGGACATGAGATCAGTTGTTAACCCGCCTTCGCCCCTTCGACTTCCACGTCAGACGTGGTCGCTCGGGGCTTCGGTGGGTTCATTTATCTTAATTCTTGCAGCCAGCTGCAAGTTTAATATTTGAGATGAATCAAACTACCCGAAACGACATAAGCTAGGAGCGATTATACAGAGAAATAGAGAAAGGGTCAACCCCGTTAGATAATTGTGTCTAATGGGGTCAAGGATAGCGCGAAGTTAATAACTTGAAATGCTTGAATTTTGAAGACTTTAGGTGTAGGGTCATCGTCAGTTCAGGGTTCCTTCAAACTTCTCACCACAGGAGGTCACTAATGAGTATCCTAGGGGGTATGAGCAGATTGACTGCATTAGCAATCAATAACGATGGAAATGATATCCGATCTGATGCTGGTCAAAATAAAAACAGCGGCCTATGGGCTGGCTGCCTAATCCTCTACAGGGATAATGATTTTGATAGAATCCTGATTAATACACAAGATATTTTTCCTAACAAAGAAGCGGCCATTGCTGAGGTCGACTCAATTGTTCAACAGCTAAGAGCAATGTCTGTTGCAGAAATTCTCGCTCCTACGCCAGAAGAAACTCCTGCCAACCCACCGAATCCAGCCTGATAGATTAGCCCGGATCGCAACAGCGATCCGGGCTCTTATATTTTGTACACTTGAATTAGCCACAGCTTGGCAGTATCGTTATAGCTATATTCTATGCTATCAACGATCAATCTACGAAACACCCAATCATCCGACCTGAAGTACTTCCTCCGATGGTGGAAAGATAAGGAGCTAATCGCACTCACCAGCGGTTACTTCGAGAAATCTGATACCAAACTGAAAAGTTATTTCGAGGCAATGATGACCAGTAGTCGTGATCATCATTATATGATCGTCGTGAATTCTCGAACCATCGGTCATATCGCACTCACGCACCGCGATACAGACAGCTTCGAAATCCATATTATCATCGGGAACAAAAACTATTGGGGCAAAGGTCTCGGTACACGTGCTATCAAGAAAGCTCTGAACATAGCTTTCAAAAAATTAACCTACAACCAGGCTTACCTAGAAGTCAGGCCCGATAATCTGCGAGCTATCAAAGCCTACGAGAAATGCGGCTTCATCCGCGGCAGACTGAAGCAATATCCCAACAACAAATATCAACCAGTTGTCTTGGTGATGAGACGGAAGAGATAATATCTAACTTAATTTGATTACACGGACGACGGATAAATTTCGTCGTTTTTATTCGATCTTATAACAACCAACTACAACAAAAGGTGGTGCATAAGAAGATCTCCCATCTGCCAATAATTCTGGTATCGTCAGTGAGCAACGTATAATATCGTTCTCATAGGCATAGATATAATTCTTCTGTTCACCAGTAGGGCTCAGCTTTTCAACGCGAGTATTTTCCTGATTTATCTTAAAACTGTGTGTTTGAAAATAATCATTCAACTGCTGCTGAATATAAGACGGGCGTAAAGGATAACTACTGTCATAGGAAACATCTTCTGAACGCGCAGTAGTGAGTAGCTGCTCAGCACCGTTGGTAATCCATTTCATTCGCCAATTACATTCCGGCACGCTCCCCACCGCTGGCGGATGAGCGTCACTATACTGACAGATCGGATTACTGACAATGGAATCAAAGCGATTCTCAATTGCACTCACGACTGTTGAGTTAAAATGTAGCATCTTTCGTTCTGGTGAATAATAAGATTGAGTTACCAATACAAAAGCGGTCACCACGAACACAATGATAATTGAAATTGTAATTGTTAGTTTCATAATATAAGTTAGGATCGGCGGTCGAGCTGAGCTCGACCGCCGCTAAATCTACCAACCGATAGTATAGACCGAATACCGGAGGTTATCGAACTTGTACCACTTGTCATATGAGACATAGTGATACCGCACGATACTATCCGGCGGGTCAGACCAGTTACTGTCGAGCCAGTACATGCCACCGGAATTCTTGCCAGCCAGGATGAAGGTGTGCAACTTGTTAGTTCCCCAACTCATCTGCACCACCTGTCCGGGTTGGACGTTCTGGATGGACATTGACTGTCCCCGAACATGCCCGGCCGGATCCGTGTTCCACATGTAGTTGTTCGACATAGTGGAAGGAACAGTCACACGACCATCAGTCACCCGGCTCACGAGATTCTGGACCCAGACTTTACAGACATTGCCGTAACGCCCGATGTCCTGATAACCCATACTGAGGATCAGCGAGTTGCGATAGCCTTGACTGTAGCTCGGCCACTGCGCACCGTAGCCTTCCGGCTGCACGCTGCTATCAGCGATCCTCCCAGACTCCGGAGCAGTGACGGTAGACTTCTGGTCGCGACCACAGCCGACCAGTGCGACGCTGGCAATCGCCAACGTCAGCAACAGTGAAAAGAACAACCTCCGGCTCGTCATCACGAGCCTCCTTTCGAGAAAACTTCTCGTGCAGGAGTATAGAGTGTATCTCTAGTCCTGCAGGCAGGGATGCATCAACCTGTCAGCTCGATCGTCACACATGGGGCCCGGTGATGAACAAACTGATAAGGAGCTTCCTGCCTGCAAAACTAAAAATGAGCCTGTCATTGCGAGGAGCAGAAGCGACGAAGCAATCTAGTATTTAATTTCTTCCCACACTAGATTGCTTCTCCCGCCCGAAGCGGGATCGCAAAGACAGTAAGATTTATGAACAGCGCTTCTCGCCGTCGGAAATGACAGCCGTCGCAGCTCAGAAATGAAAACAAGGTTGCTTCGGCATCCTTGTAACGTTTGTAACCAGAGTCCGACGGCGGTTTTGATGTCAAAGAAAATTCATTTCTAAGGTAATTATATCATGCGGCTCTATTATTGACATTCCATTACCCACCTGTATGATTAATCTGATCTCGTTATTTACATCCGAAGCATACCCCTAGCTCAATTGGGAACCGCTATGAAAAAGAACCTAGGTTACGGCCTTCTGATTCTGCTCTTGACCGCGTCATTGCGTCCACTGTTTCATCTAGATTTATACCACATGATTCTAGTGATCATAGCCGAAATGGGCATCTCGCTGATTTTGATCTGCGCTTCTATAGAAAGAAGTGTCAACTGGTAATCAACCCGAGGAAGGAGGGCAATATGAAGGTCTACGACATCATGCGTCGAGGCGACAATGAAGGATGACGTTGTTATCCGCAAAGACGAATTCGCGCGCATCGTCAGGAGTCACACTGCTATCTCTGCCAACGCAGAGAAGCTAGTAGCCTACGCTCGTACCAACCCTAACGATGCAGCCTATCGGTTGTGTCGTGAACAATCTCAGGAGGAAACCATGACCGGCGGATCTGACGGCGGTGGAGCACCCACCAAGAAGGCGGAAGAGACTGCCATCTGAAGCAATACCAGTGCTTGCAGATTGTAGTCGAAATCCCTGACAGGAGGAAAACGTGAAGCAGCCCATCAACGGCGGCAAGCCCGGCGACCAAGACGGTTAAACACTACTCCAACGTTATGGCTAATACCGAATGGAGGTGAGTTCAGTGAAAGAGCTTTATGTCATGTGTGTCGAGGAGATCGTGCGTACGGGCGGAAACGACAGTGGCTGGAAGCCCGACGAAAGCAGGTTCATGAAGGCTCTTGAGAGCAACTGACGTCTGTAACCACCAAAGCAAAAGGAGATGTATCTTCGGAATCGCAGATTGGCGCCTCAAGGGTGCCCAGGACAACGGCGGATAGATTCCGCCACACTGTACCGAGACTCGGCCTAACCGCTGAGTCT
>CAZIOU010000008.1:0-51889 GCA_964540995.1 uncultured Gammaproteobacteria bacterium | reverse complement strand
CGTAACAAGGCATCCGTAGCGGAAGCTGTGGATGGATCACCTCCTTTCTAAGGAGATATCGTCCTGTACCTCACGGTACAAGACATTAGTCGATCCCCCTCTGGGGGAACGAATGATAGCAATATCATTCAACCATTAGCCGTCACATTCTAGTTGTTATATCTGGTGTTTATCCCGCTCAGCGGGATAAATCAAAAGCAGCCGCGAGGCTGGTTTTTTATTTAAGAAAACGGCCGTCCAGCTAAGCTGGACGGCCGAAGTACTACTTGCCCCCTACCCAGGACATAAGCTCGGTTCCCCGATATGTCCCACCGGCACCGTAGGCGCTTTCATCCCACATCATGATTGCTTGAGCGCAACCACAGTCACCGTAACCTAACCGCTTACCCCGAACCACAACCTCGGTCAATGTCATGACCGGCTTCGGTGGCGGCATCCAGCGAGCCGGCGGTCGCACATCATGCGTCGACAAGGTCAGTGCTAGAGCCAACAATGCATGGGTCATATACCTACCTCCTTTGGTTTCAAATGAACCCTAGGCAGCGTTAATCTGTGCCGTAAAGAAGAATGATGCCAAGACAGTAACATCTACATCAACGGTCATCGACTCATATAATTGCCGACGATCCTTGGCAATCCGTGTCCAGGCAACATGTCGTTCATCTTCCGAAGTAGGTTCACCTTCAGCCTCAAAAATCAGACGAACAAGCGTTATGACCTCTGGAGGAAGCTGGCCATAGTTGGAGAGACATCTCTCCAAAACGACAATTTCTTCCTGAGTGATCGCTCGCACTCTTCGCATCATATGCAGTATCTGCCCATAGCGAGACAAAATAAGAGGATCAAGGGTACGATTGGACGTTGGACTTTCTGATCTGAAATATGAAGCGTTATCGGTTAATATTTCGATCGTCCTGACGTAAATGCCAATTCCATCATTGGGATGGACTACGGCCAAGCTACCTGTATTTTTCATACTCCCTCCTCGGTAGAGAGCTACATACAGACCCGTCAGCCAACGCGACAATTAAAAGGACTATTTATTTCTTGTAGCTCAAATCTATCAGGTTGTCAAAAAGTCACTGGGGTTTAATTCTCTATTCTAAGACTTGCCAAGAACGAGCTTATTTGTTACTATCACCCCCGTATCTTTAACAATTTTAGCTTCTTTTTTTTGAAATGGGCGCGTAGCTCAGGTGGTTAGAGCGCGTCACTGATAATGACGAGGTCGATGGTTCGAGTCCATCCGCGCCCACCATTTCATTTATGTTACTTTTTTGAGAGCCGAGGTAGCTCAGTGGTAGAGCGAAGGCCTGAAGAGCCTTGCGTCGACAGTTCGATTCTGTCTCTCGGCACCAGTAAAGTTACATAAATCTCTCATCAATAATCGGGGATTGGCGCAGTTGGTAGCGCGCTTGCTTTGGGAGCAAGAGGCCGCCGGTTCGAGCCCGGCATCCCCGACCAGCATCATGACGTTCTATCAAAAAGTTTATAATTTTACTCGACAGATCCCTCGTGGGCGAGTAGCTTCCTATGGCCAGATAGCAGCCAAGATCGGTTCGCCACGTGGCGCCCGAGCTGTCGGCTGGGCACTTCATATGATGGACAATGACCCTGCCCTACCGTGGCACCGAGTCATCAATAGTAAAGGATTTATCACTACCACTTGCGAGACACATACAGCTGATTTCCAAGCTGCTCTTTTAAAAAAAGAAGGTATCAAAGTAGTTCGCCAGAATGAGATGTGGTGGGTAGATATGAAGAAGTTTCAGTGGACCCCGAAGGGGTAGGTGCTCTGCTAGCAGAGCACAATTACGTCGTACTAGTACGACGTCTGCGAAGATAAAATATGCGGGTATCGTATAATGGTTATTATATTAGCCTTCCAAGCTAAGGATGACGGTTCGATTCCGTTTACCCGCTCCAATCGCCTAGGGCGATTGGAGCGAGGCTCGTCTCGCCAAGAAGGCGGACGGCCCGCCCCTCAACTGCCACAAATCTAGTTTAGACTATATGTATTCAGTTTATATTCTTCAGAGCCTTAAAGATCTTAGAACGTATGTAGGCTATTCCAAAAACTTTCAAGCTCGACTTAAGCAACATAACGAAGGAAAAGTAAAATCTACACAACGTCGGCGTCCACTAATACTGTTATTCAAGGAAGAATTCGAGACTATTGGAGAAGCGAAACAAAAGGAATTATGGTGGAAGACAAAGACCGGCAGACAAAAAATGAAAAAATTTTTCATAAATAAATGAAAATTATTGTAGTACGATTGCACATAGACCACTTAGGGTCTTTTTTGTTACTTGCATAAAATTATATAAGCGCTATACTAAAGACGTATCCCGTACTTTTCCCCAATTTTTTCCCGATGGTCCCCGACCATCTCATCTCGCTTCTTGCGAGACCATACATAGTGTTTGTCACTACCAAATTGCCTGTTCGAAGGAGCCAACGCCCGTCTGCCATGACAACCACCACTGTACCCGCCCTCGTTATCTCGGTAACGAGGGTTCTTTTTTTATTTTTTACTATTGGTATACTAGTCCTGCAGAATACCCGCGGGATTAGTATCCCGCATCCCCTTCGGCAGGCTCAGGGTTTGCCGGGCAGGCAGGGTAATTCATAATGCGGGTATAGTTCAGTGGTAGAACGTGTCCTTCCCAAGGATAAGATACGGGTTCGATTCCCGCTACCCGCTCCACCCTTCGCTTCGCGAAGCGAAGCTTCGGGTGGCCTCTGGCCACACGAAGAGCCACAGGCTCAAGAAGGGTAGTCACCCGAAGCCTTGGCGTAGGGTGACAACACCATCCCTCTATACCGTTTATCAAAGACTAGGTTACCTCTAGTCACTAAATACAACTCATCATCAACATACATCCATGCTCACGCCCAAGCAGGAAAAATGGATCGGCCATTTATCTAACACCGATACTATAAAAATTGTCCCGTTTGATCCTACAGCTGAGAGTAGATTCCAAGAAATCAAACACCTGATTCAGGAAAAGACAGATCGTAGCCTCACCATCCTTCATCTTGGTGCCTCGGGTCTCGGCATTTCCGGTCAAGATGAAATAGATGTCTATATTCCTATTAAACCAGCTCAATTTAACACTTTGATACCAAAGCTTAAGAGTCTCTTCGGCGAGCCTAGAAGCTCATATCCTCTAGAACGCTCTCGCTTCGCAACCGCTATGAACGGAAAACATATCGATATTTTCTTGATCAATCAAGATTCTGCAGGCTGGCAAGAGGGTCAACGATTCCACGCCTATCTTCTATCACATCCCCTGGAATTAGAAACCTATCGTCAACTCAAAGAAAATAGTGATGGGGTGAGTGTGCAAGAATATTATCGTCGTAAGATAGAATTTATCAATGCTATCTTAGAGAAAGCCAAATAACGTTCTTTACAATTACCTCCACTGTGCTACAACAAAAGTATGAGACGAATTATACTTTTTTTGTTTACAATCTTTCTACTCATTCCTCAAGTCAGCTTAGCCGCTGATCTAGCGGGTAATATTTTGTTGCAAGTAGAACAACACGGTGAAGCTTGGTATGTCGGACCCGTCAGTGGTCAACGCTATTATTTGAAAGACGGTGCTACTGCCTATCAGATGCTGCGTGAATTTGGACTGGGGATCAAGAATGCTGACTTGGCGCAAATCCCTGTTGGTTTGGAAGATCGTTTCACCAACGGCACTGATACTGATGGTGACGGCTTGTCTGATCAATTGGAAACAGGGCTTGGAACCAACTATAAGAAGAAAGATAGCGATGGAGACGGTGATAATGATAAAGCTGAAATCTTGGCTAACACTAATCCCAATGGCCAAGGTGATCGTAAGATCGACGATGAATTAATTGAGAAGTTACGCGGCCGCATACTCCTACAAGTGGAGAAAAACGGCGAAGCTTGGTATCTGCATCCTTCGGGCAAACGCTATTATCTTCCTGATGGTGATGCTGCCTATCAGATAATGCGCTTCATCAGTCTGGGTGTCACCAATAAAGAATTGGCCAAGATTCCCGTTGATACTATTGGCGACAAGCCTTCTACCCAACCAGCAGGATCGAGCTACAAGATTGAAACTATCAAGACACCGACAGGCAGCTTCACAGCGGCTATCCTGAAAGTTAATTGGCAAGATCCCAAACTCGACATATTGACAACCACCGCCAACACGACTGACTGCGATAACAATTGCCCCATACGCAGCGTCGGTGATTTCGCTTTGACGTACAATGCCTTCGCCGCCATCAACGGTAGCTATTTCTGTCCGGCTGACTATACTGATTGCGCCAAAGAGAAAAATTATTATTACTATCCCGTCTATCGTTCCACCGATGGCGTGATGATCAACGCTGACCAGATCAATTATCCTTCCACCGGTGCACTCTTAGTTTTTGGCTCTGATAATCATCCCTACTTTTTTACTAGTACAGCTCAATTTCGAAGTCAGGCGGAATTTGAAGCCACCTATCATACCAAGGTCAAGGCAGCAATCTCCAATGATCCAGTCCTGATCCAGGAAGGCACATCAGCTCTTGGTAGTGTCGCCACCTTAGACCCCAAACAACTGAAACGGTATAGCCGTGCAGCCATCGGCGTCAAAGGATCAGATATCTACGTAGTGGTACTGTATTCCGCTTCTGTGCCACAGTTAGTTGATGCTCTCCTATCACTCGGCCTAGAGAACGCTCTCAATCTTGATGCCGGCGGCTCGACGGCTGTCTACTATGACGGTCGTTATCGTATGGGCCCAGGACGCGACGTACCCAATGCTATCCTTTTCTCCCAAATATCCTCCTAGCCCTATATCTGCTATACTAGAGGCTAGAGACAATATTATGACCTCAACTAAGGTAGCCAAAAATCCCAATGTTTTACAGGATTGGCTATTACATAAATGCTCCTGGAGACAACAAACTGTTTTATTGACTGCTTTGCGAGGACCCGATGGCTTACCGAAACATAATAATGGGAAAATATTATCTCGTTTTCTTCGTTCTTGTATTCTGCGAGACGCCACTCCAAGAAGAGGAACGTTTATGGGAGTACAGCAGGGGCAAGCTAAACAAGCTGCTGTGCTATTTCTCGCTGACCCCGATGGCTATCCGCATCATTATATAATGCATCTTCTTCATTCAGCTGAAATTCTTGGTTATAAACATTCAGATATAAAATTAAGAAAATTTTGGAATTGGTTTTATTTGCAGGGCTGCCTAGGATTACATATGAATCCCGAATCAGAACAGCAAATGGACCTCCGATTAAAAGACGATGTATAAGGAAAGCATCTTTATATAACTTTTTGCGGCTTACCTAGTAAAATCAAGTGACTAATAACATGAATAGAAAACTATCAACAATTTTTTCCTCATTCCTTATCATCCCTTTGGTGGGGACGATCCACACCGCCGCTTTCGCTGACTCGCTCAAAGGCAAGATCCTACTTCAAGTCGAATCTAAAGGCGAAGCTTGGTACGTCCGCCCAGATGATGGTAAACGGTATTATCTCAAAGATGGCTCCATAGCTTATTCTGCCTTACGTACCTTCGGTTTGGGTGTAACCAACGCCAACCTGGCTAAAATACCTGTCGGCTTGGAAACTCGTTTCCAAGATACCGATACCGATGGTGACGGACTACCGGATCAACTCGAAGATGCGCTCGGGACCAAGAAAGATGTCGCTGATACTGATGGTGACAGCTTCGCTGATGGTCAAGAAATACTCAATGGTTACAATCCGTTAGGTGCTGGTAAGTTAACGTATGATACTAAGCTGGTCAGTCAACTCAAAGGTAAGATCCTACTACAAACTCAATCCCATGGTGAAGCTTGGTATGTCCGCCCTGATGATGGTAAACGGTATTATATGAAAGACGGTAATGCCGCCTACCAGATCATGCGCTACTTGAGTCTCGGGATCACCAATGCAGATTTGAATAAAATTACCGTTGGTACTATTGTCGGTGTAGCACCGGCTCCTGTTCCCTTACCTGATCCTCTACCTATCACCGCTGACTCTTATCGTAATTACGCTTTGGCAGTATGTCTAGCTCGTGGTCACAATGATATAGTAACTACCTTTCCTGCCGGCTCAATCCGTGATGATTTCCAAACAGCCGTGAACGACCAATCACAAAGTTGCGATGAATTTAACACCGACGAAATCAACGCTGTAGCTACCCTAGCCAATACTGATGCTGACAAAGATGGCGTCAGTGCTCTCCTCGAGCAATATTTCGGCACCGTCGATACCAAAGCTGATAGCGATGGCGATGGTGTCACCGATCTGCAAGAAATCCAACTCTCCAATAGTCAGTACACCTGGAACACCGCCGCTGACCAAGTGAAATACGAAGGTGCACTCACGAGTGGTTCTTGGCAGCCTATTGCTCTAGCGAGTCGTATCGATGGTTTCACCATGACAGAAGCACAAATCACAGCTTTAGGTAATCCCGTTAAGCTGAAACAAGAAAGTGATGCTGGCTGCTTCTCTGCTTCCAAGACAGGCTACTTACGAATGGAAGGTCTAACCACCTGTTCTACTGGCTACTGGCTCCAAGCAACTGGAACTAAATCAACGCTCAAGATCAATATGCCGGCGTTGCTTAAGTCCAACTTCGCGCCGGTCAGCTCGGCAGCTGAAGCTGCTTCCTTCGTAGCACTCCTATCACCAGGCTTGGACATCGACGCCAACGGGGGACCTAAGGGGCAAGTTTTGGTCATTGATGGTGGTTATCTAGTTCAAGTATCAACTATTGAAACGCTTGGCTATGATCATGCTCCCCAGAAGGTGATCTACAAGGTCCTGACTGATGGAACGGTCACCAGTCTCGCCTATGAACGTGTAGATTAAGCCAAAAGATTATTTTTTAACCACCCTAACAGCAATGTTGGGGTGTTTTTGATACCTCCAGCTACTAGCAGCAATTGTTTTGAGGGGCTTGACAAAGACTTGACAATATTGTCTAGGTATGATATAAAGGTCAATCGGTTCGTGTTATACGAATCGTTTTTATTAACCAACCCTCATGAAACAACTTCAATTGGCAGTAAAAAGGTATATCAGCCAAAAAGCCAAATATTGGCTAATGTTACCGGTTTTTGTCACCATTCTGTTGCCTCATACCGCTTTGGCGGTTTACGAGGGTAATGTGATGGTTGACGGCGTTTCTGTGCCTATTGTGGCCCTTTCCCAGTGGCCTGATTACACAGAAAAGTACGATGTGATCGAACCAGTGGCTACCAAGAAGGTAGTTGTCACCGCTTATAACAGCGAAGTGGGTCAAACCGATGATTCCCCGTTCATTACGGCCTTCGGAACCAGGGTTCGTGACGGTATTATCGCTACCAATGACCTCCCCCGCGGAACTCGTGTCCGTTTACCGGAAGTCTACGGTACCAAGATATTCACCGTTGAAGACCGTATGAACCGTCGTTACACTGGTACTGGTCGTATTGATATTTGGATGGCCGATAAATCTACGGCTATCAAGTTCGGTGCTCGCAGACTAACCATGGAAGTCTTACCGAACACTGTGACCATTGCCGACAACCGTTAATAAAAAACAATTTATAAAAATAAAATTAAGACTATACTTCAGATCTAATAACAATTTCAGCTGAACAGGTACGACTTAATTCAATATTAAAAAACCGCCAAGCAGAGTTTCAATGGTATTTACCGAAACTGCCGGCGGTTTTTTGTTGTCTACTAATACAAATTATCCAAATCTGCTTCAAGTTTAATTCAGTTAATCGAGCTGAGCTCGATGGAGGCCTGGCCCGCCCGGCACGCCTGCGGCATAGCCGTGGCGGACGGGGGCGGAATCCCTGCCCGCCATTGCCTGCGACAAAGCGCAGGCTGCAGGCGCTGGCAGGCGGGGAACCGCCGAATACAGGTTTTGTCCCGATGCTGAAATCTGGAGGCCACGGGCGGAATCGAACCGCCGGATAAAGGTTTTGCAGACCTCTGCCTTACCACTTGGCTACGTGGCCAGATATCCAGATTTCAGATCCGGGATCCCGAATCATTTTAAATTAATTATTGAGAGGGACAGACCTCGTGCCTGGACTTTACCCCGCTTCAGCGGGGACTTGGCTACCAGGCCAATAATATAATTGGCGCTCTCCACGAAGACCTAATGTTTGCCCACTTGCTTGTCCGCCCTTGAGTCTTCGAAAGGTGGCGGAGCTACCAGGCCAATAGTTACCACCCCCCCCCGAAGGGTAGGTCCTCTACTCGTAGAGGACAAACACATCCGCACGTAGGATGTCCATTGGCATTAAACGCTCATCTAAAGTAGCAGAATACCCAAGCCTTTTCAAGTCGGGATGCCATCTAAAACAAATCCGATTAGTTACTTAATTTAAGGGCGCTCATGAAATATCATGAGCGCCCTTTTGACTCTGTACTAAAGCAGGTTAGCCTCGAGACAGCTTCACAGCCAAGGTCCGACCCAGATCCAGCGATTTACGGTAGGCAGCTTTTACCGCCGTAGCCATCGCAGCCCTGACACTTGCCTGTTCCAACTTGTGCAAGGCTTCAGCAGATGTGCCACCAGGAGACGTCACATCGTTACGCAGTTGCGCAAAATGAATCTTGAACGCCTCGGCATACAGAGCAGTTCCTTTCACCGTCTGAACCGTTAGACGCTCAGCCAGATACCGCGGCAGACCGATTCGAACAGCAGCATCAGTCAGCGCTTCCATGAAGTAAAGGACGTAGGCGGGTCCAGTACCAGAGATGGCCGTAGCCCTATCGAGATGTTCTTCTTCATCTACGAACACCTCTTCACCTAGCGATCTCAATATGTTGCCTACCTGCTCCTTCTGAAGCTTAGTAACTTCTGAGGTACAGGTCCAGACGGTGATCCCCTGACCAATACGTCCAGGGGTATTGGGCATGCAGCGTACCACCGAAGACTGACTCAACCCCTGAACCAGAGTTGCTAGTGTTACACCAGCGGCGATAGAAACTATCAATTGCGTAGCCTTGATCTGTCCGCCCAATTGGCCCATTACGTCAGCCAATTTCTGCGGCTTAACGGCCAACACGATGATGTCAGCTTCCAAAGCCAGACAGTTATCTATTGCTGTAGTAATACCAATGTACCGCTGTGACAGTTCAGTACCGCGCTCCGGACGCGGACCAGTAGCAATAATCTGATCCGCAGTTACCAACTTGGCTTCAAGGAGACCGTTAATCATGGCCTCGGCCATATTACCGGAACCTATGAAGCTGATACGACCCTGATCCAACATATGTCACCCTCCTAACTAAAGAACCGTGGAGCAAGCTCTTTGCCTGCTCCACGGGAAATTCTAGTGGTTACAATTTCCGGGGGAAGATACAAAGAAGCCCTGCAACTACGGCAGGGCTTCTGATATCTGAGATTACTTATTGAGAACACCGAATATAGCCCGACCGCAGGATATCTGGGGTCGGTACTGGAGAGAAAAAGATTGTATAAACAGACATTTTCATAAAGTAGTTAAAATCTAGCACAGAGGAAATAGCCTGTCAAAACCGACTAAAGACCGTCTGGAATTATACCTCAAACCTGCTATTATTAGCCCATGCCCAAAGCCAAAAAACTCGTCATCATCGACACCTTCTCACTACTCTATCGTGCCTGGCACGCCATTCCTCCTCTGACGACCAAGGACGGCATTATGATTAATGCCGCCTATGGCTTCACCTCCATCCTCCTCCGCCTGATCAAAGAGCTCAAGCCTGATTACATCATCGCTGCTTTTGACCTAGCTGGACCAACCTTTCGTCACACTGAATACCAAGAATACAAAGGCACTCGTGAAAAGGCTCCTGATGAATTTTATAGTCAAATCGAACTCGTGGAGCAGATACTTGATGCGCTAGAAATCCCCCGCCTATCACAAGCTGGCTTCGAAGCCGATGATATCGTTGGTAGCATCGTCACGCATAATACTGCCCAGCACAAAGATGTGAAAAATATTATTGTCACCGGAGATAACGACAGTTTACAACTGGTCAATAAGCTGACAGAGGTCTATACCCTTAAGCGTGGTATCAATGACACTATCACCTATGATGTGGCAGGAGTCAAAGCTCGCTATGGCTTAGAGCCAAAACAGTTAATCGAACTCAAAGCCATCATGGGCGACACGTCGGATAACATCCCTGGAGTCAAAGGCATCGGTGAGAAAGGCGCTCAAGCGCTGATCCAAGAATTCGGTTCATTGGAAGGTGTCTACAAGAATATCGATTCGCCTAAAATTAAAGATCGCACCAGACAATTATTACTAGATCAGAAGGAGCAAGCTTTCCAAAGTAGAATGCTCGGTACTATTATCACTGACCTCAAAGTTAATGTTGATCTGGAGAAGGCTGCTATTCATAACTTTGACCGCAAGAAGGTTTTTGATATTTTCCAACGTCTTGAGTTCCGCAGCTTAATCGACAAGATCCCTCGGCCAACTGCTTCGCCGGAGCTACAGCCAGGTATGAGGGCGGGTCAGAGCGGAGTCACCCTGAGCGACGAGTCCGTCGAGGAGTCGAAGGGAAAAATTGGTACACACAACGAAACCTATGAACTAATCAAGGGCGAAGTAGCCATGAAAAAGTTCGTCACCAAGCTCAAAGCGCAGAAAGTTTTTGCTCTTGATACCGAAACAACCGGCCTTGATCCACTTGAAGTGAAGATTCTTGGCGCTAGCTTCAGCTGGCAGGAAGCCGAAGGCTATTTCATCAGTCTACGTACAGACGCTGATCGAAAATTATTCGTCAAACTATTTCAGACTATTCTCGAAGATCCCAAAGTTGAGAAGGTAGGACATAATATCAAATACGATTATGAGATCTTGAAGCAACTTGGTATTACGGTCCAAGGAATTACCTTTGATACGATGATTGCTGCTTTCCTACTCAAGCCAGATCGTGGGTTGAAGCTGGAAGAATTAGCTTTCAATTATTTCGGTGTGCGTATGCAAGAATTAAAGGAACTAGCAGCGGATAGCGGACCCCGGATCCCGGACGATACTACTGCCCCAAAAATTAAAAAGGCGAAAAAAGAACTCGACATCGAATCCATCCCTGAAGCATCACTTAGCTGGTACGCCGCCGAAGACGCCGACTTCTCCTATCGTCTCTACCTCACTTTAAAGAAGGAGTTAGCCGAAGCTAACCTCTTAAAATTGCAAAACACTATCGAAGCTCCGCTGATCGCTGTGCTTGGTGACATGCAGTTGGCGGGAATTAGTGTGGATACAGCTTTGCTGAAGAAAATGGAAAAACGCTTTGAAACACGTATCGCTGACGTAACCAAAAAGATACATAAACTCGCTGGTCGTGAATTTAATATTTCCTCACCGTTGCAACTCAAAGAGATTCTGTTTGATGAGCTGAAAATTGATATCAAGGGATTAAAGAAAACTAAAACCGGCATTTCCACTGCGGCCTCCGAATTGGATAAGCTAGAAGGTCGCCATCCGATCATCCCTTTCATCTCGGAATATAGGGAGTTAACCAAATTGCAATCCACGTATATCACGGCCTTACCGAGGATGGTTTCCAAGGTCGATAAACGGATTCATACTAGCTTCAATCAGACTATCGCTGCTACTGGCCGCTTGTCCTCTATCAATCCTAATCTACAAAATATTCCTATCCGGACGGAAATTGGTCGTGAGATCAGACAAGCGTTCATCGCGGACCATGGTTGCCAATTAGTGTCAGCTGACTACTCGCAAATTGAGCTACGCTTGGTGGCACATATTTCTGAAGATCCAGTAATGGTCAAGAGTTTTAAGGCCGGTGAAGATATCCATGCTGCTACCGCCGCCAAGATCAATAAGATTCCGCTAGAGCAAGTAACCAAAGACGAGAGGCGCAAAGCCAAAGAAGTTAACTTCGGCGTTATCTATGGTCTCGGTTCTGTCGGACTAGCACAGCGTACTGGTATCAGCCGTGACGAAGCCAAGGAATTTATCTCTAAATATTTTGATCTCTACAAAGGCGTAAAAAAATATATCGACGAGACCAAGCTAGAGGTGCGTGATCAAGGATTTGTCGAAACCATGTTTGGTCGTAGACGTTACCTACCCGAAATCCACTCCACCATGCCCCAGCTAGTCGCACAGGCCGAACGTATGGCCGTCAACACCCCTCTTCAAGGATCGGCCGCTGACATCATCAAACTGGCTATGATCGAACTAGCTGTCCGCTTGCCACAAATCTCTCCCAAGTCTAAGATGCTGTTACAAGTCCATGACGAATTGGTCTTCGAAGTGCCTGACAAAGAAGTAGCCAAGGTGGCCAAAGAAGTCAAAGCTATCATGGAAGGCGTGACTAAGCTCAAGGTGCCTTTGGTAGTTGATGTGAAGGTGGGAGAGAATTGGTCGGAGATGGAGGAAATTAGGAATTAGGTCGAGCTCAGCTCGATTAGGACGTAGGCAGTAGGTTGTAGTAGGACACCATTATTCATTTACTATATTTCAATACCAATGTTAGTTTCTGCCCGCTCCCTAATTCCCAGTTTCCAGTTCCTCGGCCAGAGGCCGACTCCGCCTCTTCCTACAACCTACGTCCTAATTCCTAACGCCTAGTTAAAATGATCTTCTTCCTCCACGGCCCTGACATCTATCGGGCCAAAATGACCATCGATTCTATCAAAGACAAATTCCGCTCGGCCGTAGACCCTAGCGGTAATGCTATCTATACTTTTGATGGCGAATCTATGGATTGGTCACGACTGCTTAACCTACTCAAAGGTCAGGGCATGTTTAGCCAACGCAACCTAATCATTATCCGTGACATCTTATCAGCACCGGAGTGGGATGAATTCGAGCAGCCTTTGCTTGAATGGTTGCAGAGCCAACAAGATACCAAAGAAGAACACTACCTCGTGCTGTGGCAACCTGACTCCAAACTGCCAGCCAAACACCCTTTGATCAAAGCTTTGCAACGTTTCAAATACGTCACTGAATTTGTAGAACTAACTGGCGATGCTCTCAATCGTTGGGTGGCAACTGAAGCCAAGAAATACAATATCTCCTTCACCACCGAGGCGATCCAAATGCTGATCGAGCTGGTCGGCAATGACACGTGGGAACTACATAATGAGATTCACAAGCTCTGCCACAGTGGCCACAATCCAGTCACTCCAGCCGTAGTCGAAGAATTTGTCAGTAGCAAAATTACCAATCAGATCTTCCAAGCCATCGATGCTTGTGGCCAACGGGACAAAGCCACTGCCCATGATTTGATCGAGACACTCCTCCGTAGTGGCGCCGAAGGTCTCTATATCTTAGCCATGGTCGCCAGACAATTTCGCTTACTAGCCCAAATCCCGACCAATGCTGGACTCAATAATTCCTATGCACTAGCCACGCATCTGGGGGTACATCCCTTCGTCGCCAAGAAACTATTAACTCAACTGCGTAACTTCAACCCTGGGCAGATGACAGCTATCTATCAAGCGCTTATCTCCAGCGACCGTCGTTTGAAACTATCAGCCAACGACCGCGCCACACTAGCACTGCTAATCGAGAAGATTTAATCCCTGTCTGTCATTGCGAGGAGTCGAGCCTTGTCGACGACGCGGCAATCTAGCTTGATACTCTCCAAATCAAAAAGCACCCGGCGAACCGAGTGCTTTTAAATTTATTTCTTCTTGCTAGCAGCAATCTTCTTGCTCAAGCGAGACTTCTTACGGTTGGCAGCGTTGGCTTTGATCACCTTGGCTTTAACCGCTTTATCGACAGCTTTCTGTAGCTTGAGGTAGTGCTCGTGAGCCTTGGCGGCATCTCCGGCAACCAGAGCTTTCTGAGCGTCCTTCACAATCTCTTTGATGTTGCGTAGGACGAGAGCGTTACGAGCAGTATTTTTCTTGATGCGTCGTACGTCCTTGATAGAAGCTTTCTTCTGTGGCATGACTTGATAGTTAAATTTGAAAGATTAAATGTCCAAACTCATCATACGGCAAAATAATGATTACGTTTGACTTGCCTAAAGTATCATAATTGCTGCTAAAAATCAAGAGCTATGGGGTTGATGTTGACGAAATCAGCCACAATAGTTAGTCTAATAGGGTTTTCTGCTCTTTGAGTAACGAACCACTATACCACGGAGGTTAGGATGCAGGGCGGCAAAATCCTTCCTTTGACTGTCGAGACGAGCCATCGCAAGAGAAGTGAAGTCCACCGCGCGCGTTTCAAAGAAATCTTCGATATCACGACCTCATCGCAACTCCTGATTTTGGCAATCATACTTTATCCCCGTGCCGTCGATGCCAGCCTCGCCTTAGCTGCGTTCACATCGATATGCATCGGTGCGCGTTTCTGGCGCGTACGCTGGGCAGGATCTCTGTTCCTGGCCGGAGGGATCGTTGGCTACCTAGTCGCAATGACTTTTTTCGTGCACTGGTTCAAGATCCCAGCCATCGTCGATTGTGGTTGGATCGCTTTCTTCAGCTTCGCCGCTAACCGCCTCGGCCGCTTCATCGGACGTTTCGGCCGGTCAGAGCGTTGGCTCAATCACATTATGGGCGACCCTCCCCGAGCCGCCTAACTCACAGCCCCTTGTACCATCTCGGTATAAGGGGCTTTCATATTGACAAATATATAGAACTGGGTTATTTTAATGATGAATTCGCCCCCTTGGACGAATTGTTATTTTCTCTCACCCTCCTAGGAGGTAGCACTTGGGCAGCTGCTTCTGTCTTCCTAACATCCGGTCTGGTCCGGCTTACAATCTCTTCCGACATATCGAGAACAACGATGGTGTAGCTATCACTGAACTTACCAAGTTTGATGCGGACGGTTTCGTTGCCATCGATCAGATCCTCCACTGGGTAGACCTCGGATTACTCCGACTCGATACCCAACAACGGAAATACGTCCTCGCCGACTGATTCCGCTCCCGACCCCACGTCACAGATGTGGGGTCTTTTATTTTATACGCAATAAATGCTGAAGCCAATTTTCCAATGACACATTATCAATCTTCTTGGCTTGCAACACTGTATAGTCACCGATAGCGGTACGTCGCAAAGCCGATAGATAGGCACCCACTCCCAATCGCTGCCCAAGGTCATGAGCTAGAGAACGAATGTATGTGCCAGTCGAACAGCGGACTTTAATTTTCACAATAGGATAGTGATAATCTAGAATATCAATAGAGTGAATAGTAACGGTTGACGGTTTACGCTCTACTTCTTGGCCTTGGCGTGCTAGTTCATACAATCTTTTGCCGCCGACACTTTTGGCTGAGTACATCGGCGGCACTTGCTCAATCTGCCCGACAAATGACCGCACTGCATTTTGAATTGCCTCAGCAGTTACCACCCACGCCCGACTCGCATGCGCTCGCATGGCGGACGGGCCTTTCCCCTCCTTGTTAAGGAGGGGATGCTGACAAGCAGGGGTGGTAATCTCACCTTCCCCATCATAGGTAGTCGACACTTTTCCCAGCGTAATCTCCGCTTCGTATTCTTTGGGCCATTGATGCCACCAATCAAGCAACTTAGTAGCCTTGTTGATTCCCATAACCAATAAACCACTAGCCATAGGGTCCAACGTACCAGCGAAACCGATTTTCTTCTGGCCAGTGATACGACGCAATTGACTAACCGTACGCATCGATGGTTCACCAACCGGTTTATCAATCAGCAAGAAGCCACTATCGAATGATCGTTGTAATTCGGCTATCAAAGAGGACCAATCTCGTTCCATTTTATTTCTTCGTTCTGGCTTTCTTGGCCGTACCCGTCCGGGAAACCCTCGAATTTTTCGTTCGGGCAACCCTCGGGTTGCCCCCTTGCGAAACTTTCGTGTTTCCCGTTTCCTTTAGTAACGCAATCTGATCTCGTAACAATGCTGCCGTCTCAAATTCTAGATTAGCCGCTGCTAATTCCATCTGCTGTTCTAATGAATGCAACATGAAATCCCGCTCGCCCACTGAAAGATTCTTAATCTCCTGCTTGAATTCATCTTTGGTGTCCAGACCTTTGAGTGAACTTTCTTTGATTGATTTAATAATCGTTGCTGGTGTGATGTGATGCTTCTTATTGAAATCCAATTGCACTTGCCTTCGACGGTCAGTCTCATCAATCGTCTGTTTCATCGAGCGAGTAATATTATCGGCGTACATAATTACTTTTCCCTCACTGTGACGGGCAGCACGACCAGTAATCTGAATCATAGCAGTGCTACTACGCAAGAAACCTTCTTTGTCCGCGTCGAGGATAATGACCAATGACACTTCCGGCAGATCCAAACCTTCTCTCAAGAGATTAATACCGACGAGAACGTCATATTTCCCAGAACGCAAATCACGCAAGATCTCAATACGGTCAAGCGTATCAACTTCTGAATGCAAATATTGGGCTTTGATATTGTGCTCCAATAATAATTCCGTGATGTCCTCTGCTAATGCCTTGGTCAACGTCGTCAACAACACTCTCTGACCCTTGGTCACACGTTGCTCAATCTCTTTGATCACATCATCAACTTGCTTGGCCGTTGGTCGTACTTCGATAATCGGATCTACCAATCCTGTCGGTCGGATGATCTGTTCCACCACTTGTTTCGAAAGTCCAACTTCATATTCATTCGGCGTAGCCGAGACATACACCGTCTGGCCGGTACGCTGGCGAAATTCATCGTAGTTCAAAGGACGATTGTCCCGCGCACTCGGCAAACGCCAACCATAATCAATTAACATCTGTTTGCGTGCTTGATCACCGGCATACATACCGCGGATCTGTGGGATCGTCATATGCGACTCATCAACCATCAAGAGGAAATCATCAGGAAAATAATCGATCAAGGTCTGCGGTGGTTCACCCGCTGCACGACCATCAAGGATACGAGAATAGTTTTCAATACCATTACAGTAACCAACGGCACGGATCATCTCCAAATCATAATTAGTCCGCTCTTCGATACGTTGCGCTTCGATCAATTTGTTGTTCTTCTGGAAATAAGCAATCCGCTCCTTGAGTTCTTGCTTGATCGTTGGTTCGGCTGTCTTGAGATTGGCTTCGGGCGCTATAAAATGCTTAGCCGGGAAGATACTAAGTGTCTTAGGTGATTCTTCAATGTCGTGGGTCAGATAGTGAACCTTCTCAATCCGTTCCAATAGATCACCATCAAACCGTAAACGATAATAATGATTTTCTTCGGCACTGGGGAAGATCTCAATATTTTCGCCTTTGACGGTGAAGGTGCCACGAGTCAGTGTCGTATCGTTGCGTTGATACTGAAGGAAATTAAAATGATTCAATAACTTATAACGCGTGAATGATTTACCGACGATCAACTCCGTCCGCACCTGACTGTAGTTCTCTGGTGAGCCCAAACCGTAGATACAAGACACCGAAGCAACAATCAATACATCACGACGTGTGAGTAAAGCTTGCGTGGCGGCATGACGTAATCGATCGATCTCTTCATTGATGACTGTTTCTTTATCAATGTGAGTATCAGAGGATGGGATGTAAGCTTCCGGCTGATAGTAGTCATAATAGGAAACGAAATAGTGGACAGCATTGTTGGGGAAGAAATCTTGGAATTCTGATGCTAGCTGCGCAGCCAACGTCTTGTTATGAGAAATAATCAGAGTCGGACGCTGGAGCTGATGTACCACGTTGGCCATGGTAAACGTCTTGCCCGAGCCAGTGACACCGAGCAATGTCTGATCGCGATCCCCACGCTTCAAACCAGCCACTAATTTCTCGATGGCTTGCGGTTGATCACCGGCTGGCTTAAATT
This sequence comes from uncultured Gammaproteobacteria bacterium, assembly GCA_964540995.1. Taxonomy (GTDB): domain Bacteria; phylum Patescibacteriota; class Patescibacteriia; order UBA1558; family 2-01-FULL-52-15; genus JAZDLR01. Next base: position 34,121 of record CAZIOU010000008.1, on the reverse strand, counting down.
TGGAGGAGAGGTTGAATTTGTCTGGCATGGCAAAATATTATAGACACTGTCTTTGCGAGAACGCTTCAGGCGGGCGAAGCAATCCAGTTTGTGCCAAATGAATGGCTAGATTGCTTCGTCGCAAATCCTAAGAGCTCCTCGCAATGACAATTCTCTTACTATGCCAGATACCCACCAAAATGTGAAGCCAAAGAATCAACCAGCCTTGACACTGGGTCCCAAAATTGATATAAACACGAATCACTCTGTACCTTGATTTTGAGGCTCTGCTACAGTTTTGGCTCATCGTTGACAAAAGCAATAAGTGAGCTTCTCCCGTTTCGCGGCGACCTAGGTCGAGGTGTTGCTGTTTTTAGTGCAATGTTCTGCCTGTTGCCGCATCTTTTCGCCGATGTCATGGGGATGAGTAGTATCAAACTAAGTATGTCATTGACATCGGCCCCTTATTGGGCGAGACACATACGTGTTTGTACTCCCGTACATACACGTATGTGTCTCGCCCCCTCTTTCAACCTCAATACTCTCTCCCCTTTTCAAGGGGAGATACAGAGGGGTGATGATGTTGAAAGAGGGTTCAAGCAGATGACTGTTAGTACTGCTAACATGGAATTAGGCGAACCCTCACCTCTTCGAGAGAACATATGAAAGCCTGCATCAATAGATGCCTTTCGGGTCTTGTTCTCTCCCTCGTGTTCTTTCCAGATTTCGAGTGATCATACACAAGAATGTTCCTTAAAGAGGAACTCATGGGCACCTGATCACTCACCATTTTTCGCAGCGCCATCCTTCGATGTATATCTGCGGTGTAAACACCACCATGGCGCTGCACCTTATAAAGTGACACCTGTATTGGACTGATGAGCGATGCTAATCTACCCGTTCCTTGTGTCACTTCCTTTTCGCGATAGACTGCAGGTCAATTGCTCAAAACTATGGGCTATAGTCTGGTTGCCTATCGCACCCTTTCACTATCAATGTTCTTTCCAAATTTTGAGTGGTCATTCATCGTGTTGTTCCTAACAAAGGAACACTATGGGGGTTTGACCACTCACCTTTTCGCGGCGCCGGAAATGCGGATAGATCTACGGTTTAGTCGATGAACTGGCGCTGCACCTTATAAAGTGACACCTGTATTGGACTGATGAGCGATGCTAATCTACCCGTTCCTTGTGTCACTTCCTTTTCGCGATAGACATCAGGTCAGATGCTCAAAAATATGAGCTGTAGTCTGGTTGTCTATCGCACCCATTCATGATCAATGTTCTTTCCCAGATTTCGAGTGGTCATCTATGCGCTTGTCGTCACTACGACAGCTTGAAAGCTGATCACTCACCTTTTCGCGGGAACAGCTATCCCAGTTTCTCTTCTAATAAGAGAAAAAATGGGCGATGTTCCCGCCCTCATTTTTGAACAGTCGGTAGTATTGAATTGCTACAAGCTACTTGCTACCAGCTACAACCTGTCCAAAAATGAGGGATCGACCCTCGGTAGTACCTTGAAAACTCCTGTTACCCCAATGGGCCTCTTAGGCTCAATCAAGGAGAACTCATGCAACCCGCAGTACGATTCATCGGAATTCGCCATCGAATCAAGAAAACAGCCGATGGCGAGGCGCGTCCAACGCAACTCGTGATCAACACTAGCAATAAATCACTGGTTGAGGATTTGGAAGATGAGGACGCGGAATTGGACTTCGCTCTCGGACGACTTCCGATCAAATGGAAGCCCGTGACGATTGAGGAGACCAAGGATCTGCCGGCTCACCACATCAAGCGTAAGCCCAAAAGCAAAGACAAGATCTATTCCAAGGATCCAGCTGACTTCAATTACTTCATTCCGGATATCTACGATGGACTGCGGCCGGAAGATGTCATTGCGATGGTACTCGGTGGTTCGGGTGATAACTTTGCCTCCGCGCTCTCGCGTCAAGCGGAGAATATCGAAGCGGCGGTCTGGCGTATCCCGCCTTCGGTACTCAAAGTTTGTCGCGGTGATGCCAAGAAAGATGATGATGCCCAGTTACTGGCGCAGCTGATCGCCGATCAACCCCATCTTTTCAACATCACCTTGCCCCGTGACCGTGACATGATCGCTCTGCGTGAGGCGATGAAAGCCAGACGTGATGCGATGCAAGCCCGTATCGCCTGTGAGCAGCGCCTGCGCCAACACGTCATCGGTCGGGCCTTCCGTGCCAAGGATGGCCTCTTTCCCGAAGGCAATATCGAAGCCTTCTTCGATAAAGAAAAGGCTAATGATGCTATCCTTCTGGCGCTCCAAGCAGAAGAGCTCCGGCGTGAGAAGGATATTCGTCAGGCTATCAGCCAGCTTGACGTCTGGAAGCAGATCTTCGAGCCGATCGAGGGCTGCGGTATCATGACTGGCGGAGCACTTATTGCCGCTATTCAGGACATTCGCCGTTTCTGGGTTCAGCCTGATCAGTCTGCTATCGATGCACTGCGGACTGAAGCTCATCAGCTCAAGATCGAAGCCAATTTCGAAGTGGATCGCGACAAAGTCGCAGACCGCATCACGACTGAAACGACAAAGTTTCAGGTCCTGCAGATGGTCAGAAGCTGGAAGCGTGAAAACGGCGAAGAAGCTGAAGCTCTCCTTCTCGATCGTGCCGTCACCTGCTATCAGCAGATCCATCGGCTGAAGCAGAAGGCCCATCGCAAAGGTGCTGCCAAGTTGCGTCGGTACTGTGGAACGTTCGTCATGCCCGACGGTCGCTTCCCGCGGCGTCGCACTGGATCAGTGGCCAACTGGTCCGGTGAATGTCGGCAGGCACTCTACCTGCTGGGTGAGCAATTCAATCGACGTGCCAATTCTGAATGGGGCTTGAAGTTGCGTGCCAATAAGACGGCTCGGCGTAATATTCATCCGGAAGCAACGGTTATCGTTAATGCTGCTGGCAAGCCGGTCACACGTTACACCAATGGTCACATCCACAAGCAGGCCATCTGGACAACACTGGGTCAGCTGGTGACCTACATCTTCAACCAGTGGACCAAGCTCGAGCTGGAGCGTCAGGCAGCCCTGGCCACCGAGCCAGAGCAGATCGCCGTCTAGTAACAGGAATAATTAATATTGGGCGAGACATCACCTAGGTTGTCACTTCAGTGACAATTGGGAGAGTGTCTCGCCCCCTCTTTTAACCTCAATACTTTCTTTCCTTTATGAGATACAGGGGGTATCGATGTTGAAAGAGGGTTCGACAAACTGCTTATCCCACCTTGGGTTAAAATTGTCCGTGAACCCTCACCTTGTTCTTTGCATTCGCGCTGACATCAGGCCTCGTACATCTAACGATGTATATACTCAATTGTCGGCGCACCTTTTCGAGAGCGAGATTCCTGGCTATGAACGCTGTTCATTTGTGATGATTTCGCTCTCACTCCTATCGCGACAATAATTGAAATTCTGATTTCTTCGGAAATCTTGAAGGTCCGTATTGTCGCATCTTTTTCGAGGGGACTTTGAGACGCAATGTTACATTTTATGTTTCCTTGCTATCCCTGTCCCCTCCTCCCCTTAGACTAGCTATCAGTTATAAGTTGAAAGGTTAAAGTAGTAATCGCCTAACTAACAACTTTCGACTTCATACTTTATACCTCATTCTTCTTACTAGTCTGTGGGGAGGAGTCTCTAATAATTTTGTCTCCTTCAGGAGGCCAAAGAGTTTGTGACTTCTCACCAATACGCGAATGTCCTATTGTCGATTGCCGTAGTTTGGCTATCGGAGCAGTGACATTCGCACTATAACCGGGCGAGACAATGACAAACTTGTCTTCAAGACACAAGTCATCGTGTCTCGCCCCCTCTTTCAACCTCAATATCTTCTCCCCTTTATAAGGGGAGGTACAGAGGGGATATCGATGTTGAAAGAGGGTTCAAATCATTGGCTGACTTCTTTGAAACAAGAGGAAGGCTGAACCCTCACCCTTTCGAGAGGACAAGAAGATACTTGTTTTTACGACCACGAATCGTCTGTCCTCTCACTTAGTTCCTTACATTTGCGCTGACATCAGCCTTCGTACATCAAATGATGTACCTCGAAATTTATCGGCGCACTTTTTCGAGAGCGACAAAATTTCATATATACTCACGTGTAATTGACGGACTGTCGCTCTCACTCTTTCGCGATCACATGCTTTTCGATGTTGTTTTATTGACTATTGACGACCTGTGATCGCACCCTTTGAGAGAACAACGACCGATATATTTCTTCGGAAATATACAGTTTGATGTTCTCTCCTCTCTTTACTTCATATCTTTATTTATAAATGGGATATGTGATAAAGAGAGGAACCAAGAGGATCGCTGACGCTTCTGACTTCTTTCGATCCGATGGATTCCTCACCCTGTTCTTTCCAGATTTCGAGAGCGATATCAGTCGCCCTGCACCTAGTGTACTGGAGCGCCTGTCGCTCTCACCCTATTCGCGATCACGTTGACCCACTTGGTGCCTGAGCACCATTCTAGCGAGTGTGATCGCACCTTTCGAGAGGACAATGGACTCATTGTTTCTTTGGAAACATTTGGGCTTTCTGTCCTCTCCTCTCTTTACCTCATATCATTCAAACACATTCGGTGTGAGATAAAGAGAGGAAACCATGGTTTGTTATGACACCTATTGTTTCTTGCATGAGGTTGGTTTCCTCACCTCGTTCTTTCAAATTTGAGTGGTCATAGAAGGGCCTACTCCTTATTTAGGAGTACAAGCGTGTCTGGCCACTCACCTTATTCGCGGCACTATTTTGCGCTTTGACCTACGGTACAATTGCCGCACCTTTTTGAGAGCGAAAACGGTTGAGATGATGCCAATCTTGAAGAAGTTTTTTTGCTCTCACCTATTCGCGATCACATTCGTCCGGGTGTTACTTAAAGCGACGCAGAGCAACTTGTGATCGCACCTTTTGAGAGGACACTGTTCGCGATATTTCTTCGGAAATATTTCTGCGGTTGTCCTCTCCTCTCTTTACTTCATATCTGTAGAGTCAGTGAATTGAGATATGAGATAAAGAGAGGAAACCATGGTTTTTTTTGATGCCTATTGTTTCTTAGCATGAGGTTGGTTTCCTCACCTCGTTCATTCAAATTTGAGTGGTCGTGAGCTCACCTGTCTTCACCTAGAGGACTTATGAGACGATGGCCACTCACCCTATTCGAGAGTGACAACCTCGAGGTCAGGCGCGCTGGTGACCAAAGACGCAGTTGTCGCACTTCCTGTTCGCCGATGTCATGGTGCCACTTAGTTTCGTCAATGACTAAACCTCGGGGTGACATCGGCACCCATTCATAGCGGCTACAACGTTGGCATTGGCTTCGCAAGAAGTCGTCACATGTCGTGTAGCCGTCCCCTTTGCGATGACATTTGCCGGGTTGATTGATTTGAATCACAGAGGAAAATGTCGTCGCACCTCATCGCGGCGATATATATTTCATTGACCTACGATGTCAGTGACTTTAGTATCGCCGCACACTATCGCGTTCGTATCGTGCACATTTGACCCCCCGGTCAGAAACCTAGGTGACGAACGCCCGCCTCCGAGAGCAATCTCGGAGGCGCTTTTTTTTAAAAAAGACAATTATCAATAATCATCGAGCTCAGCTCGACTAACAATATTAAGTATCCAATATTTTAATATTCCAACGGCAAGGAAGTGAGTTCTATTTTAGCAACGGATGAAGCACTACTTCTTATAATTGTACAACTTTTTTAGCCAATCGAGCACCAAGTGACGAGCCCCGAGTACCGCTCCTCCCACATTGATTTTTACCCCCCAATATAGTACAGTAGGCCCATGATTAGCTTCATTAAAGGCAATATTATCATCCGCCAAGAGCGCTATCTGGTCATCGATATTGGCTCTCTCGGCTACCAAGTTGCCTGCACCACCCAGACCCTCGACAAGCTCCGTGATCAAAGCGAAGTTTCACTCTTCACCCATACCCACGTTCGTGAAGACGCCCTCGAACTCTATGGCTTCATCACCTGGGAAGAGATGGAATTTTTCGAGAAGCTGATAGAAATTTCCGGTGTCGGACCTAAGAGCGCATTAGCTGTCATGTCCATCGCTCCGCTGGAAGATATCAAGAAAGCCGTTGTTCATGGCGATCCTGCCATCTTGCAACGTGTCACCGGTATCGGCAAGAAAACCGCCGAACGTATCATCGTCGAGCTGAAAGAAAAAATTAAATTCTCCTCGCCACTAGATGCCAATGCTTTCTCCTCATTGGGAGATAGTCAATTGATCGAGGGCTTACAATCTCTCGGCTACAAAGAACGTGAAATCAGACAGATCTTGCCTCACATCCCCATCGATGTGACTGATCTGGGTGAACGCATCAAAGAAGCTCTCAAATTGCTAAGCACTCATCACTAACATGGAAGTATCACTGAATATCAGACCCAATCAGGAATTTTTGGATCGCTTTCCCGTCGGTGCTTTCTTGCAGTCACGCTTCTGGGCTGATGTCTTGAAACTGCAAGGTATCAAAAATTGGCAACTAAATGTCTTCCACAATCATCAGGTGGTCGGACAGTGTCTACTCTACAGTCACAAGTTACCTTTTGGCAAAGGCTATCTCTATTCAGCCAAAGGTCCGCTGATTAATCTCCAACATGAATCAGAATTGCGAGAAGCTTTCGGATTATTCCTGACACAGATTCGTGACTTGACGATCGCTACTGCCCAACGCCAAGAAATCTTCTGTCGACTCGAGCCGATGATGACACCGCCACAGCTGGAGATTCCTTTCGTACCAGCACCAGCGATACAACCGCGGACTACTTCGATTCTCAATTTACAGAAATCTGAAGACGATATCTTTAGTGGGTTCAAGGAAAAAACTCGCTACAATATTCGTTTGGCCGAACGCAAAGGTGTGACTATCCACTGGGGCACCAATGATCAAGCACTCAAGATTTTCCTCGACTTACTACCACGCACCCAACTGCGTCAGCGCATCAAATCACACACAGCTAAGCATTATCGCGCTATCGTGACAGCCGGACGTGAGCACGAGACGGTGCAGATCGTCTGGGCTGAATATCAGGGCCAACCAATCGCTGCCAACCTCAATATATTATTTGGTTCGACGGTCACGTATCTGCATGGCGCTTTCAACTATCATTTCCGCGAAGTGATGGCACCTCATTTACTGCAATGGGAAGCGATCAAACGTGCACACCATCTAGGTTATAAATACTATGATTTCTGGGGGCTAGCACCAGCTGATGGGTCACAGCCGAGCTGGGAAGGATTCACCCGTTTCAAACGAGGTTTCAATGGTATGGAAATTACCAATCCGGGTGCCTTTGATTTCATTTATAATGATAGCTGGTATACCTTCTATCAGAGATTACGCCACGCTCGCAGAATAATCCGTAAAATCATCTAAACTATGTACTGGAAGACTGCCGTCAAGCAATTAGTCCCTCCGACAATATTGCAAGCCTATCATTGGAGCTTGGCCCAACTGGCTATGCGCATCTATGGCAATCCGAGTCAATCCATGATCATCATTGCCATTACTGGCACCTCGGGTAAATCTACGACCTGCGAATTGCTGTGGCATATCCTATCGCAGACCGGTCATCGTGTCGGCCTGGCTTCTGGTATCCGTTTCTTCGATGGTGTCACCTCCACTCCCAATACTACCAAGATGACTATGGTGGGACGCTTCGCCTTGCAACGATTGTTAGCTCAGATGAAAACTAATAATTGTCGCTACGCAATCATCGAGACCACCTCACTAGGCCTAAGCCAGTATCGTCACCTTGGTATCAATATTGATGTGGCCGCCATCACCAATCTCTGGTCCGAACATGATGAAGCCCACGGCGGCTTCGAGCAGTACCGTGCCGCCAAAGGTCAACTGTTCCAACATCTCACTACCAAACCACACAAGACTATCGATGAGAAAGAAATTTCTAAAATGGCTATTCTCAATGCTGATGATCCTAACTATCACTATTTCGCTGCTTTCAAAAGTGATCGGCAACTTGCCTTCAGTCTAAAATCCCATGGTCCCAATATGCTGACTGCCGATAAGATAGATTGCCAGGTCGGTGGCTGTAACTTTGAAATCGAAGCCTGCAAATTTCATCTGCCATTACTGGGCGCTCACAATGTTGCTAATGCTTTGACTGCTATCACCATCGCTACGTCCTTGGGTATCAGTCTTACCGACTGTGCCACTGCGCTAACTACAGTAAGTCCCGTTCCCGGCCGATTGGAATTTATTGATCAAGGGCAAAATTGCAGCGTCATCGTTGACTACGCCTTCGAACCCAAAGCCATGACCAAATTGTATGATGTCATCAAGCAATTACCGCATAACAAAATTATTCACGTCCTCGGTACTACGGGTGGCGGGCGCGATAGTAAACGTGGTGCCATACTCGGTGCTATGGCGGCAGAGTTTGCTGACTACGTCGTAGCTACTGATGAAGATCCTTATGATGATGATCCAATGATGCTAATTCAGCGCGTCGTAACCGGCGCCGAGTCCAAAGACAAAGTTAGAGATACCAATTTGTTTATAGAACTTAAACGCGAAGATGGCATTGCCAAAGCCATCAGCCTAGCCAGCGACGGTGACGTTGTACTAATTACCGGCAAAGGTTCCGAAAGTACTATGGCTGTAGCTAATGGTAAGAAAATTCCTTGGGATGATCGAGAGGCAGTGCGGAAAATATTGCAGAGTAAAAAATAATTCAGATCATCTAGATATTATTCTGGCGAAAAGTTAAGAAGCTCTATCACAGATAGAGCTTCTTTATATAAGCTAATTGTCCTTAGAGATCGAGGCTAAACGACGCCGCTTCAGCGAAAGCTCCTCTGTGGTATTCTCCAGAGTTTCTTGCGCCTCTTTTTCCTGTTTTTGTACTGCCTGAAGCGCATCTTTTTGACGCGTCACTTCGACTTCAAGCGCAGCAATTTCTTCCGGTAACCGCTCATCAAGCGCCCGGCGGATCTGAGCGTGCATAAAAACATTCAAATCAGAAACAGACATCGCTAAGAAAGCTTCTAGCCGCGCATCATCATTGGCAGCTTCCATTTGTTGCATCAGCCATCCTGCTGTCAGGCTACCGCTCTTTTCTGCTTCAATAATTTCAGCCTGCGAGCATCCTGTGGGAATATCGGACTCGAAAATAATCTCCTGACATAAAACAACGCACTTATCACAGATATAAGCAGCCGGTCCTTTGATTAAACGAAGAGTCGCTGACAGATCAAGACCACAAAACGCACATCGTACGACTTTGGAAGACGCCATGTTAATCTCCTAGGTAAAAAGAACTTAACGGAAAGTACAGATGATTAGCTACTCTACGTTATCTCAGTGAGCTGGTCAAGTTATAGTTCTAAAGACATACCAAGGGTACATAGTCCCGCCTCGGGTAGACCTTGTACTTGTACAAGGTACAGTTCTAAATAATAGAAAACGCCGCCTCGAATAATCTCGAGACGGCGTCATTGTTATTTCACTCCAACCACTCAACCTTGAGCCGGTCACCCTTGCTGTAATGAATTTCCCGGATCTGCTCTTCAGTCGGATTGGTCAGCTCAAAGAGCTGAATCAGACGAGCAGGGATGTGCTGACCGAAAGCGCCCTTAGCCGCTTCCTGGATCGTAGCTCCCTTACCTTGAGCGGAACCACCATGATCGATGTCGAAATTGGTGACGATGAAGCCCTCTTGTTCACGGTACGTAACATCCAAGGTAATTCCTGGGTCACCATTACACAGGCACCACTCTTCCAAGTAAACCACTCGTCCATTATAAACCCGAATTATGTCCGGATTCATCTCACTCACAAGCATCGTATCTCCTTGTTGGTTAGGAAGATTCTTACGCCGCCAAAGGATGTATCAGATACACACCGTTCAGCTTCATCAACCAGAAGAACTCTCGGTTGCTGCTGATCTCGGCCAATGACACGAGACTGGTTGCCGGCACATTGAGCCCAATCGAAGCAGTGACGAGACCAATCGCCTCGTCCCACAATTCAGGGAAACCGGAGAATGACAAGATGATATTACCTATACGGATATAGACAGCGCCACCCCACAAATTCGCTTCTGGATCACGACTCTGCCAGGATAATACATGCCCCAGCTTCGTCATATTGGCAGCCAGTCGAAGCGGTTTCTCCTGTGCCAGCTCGATATAACGAGCAGCTTTGTCATCAGGAACATCACCGACGAAAAGTGAGCCCAGAGGTAATCCGGTTTGCGCATCGGCGGCCACAATGTAACCACCAGTGTAGAGAGTTCCATCCTCGCGCGTCGGATGAAAATGATCCAGAACTTGTGTCGCGACCATGTGGGCTCGCGTCAGTATCTGGACTATCTTATGATGGTCATGCGCTTTCAAGATGCCCCCTCCTCGATCACGGTAACGTCGACAAGATGTGCGCGATCACCGAAAAGTTCGATGATCTTGGATTCTGTGACATCACACATCTCAAAGAGCTTAACAATGCGAGTAGCTGTCAGCATATCAACAGCTTTAGCCCCAGCATCTCGGATATTCTTCTTCTCGATACGCCGCTCCTCTCCAGTAAGAATGTTCTTACTGAAAACGACGAAGGAATTAGTTTGACGATCAACTGATAACAAGACTATCAGATGATCTCCTCTGACTTCCGTCTCTGCCAGCGATATCACCTGTCCGTTACTAACTATGACCTGAATGGGCTTAGGCTGCACAAATTCTCCTCTTGGCTAGGCCGGCTCTTGGAAGATGATTCCTTGAGCCTCGGCGAAACGATGCAGCAGTACTCCGAGAAGCGGTAATTCCGTTTCGGTCAGCAAGATGACGACAAGTTCGCCGTCATTATGACTGAAGTGCTGATCAATAGTACGAGCAACTTCTTTGCGTGAGGTACGATCAACCACTCTAAATGTCTGACCGAACTCTCGTTCGAATCGTGACAGCAGTCTCTTCGGTAACAGAATCTCCACTCGTTGCTTCACACTGACGATGCGGATGATCGCCGGTGCTTTGACCTTGGCACTAGACTTCTTCTTGGGAGGCGGAGGCGACTGAACTCTTCCTCTGCGCTCTTCGGTCGTTAGAGAAACTTCCAGTATTCGTGGTGTCCGAGCCGGCTGTAAATCTTCATAGCGTCGACGGAGACCTTCGGGCTTATTCAAGATAAAGTCCCGAAGATTGAACGGCTTTTGCTTGGGCATATCTGCTCCTTAGGCGGGAAGTAACCGCACAATACAGAAAACCGTAATAGCGAATTCTGCCATACCAAGAACAGTTACAAATAAAAGCGAATCGCTTCTACGAACATCGCAGAAGAAAGCAACGAAACACATGAAACCGATACCAGCTGCTCCTACTCTAGTACCGCCAAGAAAAATTGCCGATATGAAGGCAGATAGCGTGATAAGCGTAGCCATAAGTCCGAGTACAGGGAATCCTTCACTATTTCGAGAGGGCGAATGAATCATGGTAATCACGGTAACCGCTGAGGCGATTATCAGAACACTTATCTCGGCCAAAAAATCAGCCATATGTATAGGCCAATGAGTTAGCAAGAAATATACACCATTGATAAGCACAGTAACCCACAAAAACCTGATAAACATTCGCATTGTGACACGCTCCTTGGCTGTTGGGAGTATTAGATTGTAAAGAACTTCGGACTAATAGCGTATTTTGCCCGTAAAACTGGCTTCTGTCAATCAGAAAAGTGCCTAAAATAAGGGCTTTGGTAGCTATCCACAAGTAAATCACTATTTTGAACAGTTGCAGCTTTAAATTATGATCAAAACTGTGGATAACTTGGGTAGTACCAAGGGATAAAATAGGGAAATAATTGGCATTTTTATACTATTTGACAATTTATCAAGACATTTAATGTGATCATTTGGCTAATCTTAGATACTTTTGTGAAAATATAACTCTATTTAACCCCCTATCCTTGACAGAGAGGCTTTCTACTGGTAATATAGCTACATGATTTTTTTGACGATTTCCTATCGTTTTCGTAGGTAGCGTCTAATTGAACCCTTTCTCGGGACTCCCGGGAAGGGGTTTAGTTATTATTCTGGTCCTTGGGACAGAATAGAAGAAAATACGACGTCTCTGGAATGCCTCGGCATACCCAAGCGTCGCGCTCAATAAGGATTATCTTTGGGCTACTGGTCGTCAAGACCGCATCTCCTCCCCTTGTGGAAACATCGGGAAGGGAACTAACTAACCCTCTAATAGTTACGTTCAATGCCCCACAACTTGCCTGCCGAGACTCGTCGGTACTTTACGAGTCTCCGCGAAGCTATTCCGTTGCCTAATCTGATCGAAGTGCAACGGAAGTCTTATGATTGGTTCTTTCGTGAAGGAATGAAAGAACTGTTCGAAGAAATCTCCCCGATCAAAGATTTCATCGGACGCGATTTGGAATTGTATCTGACCGATTATTATCTCGACGAACCTAAATTCGACGAGAAGACCGCTAAGTCGAAGAATATAACCTTCGAAGCTCCTTTGCGTGTCAAAACTAAGCTGGTCAACAAAAAAACTGGTGAAATCAAGGAACAAGAAATCTACCTTGGTGATTTGCCATTAATGACTGAACGCGGAACGTTCGTTATCAACGGAGTAGAACGCGTCGTCGTCTCCCAGCTTATCCGTAGCGCTGGTGTATTTTTCACTTCACAGGAAGTCCGTGGTCGCCGCTACTATGGCGCCAAGATTATTCCTAATCGTGGAGCCTGGTTAGAGATCGAAACTGATCCTAACAATGTTTTATACGTCAAGATTGATCGCAAACGCAAAGTTGCTGTCACATCATTGTTACGTGCCTTCGGTTACAGTACTGACGAAGAATTGCAGGCACTCTTCGCCGATATCGATACTCATCCCGAAATTAAGTACATTACCAATACGATTGGTAAAGATGCTGCCAAAGATGAAGCAGAAGGTTTGAAAGAAGTTTACAAGAGAATCCGTCCAGGCGATCTAGCTACGACCGACAACGCTCGTAACTTGATCCATTCCATGTTCTTCAACTTTGATCGTTATGACTTTGATCGAGTCGGACGCTATAAGTTGAATATTCGTTTTGGCTTCGACGTGCCGACTACTCGCGAGAATCGAGTATTACGTAAGGAAGATCTCGTCGCCATTATTCGTGAAATTATTAATCTCAACCAGACCCAAGCTGAAGCTGACGATATCGACCACTTGGGTAATCGCCGCGTCCGCGCTGTCGGTGAATTGGTGCAGAACAAATTCCGTGTGGGCTTGGCTCGTATGGAACGTATCGTCAAAGATCGTATGTCCACCTTGGATATCAATACCTTGACGCCAAATCAATTGATCAATGCTCGTCCGGTTATTGGTTCGATCAAAGAATTCTTCATGAGCTCCCAACTGTCCCAATTCATGGACCAGATCAATCCGCTATCCGAATTGGAACACAAACGTCGCTTATCGGCTATGGGCCCTGGTGGTCTATCACGCGAACGCGCTGGATTCGAAGTTCGTGACGTGCACCGTACTCACTACGGCCGTATCTGTCCGATCGCTACTCCAGAAGGTCCGAACATCGGTTTGGTCGGTCACTTATCAGCCTATGCTCGTATCAATGACTTCGGTTTCATCGAGACCCCCTTCCGTGTCGTAGTTCATGATTTGCCTAATGATGCTCACAAAACCGCTGGCGAGATTGCTCGCGAAGATCTGTCCGCTCACGGCAAAGTCGTGGTCAAAAGCGGCGAGACCATTTCCAAAGAAGCAGCGGCTGAATTGTCCAAAGACAAAGCTGTCACTACTATCCCCGTCAAACCTCGTGTGACCAAAGAGATTGTCTGGCTCGATGCTTTCACCGAAGAGCGTTCCAATACTACCGCTGCCACGACTCCTATCGATGAACAGGGATACTTCGCCAACGACCAGGCTGATATCCGTCTCCATGGTCATCCTAAGTTCGAGCATGTCACCAAGATCGACTACATGGATGTGGCTCCGAACCAAATTATTAGTATCTCTACTTCCTTAATTCCTTTCCTCGAACATGATGACGCTGTCCGCGCTCTCATGGGTACCAACATGCAACGTCAGGCTGTCTCGTGTGTCCGTCCGCAATCTCCTATCGTCGGTACCGGTGTCGAAGCTCGTGCGGCCAAAGATTCTGGTCAAGTCGTCGTCTCGCAGGAAGCCGGAGAGATCGTCACTGTCCAATCAGACAAGATCGAGATCAAAGGCAAGAGCGGCGTGAAGACTTACCCTCTCAGCAAATTCATGCGTTCTAATGCTTTCACCAGCATGAACCAGAAACCAATCGTCAATAAAGGCGATATGGTAGCGGAGAATCAAGTCTTGGCTGATGGCGCTGCTACTGATCAGGGCGATCTCGCTCTGGGACAAAACGTCCTTGTCGCTTATATGTCCTGGGATGGTGGTAACTACGAAGACGCTATTCTTCTGTCCGAACGTGTCATCAAAGATGATCGTTACACTTCTATTCATATTGAGGACTACACCATTGATGTCCGTGACACCAAGCTCGGTCCGGAAATTATTACCCGCGACATTCCTAATGTATCCGAAGAGAAACTGAAAGATTTAGACGAAGAAGGTATCGTCCGCATCGGAGCCAAATTGACCGCCGGTGATATCTTGGTTGGTAAGATCACTCCCAAAGGTGAAAGTGAATTATCAGCGGAAGAGAAATTGCTGCGCGCCATCTTCGGTGAGAAAGCCAAAGACGTCCGTGACACCTCCCTCTATCTCGAGCACGGTGAGCACGGCAAAGTTATCGATATCAAGATCTTCTCTCGCGACAACGGTGACAAATTACCCGCTGGTGTCATCAAAACTATCCAAGTAACCGTAGCGCAGATTCGTAAGATCCAAGTCGGTGACAAAATGGCCGGCCGTCATGGTAACAAAGGTGTCATCTCCCGTATCGTCTCTGAAGCTGATATGCCTTTCTTGCCCGACGGTACTCCGATCGATATCATTCTCAACCCACTCGGCGTTATCTCTCGTATGAACTTGGGTCAGCTACTGGAAACTCACTTGGGTATCGCTGCTCGTACGCTTAACTATAAAGTAGCCACTCCTGCCCTCGATGGTGTACCGGCGGCTACGATTCGTGAGCAACTCCGTGAAGCTGGTTTACCAGAAGATGGTAAACAACAGTTGATCGATGGACGTACCGGGAGACCGTTCGAGAATAAGACGGTAGTCGGTGTCTCCTACATGCTCAAACTCAATCACTTAGTCGAAGACAAGATCCACCAACGCTCTATCGGTCCGTACTCATTGGTTACACAACAACCTCTCGGCGGTAAAGCACAATTCGGTGGACAACGCTTCGGAGAAATGGAAGTCTGGGCCTTGGAAGCCTATGGTGCTGCTCATACCCTACAGGAAATCCTCACCATCAAATCTGATGATGTACCCGGTCGTTCCAAAGCCTATGAATCAATTATCAAAGGTGAACCCATTGAGAAGCTCAATATCCCAGAAAGTTTCAATGTGTTGATCAAAGAACTCAAAGGACTGGCGCTCGAAGTCGAGCTCGTCGAAGACGAGCCTGGCTCTAGGTCGGAGAGCGGTAGACGGTCATCCCGAGACGCAGCTCGCAGCGAAGCTGCAGCGGCTCGAGCGGAAAAGGACCAAGAATAACTAACCGCTAACGAAAAAAACTATGCCAACTCCATCTACAACTAAGACGACCTTCATCACCACCGAACCAACACAGAAAATGGTTGACTTCGATGCGATTCGTCTGCGCTTAGCTTCACCGACTGACATTCACAATTGGTCACACGGTGAAGTCCTAACTCCGGAAACCATCAACTACCGTACTCAGAAGCCAGAACTCGACGGTCTCTTCTGTGAGAAGATCTTCGGTCCTTCCAAGGACTGGGAATGTTATTGTGGTAAATACAAACGTATCCGCTACAAGGGCATCGTCTGTGACAAATGTGGCGTCGAAGTAACACGCGCCGTCGTTCGACGTGAACGCATGGGTCATATCAATCTAGCCACTCCCGTATCTCATATCTGGTTCTTACGCGGCGTACCTTCCAAGATCGGTCTGGTACTCGATATGTCAGTGCAAGATCTCGAGAAAGTGATGTACTTCGCCAACTTCATCATTACCAGTGTCGATGAAGCTGCGCGCCAAGAGACATTAGAACAGATCAAGACTGAATTGAAGAACAAGCGCAAGCAAATCGACAATGAGTTCGAACAGCGCGCCCAAGAAGTCAACAAACAGAAGAATCAGATGTTGTCTGCTGGCAAAGATCCCAAAGTGATCGAACAGCTGACGACTGAATCATTGGACAAGCTCAACGTCCAGAAAGTTGATAAGGTTAATGCTCTCGATGAAGCAGCTGAAACCGCTCGTAAAGAATTACGTGAGCTACGCAAGAAAGAAATTATTTCCGAAAGTAAATATCAGGACTTGTCCCTCAAATACGGTCATGTCTTCGAAGCCAGTATTGGTGCTGAAGCTATCAAGCATTTACTGGTAGAGATTGACCTCAAAGCCACTGGCAAACAGTTGGACGAAGAGATCGAGACCTGCCCACCGCAGCAGAAGAAGAAAATGATCCGACGCTCGCGTCTGATCAAGAGCTTGCTAGCCAATGGCCTGCGACCAGAATGGATGATCCTCGACGTCGTACCAGTTATCCCACCAGACTTACGTCCGATGGTACAGCTCGATGGAGGACGATTTGCTACTTCTGACTTGAACGACCTCTATCGTCGTGTGATTAACCGCAACAACCGTTTGAAGCGTTTGAAAGAATTGAATGCTCCAGAAGTTATCCAACGCAACGAGAAACGTATGTTGCAGGAAGCGGTCGACGCTTTGATCGATAACAATGCTCGTCATGGTAAGACGGTTACCGCCTCTACCGGACAGAAGCGTATGCTCAAGAGTATCGCTGACATGCTCAAAGGTAAGCAAGGACGTTTCCGTCAGAACTTACTCGGTAAACGTGTCGACTACTCTGGTCGTTCCGTTATCGTCGTTGGTCCTCACCTCAAGCTAGGTCAATGTGGTCTACCGAAGAAAATGGCTCTGGAGATCTATCGTCCGTTTGTCATCGCTCAATTGATCGCCAAGGAATTGGTACACAATGTCCGCAGTGCCAACCGCTATATCGATGAAGCCCATGAAGAAGTCTGGGATATTCTCGAAAGCATCACCAAGGGCTCTCACGTCCTGCTCAACCGCGCTCCGACACTCCACCGTCTCGGTATCCAAGCTTTCCAACCGATCTTGATCGAAGGTAAAGCGATTCAAGTGCACCCATTGGTCTGTAGCGCTTTCAACGCTGACTTCGACGGTGACCAGATGGCTGTCCACTTGCCATTGACTGAAGCTGCCAAGAAAGAAGCTGCTGAATTGATGTTGGCCTCCGGTAACTTACTCAAGCCAGCTACTGGTGAGCCGATCACTGCTCCAAACCAAGATATTGTCTGGGGAAGCTTCTATCTGACTCATATCGATGAGCGAGATAAGGCCACCAAATTCTTCTCCGATATGGATGAAGCGGAGATGGCTTACAAATTGGGTCGCATCAAATTGCAAGAACCAATCATGGTCCGCTTCGAAGGTGAGCGTATCACTACCAGCGTCGGTCGTCTGATCTTCAACCAGATCCTACCTAAGAAGATTGGCTTCATTAACCAAGCCTTGAATCAGAAACAGCTCAAGAAGATCGTGGCTGAAGCCATGCGTATCTTACCGAAAGAGAAGACTGTCGAACTACTTGATAACATCAAAGAACTAGCCTTCAAGTATATGACCGCTTCTGGTTTGTCCTGGGGTATGGGTGATATCCCAGAACTCGCTAATAAGAAAGAGATCATCAAAGAAGGTGAACAGTTGATCGAGAAGATTCAAGATCAATACAACAATGGTTTACTGACCGAACGCGAACGCTATATCAAAGTCATCGAAACCTGGACCGCAATTAAGAATAAGATTACCGACTTCAGTAAGGGCGTCTTCGATCCTCGTAACTCCGTCTCCAGCATTATCGAATCCGGCGCTCGCGGTACCTGGGCTCAGATGATTCAAATCATGGGTATGAAAGGTTTGGTCAACAGTCCTTCCGGAGAAATTATCGAATTGCCAGTCAAAGCTAATTTCCAAGAAGGTCTCGATGTGTTGGAATATTTCATCTCTACCCACGGTACTCGCAAAGGTCTGTCTGATACCGCTCTGCGTACTGCCAACGCTGGTTACTTAACCCGTAAATTGGTTGACGTAGCTCAAAGCATGGTGATCGAAGAAGAGGATTGTAAAGATACTGTCGGCTTAGTCTGGACCAAGAAAGAAACCGAAGACAACAACGAAATCTTGGCTCAACGATTAGTAGGACGTGTCCTCTGCGACGACCTCAAAGACGCCCATGGTAAAACCATCATCAAATCAGGTGAACTGATAACTGCCGAAGATATCAAGAAGGTTACAGCTGCTGACCCAGAGATGGCCCGCATCCGTTCGGTACTAACCTGTCAATCTATCCGTGGTATCTGTCAGATGTGTTATGGCTATGAACTTGGTCACAACGAATTAGTTGAGATGGGAACCGCCGTTGGTATCATCGCTGCTCAAAGTATCGGTGAACCAGGAACCCAGCTGACGATGAGAACCTTCCACACTGGAGGTGTAGCCGGAGGAGACATCACGCAAGGTTTACCTCGCGTCGAAGAACTATTCGAAGCTCGTATACCGAAGAAGAAGGCTATCGTCTCTCCGATCGAAGGTCAGGTTATGATTCCTAACGAAAACTTGGGCAGCACCAAAAATCGCTTGATCAAGATTAAGCAATCTGACGCTACTGCCACAGCCTTCGAATTACGCGTCGAAGATGTCGTCAAGATGAAAGACGGCGACGACGTCAACAAAGGTCAAACCTTATTCGTTCGTGATCATGAAGAATTCTTGAGTCCGATCCATGGCACCGTCCACGTGACCAAGAAGGAACTTAAGGTTGTCGGTCGCAAAGATGAAATGTTGGAAATCGTCATCCCGGCTGGTTATAACCTCTGGGTTAAGAACGGTGAGCTGGTTAACGCTGGCCAACCTATGACCGAAGGCAGTATCGACCTGCACGAACTCTATCGTCTCCAGGGCGAACTAGCAGTACAGAAATACATCATTCGCGAAATTCAATATATCTATTCCTCACAAGGTCAGAAACTTAACGATAAACATATTGAATTGATCTCTCGTCAGATGTTCTCACGCTACTATATCAAAGACGCCGGTGACACTGATCTACTCCCAGGAGAGATCGTCACTAGCACACAATTCAACGAAGCTAATCGCGCCCTTAACGCCAAAGACAAGAAGGCTACCTGTGAACGCTTACTACTCGGTATCACCAAAGCGTCTCTAGCCTCCGACTCCTTCCTGGCAGCCGCTTCATTCCAAGAGACCACTCGCGTCTTGGTCGATGCTGCTATCACTGGCCGTCGCGATAACCTCCGCGGATTAAAAGAAAACGTTATTATCGGTCGTCTCATCCCAGCTGGAACTGGCTGGGCCACACGCCGCTAACACCACGCTCTCCATATACCCCGTCACAACCATGGCGGGGTATATGCCTAAGGGCGAAGCCAACGTGCTACAATATGTCCATGGAAGAAACCAACATAACAACTATCCCCGAGCTGACTGAAGAGCAGACCTTTGAATTGGTGCGTGAATTCCAGCCAATTCTCTATCAGCCACAACACGATAAACATATTCCCAAGTTTATGTATTATCGTACTGCTCGCAAGGCTGATACCCTGAAAATTACTTACTATACGGTCTGGGACAATGAGCGACACCCTCGCTACTTCTTCCACGTCTTATATTCATTCTTGTTTCGTAAATTTTATTACGGCTCGATCAAAGATATCGAGTACATCCAGATTGATGTTGATTTAAAAACTCGTGACATCACCGATGTCCGCTTCGAACAAGCCAGCAAACCAGATTACCATGTCTTCTTCCCCTTTCACCGCAAGAATCACCTCAAGCGGGTACCCCAACCAGAAGCACCAACCAACTATGAGAACGTTTTTGTCCGTTTCTTCGGTCAGAAGAATGAATTCCATGGCTTGATCAAACCCCGCTTCAGTGGGAAACGGATCCATATGGCAGTTACTAGCTGGAATCATATCTATAATGTCTATCTAGAAGACCTCCATAAATATATCAAAGATTTGGGCGACAACTTCAACACTTTCACTGCCTTGGTCCTGAAGAAATACGATCCCAAAGAGTTCAAAAAGTACAAAGCCAACAGACGCAGTAAGGGTGAATTCTAAAACGTCAACAGGCAGTCAAAAAACCTCTTAATCGGAGGTTTTTGGTTAGTCCAAAATCAGTTCATTTTTTCTCTCTTTTATGTTAAAATATCGACATTATGTTGGGTCGCAAAAAGCGTAAATATACTCGTCGTCAGCAACCAGAGCTTCCTGCTCCTGCTATCAACCACTGGGAGCTAACACCAGAAACCAAACGTGCCATAGTTGTCATTAGTTTGTTTACTGTGGCCATCCTCGGCATCGTCTCCCTGTTCAATGGCGCTGGCACGCTGGGCGTCTGGTTCAATATTGGCCTAAGCCGTCTCTTTGGCTGGGGTAATTGGATTGCCTTGTTGATGCTTCTAGCTTGGGACTTCTTACTGATATTCTCGGGCCGGTTCGGACTGAAGAAGATCAACTACTTAGGGCTCTGTTTTTTGTTTATCTCACTGATTGGACTCTTTGATTACTTTGTACTTGGCCAGACAGCTACTGCCATTGCCGATGCTGGCACTGGTGGCGGTTACTTAGGCTACTTCATCGGGCACAATCTGTCACAGCTGGCCGGTTTCTGGGGTGGCTTAGTCATCTTGCTCGGCATGTTCTTAACCGGAGCTATCATTGGTATGAACGCTTCCTTCGAATCGATGGCCCATCGACTATCCAATCTCCGTTTCCAGAAGCAACCCGCGATGAGTGACGAATTGTTTGAGCAACCAGACGAAGAAATGGGTGAGCCGGCCGCCTTACTCGAAGACAGTGAAACTCCCGTGTCCGAATCAGAAGCAGAATTTATCGAGGAAGACAAAGTACGCGAGCGCCCTGAAAAGAGCAGCACCTTCTATCGACCGATCAAGAAGGTTGAGATTCCACTCGACTTACTCAATGCCACCACGACCAAACCAACCAGCGGTGATATCAAAGCCAATAGCTTAAAGATTCAGAAAGCTTTGGAAACTTTTGGTATCGGTGTCACCATGGACGACGTCAATATCGGACCGACGGTGACCCAATACACCCTTAAACCAGATGACGGCGTGAAGCTATCGCAGATTACAACCCTGCAAAATGATATTGCTCTAGCTCTCGCTGCTCATCCCATCCGTATCGAAGCGCCAATTCCTGGTAAATCACTGATCGGTATCGAGGTGCCTAATCAAACTGTTTCTATTGTTCGCTTACGAGAAATACTGACCAGCGAAACCTATCATAATCGCAAAAGCAATCTCATGTTGGCACTGGGTAAAGATGTTTCAGGCAAAGCCAACATGGCTGACCTGACTAAAATGCCCCATCTCTTGATCGCTGGTGCGACCGGAAGCGGTAAATCAGTGGCTATCAATAGTGTCATCATGAGTATGCTATGGCAGAACTCACCCTCTGATCTGAAATTAATCTTAGTTGATCCGAAACGCGTCGAGCTATCGCTATATCAAGACATTCCTCATCTGATGACTCCAATTATTACTGATGCCAAAGCAACTATCAATGCTTTACGCTGGGTAGTAACTGAAATGGATAAGCGCTACGAGATATTGGCTGCTGCCGGTAAACGTAATATCGAAAGTTACAATAGTGGCAATGACGTTCGTATGCCATATCTCGTCATTATCGTCGACGAATTCAATACCTTGATGCAAGTAGCGGCCAAAGAAGTAGAATCAGCTATCGTCCGATTAGCCCAGATGGCTCGCGCTGTCGGTATTCACTTGATACTGGCAACGCAACGACCGTCGGTCAATGTCATTACCGGTTTGATCAAAGCCAATATTACGAGTCGTATTGCTTTCTCGGTAGCGTCCCAAGCCGACTCACGTACTATCCTTGATATGTCTGGCGCCGAGAAGCTTCTCGGCAATGGTGACATGCTCTTTATCAGCGCTGAACTGTCCAAGCCCAAACGTATCCAAGGAGCCTATGTGTCGGAGAAAGAAGTCAAAGCCGTAGCCGATTTCTTGCGTCAGACCGGTGAACCAGAGTACAACAATGAGATTACTTCCGGTGCCGCTCATGCCGGTGGCAGTAGCAGCTCGGGAAACTTCGACGCCGCTGATGATGCTGAAGAGATCCGAGAAGCCGCCGAACTCGTCATCCGCGCCAACGCGGGCTCAGCTACCATGTTACAAAGTCGTATGCGTGTTGGCTATGCCAAAGCTGCCCGTCTGCTCAACACCTTAGAAGACCTCGGCATCGTCGGTTCAGCTCAAGGTTCCAAAGCGCGCGAAGTGATGATCGAATCAGAACAATTAGACTATTATCTAAGCGGTGCCGCCAGGCAATCAGCCGGCGCAGATACTGCTGACGAAGAAGTAGACGAAAACCAAAACACAAACCAACCACCTGAATATTTCCAATAAGTACTGATGCACTCGTTCAAGCAGAAACCCCTTGAGGTTGGTACCACGCTCGGAGAACGACTCTCCCATGCGCGTCTGGCCAAGAAACTGTCGCTTACCGATGTAGCGACTATTTTAAGTATTCAAGAAAAATATATTCAAGCACTAGAACAATCTACCAACCAGCTTTTGCCGGGCGAAGGCTATGCTCGCTCTTGGATCAAGAAGTACGCTTCCTATCTGGGACTCGATGGTGACGCCTGCGTCGAACAGTATCAGCAGGAAAAAAATATCCAGCATCACATCAGTGAACAAGCCCCTAAGTGGCGTCAAAGTTTCAAGTGGCAATCGCTGCTCAAAGTAGTTACTGGCCCGCGCGCGCTTCAACGACTCGGAGTGGTTCTAGCAGCCGTCGTATTACTTGGCTATCTCATCTGGTTCTTGATCCAGACCTTCCAAGCACCTAGCATTACCTTCGATCAGCCGATCAAAGACCAGAAAACTTCCCAGACCTCGATGACCTTGAGTGGCAAAACCGAAGTTGGCGCTCAAGTCTGGTTCAATGACAAAGATATTATGGTGGACGATCATGGAGGCTTCCGTCAGGACATCCCCTTGTCAGATGGCTTGAACATAATCACCATTCATGCTAAAAAAAAGCATAGTCGGGAATTCGAAGCAACCATTCAGGTGGTACGGGAAACACCACCAGAGACGGCTCCTACGAGCACACCTACTACCATTTCGCCGAAATCATAGCGCCCTCCTTCACCCGATCATGCTAATGATGGGTGCAGGAATTATTCGGCTGAAGGAGAAAAAACAGGCCTTACTATTAAACCAATACTATGTCAGAAGAAAAAATCAAAGCTGCCCAAGAGGCCATGAGTCAGATCAAAGCTCGTTTCGGTGAAGGATCAATAATGAAACTAGGCGAGACCAAGAGCCTTGATGTCGAAGCTATCACTACCGGCTGTCTGTCGCTGGATATCGCCCTTGGTATCGGCGGTGTCCCTCGTGGCCGTATCATTGAAATCTACGGACCTGAATCCTCTGGTAAGACGACCCTAGCCCAACACATCGTATCCGAAGCTCAGAAACGAGGCGGTGTAGCAGCCTTCATTGACGCCGAACACGCACTCGATCCAGAATACGCCAAGAAAATCGGAGTCAATGTCAAAGAGATGTTGATCTCCCAACCAGATACTGGCGAACAAGCTCTCGAAATCTGCGAAGCTCTGGTACGTTCGGGCGGGGTCGATGTCGTGGTAGTTGACTCGGTAGCGGCCTTGGTACCCAAAGCCGAAATTGAAGGTGAGATGGGTGACTCACACATGGGTTTACAAGCACGTCTGATGAGTCAAGCTCTGCGCAAATTAGCTGGTATCGTTCATAAGAGTAATACGACTGTTATCTTCATCAACCAGATTCGTATGAAGATCGGCGTCTTCTTCGGCAATCCAGAAACTACCACTGGTGGTAACGCTTTGAAATTCTACGCTTCAGTTCGTATCGAAGTACGACGCGCGGCGCAAATCAAACAAGCAGAAAAGATTATCGGTAATCGTGTGAACTGTAAGATCGTCAAGAATAAGATCGCTCCACCATTCAAAACCTGCGAATTCGATATTATGTACAATGAAGGGATTTCTGTCGCTGGTGACTTGCTCGATGAAGGTGTGAAATACACCGTCATCAATAAGTCAGGCAACTCCTACTCTTTCAATGACGTTAAGCTCGGTGTCGGTAGAGAGACAGCCAAATCCTTCCTCAAAGAAGATAAAAAGATTCAAGCCGAGATTCGCAAACAGATCATGGCAGCGGTAAAAATAGAAGCCAAAGCTCAAGCTGAATAATACACTTGATAAAATACAAATGGGGCAGGAGATCACCTGTCTCGTTTGTATTTGAAAAGATCCAGCTCACATGAATAGAAAAAGCGGATTCTTGCGAACCCGCTTTCTTTCTTTAACCTCATTCATGAGGCAACTGGAAACTCTTGAGATACTCATAGATGCTTTGATGCCACATCTCCACCGCTTCTCCCTTCACAGGCGTCAGATCAGTCTCAGCATGACCTTGCGAAAAATACGGCGTGTGCATGGACATCAAACAGTTCTCACGCGTGCTCGTGCCACTTACGCGAATTGGCCAGGCAGAAAGAGCATACAAGGGAGTTCCGTCACAGTCCCTGATATGTCCGACAACGATGAGTCGAGCCCTTCCTTTTAGCCAGCACGGGCTATGCTCATCGTTGAGCTCCACCTCAACCAGCTGGCCGAGAGGGATGCCGTGAGTAGTTTGCAGTTTCTCCTCACGAATAGTCAAACCGCTTTGTCCAGGCAGATCGTGAAGCCACGTCACTGTCATTTTTCCCTCCACTGTTCACAGTTGCTGAAGACGAATCGCATCTGTCAGTTATCTATAACCTCACCCACTATCGGTTTGGCTAATGGATAACCAGTAAATAGAACTTTCAATTCTATATATTAACATATATTCATACCATTGTCAATAGTTATATATAAAATGGCTAATATAGGCCATAATATGAGGATAACTTCGTAATTCAAGCTAAATATCGTATAATGTATCAGTCTATGTCACAGGCTTCCAAAATATTCTCCAATACCGTCTGGCAGATCGGCCTCCGAATCGTTGAGCTTATAATCGGTGTTTTCACCTTGGGACTGATCACCCGATATCTGGGGCAGACCCAATTTGGTTACTACACCACTGTTATGGCTTGGTTGCAGTTGGTCAGTATTACCCTAGATTTTGGTTTGTACCTCACCTTGTTGCGCGAACTATCAGCCCGACCAGAAGAGCAGCACACCAAGATACTCAATAACATCTTCACGCTACGTCTCGTCACTGCCACCGTCGGTTTCATTATTGGTTGCGTCTTGATTCAATTCTTGCCCTATCCACCAACTATCAAATTAGGCGTCCTCGCACTCGTAGCTTCATTTTTCTTCGTCAGCTTAATCACGGTATTAACGGCACTATTTCAGAAGAGCTTCACCATGCCTCGTGTCGCTATCAGTAGCTTAGTGAGCAAAGTCGTCTTATTGGCCTTGATCGTCTACGCTATCGGACATCAAACTTCACTGCAAGGCATATTGTACGCTTCATCAGCTGCCTCGGCTCTCTTCTTCTTGCTAATCCTCTATTGGACCTACCGCACTTATCGTCTCGGTCTAGCTTGGGATTTGAGCTATTGGAAATCTATCTTAATCAAAACTTGGCCCTTAGCAGTAACGACAACTCTTAACTTAATCTATTTCAAAATCGATACTGTCTTCTTGTCATTTTACCAGCCCGCTAGTGATGTCGGTATCTACGGCGCCGCCTATCGCGTCTTGGAAATTGTCACTACCTTCCCTCATATGTTTATGGGGCTTCTCTTACCACTCTTCACCGCCGCCTGGGTAGTGCGAGATTACACTCGACTACATCTTATCTGGCAGAAAGCCTTCGATGTTTTCTCCTTAATAACTATACCAATGGTAGCTGGTACTTTGGTAGTTGCCACACCGCTTATGGTCTTGGTGGCTGGTCCTGATTTCGCTGCTGCCGGACCGCTACTCTCCATATTAATAGTTGCTACGGCTATAATTTTCTTCGGCACCTTAGGAACCTATCTGGTACTAACGATGGAACGACAGAAGCAGATGATGAAATACTTTTTGCTAGCAGCCGTCCTCTCGATCATTGGTTACTGGCTGACTATTCCCCGCTTCAGCTACTGGGGAGCAGCCTGGGTAACTGTCGGTATAGAGCTACTGATTGTACTGTTTGCTTGGCTCGTAGTGCGAAAACAATTTGCTTATCGACCGAAATTGCTCGTAGCCGGCAAAAGTCTGTTAGCTAGCATTATTATGATGATCGTTATCGCTGGTCTCTATTTCTTGCCGCTACTGATTCAGGTCATTATCGGCGCTATTATCTACATCTTAGGTCTACTACTCACTTCTGCTATTAGCTGGTCAGAAATTAAATCGCTACTGAAACCAACGGCATGATTGATTTTGTCTCCTCACCGTTATTAGTTGTAGCGGGATTAGTGGCAATTATTATCGTTGCTCTACTAAGTTGGAAATCTAGTCGCTACGGGTTGTATGCTGTCACCGCGCTACTGCCGACTTATCTTATTCGCCTGCGTCTCTGGAATATACCGACGACAATTTTGGAATTAGCTATCATACTCTTATTCGTGCTGTGGATCATTCGTGCTGGTATCTGGCGTTCCGTCTTGAACTGGTCGCAGCCCCGCGTTAATCTCGTACCATTGATAGTTCGAGTATTGATCAGCCTCTTACTCTTGGCTGCTACTGTATCAGCTTGGATCTCGCCCAATCAGCTAGCTGCTTGGGGACAGTGGAAAGCCTACTTCCTAGAGCCAATCATGATCTTGTTGGTAGCTACTTACTCGCTGCAAACAAAAAGACATATCGAAATCATCTTGGCGATCTTGGGCGCACATATTCTTCTCCTATTTCCCCTTGGCCTGATCCAATATCTCACTGGCTGGAGCATACCTAGTGAGTTCTGGTCCGCTAGCGCCACCAGAAGAATTACCACTATTTATGGTTACCCCAATGGTACCAGCCTGTTCATAACGCCCATTGTAGCCCTCTATCTCGGCTGGTGGAGCGGTTTCCGTAGCTCATGGAGAATATTGGCCAGCCTGGTAATTATCGCTGGTCTAGGGCTGATTATCATGGCTCATACAGCTGGCGCCTTAGCTGCCCTCATGATCTGCTTCATTGTAATTCTGTGGCGACATCCTCATACCCGTCTCTGGTCTTGGCTACTAATAACGATTACACTCTTGGCTAGTTGGTATTATCTATCGACACCAAATTTCCAAACGCAGTGGCAGCGAATTACAACGCAAACACTAACACTAACATCTAGCTCTTTGGAAATTCGAATCGATCAATGGCGTGAAACTGCAACACTACTATCACATCACTGGCTACTTGGTAGCGGCTTGGCTGGCTATCAATCAGCCCTACTGCCATATCATAGACATAACTTTCTAGAAATTTTCTTATACCCTCATAACATCCTGCTTAATTTCTGGGCGGAATTAGGATTGATCGGTGCGATTGCTTTCTTAAGCCTTTTACTCTACTTGCTCGTTACTTTATGGAAACTAAAATCCCCATCGGCGATCCAACAGGGATTACTACTGGCCTTTATCGCTCTACTAATGCATGGCTTGGTAGACGTTCCGTATTTCCGTAATGATTTGAGTGTTCAATATTTCTTACTCGTGGCTATCACGATCATCAGCTACCAGATTAAGGTGCCACTTCCGACCAAACACAACTAGATAACACTTGATCGCAGCTATACTCGGCCTTACGCACTGCATTGGTGGAAGTCGCACGCGCCTCGATAACTGATTGACAGCCAGTGATATCAGCACAACCCTCTGGCCACGGCGTAATACTAAGACTGCCATCTATAAATTTGAACGTCATTGATGAATCAGTGGTGTGTCGTTCAGCAAAATAGACCTCTACCACATTACTTCCTTGGGACAGATAGATCTGTCCTGTTTTCGTAAATGAACCATGCACACCGCTATTATTTACCACCACCACTCCATTGACTAAGACCCAAGAGTCATCATCGGTTGAAAGTTGATAATCATATGGCGCCGAAGCAGTCGCTACTACTTTGGCCCGCCAGTGAGTACCATAATGATAATCGTGAGCGAAACCTTCTTTATTTTCCCAAGCTGTACCGTCAAAAGGGAACCACTGATCACCAAACTCCAAATTAGCATCGACACGCTCAAATTTCTTGTAAGCGTCATCATACCAATAGTGCTGCGTCGGTGTCGGAGTGCCTCCCCAGACAGCTCCATTCTCCATATCAGGATCGTTCTTAGAATAGTTGAAATACTCTCCCCACCACCCGCTATCGGGCGTATACTGGCACTGCGGGTCATTGAGGCATGATGTTTGCGACACTGACTGCTTGATACTAGCACCCACCCCACCGACTGTTATAGCCGTGAAGCTAGAATTACCAGGATCTACCCGAAGCTGATTGAGCGATTCTTCTAAATTACTTTCGACTGAATAAAATGATTGCAAGCTAGCCACAAATGATTTGACACCAGCATGATTATCTAGGGCCAAAACCAACATCGACAATACAATTGACAATACAATTGCTGTCACGACTAGCGCGGCAATTAGAACTGTAGCACCTTTACGAGCAGCCATATTAATTTCTAGCTCCTACTATCATTTGATAATTTCCTTGATAAAAGCCAAATGGTTCAGATGCAGTACCAATAGTAAGGGTAAATGTTATCTGAGCGCTGGTATACGCCGTACCTTCAGAATTCTTCACCGGAATGATAGACCAGTTGGAAATAACCGCTTTGTCAGTAGTTAATGTCTGATAATCGGCAGCTGTGTTGACCCAAGTAGCAGAAGGTTGGTCGAAAACTTGATCTAATAATTGCAATTGACCATTATCGATTCGTAATGTCCAACGGTGTTCTGTGTCTGGATAGAAACGAGCTACTTCAGCTGCTGGCCTGATATCTTCAATAGTCACCACATTATGAAGTCGGTTGCCGATAGTGTTGGTTAAGAAACGAACATTCTGCTGTACTTCATGCGCAACGCGTAATTGTCGGCTGACACGAAATACTGAATTCTGGACATTAAAAATTACGGCCAAAAGTAAGCTGGCAATAAGCAGATAAACGACCGCTTCAATTAAGGTGAATCCACGTTGTTTATTCATAGGTACTATAACTAACAGTAACTTCCTCTAGGATAGGGGTTTGTAGGTCAGCCTGGCTGACAAGATAGGCCTTATACCGAATGTAACGTTGATCTTTGTGAAACGAGTAATTAATAAACTCTTTAGCACCGACTGTATAGTAACTAGCCCCGGTACCATCAGGTCCAACATAAGTCCAGGGTCCGTTAATGGAGGCGCTGGTCGCAATCTGCATCTTGATCGAAGTACTGACTGGTACATGACTCGACCAAGAAACCCAATTGTAGACCACCTCATCACTACCAGCATCATAGGTGGAGGATTCCAATTGACCAGCGTTGGCATAGTCACAATCAGTTACACCAGTAGAGACAATGAAGAATTCCTCCGTGTTACTACTCGTAGCAGCATAGACGACCGAACAATTGGCCGACATGCCCAAGATATAACCAGATAGGTTAAAACCAGAGATATAGCTAATGGAGCTTGGCACGCTAATATCGAGCACCTCAAGTTCTTTATTATTAAAATTACTACCAATCAGAGCGTAAGAATTAACGATAGAGATAGCATGAATTGTCTCGCCCTCTTCCCAACTACCTAGAAGTTGGGGATTACTGGGATCACCAATATCCAAGATATAGAACTCCGGCCCAGAACCACTATTCTGCGTAGCGAGGTACGCCCTGCTACCGACTACGAAGACATCCGTTGATTTCAAAGAGCCGGACACATTGAACCGACCAATCTGATACATGCTACTCGGCGTGGTGACATCGTATATCAATAACTCTGAATTTGCGCTTTCGGTGGCCACATAGAGGTAGTGTTGGGCCAAATATATCTTGGTTGCGTTACCGCCAGTAATAGTTAACGAAGTGTCCAGCTGTAAGGACGATGGCGTATTCTGGTGATAAGCATAAATGGTAGTACCCTGAATAACATAAACTTCATTTTCATCAACCTGTACATCTGTGGCGTCAGTATTTGACGGTAAATCGTACGTAGCTACGACATTAGGCGCCGAACTATTACTAATATCCAGAACCTGTAGCTCTTTGGAGTTATCACCTGTCGCGATATACGCGAAGTTGCCACGAACAACAACCGAATAGACAGAGGAGCCAACCTCTTTGTTACTAATTAGTGTAGCATTCTTGGGATTGCTGACATCTAGAATGTAGAATTCTGGACCTGACGAATTATTAACTGTCACCAGATAAGCTTTACCGTCCTTTTCATAGACATCTTCGTCGTCGAAGTTTCCCGCCGTATTGTAGGTGGCAGTGGTGGATGCCTTAGTCCAATCAATGAAGCCAGCTGACAAAGAAACTATGCCCGGAATAATGATATCAGCACCACTATCTTTGCTAAAAAATTTATTAGTCGTGCTCCAATCAGCCTGTCCTGGACCCGCACTCCAATCAGTCTGCACCCAACGATCAGCTGCATAACGATGAACGTAGGATTCCATCGTGAACTGCTTCGGACCATCAACTCCCGCCCAACTAATAGTAGCTATTATCTTCTTGGTGCTTGGGTCATTGAAGCCACCATTGGCAGTGATCAAACCGTAAACCTGTCCGTTCTGGCTTGAACTACGATACACATCTCCGATCTCCACCGACCGAGTAAACTTATTGTCCAGTAGTTCACTTCCCGCTGCCAACGACCACTGCTGCGAGACGTCAATGGCCGGATGCCACGTACCGTTGGTTAGCTTAGTCCAGGACAGTTGTCGTACTGCCTCGACCGCGCCTTGAGCATAGAGCGCTGCCTGGGTCTTCTCTTGATCAGTTCGACGTAAATTGTGACTAAAATTGACAACACTGACCAATATCAAAGTTAGCACCGATATGAAGGCGATTGAGATTAGGATTTCGATCATGGAGAATCCTCGGCGCATATTATTGAATCACTCCCACATTAGATATTACTATTGATCTTTGTATTGTCGGCTCAGCTGCAACTTGTAATATAATCATACCACTGTTGACTGTCTGTCCTGTGAATTTGAAGAACACCACGTCAGGACTATGGCCGCTGGTCCCATCAGACAGACTTGTGGTGGGGTTGACTATTGTTAATCCGACCAAACTCTTAACAACATTAGTTGGATTATTGATGCTATAGATATCACCAGCAAATTCTGTATAACGATCAGCCTCCAGATGTATACCCCATGATGTTCCGTCCGCTGACGCAGCAGCTTTCTGCTGGGCTTGAACTAATGAACTTTTGAGTTCTTCGGTAGCATTATGAATATGAACATTCTTCTGCCAGACAGCATAACTACCTTGACCCAACGTAGCCAAGATACCCAGAATTAAAATCGTAATAACTATCTCCAAGGCGGTAAATCCTGCCTGATATTTATTTGGTATCACCGAAGCTATTGGTTAGTTCGTAAATTGGACCGATAACTGACACGGCCACAAATCCCACAACGATACCGACTCCAACCAACATAATTGGTTCGATAATAGTCGACAGATTAGCCAAGACATTATTGACGCGCGTATCGTAGTATTCAGAAATTTTGCCTAGAATGGTTTCTAATTCTCCAGTTTCTTCTCCTACTTTGGTCAGCTGGACGACGATCGAAGGGAAGAGTTGCGGACGACTGGCCATTGCAGCATTTAGCGTCAGGCCTTTGGACAACTCTTCGGACATAGCCACGATGGCACGACGAAATTGTAAATTACTGGCTGTCGCCGATACTGTTTCTAACGATTTGATAATAGGCAACCCAGAGGCGAGTAGTAATTTAAGATTGCCGGTGAAACGGGTGAGAGCAATCTCCTTAATCAGCGGTCCAGCAATAGGCAATTTCAGGGATTGCGCGTGCAGCCAATATTTGGGGCCTGATAGACGAAAGAGCATTTTGAAACCCACTCCCAGAGCAAATATACCACCAATGAGGTACCAACCGTAGTTATTTAATATATAGATCAAACCTTGCACCAATAATAAGACTATTGGTAGGTCAACACCTGCGCTTTTGAAAATTTCGATCAATTTAGGAAAGACGAAAAGCGTCAGCACCAAACTCACACCTACGAGAGCCACCATAACAACAATAGGATACATCAATGCTCCCATAACTTTACTTTTTAATGCCCGTTCGGCTTTGAGTAACGTAGCCAAATGTCCTAACACTTCTGACAATAGTCCGCTCGACTCTCCTACTTCGATAGTAGCGACTAAAATATCCGGGAAGACATTGGGATAACGTTTCAATCCGATGGAAAAGTTTTCTCCATTTTCGACCAATGACTTAATATCCAACAAGATGCCTTTGAAATATTTATTGCGCATCTCAACAGCCAGCGTCGACAGACCAGCTGCCAGCGGCAAACCAGCTTTGAGCATGGTTGCCAAATTATCCATAAAAACTTCCTTCTCAGTCAAAGTAACCTTGCCGGTTGTCAGACGCCAAAACGAAGACTTACGCTCTTTCTTCTCGCGTTGTGCCTTCATCTGTTTCTTGGCTTCCACCTGTGCCGCTATCAAAGTATTGGATTGCTCCTCCACATGAGCTGGTTGTATCGGCGTGGGTTGGATAGCCTTCTCATGAATATCTAAATATTCCATTATTCTCGTTTGATACGTAACACTTCTTCAATCGTCGTCACTCCAACTAGAGCTTTCTGCCAACCGTCTTCGAAGATACTAATCATACCTTGATCAAAGGCAATTTTCTCAATGTCATTAGACGCTACTTGCTTAATAATTGCTTGCTGGACTGGTTCTGTGTTCTCCAATAATTCCATGACACCGATACGACCAGCGTAGCCTGAATGATGACAACGATCACAACCCTTGCCACGGTAGAAGGTCAGCTCACTAAAAGCTGCTACTTTCTGATCAACTACTCCGATGGTCTTAAAACGGGTTAACATTTTCTCCAAATTAAATTCCTTGGCTAGATTGGCCAGCTCCTCTTGAGTCAATTTGTAACTTTCAATACAATCAAGACAAATCTTACGTACCAAACGTTGCGCGATGACGACATTGAGCGTTGAAGCGACCAAGAAGGACTCCACTCCCATGTCTAGCAAACGTGGGGGTACGCCGGAAGCATTGTTGGTATGCAAGGTAGATAGGACCAAATGACCGGTCAGAGCGGCACGAACGGCGATCTGGGCTGTCTCACCATCACGAATTTCTCCGATCATAATAATATCCGGATCTTGGCGTAATAGAGCGCGTAAACCAGAAGCAAAATCATAGCCTGCTTGCGGATTAACTTGCGTCTGATTGACGCGACGCACACCGTATTCAATCGGATCTTCGATGGTAGAGATATTTACATTTTCAGTATTGAGAATATTAAGCACCGAATACAGTGTCGTCGTCTTACCAGAGCCTGTCGGACCGACGACCAAGATCATACCAAAGGGTTTATCAATTTCTCGTCGCAAGATAGTTTCGTTTTTGTCGGTGAAACCTAGATCTTGCAAATTAAGGTTCTGCGCTTCGTCAGTCATCAAACGCATAACTACTTTTTCACCATAGAAAGCCGGGATAATCGACACACGAACTGATTCCTCTTCATCTTCTAGCTTGAAAGAGAAACGTCCATCCTGTGGTACACGATGTTCGTCTATCCGGAGATTGCCTAAGATCTTGATACGCGCGATCAAAGCGTCATGAATCTGCGTCGGTAGCTCAACTTTATCTTGCAATTCACCGTCTACTCTGAAGCGAACAACTACCGCATCTGGCA
>CAZIOU010000007.1:0-52580 GCA_964540995.1 uncultured Gammaproteobacteria bacterium | reverse complement strand
TTCTATCAGCTGGTCCGATGTTACCGGTATAGTTACAAGCAATGGTCAGATCAAAACCAAGACTGACACCATTGACTGGAATAATGTCACGGCCATCAAGACTAACACAGATACTATCAACTGGTCCGATGTTACCGGCATCAAAACCAAGACCGACACTATCGACTGGACCAACATTACCGCTATGAAATCAGCGCAAGAGGCAGGTTGGACTGTCAGTATGTCCAATGTGGATCGAGTGCAAGCTAGTAAGACGTATCGTGCCAAAGTATATCTAACGAATTATCAGTCTGTTCCGACGAATGGCTTCGCTGCGCCAACGATTACCTTGTATGATACCGACCGTAATGTGATTGTTTCTGGTGCGTCAATGACCAATCTTTCCAACGGTGTATATGAATATACCTATGTAGTGTCCTCTGGTGCCACGCAGGGTCTCTGGGAGTCGTCCGTTTCAGCTCAAGTAGAAAGTGGCAAAACTATTCAGACTAATGACTATTGGACAGTGGAAGGCTCGCCAGCTCAAGTGCTGATCAACAGTATTACCGACGATACGATCCCGTCTATTGAAGCTAATGTGACTATTACCAATGAAGGTCTGACGGGCTACGAGTATCAATATGAGTGGTGTGTAGTTTCCAGTGCCTCCAATGCCTGCGGCGGAGGAGATGATGTTTATCATGCTACTGCAGCCAAGTATATTAATGCTGGCGAAGACTTCAATACTAATTTATCGGCTACTGTTTCTACTGCGGGTAATTATTACTTCAAATTGTTAGTGCATTTCGGATCTGAGAGTTCCGGAGCTTCAAGATCTTTTACTGCAATTGACTCTGCACCACAGTCGTGCGGCAATAATATCTGCGGTGCTGGTGAGTCTTGTTCGAGTTGTCCTCAAGACTGTGGATCTTGTTCGCCTGGTGGTGGAGGAGGAGGCGGCGGAGGTGGAGGTGGTGGTACACCACCTCCAGTAGTAACGCCACCGGTCTGTGACGGTGCCGACTTCAATCATGATAAGAAAGTTAATTCTATCGATTTCTCTATTCTTCTGACCTTCTGGAAGACTGTCTGGCCGTTCAGGAATACCTGCGTCGATGTCAACAGTGATAAACAAGTAAATACTATTGATTTCTCAATTTTGATGTATCAATGGGGAAGTAAGAAATAATATGAAATCTTTCTTGTCATTACGATTATTAGTTTTACTAACACTTCTCGGCATCTGTCTAGGACCGCAGATCGTGTTAGCTGCCACTGCTTCTATACGAGCCGAAAATTCGACTATAGCTGTGGGCGATACAGCCTTGGTCAGTGTTCATTTTGATACGCAAGGCAAACGACCCAATACGATTGAAGGTGAGATCGATGTTTCCTCTGGAGTTGATCATATCAGCATCACAGAGTTTACTCTAGCTGGATCAAGTCTGCGCTATTGGCTCAAGACTCCGTCATTGGATTCGAAGTCTAAGATTTCCTTCGTTGGAGGTACTCCGGGTGGTTTCAATAGCAAAGATGGTTTATTGTTCAAAATTGTCTTCACCGCTGACTCTGTCGGTGATGTGACGATTACACCAGAAAATATTAAAGCCTACGATAATGATGGTAAAGCAACACCGATCACTACCGCTACCCAGTCTTTGACCTTAACTATCCAACCCAAAACAGACCAAGGTACCAACCATTGGTTAGACATTATTGCCGGAGATAAAGAGGGTCCTCATGATATCACTGTAGCGGTTGGTCAGAATGATACGGTGTTTAATGGACAAAAGTTTATCACCATTTCTGCTGTGGATGATCAGTCAGGCATTGATCATTATGAAGTGTCGGAAGGTGATCGTCCCGCAGTTCGCTCTGGAAGCACTTATGTTTTACTAGACCAGACAGAAAAATCAATTATTACCATTGCTGCCTATGATAAGGCCGGTAATGTCAGCAAGATTCAGATGCAGCCAACTTCCCAGAAGCCGCTTACTTGGGTCACTTGGTTCGTAGTGGTTGTTATCGGGCTGATGGTGTTGTATGGTGTTTACATGGCAGTCATGTTCTTACGTCATCGTAAGAAACGACCCATTGGTTTTCATTAGATTTAACATTAATTAGGTGATCGGTGTTTGATATTGGTTCCAAGGAATTGATAGTTATTGCTGTTGTCTTGGTGTTGTTATTTGGTTCTCGTAAAATTCCAGAATTAGCCAAGAATATCGTACAAGCTACGAGACAGCTACGAGGAGCATTCAAGGACGAAGAAAACCCTTCGGTAGCCGTGACAGAGGTCAAACCGATTAAGAAGCGGTAGCAAACATATTAGTTTGGTTTATAATTGCCTCGGTGCGAGTAGCTAGTGGCGGATTCTTCTGTATTAGGCTATGATATCCTAATGAATAAATTATTATCACTGGGTTTTTTGGCCATCCTCTTGGCGGGCTGTACGATCTATCGGGCTTCCGATAGTACCACATCGGTACCTGTTCCCATGAAGCAGGAAGCGATTATTACTCTTAGTAATCGAGGGTTAACCCAGTTACCAAGCTCTGTACTGAAGAGCACTTCGATCATTAGTTTAGATATTTCGCATAATCGGCTCTCGGGTTCTTTGCCAGGAGAGATTAGATTTTTATCCCAGCTTAAAGTTCTCAAAGCTGATCACAACCAAATGACCGGTGTGCCAGCCGAGATAGGTCAACTTTCTAATCTGGAAGAATTAGATCTATCATATAACCAACTCACGGGTTTACCTCAAGAGTTGGGTAATTTGCAGCATTTGAAGTTATTGCGTTTAACTGGTAATGCCTACTCTAATCAGGATTTGACGGTAATTAAAAAGTCGCTACCAAATACAACGGTAATAGAATTATAATCATGAGTTTTTTGCATCTTGACCTTATTAGTCTTATAACTAGCGTCGGTTATATCGGAATATTCCTCACTGTTTTTGCTGAATCAGGATTACTCATCGGCGTTTTTTTGCCGGGCGATTCATTGTTATTCACTGCTGGCTTACTAGCATCTCAGGGCATTTTCTCAATCACTTGGCTACTACTCGGCTGTTTCTTAGCTGCAGTTATCGGAGATAATGTGGGGTATTCATTTGGACATAGGATTGGCCCTAAGATATTTACGCGCGAAGATTCTCTTTTTTTCCGTAAAAGCTACGTCATCAAGACGCAGCATTTCTACGAACGCTACGGCTCAAAAGTCTTAGTCTTGGCTCGATTTATACCCGTGGTTCGAAGTTTAGCGCCAATATTAGCAGGAGTAGGGAATATGCGTTATAGAGTATTCTTCATTTATAATATTGTTGGCGCCTTGCTGTGGTCGGTTCTGGTTACATTGTTGGGTTACTATCTGGGTCGTTGGTTTCCCGATGTCGAAAAATATCTACTGTTGATCGTGGCAAGTATAGTTTTGATTTCCGTCGTCCCGCCGATCATCGAATTGATGAAGTCACGTAATCATAAATAATTCTCAATCATCGGCTGTGGTATAATGAAGAGGTGCAATGATTGTGCTTTATGAGACAACGAGGTTTCACGCTAATTGAACTATTGGCAGTAATTTCTATTATGATGCTTCTGTCGAGCATCACTATTGCTAATGTCAATGATGCACGGCGTGCGGCACGAGACGCCAAGCGAATGCTGGATACAAGAAATATTTTGACTGCGCTGCAAAGTTATTACTTAGATTATGGCGAATGGCCGTATATGACCAATGCCATGGCTGCTAGTTCAGCCAATAGATACGATAGCTGCAATGTTTCAGTCTGTCAGGCCAATCAGTTAAGCTCTGCTTCTGGAGAGACAGAATATTATACTCGATGCAGTTCCGTTCGTCGTTGCAGCTGTGGCTCTGGACCCGATTGGCCAACCAACTGGTTTCCCTTGATTGATGGTTCTTTCAGTCCTCGAGATCAATATTTTTCCCGACAGAATTTTCCTATTGACCCGCAAGAGCGAAGCTGTCAATATAATCGTGCCCTGCCTCAACTGTATGATTATCAAGGGTATGGTGGCAGTTCGGAGGGGTCGAAGTTTTTCTACCAATATTTATTGGAGCGCCCCAATCGTCAGGCGTTTGGCCGTACTTGGGGGTGTGGTTCAGCTGGTTGCTACTACGCTATTCAGGGTTTGCCTGACGGTACGATACAGAGCGCTGACGCGCCAATTCAACCACCACAAATTCCTTAAACCATGGCTCACATTATTTCTATCGTCAATCAGAAGGGGGGCGTAGGTAAGACTACGACTGCTATTAATTTGGCTGCTTACCTAGCCGAGCAGGGTAAACGTGTCTTGGTAGTTGATATGGATCCCCAAGGTAATGCTACCTCAGGATTGGGCGTCGACCACAAGACTTTGCCAGAGGGCATCTATGAAGTGTTGGTTTTTGAACCCAAGAAAATTACGGAGGTTATTAAAATGGTGAGTGATAATTTGCATATTGCTCCATCGACACCCAATTTAGCCGGCGCAACTATCGATCTAGTAAACCACCCTACTCGAGAATATGTCTTACAACAAAATCTTCAGGAGATCGCTCCGTACTATGATTTCGTCTTAATCGATAATCCGCCCTCACTAGGTTTACTGACCATTAACGGGCTGGTAGCCTGTAAACATGTTTTGATACCAGTGCAATGTGAATACTACGCGCTCGAAGGCTTGGGCCAGCTACTCAATACTATTCGTCTGATCAAAGATAGCCTTAATCCTGATATCCAAGTATTGGGAGCGGTGCTAACCATGTTTGATGGAAGGAATAAATTGTCAGAAGCAGTATTTCAGGAACTGTATCAATATTTCCCTAACAAAATTTTCCGATCAGTTATTCCCCGAAATGTGCGTTTAGCGGAAGCGCCTTCTCATGGAATATCGATCAGAGAATACGATACTCATTCACGCGGGGGACAAGCTTATCAACAATTAGCCACTGAAATCATACAAGCCTATGCCTAGTTCAAGTCTCGGTCGGGGACTAAGCGCCCTGATACCCAAAAGTTCTCATGATAGTGTTGTGCCCAGTGCCACACCGGTTGTACCAGTATCTCAGCAGCAATCAGTACGCAAAGTCCCGATAACTGCTATTAGCACCAACCCCTGGCAGCCGCGTACACAATTCGACAAGGTGGCACTCCAGGAATTAGCTGATTCGATCAAGCAGTATGGTATCATCCAGCCCCTGGTCATCGCGCCAGCAGGACCTGACCGTTATCAGTTGATTGCTGGTGAACGACGCCTACAGGCTTCCAAATTAGCTGGCTTGACCGAAGTACCGGTCATTATCCGCCAGGCAGAGGAGCAGGAGAAATTAGAATTGGCTCTGGTAGAGAATATTCAACGTCAGAATCTTAACCCTCTGGATGAGGCTGCTAGCTATCAGCGACTGATGCAAGAATTCAACTTAACCCAAGAAGAAGTGGCCGGTCGTGTAGGTAAGAGTCGTTCGAGTGTAGCTAATTTTTTGCGCTTACTCAATTTACCAGAAGAGGTGAAGCAAGCTCTCCGTGACGAGAAGATTAGTTTCTCGCACGCTAAGGTTATATTAAGCGAGACGTCCAAAGAAGCACAATTGAAATTGTTGGAACGCATTTTGTCTCAAGGCTTGCCAGTCTCACAGGTGAGCAAGAAGACGACCAAAGTAGCTGCTCATGACCGGTTACAGAAGGATCCGGTGCTAAAATCTCTAGAAGATCAATTGACCAAACAGTTAGGCGCCAAGACCACGATCAAAGTACAGCCTCATGGAGGCGTGGTGGAGATTTCGTGGTCTTCAGACGAAGATCTGAAACGTATCAGCGATCACCTGTTGGCTTAATTCCAAATCTTGCTCGGATGATTGCGTCGTAACTGATTGCGGATTTTTTCTCGGGCAGTGGCAGTACGGGCGATCTTGAGCCAGTCCTCACTGGGACGTTTACGGTTTTTGTCTTTGATAATTTCGATGACATCACCGCTTTTGAGTGCGTGATCAAGTGAGGAAATTTGTTGGTTAATCAAAACTCCCGTCGTGTGAGCACCGAGCTCTGAATGGATATGATAAGCGAAGTCAATCGGCGTGGCATCTTCTGGTAAGTCAATGACATCACCATCAGGCGTGAAGACGAAAATACGATCCTGGAAGATGTCGTTTTTTATTTCCTTGACATACTGCAAGTTATCTTTGATCGTCCGTTGCCAATTGATCAACTCGGTGATCCACTGCAGACTTTTCTTGGAGTAAAATTGATGTTTAGCTTCTTTGTATTTACTGTGAGCAGCAATACCATATTCGGCGATCTCGTGCATCATGTGGTCACGAATCTGAAATTCAACCACCTTACCGCTGTCGGTGAAGACCGAAGTATGCAGTGATTGATAGCCATTGGGTTTGGGTTGGGCGATATAATCTTTGACCCGACCCTTAAGCGGGGTCCAGCGTCCGTGGATGACACCGAGCACAGAGTAGCAATCAGCTACCGTGGGTACGATGATACGAATGGCTACCAGATCATAGACTTTGTTGATATCTTTGCCATGAGCTAATAACTTTTTGTATAAACTAAAAAGATGCTTCACGCGGCCGTGAATCTCAACAATGGGGATGTGTTGTTTGACTAATTCTCGGTAGAGAATTTTTTGTACTCGGTCTATGTATTTACGATCTGATTTGAGTCGATCCTGAACCAAGGATTGCACCCAAGCGTATTCTTGGGGATAGACATAGGGGAAGCTGTAATCTTCGAGTTGGCTTTTGAGCTCGAACATACCGAGACGATTGGCGATCGGGGCGTAGATTTCCATCGTCTCCTTGGCGATACGAAGAGCTTTGTCGGGGCGATGAGTGTCGAGCGATTGTACGTTATGAAGTCTATCAGCTAGTTTGATGATGATGATGCGAAGATCTTGGGCCATGGCAACGAACATCTTACGTAGATTTTCGGCGTAACGTTCGATACCGCGATATTTCAAGGTACCCAATTTGGTAATACCTCCTACTAATGTAGCCACTTCGTTACCAAATTCCTTGCGTACCTCTGTCAATGAGAAGGTGGTATCTTCTGGGACATCATGCAAGATTCCAGCGATGATCGTAGGTAGATCCATGTGGAGTAGGGCTAAATTATAGGCTGTAGCTAGACTGTGATGAATATAATCTTCGCCTGTTTTGCGTTTCTGTCCGCTGTGGGCCTGTTTGGCAAATTCATAAGCTCTGGCAACGTCGTGAAGATCGTTGTCAGGATAGTTCTTGAGCAATAAGGCGCGTAAATCTTCCCAAGTAATTACGGTCATAAGTCAATCATATAGAAGCTAACAATAAAATGCAATTTACCCAATAATGTTTGCACGTTGATACCAAAAACCCGCTGATATCAGCGGGTGAGGAGTGTTATTCTTCTGCTTCGTTTTCTTTCTTGAACTTACATTCGGGATTGGAGCACTTGATAATATTCTTAGCAGCGAAGGTCAAGAGTGATTTACAGTCAGGGCACTGTTCGCCAGTTGGTTTTTGCCAGAGAGCGAATTCGCAATCAGGGTAGCGATTACAGCTGTAGAATAATTTTCCCCGTTTGCTCTTCTTCTCGACAATGTCACCTTCGTTACATTTAGGACATTTGACGCCAGTGCTCTTGCTTATCGCTTTGATATTCTTACATTCTGGGTAGCCGGAGCAGCCGAGGAATTTACCGAAGCGACCGTGCTTGAGGACCATTGGCTTGCCACACTTCTCACAAACTTCGGTCGTCTTCTCTTCTGGTTCAATCTCACCTTGACTATCGAGTTGCTTGGTATTCTTACATTCTGGGTAGCCGGAGCAAGCTAAGAATTTACCGAAGCGTCCCATCTTGATCACCATCGGTTTACCACACTTGTCACAAATCTTATCGGTCGTTTCTTCGGTTAGCTCTTTCTTGTCAAGCTCTTTATCTTTTTTTAACAAATTAGCCTTGAACGGTTTATAGAAGGCGGCAATAATCGGTTGCCATTCTTTCTTGCCGAGAGCAATCTTATCGAGATCATTTTCCATTTCAGCAGTGAAATCATAATCAACGATATCGCTGAAATGCTCTTTCAACATATTAGTCACTAGGATACCCATGTCAGTTGGCTTGAGGCGATTCTCTTCCTTCTCAACGTATTTACGGGTAATGATAGTGGAGATAGTAGGTGCATAGGTTGAAGGACGGCCGATGCCTTTGGCTTCCATAGCTTTGACGAGACCAGCTTCAGAGTAGCGGGCCGGTGGTTGGGTGAAATGCTGAACACCTTCTAATGAAACCAAAGTCACTTCATCGCCTTGCTTGAGTTCTGGTAAGATTTTTTCTTCCGTGCCGCTGGAATAAATTTTCTGCCAGCCGGGGAATTTGACGATTGAGCCAGTTGCTCGCAGGCCATAACCAGTTCCTGTGGCATCAATATCAACCGAAGTGGCGTTGATGATAGCTTCTGGCATTTGACTGGCTAAGGTTCGTGACCAGATTAAAGTGTAGAGTTTGAGTTGACGGCTATTGAGGACAGCTTTGAGGCTCTCGGGATTACGAGTGGCTGATGTCGGGCGGATGGCTTCGTGTGCTTCTTGGGCCAATTTGGATCGTTTGGTAAAGGTGCGGGCTTCGGTCAGAGCGTATTCAGGTCCGAAGGTAGAACGAAGATAGTCAGCTGCTTCAGCGGTGAATTCTTTGGACAAGTTAACCGAATCAGTACGCATGTAGGTGATCAGACCGAGCGCTCCTTCATCGCCGAGGTGAATACCTTCGTACAATTCTTGAGCCAACATCATAGTCTGCTTAGCGGAGAAACCAAATTTACGGTTAGCTTCTTGTTGGAGGGTTGAGGTGGTTAGTGGTGTCGGTACTTTCTTAGTCACCTCACTGCTGGTGACATCAGTCACGACGAGTGATGATTGCTTGATGGCGGCAACGGCCTTAGTGCTAGTTTCAGCAGTGAGGTCAAATTTTTTCAAAGTGACGTCTTTATGACTCACCAAGGCAATTTCAAATTCAATCTTATCTTTCTTGGCAACACCATCGACGGTCCAGTATTCTTCTGATTTGAAAGCTTTGATCTCGTCTTCACGTTCGACGATCAAACGCACTGCCACTGATTGGACACGGCCGGCTGACAGACCGCGAGCAATTTTCTTCCACAGGAAAGGTGATAGTTCATAACCTACAAGCCGATCCAAGACGCGTCGTGCCTGTTGAGCGTCGACAAGATGATTGTCGATGGCTCGGGGATTTTCTAAAGCCTTAAGAATGGCGTTCTTAGTGATTTCGTGAAAGGTTATGCGCTTAATGTTTTTCTCGGGGACCTTTAACAACTGTTGTAAATGCCAAGCAATAGCTTCGCCTTCGCGGTCTTCGTCAGTAGCGAAGTAAATCTGGTCCACCTTGGCAGCTAATTTCTTGAGCTCATCGGCGTGCTTTTTGGCTTTGAGGGGGATGATATAAGTCGGTTCGAAATTATGCTCTATATCAATGCCCATCTTGCTGGTCGGAAGATCGCGGATATGGCCAAAGGAGGATTCGATCTTATAATCCTTGCCCAGAAATTTACTGATGGTTTTGGCTTTGGTAGGTGATTCTACGATGACTAAATTTTTCATGAGGCTGACTATAATAGAAATATGATAATTTGGCAAGTTTTTATTTTCGTGAGGCAGCCGCTTGTGGGTTGCGGCGGATATAATTTCTAATGTTTCCCAAGGCTTGTTCGGTCCTGATAATATGGTCGTAGTAGCCGCGTTGCCAGAGAGGCTGGGAGGATCTATTCATGGTATGAATAGCCTTTGAGGATCTCATCTTAAATCGGCCGATAAGTTTGCTTATGAGCATTCTTCTGCGGGATAGCTGCCAAGATTCCTGCGGGGGTGGGGGCTCAGGGAATCCCCGTGGGGGCGATTCATGAATCGCCCGTATCTGATCTTTCAGGATTATAATCCCATGAATATGATCGGGCATGATGATGAAAGCATCGAGCCGGCAGTGATAATGCTTAGCTAGATCTCTCCAGCAGCGCTTGATGATATGTCCGTTAGCTGAAAGCCGCATCCTTCCCTGATCGATAATGCCAAAGAGCTTGGCTTTATCCTGTGTGCAGATCGTGATGAAGTAGTAGCCAGCTTGAGAATAATCCCATCCACCAAGTCGAAGTGAGTTTTTCCTTCGTCTCATAGCAGCCGAATCTTATTTCCCCGCTCGATCCAGCGCTTAAGCTCCATCGAGGCTAAGCAGATGAGAATCTGATTGGTTGGATAGCTCGGTAGCTGTTGCAGCAAGTCTTCAATCGTAGCCGGTCGTAGCGTTAAGGAGCGAATAATAGCGTTCTCCAATTCAT
Source organism: uncultured Gammaproteobacteria bacterium (assembly GCA_964540995.1). Lineage (GTDB taxonomy): Bacteria > Patescibacteriota > Patescibacteriia > UBA1558 > 2-01-FULL-52-15 > JAZDLR01. The sequence goes on along the minus strand of CAZIOU010000007.1, from coordinate 42,264 downwards.
TGGCGGAAGGGTAGTGACTGTGGCTATCAGGCGATCGTGGCTCGAAGTTGAAATGCCTCATGATATCTTCGCCGCTGGTTATAGGCACGGCACCTTGCCTGATTAGCTGATTGGTTCCACGAGATAATTCCTGATCAATATTTCCTGGCACCGCTAGCACGTCCCGACCAAAGTCCATCGCTTGTTGGGCAGTAATGAGAGCGCCGGATTTGCTGGCGGCTGATACGACCAAGAGTGAGTGACACAGTCCGGCGATGACGGCGTTGCGATAGGGGAAAAGATGATTGGCCATAGGCGTTCCTTTGGCAAAAGGCGATAGTAGTAGTCCGTCAGCCGCGATGATCTGCCGAGATAATTTGACATGACTGCGAGGATAGATTTCTTCATCGAGAATCGATGATCCGGGGATAGCGATGGTCGGTAGTTGATAGTCGAGCGCTAATTGGTGTGCTAGGCCATCGATACCGAGTGCCAAGCCGCTGACAATAACTATGGGAGCATCTGTTAGTCCGGTGAAGATTGATTTGAGCGCTTCAGCATTGTAACGATCAAACCGCCTACTGCCGACGATGCCCAGCATAATTGGGGCTTGCAATAGTTGTCTATTACCACGATAGAAGAGTAACGGTTCAGGATTGCCACTGCGGAGTGTAGTCGGATAATCAGAATCGAGCAGAGTGATAATATCGGGATTATCAAATAGCAATTCGTCACGAATTTGCCTTGGGCGTATTGCTTGACGTTGAGCTTGGGTTTTGGTCAGAAGCTGTTGCCAAGTTTCGTCGGAATCTTTAACTGCATTCCAAGCAAATAAAAAAGAACCAAAGTGGTCCCTGATTTTTAGTAGTAATGTCCGACCGATACCGGGGAGGCTCTGCCAAGCGAGATAGGCTTCGAGCTCGCCGCTGTCGGGTGGCGCCGTACTGTCTTTATTCATATAGACGAAAGTATAATGGAATAATTAAAATTGGCAAGTAAGAGCCGTCGCTTACTGTTTACGGGAAAATGAAAAGCCGACTGACGATCAGTCGGCTAGGGCTCACATTCTCTGTGGCTGGAACAGTCGCAGCAGCCACCCTTTCACACCTGGCTTGCGGTTTTTTCGTCTTAAGCCACTCTCCAGAAGCTTATACTCACGAACTAAACCATCTTCATCTCTGGAGTCACGTTGCTCAACCAAACCTGCGTCGTGCATTTCTCTCAAAGTAGTGTAGATGCTGCCGTATGATGGCCTACTAAAAGGAGCTAGCGGATCAATGTTTCGACGGTTGCATATTTCGCTTCTAATATCTCGACCAGCTTTCCATTCATTGAAACTTAACACTTCTAGGATTTCATCTTCGAGTGACATTGACGCCTCCGGTTTCTAATGTGCGATATATCTATATACTATAATTTATATAGCATGTCAATTGAACGGTCTAATATCTCAAGGTTAAGTTGACATCCTCAAATGTATTGCTTACATTGAATATATGTAAGCACGTTAGTGCCGTACTTTGAAGAAGAGACCCCAACAGCCGAAAGGAGGTGAAGGACGTGGCGAAACGTAGTAGAGAGGATCTGATCGTGGAATTCATTAGGCTGGCTCGTACCCGCTATGGTCATGTCAGTAACTGGCAGATCGAGTCGAGTTATATCACTCGGCGCATAACCGATGACGAGTTGGCAGAGGAAATCCGTCAGTTGGAAATGGGCGCCGCATCTCAAGTAGCTTTTGATCTGGGCAAAGATCGTAAACGGACACCAACCACGGGGTAGGCTATGGGCGGAAGGTCTCTTCTTCACTAAAGCTCTCGCTACGAGATATACTCGTTAGCGGGAGCTTTTCCTTTGGGATAATAATTGAACTGCTCGTAAGATATCGTCTTGCCAGTGTTTGAGTTGGCCGGTGCGGATCTTCAACTGCTCTTGAGCGATTATCCACTGCGGCTGTCTGGCAGTAAGCTGTTGAATTTGTGCTGGTGTCAGTGGACTACTAATCTGAAATTCGATAATCGCATCATCGACACCGGGTAAACCTCGTGAAGTTATCCGAGCGATAGCCGTGTCTTGAGCATAAATTTTCAGCTCTTGGATATAGAGGGCGTTGCTGACGGCAGGGGAAGGATGTTTGATGGCCTGACGTTCGTCGTCCAGCTCTTCGATCGTACGGATCCAAGAAATCTTCTGCCAGAAATGAATCTTCTCTTGCGTCGAGGCGAAGATATGTTCTTCTTCGGATTCTTGTAACGGCAGATCAATATCAATCTCGCGCCAATGTGCTGCTTGGCCAGAGCGTAATTCTTCGATCGCTTCGTTGAGTAGCTCTTCGAACAAGTTCAAGCCGAGTGTCGTCACATGACCGTGCTGCTTACGCCCGAGGATATGACCGACACCGCGTAACTCCATGTCACGGCTGGCAATCTTAAATCCTGCTCCGAGATCACTTTCACTTTCTAAAGTCTTTAATCGTTCTAGCGCTTCACCCTGAAGACGTTGCTCTTTGTACAATAAGAAACAGTAGGCTTGTGTGTTGCCACGACCGACACGACCGCGCAGTTGATGTAGCTGCCCTAAACCAAAATTGACGCTATCGGTAACGATAATGGTATTGACCCGAGGCAGATCAAGGCCATTAGCAATAATAGTGGAGCAAACCAATATATCTATTTCGCCCGTATCGAAAGCATGCATCGTAGACGCCAATTGATGATCGTCCATTTGACCATGTGCAACGGCAATGCGAGCGTGAGGTAATAGTTCTTGAATTTGTATACGTGCAAGGTCAATCGTCTCAACTTTATTATGAAGGTAGTAGGCTTGTCCATTGCGGTCGAGCTCTCGTAATAAAGCGGAGCGAACTATCTCTGCGTCCCAGTGATGCACTTCGGTGATGATCGGCTGCCGTCCGATTGGTGGCTCTGTCAGCAAACTAATACCGCGGAGTTGGGACATAGCTAGGTGTAAGGTACGAGGAATAGGTGTGGCGGACAAACTTAAAATATGTAAATGGGTGGCGATCTTTTTCAGCTTTTCTTTGTCCTTAACGCCGAAATTCTGCTCTTCATCAATGATCAGTAGTCGTAGGTTGGCGAAGCGTACATCCGCCGACAGTGCGCGGTGAGTACCGATGACAATATCGACTGTGCCGTTGCGAATTCTCTCGATCACTGCTTCTTGCTCCTTGTCGGTTTGCCAGCGCGATAGCAAGGCTACCGAGGCGCCATATTTCTCCAGTCGTTCAGTGAAGGTGTCGTAGTGTTGTTGCGCCAGTAGCGTGGTCGGACAAATGATGGCTGCTTGGCCTTTGTTTAACGCTACACGCCAAGAGGCACGTAGAGCTATCTCGGTTTTACCGAATCCAACATCACCACAGACCAGACGTTCAGTCGGGTAATCTTTGGCCAAGTCATCCATCACTTCAGACAAGGTGCGAAGTTGAGAAGTTGTTTCTTGATAGGGGAAGTCATCAGCCACCGATTGCTCTTCAGCTGTAGCCACTAATGGGGAGGTGAAGGTTAGTCGGCGACGCGCTTCGGTATTGAGCAGGGCGAGAGCCAATTGCCAGGTCTCGGCTTTGATCTTCTTCACGCCAGAGATCCAAGAAGTGTCTGATGATAAGCGAGAAATTTTGGGATTGGGGCTACCGACATATTTACTAATTTTCCCTGCTTGATCAGTGGGCAGATAGATCTTGTCGTTGTTGGCATAGGACAAGACGAGATATTCACGCTGACGACCGTTGACGGGAATGGTAGTAATTGATTCTAAACGGCCGACACCGTGATCACGATGAACTATCAGGTCTCCGACAGCGATCTCGGTCAGGAAAGCCCGTTTGGTGCGTGTGGAGGCTTGATTGGGCAAGAGATGACTGTCATTGATAACCAATAATTTCTCACTCTGATCGATCCAGCCGGGAGGAGTCTGAAGGACGTTGGGTTGTAAGGTTACGAGCTGGAGATTGAGCTGGTGATCGGTGATGACAGTTTGAGCTTGCTCTGGTTGGCGTGTTAGCCAATAGCCTGTGAAGTCAGTGAGCGTTTGAATCTTTTTTAAAGCATCGCCTGGGTTAGCTCCGGACAGGTCGGGCCAGGTTTGTTGGAAGTTGATGCCAGACGAACGATCAAAATTAGTCAGCTGTATTTGCTCATCAGTACCGAAATCCTGTTCACCTACCAAGAGGAGATCGTCGCCGACATAGTCGCGGAATACCGTCGATGATTTGGTTAGTGTGACCGGCAGTAGGAGATAGTCTTGATAGTCGTCGATTTTGGTTTGGGTTTCTATCTGTAAACGAGATATATGTTCTAGTTCGCTGCCATCAAATTCTAGACGGATTATGGAATCATTAAATCCGATATCTACAATATTACCGCGGGTAGCAATTTCCAAAGATTTATTGACATTGATATTGGGTTGATAGCCGAGCGCGATCAATTGATCTACGAGTGCGCGTATCTGCCGTTTATCACCGACATGGAGATGGATCGAAGCTTTGGTCAGCGCCTCACGACTGGGTAGGTGCATCGACAGTACGTTGCTATGAGCTACGATCAGACAGGGTTCACTATTAAGTAATGCCGTCAGGACTGGCAAAGGTGATTCATCTTCGGCCCACGTTATCAGTTGGCGTTTACAACTATTTAAGCTAGACCAGAGTTGGATGCTATCAGCTAGATTCTTGACTTGACGATCACTGTCAGCCAAATACAAAATCGCCCGGTGATCCTGTACCAGGGGGGTAGGTAGGTTCTGCTTCGATTCGTCTCCGGCGAGACGAGTGAGCCAGTGACCTACCGAGTTATAGTGGAGTAGGCCATTTACTTTGGTGATAGACATACTGGCTTAGAGAGTCTACCTGATTTAGGGACGAATAGCTACCCTAGAGCGGGTTGGGGCTAGCCATTGACAATATTGCTAATATATGATACTATACTATATTAGGCTATTTTAGCTGCCATCTGTCTGCTAGGCATTTAGCCAGTATTTACCCTCCTAAATACCATCTAAATGACCGTTAGCCGTCAGGCTGACTTCCCTAGTAGGCAGGTTGCAGTTAGAATAGACAAGTTCCAGTCGTTCCTTTACAGCCTCATTGAGGCATCTACACGGAGGTTTCTGTCATGTCCAAGTTTCGTAATCTTCATATGCTCAGCCTGATGGTTTTCGTACTCGTTTTGCTGGCGGCGACGGTCTTTCCGCCCATCTTCAATGGCTGGGCTGTCAGCCGTAATATCGTGTTGGTCAAGAAGATCATCCCAGCCGCCCAGGCCAGTATGCCGAACATGGATCTGCCCGATGCGATCGACCTTTCGTTCTATATGGACGAGAATCAGATCGTGCTGTCCAAGGTCGGCGGTCGGGTGCCGGTCATTCTGGCGGCAGAGTTCTCCACGGGTCAACTCGACCCGGTGCAGGAGAAGGAACGCCAGACCGGCGATCTCGTCCTGTATTCGGATGGTCGAATCGCCAAGCTGTGGTATTTCAACCACAAGAACCTCATGGTTCCGGTAGAAATGCCGGAGACCCTGGTCGCCAGCTCCAACTAGGAGGCTCCGATGAAACGGTTTTTCAAGCGTTTTACTGCTTGGTGCCTGCGCTTGCAAGGACGCTGCGGAATCTGCGGTCAGACGAAGTACCAAATACGGATTCCCACCAAGGGATTCCGTAATCCGTCGAGGTGTCTCGAGTGCGGGCAGTTCTCGCCCGTGTACACTGTCGACAAGAAGGGCAAGGTGAAACTGGTCGATACCAGACATCCTGCCCGTAATCGCTCGACTACCGCTCGCGGGTGGTAGTCATATTCCCGTCCTGCTCCCATTTCTCTATACGAGAGATGGCGAGTGGGGCGGGAGTTTTTTTATTACCTCACCCCCGCCCGCCTCGCTGCGCTTCGCAGTCGGGCAGGCTAGCCCTCTCCTTAGTAAGGAGAGGGAGGACCTTTCTATATGGGTATTGTCAGTCAGAATCTGACATGCTAGATTATGAGGGATATTTTTTGGGCATTTAGCTTCCGCCGACGCTGACGCTTTGGCGGACAAGCAGCTGGCTAACCGCCTGCCATGCCGAGTAGTTTATCACTCGAAAAGATTGAATCTGTCTTTATAAAATAACAGGGGAGTATAGCTCAGCTGGTTAGAGCGCTGCATTCACATTGCAGAGGTCATAGGTTCGAGTCCCATTACTCCCACCATTGAACAGAAAATCCTACAAGTATAGGACTTTGCATTCACACCTGCCATACGAAGCTTTAGCGAAGTGTGGTTGCAAAGGTCGTCCCGCCAAGGCGGGACAATGCCCACCATTACACCTACTTGAGGTGTTTTTTGATTGACAAAAAAGGTCTCATTCACTAGGCTACAGTCGAAAGCCAACAAGGCACGATCTTTTATATTCCACAGGAGGTAGGAGATGAAGCAGGTGATTGTTTCTATCAGACCGGGGCAGTTCATGATACTCCATGTTTTGCTACCGCAAGGAAGTGGTAAGCATAAGGATTGGATAGCTGTTATCTGTAATACCAGCATCTCGGCCCGAGTCTACCGGACTATCGATGGTTTGCTTATATTGGTAGCACCGGATGATGTAGAGAACGTCACTTCGGCGCTCAAGCGTATCTCGGCTGACCGCAATCTCGAGGTCATTCAAGCCGAAGGCGTACGTGTGGTCGAGGAAGGCGAACTTCTGACCTAGAGGAGGTTGTATGGCCGACAGGATGAAAGTGAGTGGACCATTCATGTACATTCAGATCGGTCCACCTAGACCTATCGCTGACAAAATAATCGCCCAGCTGAAAAGTGCTGAGTCATCTGTTGAACTTGTTTCTTTAGACCATTGGGTTGTCTTCCGAGTGCCTTCAGATAAACTTCTGCAAACGTGTTTGAAGCTGAAGGATATCTGTAGTTCACTTAACTTTGAGATCGAACTGGATGATTGCCGGTCATGAAGGAGGGAGTGACAAATGTCTAAGGTAACTATGACCGTCCCCATAGGCCCAGTAACTGTCACCATCGATACAGATCTCTATCGTGATGAGTTGCTGGAGACATTTCGGCGACGCTTCGATCCTGATCAGGTCACGGTCGCCGGATCGATTATTTCTCTGACTGTTCCTTCGGACTGCGTGCAACTGGTTGAAGAGATCATGGAGCGAGAAAGCACCAGGCTTAGTTTCAATCTCGAAACTACCGACTGTTCCAAAGCTAAGATAGCTTCGGCGTCGGATGCTGGCATAATGTTCGAAATCACTGGGGCTTATTTCCGAAATCCGTATATCACGATTCGATTCCACTTCAGAGCTAAAAGGCAGGATGGTGGTTACCTTTCGAATGATTTGGCCGACCCGCTGGTTCAAAAAGCCAGAGCCTTCCTAGAGAGGGAGATGAAGCCAAATCCTCACATCATCACGCTGGCACCGGGTTTCGTGGTGTTGGTGGAACCAGAACGGCAGCAGGAGGTTCTTCAGTTGATGAATCTCTTTGCTAGTGCCCATGCCTGTCATACTGAGACACTTAATTTTCAGGATCTACGAAGTTATCAATAGGTTGGATGATTGCCGTTAAATAAAGGCCCTCGACGGAAACGTTGAGGGCCTCTTTTTGAATGCAGCCCTAGCGGATACTCTTTAGAAAGCTATGACTGGTAACTCAAGTGACATGTAAAATACAGCAGAACGTAGTATACTGTAAGGCGTAGAATTCAATTACTAATTAACTACTCATATGGTGAACCAGCAATTGCTTGACTATATTAAGCAATGTAAGCAGCAAGGAGTCGATAAGGCAGAGATTACCAAGGCACTATCAGCTCAAGGATGGCAGTCAGCCGATGTCGAAGTAGCTTTCCAGGCTGTGGATGCGACGCCGGCTAGCAGTATTGTCACTGATACTGTTCAACCAACCACAAACACATCAGTAACCCAACCGCTAAAAGAAAAAACACCGCGTAATAAAATAATTCTTATAGCGGTTTTTGTAATCAGCGGTTTGATCGTGGCTGGTGCAGCGTTTGCCGGCTATATGTATCTGTTCCCCAGTCCAGAAACAGTACTGAATAAAATGAGTCAGCAACTAGCAACTGTTAAGACAGCCGAATATCGAGGTGAGATCAAAGCTGAAGTCCCGAGTGAGGGCTTAGCCGGTCTAGATAGTTTGACAGAATCATCATCAACTCCAGCCTTGCCCAAGATAATAACGATGCTGGCGTCCTTCGAGGGTAAAGGTAGTATAGTCGATACTGATAACTCTAATAGTCAATTCAGCGCTTCATTATCATCTGATGTTGAGACTCCCTTGGGGGCAGCCGGATCAACCTTGTTTGGCTTTGAATCTCGGTATATAGCTAAGATAGCCTATATTAAGTTGACCACATTACCCAACTTTGGGATGTTCAATCTTAACTTCCTGACCAATCAATGGATCAAGATTGATCTGGCGGCCATGCAGAAAGAATTTGCCCCGTCGTTGAATGATCAAGTGCCTCAGAATGGTCTGACTGCGGAGCAAATTCAGCAGATTAAGGATGCTACGGCCAAGGCCAAGCTTTTCACGTTTGTCGCCACGTTGGCGGGAGAGAAGATCGAGGGTAGTGATATGTTTCATTATAAGATTGCCCTTGATAAGGTAGCGATGAAACAGTGGCTGCTAACTGTTAAGAAAATAGTTGACACCAAAGAATTTACGGCCGAGGAATCAAAATCACTAGATGAGGCCCTGGCTGCAGTTGACCTGTCTAACAATGAGATTTGGATTAGTAAGAAGGATTTTTTGCCCTACAAAGTCCTAACGGTGACTAGTGTGAAGGACGCCTCGAAAGCAGATACGGCAACGAATGTCACTACTACGCTGTATTTCAAGAATTATAATCAGCCAATAGTCGTCGAGACGCCAACATCATCCAAGACGTTTGAAGAGATAATGTCCGAATTTATGACCAATGCGCTGGGCGGATTAAATCTTAGCACCAGTACCCCAAGCGAAGCTACGAGCAGTGCAGATTTAGAATTCCCCAAAGAGTTTAAGGGATTTAATTAGGTCAAGTTGAAATTGTATTCTAACCAAAAACAGCCACTGGCTGTTTTTGGTTAGTTATATTGAGAAGCTGCTTTGGCGACACCGTCGGTTATTGTCGTCGTGAGACAGTCGCTGGCTCGATCTATGATCTCGTCCAGCTTCTTGCTTTCACTGACAGAGAAGCGGTCTAAGACAAATTTCTCGGCCACACCTTTCTGCGGACCGATACCGAGGCGAACACGGATGAAATCAGGTGAACCCAGGTGCTGGACTAAGGATTTGATACCATTGTGACCACCGCTGGAGAAATTGATCGCTGTCTTGATGCGTCCCAGCTCCAGCGCAATATCATCATAGACAACGATGATATTTTTGATCGGTATTTTGTAAAATTTGGCTACTGCTTTGGCGGCGATACCGGATTCATTCATGAAGGTTTGCGGTTGGCAGAGGATTACTTTCTGACCGCCATGTTCAGCGAAAGCCAAGCGAGCGGCTAACTTGCTGTTATCTTCCCAGTCAGTATCGAGACGCTCGGCCAGACGATCAGTGACCATGAAGCCCAAGTTATGACGGGTGGTGCTATATTGTTTGCCTGGATTACCAAGGCCGATGAGGAGGAACATATGTTGGGTGCTGGGTGCTCGGTGCTCGCGGAAGATTTGAGGTCTTCCGAGTACCGAGTAGCAAGTACCGAGTTACCTGTTACTTATTATATTTTACGAATTACGTATTACGTCTTACGAATTACTAATTACTTAAACGTTACTTGTTTTCGTCACATACATCTTGATCGGAGTACCGCTGAAACCAAATTTGAGTCGCAACCCTTTCTCCAAGAATTTCAAATAGGACGAATGTAGATCGGTCTTATATTTGAGCTTGATTTCAAAAGTGGGAGGAGCGGTAGCGACCTGGATGAAGTGATAGATATAGGGATGCTTGGTACCAGCACCTTTGGTGGGCATGTGACGTTTGAGCATCTGTTTGAGGAATTTGTCACAAGCATTGTCATCAACGTAGCGAGTACGTTCGGCATAGACTTCGATAATGGCATTGAGCAGCTGAGTCTTCTTAGTTTTCTGACTAGCCGATAATAGAATCAATGGTGCCCAGGCGAGCCAAGGGAAATAGTGACGATAGACTTCGGTGATGCGTTTCTGAACCAGAGTATTTTTGTCCGCTACCAGATCCCATTTGTTACCCACCAGAATGACGCTGGCCGAGCTATGATCGATCTCGTCACCCAAGCTCTTGTCTTGGTAGGTCAGTGGTTTATCGGCTTCAGTCATGAGAATGACGACGTCGGCATTGCGGATACTAGCGAAGGACTGCTCCATACTCATTTTCTTCAGGGCATCCTGCTTATGATGTGAGCGGGTGATACCAGCGGTGTCGACCAAGGTGATCGATTGACCGTGATAATTGAGCTCAATATCCTGACTGTCACGAGTAGTGTGCGGTTGGTCGGAGACGATGACACGATCATCAGAGACGAGGGCATTGATCAATGAAGATTTACCGACATTAGGCTTACCAATGATAGCGACGCGAATGGTAGGATGATCTTCGGCCACACCGACTTTGACTTTCTGGGCAATCAGATCCAATAAGTCTCCGGTACCAGCGCCATTGGCAGCCGATAAGGGTTGCGGTTCACCCAAGCCGAGACGATAGAATTCGGACGCTTGCTGGCGTACACGCATGGTGTCGGCTTTATTGGCAACGACGATAACTTGTTTCTTCAGGCGACGAAGTAAGCTGGCAATGGTTAAGTCAGTACCAGTGATACCTGTCTTGGCATCAACCACCAATAAGGCCAGGTCAGAGGATTGCAAACCTTTGATCGCTTGTTCGGCAATTTTACGCTCGATTGGATCTTCAGCATCGACATCGAGACCGCCAGTATCAATCAGATGGAATTCTTTGCCGGACCAGGCGACACGAGCTTGCTTACGATCACGAGTAGTACCAGCAATATCCGAAACCATCGCTGTACGACTGGAGGTAAGGCGATTGAAGAGCGTTGATTTGCCGACATTAGCACGGCCGATGATGATTACTGAGGGGAGTTTGATAGGCATGAAACTTGGAATTAGAAATTGGAAACTAGTAGGAAGAGAAACCGGGAATTAGGAACTGGAAATTGGATATTGGGATCGGCCACTGGCCGAGGAGCTTTGATTCTGTTGGCTGCGGATAAGACTGTTGAGAAGTTTATGAATGGTTTCTATCTCACTTATTATACTATCAATTTGTGTTTCCGTAACGTACTCCAAATTTCTAGCGATCAGGATATGGCTCTTGGATTCAGCAAGTGACCCCCTGGCCTGATAGTAGAATTTGATTTTATCTTTAAAATGATAACGCTCGTAACCCTCGGCAATATTGGCAGCGACAGAAATGATCGATCTGCGGAGCTGACTGGTTATACCATACAATTCTTCATTTGGAAACCCTTTTGATAGTTGATAAACCTCCTTGATTAGAGCGCTTGAAAGTTGCCATACTCGAAGATCTTCGAAGCCAATTTTTTGATAATACATAAAAGTTGTTATTAATCATGATAACAACCCTGTTTTTTAGTTTTATTAATTGCAAATTCCCTATCTAGTTCGCAGTTTCAATCTTTGGTTTCTTGTTTCTGAACTTCTAATTTCCTGACCCTCGTATTAGTTCCAAGTCCTCTGTATTTTCGTCTTCAGTCCCGAGTTTCTCAATTTCCAGTTTTCCAATTTCTAGTTCTCACCATACACTGTATCAACCGTCGTCGTTGGTACCACAGTCTTGATAATTTCATTGGGAGTGACTGCTGCATCAGTACCGACAGCATTGGCACCGACGATGACGAGGAAATCAGGCGGTTGAATCTGGCCTTTATCATCTACCATGTTCCATTGTTTGGCCACCGTGAAGTTGGTGAATTCAATAGGCGGATTGGTACTGGCTGTTACTTGGAAATATTTTTCTAGTGCTTCGCGGGTCAGCGGTTTGGCGCCATTGGTATAGTCATACAGTTGGGTGGTGACGTAGGTGGATTTATTGGCATTACCATAGCGCGCAACGGCTACCCCTTGTTTGCCGAGTTCATTAACTTTGAGCTGTGCTAGCCCAGGAACGGGCGTGCCATTCTGCAATAAGATAACGGCTTGCTCTTTCTCTACTCGTGGTCGGCCGAAGATAGAAGCCATCATGCTTTGCAATTCAGCATAGCTACCGGTCTTGGGTTGGAGAATGTAAGCACCATCAATAGCGGATATGCCGCCGATAAGATAGTTACCAGGACCATCATCCAAGACCACATGGGCAATATCTTCGTTATGAATGTCTTTGGCTAGCTGAGCAATCTTCACTGCTTCCCACGGCTCCATATCGGTACTGGTATATTGCGTCAGAATATTGAAGAGTGTGGTTATTTTCACGGGATTGATCAGAGTATTGAAAGAGCTAATTTTATCTTTGAGCGCTAGGAGGATTTTCTGTTGCCGACGTGAACGGGCAAAGTCCGAACCTTCACCATTGTTACCATGACGTGAACGCGCGAAGCGTAAGGCTGTGAGACCGTCCATTTTCTGTTTACCAGTTTGGAAGGAAATGGCTTGTACTTTGTAATCACTGGTGGGGAATTGATTGTCGGTGAAGGCCTTGTCAACGGTCACGGTCACGCCACCGACACTATCAATGATGTCGACGAAGCCTTGGAAATCAATAGTGGCCAGATAGTCTATGTCGACACCGAAGGTGTTGCCAAATATTTTCTTGATCTGGGCAAAAGCATAATCATTACCCTTCTCACGGGTGAGCGCGTAGACACTATTTACCTTACGATAGGTACCATCACCGAAAGGTACGATCAGATCACGAGGGATGGAGATGACGGCTACTTGTTTGGTGCTCGGTTTGAAGCTAGCCAAAATGATAGTATCCGATAAGTAGGGACCATCGTGCCCTGGACCGCCCATGCCAAGGAGGAGGAAATTGATGCGATCATTACTTTCTCCGTGCAGCTGGTTAGCGGCCGGATTGAGAATATGACCGATCTGACGAACGAAGAAACCATTGCCAATACCGGCAATAAAGTTCTTGGTGCCCAAATTAATAACGGCCGTCGCAATCCAGATGACGACGACAAGCAAAATAAACAGGCAAGAGAAGAATTTTGTTCTAGATCTGCCTGCCCGAGGCTGTGAGGGTGATTGATGTGAAGAGAGAGGCGATGATTGAAATTCGCTCATACAAAAAGTAATTGCATTATACGGAAAGGTTGACACTACGTCAATTCTGTCGAAGAATCAAGTGGTAGAAGGTTAGTGTTATGTTTTTTGCTCGTTAACAATAGTTGCCAAGCCAATTTGAAGCTGGTATACTTCGGCTACAAATTGTTAAAAATATAACAAAAATGCCCATTTTTTCTGACAAAAATGATCCTGCTCATGAAGCTGAACGCGGCGCTCTGAAGATCGCTGGTAGTTTCCTTGGTTTAGTTTTCGAAACTATCAAAGTGGTTTTGATCTCGATGGCCATCATCTTGCCGATTCGCTACTTCTTGATCCAACCGTTCTATGTCGAAGGAGCTTCGATGGAGCCGACATTCAACAGCAATGAGTATTTGCTGGTTGATGAGATTACCTTTCGGTTTCAAGAACCTAAGCGGGGAGAGGTAGTAGTCTTCCGTTATCCGCGTGATCCACGTCAGTTCTATATCAAACGAGTTATCGCATTGCCGGGAGACACCATCACTATTCAACGAGGTAAAATTCGGATCAATAACCAAGAGTTAACCGAACCCTATGTCGATGAGTTACGACTCGGTGATAGCAACCTCGAGCCATTAACAATCCCAGCTGATCAGTACTATCTCATGGGAGACAATCGATCCAATAGTCTTGATTCGAGAATTTTCGGTCCGGTAGATAAGAAGTTTGTTATCGGTCGCGTCTGGCTACGAGGCTGGCCGTTGGATAAATTTAGTTTCTTCGTCGCACCCAAATATTAAATAATTGAATCATAGAAAATTGAATACTCGACTAATTGAAGAAAGAGAAAATCGGCTAGTATTCAATTGATCAGATAATCTATTAACTTTATGCCCAAAAAAGGAACAACCAAGAAAGAAGCTTACGCACTGTTGCGTGGAATGAAAGATATCTTACCCAATGATCAACGTTATTGGGATTTTATAATGCAACGGGTGCAATTATTTGCCCGTAACTACGGATTCAATCGTATCGAGACGCCGATCTTGGAGCCGGCCAGCTTATTTACTCGTTCAGTCGGTACCGATACTGATATTGTCAGCAAAGAAATGTATGCTTTCGTCGATCAAGGTAATGAGAAGATCGCCTTGCGACCAGAGGGCACTGCTGGGGTTGTTCGCTCCTATATTGAGCACGGAATGTTCAATCAGACACAACCAGTCAAGATGTTCTACTTCAGTCCTATGTTCCGTCATGATCGTCCGCAAGCGGGTCGTCAGCGTCAGTTCTGGCAATTTGGCTTCGAGACTGTTGGCGATCAGAATCCAGTCATGGATGCGCAGTTGATTCATATTTCTTATAAATTTTTCGCTGAATTAGGTCTACCGATTCAAGTCGATATCAATAGTGTTGGTTGTCCCAATTGTCGACCGGGCTATATCAAAGCTCTGGCGACCTATCTCAAAGGCGTGAAGAAGTCATTGTGTGAAGATTGTCAGGTGCGTATGACCAAGAATCCTCTGCGCGTGTTGGACTGCAAAGAGAAGGGCTGTCAGGAAGCGCTGGTAGATGCGCCGCAGATCATTGATCACTTGTGTCAGGAGTGCAAAGATCACTTCGTGCAAGTATTGGAATATCTCGATGAATTGGAAGTGAACTACAATCTGAATTCCAAGATTGTCCGGGGATTGGATTATTACAGCAAGACTGCTTGGGAACTATTTGAAGTTGGCAAAGACGGTCAGCAAGATGCGCTCGGTGGAGGAGGCCGTTATGACGGTTTGGTACAACAGCTCGGTGGACGTCCGACGCCAGCCGTAGGTTTCGCTTGTGGTATCGAACGTGCTATCGCGCGTCTCAAGAGTAATGATATCGCTGTCACACCAGTAGCAGCACCACAACTGTATTTGGCTCAATTGGGTCTGGAAGCACGCAAGAAATGTCTCTCCTTATACGAGACGCTTCTGGCCAAAGGTTACACCGTAGCTGAATCGTTCTCCAAAGCCAGCCTCAAAGATCAGCTGGAGCAAGCCAATAAGTTGCAGGTGAAATATTCATTGATCATCGGTCAGAAAGAAATGGTCGATGATACGGTTTTGATCCGCGATATGGAAAGTGGCAATCAAGAAGTAGTCGATTTCAAGAAAATTCAAGATTACATGGCTAAGTTGTTACGCTCGGAAGTGAAGAATGGGAGAGTTGAGGACTAAGTAAGTCAAAATTGAAAAGTCAAAACTTTAAACAAGGAGGCCTCTGGCCTCCTTGTTTGGTTATAGACAAAGCGATAATTTGTTGCTATATTCGTCTATTACTTCGCTGAAGTGTTCTTTACTACGCCCAACAAGGAGTGTTTATGCAAGTACCGCAAAACTGGAAGAGTGCCAATTTTCGTCAGGCTTTGGCGGAGAAGCGCTTCGTCCAAGCCGAGACCTGGCTGCGCTACGTCCGAGAGCATCGGGAGGACGAGGAGTTTTCGCGTTTGCGCCAAACCTGGGACCAGTGGATTGGTGATCGGGAACATGATCTTTTCGAAGCCTTATATCTTCACGCCAAGGCAACAGGAGCGACTGCTTTCTTCGGTCACGCCAAGCCGATCGTCGAATGGTCGTTTCATGAGCGGCACAAGGCACCTCGCGCGGCGCAACTGGCCAAGGTGGCCGGGATCGCTTACGAGCTCATCCCCGAGCTGCCCTTCACGGGCTAGTCTGCTGAGGCCGAATCTGCGATTCGGCCTCTTCTTTTTGACAGCACCAAACTTATTCGTTAGGGTGGCTGTGATAAGCCAGAGTGGCTTCTGTCCTGTCTCAAACAAGGAGAGAACAATGAACGTGGTTCAATTTATTGACGTTTGGCTGCCGAGCTACGCGGGAATTTGTCTGTTAATTCTTATAATTCCGCACAGTCGTCGTTGGCTCAAGCGCTTCGATGTGATGATTACTGGATGTGTCGCCGGCCTGATAATGATGGCTCCGATGATTTTCTGTGCTCTGGCCGTCGTTCAGCCGGTTCTTGGTCGTTCTGTCAGGATTTCGATTCCCTCACAGACAGTAGCTGAAGTCAATCTGGATAGCTGGAAGGGCTGGTGGCGCTGGGATCCGCGACTCGACAAGCAAAAGAATCGGTGGGTCTCTCTGGCCGGTTGGGATCAACGTGTCACTATGAAGTTGAGTCCAATCACCGACAACCCGAAAGTTCGCGATCTGAAGTACTCGATCGAGTGGGATCTGCCGGCTGATACCGACCTCGCCACTTGGAACATTCTGATTCATGAACTGAGTGGCGACGATCCGCAGACCTACGTCCAGCGCCAGCTCTATGAGTTCGACGAGCATAACAGCCGGGAGTTGGCCAAGTTCTACAACCCGCTGGATGAAGCGCAGCAGACGAAGTTCCGTCAGCTAGTCGAAGGATTTATGCGGCCAGTGTTTGAACGGACGCAGTTGAAGCTGAGAAAAGTCCGGTTCTACGCCTAAGCGGGTTGTCGGAATCGCACGCGTATATAAGAGGTCGTGCCCAGCGCGGGTGCGGCCTCTTCTTTTTGACACTGTAGCATTCATTCGTTAGGATAGCCCGAGTAACCTCAAGGCAGGCTGTTCTTTCCCAAACCAAGGAGCTACTTCTATGTCAGACGCCTCAGTACCAGATGAAGTGACACCTCAAGTGTCAGATCTGCCAGTCGTAAGCGTGACGCGCCAACCGGGAGTTGTAACGCTGTGGATTCAATTGCCGCCTCAAGCTGGGTTAGAAAACCTGCGTTCAGAGTTACGACTGAAATTTCCCGGAAGTCAAGTTGAGCTACTTATCTGTCAGATTGTGACTGACTTAGAGTCGGGGATTGTAAACCATGTACGCCCGCAATCGCCCACTTTATCAATGACCATTCATGAAGATAATCTTGGCTCACTTCAAGACTATCTGTCAGGCTGGTGCCGGATCAATGAGTTGCAGCTGAACTTCGCGCTGTCTGCAACGCCCGTATTAGGAGTTTGAATTCGTAGCGTGCAAGAGGTTATTCCCAAGCGGAATAACCTCTTTTTTAATTTTCATTTTCTAATGCAACATTGAGTGTAGTAGTTTTGAATTTAAACAAGGATTTTTTAGAGTTTAGTGTTTCGAATTTAGAGCTTACCCAGTCTGCTGGGGTGCGTATTTATTCAACCCCTCACCCCGCCTGCCTCGCTGCGCTTCGCAGTCGGGCAGGCCCGACCCCTTAAAGTCTCCAAGTAGCTCGAGTGCAAATGTGAAGTATCGAGCGTTTCTGTGCTAACGCCTACAACCTAATCCCTAATGCCTAGCAGTTGACTTTATCTTGCGGATTTGTTATTACTAGGCTATAATCTAATTAATAAATTAGTATAGAAAGAGAGGTGACTTCATGTTGGAAGTGAAACGTAAAGACGGAGAATCATTTGAGAGTTTGTTACGACGATTTACCCGCAAAACCATCCAGAGCGGTAAAATTCTGCAAGCCAAAAAGATTCGCTTTCACCAGAAGCCCAAGACCAAGCGTGAACTCAAAGAAAGCGCTCTGCGACGGGAAGATACCAAGCAGAAACGCGACTATTTGAAACGTATTGGCCGCTTGGACGAGACGCTGGAAAAGAAGAAAAAATTTGGACGAAGATAAAACCATGTCAATCTATTCGCAAGTGCAGCAGGATGTGGTCGCAGCCCAGAAGGCAGGCGACCCTGTCCGTTTAGAAGCCTTACGCTTCTTACGTAGTGCGCTGATGGCACGCGCCAAAGACCTCCGTCTGGTAGAGGATTTGAGTGACGCAGAGTCGATGGCCGTTATCAGCAAAGAGATCAAGAAACGACGCGATGCTATCACTGCCTTTACTCAAGGCGGCAGACCAGAACTAGCAGCCAAAGAGCAAGCAGAAGCTGATCTACTGCAGACCTACATGCCACCGCAATTAGCTGAAGCAGCCATTAATCAGCTGATCACTGAAGCAGTAGCTGAAGCCGGTATGACCCCGCCCTATGACTTCGGTCGTTTGATGGGAGTGGTCATGAAGAAAATAGCCAATCGGGCTGACGGAACTACCGTACGAGAATTATTACAGGCGTTTGTGAACAAAAATACATAACTAAAACTAAACAAAAAGTAACCCATGCACTTTTTGTCAAAAATAACCGCTAAGAACCGTTGGCTGTGGCTAATGGCTGCGGTTATTTTTTGTTTACCTTTGATTTCTCACGCTCAAGTTTCGGTCGATCTACCGTCGAGCTTCGCCAATCTCGCCTCCCAAGACGTCAAGACGACGATCGGTAACATCGTACAGATGGTTATCGGTTTTCTTGGTATCTTGATTGTGCTGTATATGCTCTACGGCGGATTCCTCTGGATGACCTCTGGTGGTGATGAGAAGAAAATTGAGCAAGCCAAGCAGATGATTATTGCTGCTGTGGTAGGTTTATTGATCGTATTAGCTGCCTTTAGTATTACAACCTTTATCATCAACAGTTTAACCAAAGGAGTAGGCTCTGGCGGTGGCGGTAATGGTGGAGGAGGCGGAGATGACGGTGGTTGCCCTGGCTGTATCGCTATTGGCGGTGGCGTGATCGAAAACCATTTCCCAGCTTCCAACGCGCGCAACGTACCGCGTAACAGTCGTATCATCATTACTTTCAAAGAAGCGATGAAGCCAGACACCATCACTGCTTCGACGGTACAAGTCAAAAATATGAGTGCTGGTGGTAGTGCTTTGACGGCAGCCGATGTGGTCGTAACTGCGTCCACCGATAATCTCACCTTTACCCTCTCACCCAACAATTTATTAGGCTCGCCCAGTATTGAGCAACAATATCAGGTCAGCTTACAAAATATTAAGAAAGCTAACGGTTCCGACGCTTTACCCTTGGGATATCGTTGGAATTTCATGGTCGGTACTGCCACTGATACGACAGCGCCCGAAGTAGTATCGGTTATCCCAGTCGGTACCGTCGATCGCAATACCATCGTGGCAGTTAATTTCTCCGAAGCAGTAGATCCAGCTTCAATTGTCGGCGGTAACCCGGCAGCTCTCACCGTCACCAAGCAAGGAGCAACGGGGGCGGTTACCGGAGTTTATTCTGTCAGCAATCAATATAAAACCGTTGAGTTCCGCACGGATGTTGAATGTGGGCAGAACTCTTGTGGTTCCAAAGTCTACTGTTTCGAAGCTTCGAGTCAATTTGCTGGCTTAGTCAAGAATCGTGTAGCCGATATGGCCGGCAACACCTTAGCAGCTGATTATACCTGGGATTTCACTACCAATAATAATTTGGATCTGACGCCACCGGTGATTATTTCCCAAACGCCTACCCAAGGTCAGACTGGCGTCGATCCCAATAGTGCCTTCTCGGTGACCTTCAGCAAACCAATGTCACTTAATACTATCAATAGCTCGGCCATCAAATTAAACGGAGCTGGCTATTGGTTAGACAGCAACACGACCAATGGCAAAACCAAAGTTTCTATCCAACACTATCCTTTGGATGCTTTGCAACAGTATTCTCTCGCTGTTACTTCAGCTGTGCGAGATACAGCCCAGAATTGCTATAGCCCGTGCAGCTGCAATGCTGCTGATGGCAGCTGCGGTTGTCGAAATCCACAACCAGGTTGTACCGGAGCTAATTGTACCAGCGCTGAATAATCTATGAATTGGAAACGCCTCTCATTACATTTCGTACTGACACTCCTAGGAGGAGCTATTGTATTTCCAATCGTGACTCACGCTCAAGTTTCGGTCGATCTGCCCTCCAGCTTCGCTAATCTCGCTTCTCAAGACGTCAAAACAACGATTGGCAATATTGTTCAGATTGCTATCGGCTTTTTGGGTATTCTTTTGGTGCTCTATTTATTGTATGGCGGATTTATCTGGATGACCTCTGGCGGTGACGAGGGCAAGATTGAAGACGCCAAGAAAATGATCGTCGCGGCTGTCGTTGGATTGGTTCTGGTCATTGCGTCTTATGCTATTGCTACCTTTATCATTACCAACGTACAGAAAGCTGTCGGGCCTGGAGGAACTGGTGATAATGGAGGACCTGGACCTGGGCCAGGAGCCTGTCCGACTTGTTCTAGTGCCTGCAAACCGCCGAGCGATGGTTCGATCAAGATCTGTTCGGTTAACCCTGGCACCGTTGGAACGGGGAGTAGCTTAACCATTGTTGGTTACAACTTCGGTACTTTTGATGCTGCTAGTAGCAAAGTTTCTTTCGTCGGTACCACCACGGCCGATGGTCAGATGGTGCAATGCAATAGTCAACCACAGTGGACCGATAATAAAATTAAGGTCACCGTCCCTCAAGTTGGAGCCGGCCCTTATGCTGTTAAAGTGAGTAATGGCGCCAAAACCTGCACTGGCACTGCTTGCGGTAGCGTTAGTATTTCTGCCACCCCAACGCCAAGTATTAATTGTTTGTTACCGACAGCGGGAGCGGTCGGTAGCTCGGTTACGATTACGGGTAAGAATTTCGGAGCGACCAAAGATGCTATTGAAATGGAAGGCAGCAGCGGACGATTCAATCTAGCTGCTAGTGACATTATTTCCTGGGCAGCTGATACCATCGCTATCAAAGTGCCGGCAGCTACACCTGGTCCGGCGATTTCCGGTGATGTCCGAGTCAGTGTGGGCAGCACCAAGAGTAACGGTGAATATTTCTCAGTCACCTGCAGCCAAAACAACCAATGTGCCAGCAATTGTTGCAGCAATAATCGTTGCTATCAGGCTTCCGTTTGCGCTGCCACCAATCCTACAGGTCCTGTTATAGATCGTATCACTCCCGATAATGGTGAAGTCGGCAACTTTATTACTATCACCGGTCGCAATTTTGGTTCAACTTCAGGTACAGTTCACCTAAGTTTCAATGCTACCGATTATCAAATCACTACACCGCCGGCCGCAGCCTGTTCGACTGTGTGGTGGAGTGATAAGCAAATTATTTTCGCCATTCCGGCCGCTATTGGCAATGGTAACAACGGCAACGCCCCGGTCACGGTTCAAGCTGGTGCAGCAGAGAGTAGCGGTATCAACCTGGCTATCAATGATACGGTGCGGCCAGGATTGTGCTCTTTGAGTCCGTCGAGCGGTGTGCGCGGTGACACGGTTGCCATCATTGGTACCAATTTCAACGGCGCTACTCGTTCCATCGATTTCGGCTCGATCGCTGGTGACAGCGCTACCTTCACTTCTGCTACGCAGGCAACGGTCAAAGTCCCCAATGTTCAGCCAGCGAGTATCGGTGTCACTGTTACTGTCGGAGCGCAGAAGAGTAATCCGCTAGCCTTTACTGTCGTTGCTACAGGCTCACAGCCGCGAATTGAGAGTATCAGCCCAGCCAGCGGAGCGACGTCCGAATATATTCATATTTATGGTAGTGGTTTCGGTAGTCGTCTCGGTACCGTCAAATTTATCAAAGGACCCGATACCTACGTCGGCGATGTTAGTTTCCCACCAGCTTGTCAGGTTGGTATCTGGTCGGATTCACACATTGTAGTCAAAGTACCAGCCGACGCACTGGCTACTCCTGGTGCTTACGAAATCGCGGTCGCCGCTATCAATCAGTCAGAGAGTAATAAAGTCGCTTTTACCAAAACTGCTGGCACCGCTGGACCAGGTATCTGTCTGCTGAATCCTAGTAGAGGACCAGTTAATACCGCCGTTACTGTCAGCGGCGAACGACTCGGCTCAACGGCCGGCACGGTCAATTTTTTCAATGCTAAGCCAGCCACCAGCATCGGTAACTGGACCAATCAACAAATCAATCAAGTCAAGGTGCCGGCCGGTGCGACCAGCGGCCGAGTAACAGTAACCACCAGCAACAATGTAGTTAGTGGTGGTATACCGTTTGAAGTCGGTGCTTGTAGCAACAACAATCAATGTCCAAGCGGAAGTCAGTGTTGCGGCGATGGTACCTGTAAGACCAGCTGTAACGTCGCTTCAGGACCCCAATGTACGTATGTTTGGACCTTCACTACCGGTGAGCGACCATTTGGTTTGGACATTAGTCAGCCAGGGCAATGCACAGCTCAAGGTCAATCGCCTTCACCGTATTTCAATAGCACCAATGCACCCGTCGATACCGTCATCTCGGCGCGTTTCACTGCCCCGATAGATTTTAGTAGTCTTGGCACCGGTGCTACTGCCAGCGTTCAGGTACGACAATGCAATACTGCTGATACATTAGATAGTGCAACCTGTGGACCAATCATTGGAGGCACCTTCTCACGCTGGGCCGGTAGCAAGGGTTTTGCCTTTGAATCAGCCGCCTTATTATCAGCCAACACTTGGTATGAAGTTGAACTCAATAGTAATTCCAAATTTATCCTGGCCGAGGACGGTAGTCGCTTCCAAGGAGATGCTTCGTTAGTCGGCAATACGAAGTGGTATTTCCGTACGAGGCAATCAGCGCAAAGCCTCTGTCGTGTCAGTCGTTCGATCGTCTCTCCGGCCAATCAAACTATTTATCTTGGTACCGAAGGTCGTTACAGCTCGGCTGGACTGGATGAGTCGTCGTGCACTATTTGTCGTAGTGCTTCGTTGCAATGGAGTTGGAGCTCCAGTAATGCCAGCCTGGCCACCTTCAGTAGTACTGGTAATCAATTAACGGTTAGTGCTGATCAGAATCAGACAGGCAATAGCACGATTTCTGCTACCATTGCCAATCAACTTGGTGTCAGTGCTGGTCAGGCCAACCTGACTGTCCAAGCAGGTGATCCATTTGTCACTAGCTTCACTCCAGGATCAAGTTGTCAGGCGGCTTGTACCAATTCCATGGTTACAGCCAGCTTCAATATGCCGATGAATAACGCCACGGTTTTGGATGCGTCCAATGTACGCTTACAGCAATGTTCGGACTTCAACTGTGATTCGTTTAGTGCGACGGCTGCTGTTCAACTAGGCTATGACGCTCAGACACGCACCGTTCGTCTCATGCCGACACAACCATTGGCGGCTGGTAGTTGGTATCGTGTGACTATTTCCGGCGTGAAATCAGTCTATGATACTTCATTGTCCAAACTAAATTATCCGCCCAATTCACCATCAAGCTATTCTTGGAAATTCAAGACTGGTTCTTCGAATTGTACACCTGATGCCGTTCAGATCCGCCCAGCCACAGCCCAAGTAGCGCCTAATCAAACAGCCAATTTCGCTGCCTATCCAGTTGTCAATTCTATTGCCAGCTGCGGTAGTGTTAACTTGAATTCAGCTAACTACAATTACGACTGGTCAATCAATCCGGCCACGGTCGCTACTCTCAGTAATACTGGCGGCGCGTCTGCTTCAGCTTGGGCTCAGCAAGTCGGAAGTGCAACCATTACTGCGAGTATCCAAGGCTCCGCGGCAACCGCTGGTACGGCGGTGTTGACGGTTGCTGGCGCCGGTACGACAGCTGGCAATCGACCACCCCTAACCTACACTGGCCATACTCCGACCAATAGTCCAGTTTGTCGCAATGCCCAAATATCGGCTAGCTTCTCTAATCGACTACTTCCATTGGCTTTAGCCACGGCACAATTTTTCAATGTTCAGTGTAAAGTTAATAATCAAGTGGTTGCCTGCCCACCAGGTGTCGGTCGGGTACAGGGTAACAAAGTTGTTTATCAGTTCAATGATCCCAAGGCCACCTGGCCCGGCAATGCCCAAGTGACAGTCACGATTAATACTGGCGCGCAAGATATCTATTTTCAGACCTGGACCGGTAGTGGTCAGTCTTGGTCGTTTGATACGATCAATGATTTGTGTCAGACATCCTACGTAACTGTTGATCCGCCAACCTATACATTCGTCACTAAGAATCAGTCTCAAGATTTCTTGGCTCAAGCCTATGATAAGACGGGAACTCCGATCGCCGGAGCCACGTATGAATGGACTCAGAAGACTGGTCCTATCATCCAAGTCCCGCCGCTAACCGGTATTGATGGCGCTGCTCAAGATAACGCCATTAGCGCCAAAGATAAGAATGGTGTTGACTATGCCTATGTCCGCGCCAAAGGACCTAATGATGCTGATTGGAAATCTGGCTACGCCCGAGTAGCAGTAGAATTTTGTGAGAATCCATGGACACTACAGTCAGGACCATATATCGACAGTGAATATGATTTTGCTTTTAACTATTGTCGTGACAGTATCAAACCTGGCTCCAATGATTTGCCGAATTTGTCAGCTCCAGTTGTGCGTAAGGGGAGTGGTGATTTATTGAAGGAACACGTCTTCGTTGTTAACTTGGATCGTACGGCGGGTGGCACAGTGACCGTCGGTGATACGGCGGCAGCTTTCGAATCTGAGCCCAGCACAATTACTTCTAGTGTCGGCAGTTTGGTACGTTTCCAGATCAAAGCCAAAGATGTAGACGGTGATCAATTTGTCCTTGGCCCAGGATCATTACCCGATGGAGCCAGCTTCAACCCTTATAGTGGTGTCTTCGTCTGGTCGCCGACGTCGGCCGGTACTTTCAACCCTTCTTTTATATTGCGTCAGCCTCCGTATGCTGATCAAATCAAGACAGTAACTATTACGGTCAGTGCTACACCTGGTCAGTCGGCTGCACCACAGATTACGATGGCTATACCTTCGCAAGGTAGCTCGACACAGATTCAAGTAGGTTCAGATATAGATTTTGCTGCTATTACTAGCGACTCCTCATTCCAAACGTATGTCTGGGATTTCCAAGACAATGGCCCAACATCTAACTACCAGGTGCTCGGCAGTGAATTGCGAGCCACGCACAAATTCTTACAGCGCGGCGCTCATCAAGTAACTGTTCGTGTCCAAGGTGCTAATGGTGTCTGGTCACAACCGGCAATAGTCAATGTTATTGTTCAGGGTTCGACCAGTTTCAATTGGTCATCAGCTCACTCATTATTGGGTTCATTGCAGCAACTATTTTCTACTTCTGTGGCGTGGGCACAGACTGCTACCAGCGGCAAATCCTATGATGTGGTTGTTGTGCGGGTGATGAAGAATCTGGAGCATCTGACGCCGCTAGAGTGGTATCGTAAGTACGCACCTAACCCCAATGGTAGCCCCACGGCCACTACGGTAAATGGCTATCCGGCTATTCAAGACGGTACGACTACTTACGTAGCTGCTGGTAATATCTACAACGGCACCGTCTATACCAATATTTATTTATTAAGTTACAACGCCAACGCGCAAGAGAGCACCAAGAAGTTGGCGCAACAAATCATCAAGAACTGGAAATTTAACTATTCACAATATCAAGCCGGTGAAGATCGCGATTTTAGCGGCGGACTATCTCATTGTGGCGCAACTTCTGATGGTACTGCTTGTACTTTGGATTCTGATTGTAGCGGTCAGCTGAAATGTCCTAGCATCTTAGCGTCATTGCGCCGAGATGTGCAGCGCTACACTGATATTCACTCTATCGCCCGTACACTCCAAGAATACGCTGTCAGTCATAAGTTCTGTCAGAATGCCCCCGAGACCGCTTGTAGTTCATCGTCCCAATGTCCACGCGGCGGATCTTGTGTCGGCTATTATCCTTCCGTTGCTTCTGGTAGTTACGTTCGTGGTATGAGTACTAGTCAGTGGCCGTCGTGGCAAGATGCTTTCCGTTCAACGATCACTAGGCAGCCCTTGCCCACTGATCCGATTAATCGTTTCGGTGATTGTGGTGGTGCTTCCTATGACCCGACTACCTGTTGGGATACGACCGCGCAGAAATTTAGTTGTCCCGCCAATTCTCCCGTTTACATCTATCAAGTCAAAGGTGGCTCAGCTTATACTTTGGCTGCCAGTTTAGAGACAGTCGCCCGATCGGTCTACAGTTGGCCAGTAGAAAACGGCAATATCAAACTAACAACCTCCGATATTTGTACTGGCACGCCACAAGGAGCTTTCTGTGGTAATGGTCAGGTTGATCAGGGAGAAGTCTGTGACGGCGGTTTCAAATTACAATGCTCTGTTACGTCTCATAATCAAGCTACAGTCGGCTGTAAATCTGATTGTAGTGGTTGGTATGATCTATCTGGTTGGCAGTGCAACGGTTCTTGTGGTGACGGTCAGCTCGATGCTCCTTATGAACAGTGTGAGACCAATGGCTCGAGTCTACAAGGCTGGAGCTGTACCAACGGTGGTACGTTAAGCTGCGGTGGTCAATGTCAGTTCCGTTGCTCCAAAGGTTCGGCTTATGTCGGACAGTGTGGTGACGGTCGAGTACAATTACCAGAAATTTGCGATGATGGTAACCAGAACGGCACCTACGGCCATTGTAATAATTCCTGTACTGGTTACGGTGATTATTGTGGTGATGGTGTGGTCAGCGGTACGGAGGAGTGCGACACCTATGCTGGATTATCCAATTTCTCTTGCGCCAATGGCGCCGCGGTGTCTTGTACCAGTAACTGTCGTCATAGCTGTGGCCTCAACATTGCAGTGCAAGGTGGTGCTTGTGGTAATGGTATCGTTGACGCAACCAATAATGAACAGTGCGAGCCAGCCACCTACCAGCAGCCCAGCGCCAGTGTTTCTAGTTCACTTCGTCAATATGCTTGCGGCGAGACTAATGCGCGCAAACATTGTTCCAATGACCCGACCAAAGTTTGTAATCAAGATCTGGAATGTAGCGGCGGCACTTGCCAAGAGGTGGCTTGCCAGATTACGGGTGGTTGGTGTGGTGACGGTATCAAAGAAACTCCTTTTGAGACCTGCGATCAGGGCACTGGTAACACTGCCCGCTGCGACAACATGACTCAGTCGTGTTCTTACTGTAGTACTGCCTGTCGTCAATTAACCTTGGCTAAGAATTATTGTGGCGATGGAATTATTAATATCGGAGCCGACTCGCAAATAGGTACTTCGGATGATTTAGAAAAATGTGACGATGGACCCAATAACGGTGTCAATGGTTTCTGTGATCGCAGCTGCCAGATTCCTGGTACACGTCAGGGCAGTTGTGGTGACGGTATCGCTCAATGGCCATGGGAGATTTGTGATGAAGGTACTGGTACTAATGGTACGCCAGGACACTGCGCAGCTGATTGTCGTGGCACAGTACCACTAACAACATCTTGTGGTAATGGTCAGACTGAAGCCGGCGAGAGTTGCGACGACGGCCCGCTTAATGGACAACATAATCAATGTAACAGTACTTGCTCTGGCCCCACTCCAGCCGTCTGCGGTAATAGTTTCACTGAACCAGCTCCTTATGGCAATGAACAATGTGACGATGGTAATGTGACCAATGGCGACGGTTGTAGCTCAAGCTGTCAGACCGAAGGAACATCTGGCGGAGGAGCTAAGATGTGTGGTGATAATATCGTGCAGAAGCCCAATGATGCTGGTGTTATCGAAATCTGTGACAATGGAACCAATAATGGACAAGCAGGTAAATGCTGGACTGACTGTACACGTTTAACCAATTATTGCGGTGACACCAAGACTACCAATCCCAATGACTTCGGCATTGCTGAGAGTTGTGATCAAGGTCCTACCAACGGAACTGTGGTCGGAGGTTGTAACGGCTCATGTACAGGTACTCTGACCCAAATCTGCGGTGATCGCAAAGTCACTGGCACCGAACAGTGTGATCTCTGTAATAGTGGTAATAATTACTGTAATGCCAGTGGCACCCAAGTAAATAATTGTGATCAGGCTTCTTGTATGATACAACCGGCTGGTATTGCTTGTGGTAATAGTGTCAGAGAAGGTACGGAAGCTTGTGATTTTGGTTGCCCAGCTACCTTCCAACATATATGTTTTAGTAGTAGCGCTGATGCTATCGCTGGCAATGGTTGGTGCCGAGATAATTGTGCTACCAATTGCGGTGACGGTTTCTGGTCTGCTGCTTTCGCTAACCCGGGTGACGTTTGTGATCAGGGATACGGGGTAAATGGTATGGCCATCGGAAATTGCAATGCCATGTGCAGCGGCTATGTCAAATATAATTGCGGTGACGGAGTGGTGACGCCGAGTACAGCTGAAGTTTGTGACGATGGTGTTGCTAACAATGGTAAACCGGGTTATTGCGGTCCAGGATTGACCCAACCGGTTGAGAAAAACGGCGTCGAGGAAGGTTGTACTTCTTGTACTGATGTGAGCTGTGGCGATGGTAAAGTCAGTCAGAGTTGTAATACTGCTATTGCGTCAGTCGGTAAAGAAGTTTGTGATCCAGGAAACCCAGCTACGCCCAACTGTAACAAGTGGTGTTCAGGTGTGTGCGGCAATAAGATCAAGGATCCAGGTGAAGCCTGCGATGATCCCAACGGACAGAATGGTCAGCCAGGCAAATGCAGTATCAATTGTACTGGACAGACCAAATATTGCGGTGACGGAACCAAGGATAGTCCCAATGATTCTGGACAGTATGAATTCTGTGATAGCGGAGTCAATAACGGTAGGTCGGGTTATTGTAATACCACCTGTACTGCTACCCTAGCTGCGGTTTGTCATGATGGTATTACGTCTCCAGGCGAAGCTTGTGACTATGAAGGCTTTACGGCTTTGCGTAGTTGTAACACTGGCTACTCAATCCAGTCGGGTGGTGTACAGGGTAACTATTGTAATAATTGTCAATTTGAAAATATTTCTTCTTGTGTCGCCTATGGTCTCAACATCAAAGGTCAATACGGCATCGTGGGGTATATCAATAATAAACTAGTGCTCGCCAACGCTTGTAGTGAAAATATTGATGGCGGTAACCCAGGTATCACCGACTCACAAGGTTTGACCTATCCGGATGCTTCGGTTGTCGATCCAGTCGGTATCAATGCTTGTAGCGATAAGCATAACATTCCTTATACCAACGCTACCGTTAATCTGGGTACGGGTATTATCCGTGGATATAATTCTATTAATTCTGGTAACGAAGTAATTGGTAAAAATGTCGTCGCCTTCAAAGCTGAATCCAATGCAAGCGATGCTAATTCTCTGCGGGCAGTTGTAGCCAGCTTCATCTCCAAACGCAATACGGCGGTCTACTCCTTGGCACCTGGTCCGGCCAATTCATGGAAATGTGTTAGCGAAGATTCGCCTTTAATTGCTGCCCAAGGTACACTTCAATGGTGGGATGTTAATTTTGATGATAGTAGTTGGGGATTACCCAAGGTTTGGTCGGGTGCTGCCGATACTATGTGTCAGGTTCAGGCTGGCTACAACGCACAATATCTCAGCGCCACCAATCCGTGGGTCTGGGCTGACGGCAGCGCTGGCCAGTGTAAGAATATGCAGACGCTGTTCTGCCGCCTAACCTACTGGGGAAATTAATTAATTATAAACGTATATGTTCGAAGACGTGAAAAAAGATGATCGTCAGATAGTTTCCGGTCCAGTGCCGACCGAAGATATGTTTGCCGATGTTGATCCGACCAAGGACGTGCAGTCAGCTGCACGACCGACTACTTCCAATGCTGCGGTGATGAAGGCTTCCAATGAGAGTCCAATCATGAAGTCTGAAGTAGGTCCGACACAACCGTTGCGGAACTTGAATGATGTAATGTCTGATGCTCAACCAGTGATGGTCAAGCCTTCGATCATCAAACGTCTGATCATCTGGCTCCTATCGGTTGCGCTGATCGTAGTCGTTGGTTGGGGAGGGTTCTGGGTCTATGCCAATTTCATTGCCCCCGCGATGAACCGTCCAGCTACGGGTGATACCCCGATCAATACCGTTAGCAACACAACTACCAATCAGCCAAGTAACAATCAACCAACGACACCGACCAATACTGCGCCGACACAAGCTACGATCGATACGGATACGGATCAGCTGTCCGATGTAGAGGAGCAGCTATTAGGTACCGATATCAATAGTCAGGACAGTGATAAAGACGGTTTGACTGACTATGAAGAAGTCAAAATATACGGTACCGACCCGCTCAATCCCGATACTGATAATGACGGTTTGACCGACCGAGAAGAAGTCATCACCTGGAAGACCAACCCCAAGAATCCTGATACCGATGGTGATACCTTTCAGGACGGTATGGAAGTGAAGAATGGTTTTAATCCAGCCGGTGCGGGCAAGATTGCTCCAGAACAATTACCAAGTAATAGCGTAACCCAATAAGTATGTTTGAACCCTTTGCCAAGAAACCAGTAGAAAATAAATCAACGAGTTCAACTCCCGAAGTGGTCACCATTGAGATTCCGGAAGATGCTCTTCATGTCATGCCGACGCAATATCAGGGCACTCCGGCTCCAGCTGCCAAGCGCCCCAAAGCTCCGAAGGCTGCGGGCACTAGCAACCCTAACCGTAAATTTTTCTTGTTGATTGGCGGATTAGCTATTATCTTGGGTGCGATCGTGGCGGGATTTTATTTCTACGCCCAATTTTTCCCTACCACTCCGACTACGCCGGCTACGACCAATACCAATACGCAACCGACCAATACCGAACCAAACACTCCAACTGACACGGCACCCGACATTACAACCGCTGTAGGTCGTGATGCACAGCGTATCAAAGATATTTCTGTTTTGCAGGTGGCGTTAGCTGCTTATCAAGGGGAATTTAAAATGTATCCGCAAATTATTTCTGCTATTCCGGCTACTTATTTGATTCAGGAACCCAAAGATCCCTTAAGTACTCAACCATATGCCTATACCGTGACAACCGGTGGTGCCAACTATGCTATCCAGTTTGTCATCGAGAGTCAGGCTATTTTTAATGGCCAAGTATTAGCGGCTGGTGTCCATGCCGTCGGACCGACTGGGCTACTCGCAGATGGTCAGATACCAAGTCCAACCGCCACTTCGACTGTTCCGGTGGTTCCTTCACAACCATCGACTGATAATGTGGATAGTGATCAGGACGGTCTAACTACCGTCGAAGAGCAAAGTTTCAAAACTGATGCACAGAATCCTGATACTGATGGCGATGGTTACAAAGATGGTGATGAAATAAGTCGTCTCTATAGTCCATTGGCAGGCGCTGGCGCTTTCCTCAATACGTCTGGCTTGGTTAAGGCTTATACCAACACTAAATTCAACTATAGCTTATGGGTAGTTCAAGATTGGATTGTCCGTAGTGCTGATGATACTGATCGTGAGATTACCCTGACGGCACCAACGGGAGACGCTATTAGTATTTTAGCCGAACCCAAAGATGCTAAGCAGACTTTGGAGCAGTGGTATACGGCCCGACATAGTGATGTCTCGGCGGCACAAGTTCGCAAGCTTCAGATTGGCGGCTTGACGGCTATCAAATCACCTGACGGATTAGCTGTGTATGTCACCAACGGAATAAACATATTCTCTATGGCTTATGATCCAGCTGGTAGCGCCGTGAGCTATCCTACAGTTTTTCAGCTGTTACTGAACACCTTTAAGAGTCCAGCGACATCCTAGCTATGGAATTTACTGTACATCAGGGTCAAGCCCGTGAATGGCGTTGGTTGTCACACTGGGGTAAGATTGCTAGTAAGCGTTTTCGCAATCGACAGGCAGTTTCAGTGGCTTTGATCGATAGCGCCACCATGCGTAGGTTGAATCGTCAGTGGCGGAAGAAAGATAAAGCAACTGATGTATTGTCGTTTACGCTGGCTAGCTCTCGACGCGATAGCCTCTTGGGAGAATTACTCATCTGTCGAACGGTTGCAGCTAAGCAAGCCAAAGAGCGCGGCCATAGTGTGGAACGCGAATTACAGATATTGACGATTCATGGTACGCTTCATCTCTTGGGGTACGATCACGAGAAGGAACGGGAGGCAGTCAAGATGGAATCTCTCGAAAGGAAGTTGCTAGCAGAGCTGGAGCGAGTTGCCTAAAGTGCCAGTTTTTTATTATAATAAGTGCGATTTAAATTGTAACTATTCATGGCGCGACCAGAAATCATCACAGGCTTAGATATCGGGACTAGTTCGGTCCGTGTTGTTGTTGGTAGCCGAGAAAGTGATGGTAGTATCCATATCTTGGGCGTCGGCGAAGCGCTGTCCCAAGGAGTATCCAAAGGTAATATCACCGATGTTGAAGAGGTGGTGTCTTCGGTATCTGAAGCTTTGGAGCGAGCCGAGCGGATGTCGGGTCAAGCGATTGAACGGGCAGTCATCGGTGTTAACGGTACCCATATCAAAGTAGTTCAGAGTCAGGGAGTGGTGGCAGTCTCCCGTGCCAATGGCCAGGTAGAACCTTCTGATCTAGAGCGAGCACTTGATGCCGCACAAGCAGTCGCTACTCCGCCTAACTATGAAATTCTCCATGTGTTGCCTGTAGCCTATACCTTGGATAATCAGAAAAATATCAAAGATCCTGTCGGTATGTCTGGTGTCCGACTGGAAGCTCATGCCCAGTTGATCATGGGACTAAGTAGCCAGATCAAAAATATTTCTAAATGCGTCTATCGTACCAGTATTGATGTAGAAGGTTTTGTCTTTTCAATTTTAGCGACTGCTTCAGCAGTCTTGGACAAACGTCAGAAGGATATTGGTGTTGTGGCCGTCAATATTGGGTCCGCTACAACTTCAATGGTAGTCTATGAAGAAGGCGAAGTCCTTTACGCTGCCGTTCTTCCGATTGGCTCTGATCATATCACTCAAGATTTAGCTATCGGTCTGCGAACTGGTCTTGATGTGGCCGAAGCAGTGAAGATTGATTTCGGTATTGTCGATCCCGAGAAGATTTCCAAACGTGAAGAAATTGATCTCAATCACTACGCTTCATCGGAACAACCGCGTACCACCGTATCTAGTAAACATGTGGCCGAGATTATCAAGGCTCGCTTGGATGAGATTTTTGAGCTGATTGACAAAGAACTTCGCTCCATTGATCGTAGCGCCTCATTACCGGCTGGTATTGTCTTGACTGGTGGAGGAGCTAAGTTAGAAGGAATCGTGGAAGTTGCTAAGGAGGCCTTACGCTTACCAGCCTTCTTAGGTAAACCGATTATGACTCAGTCAGCCATCGAGAAGATTAATGATCCTCGCTACACGACAGCCTTAGGGTTGGTCTACTATGCCTTGGCTGGCACTACGTCGAGCAGTGGTAAGTCATTGCCTAGTTTGGGGTCGGTCAAAGAAGCAGCCGGAAGAATGACCGATTGGTTCAAGAAATTATTACCCTAGACCTTTATTTTTTCCTTGATTTTGGTTATACTAGACCATATCAATTTAAGCTTATTACATGGCCAAACGCACCGCACAAGAAGTTAAACCTCCGGTAGAAAATATCGCAAAAATTAAAGTTGTTGGTGTCGGCGGATCCGGTGGTTCGGCTCTTAACCGTATGATGAGCTCCAAGGTTCGTGGGATTGAGTTCATCGCGGTCAATACTGACGCTCAAGCATTGAATCAATCTTTGGCCCATCGCAAAGTACAGATTGGAGTCAACACGACGCGGGGATTGGGTGCGGGTATGGATCCGGACGTAGGCTTACGTTCAGCCGAAGAGAATGAATCAGATTTGGCTCGCGCTATCGAAGGTGCTGACATGGTTTTCTTGACCTGCGGTATGGGTGGTGGCACGGGCACTGGCTCGATTTCCTTTATCGCTCAATTAGCTCGCGAAGCGGGAGCTTTGACTGTAGCGGTAGTGACGAAGCCGTTTGGATTTGAAGGTGCTAAGCGCAAAGAAATCGCTGATGCTGGTTATGAGCAACTTTTGGATCGTGTCGATACTATCATTACTATTCCCAATGATCGCTTGTTGCAGATAATTGATAAACGTACTCCACTGCTGGAAGCCTTCTCAATTGTCGACGAAGTATTGAAGCAAGGTGTCTTGGGTATCTCAGAAATAATTACCATACCAGGATTAATCAATGTCGATTTCGCTGATGTCAAAGCTATTATGGGCAATGCTGGCACTGCTCTCATGGGTATCGGTCAAGCCAGCGGAGAGAATCGCGCTATTGAAGCGGCCCGAGCTGCTATCGAGAGTCCCTTACTAGAGTTATCGATCGAAGGTGCCAAAGGCGTACTCTTCACCGTAGCGGGCGGCCCCGATCTATCGATGCATGAAGTACAAGAAGCAGCCGAAGTTATCACTGCCAGCGCTGACCCGAGTGCCAAAGTAATTTTCGGAACTATTATCGACGAATCATTAGGCGATCAGATCAAGATCACCGTCATTGCTACTGGATTCAAGAATCTACGCGATCGTCGCACTTTGGATGATGAGGATGAAGAAACCTATCGTCCGGCCAAGACGGTCTTCACGCCAACGATGCAAGAGAAGAAAATATTTACCAAACCCAAGATCGAAATTGAGCGTCATGAGGAGCCGATCGATGAAGGCAATAAGGAGCTTGATATCCCGGCTTTCATCCGTAACAAAATGAAAAAATAAATTCGCTGTGGATTGGTAGTCAGCATGGGTGTCTACTTTCCTACCATCCTATAAACTACTGCCTGCCCAATGAATTGCCCTGTCTGTAATCATGTCGATACCAAAGTAATTGATTCCCGCGTCACCACTGATAATATGGGAATCCGTCGCCGCCGAGAATGCGTCAAATGCGCATTCCGTTTTTCTACCCTTGAGGAAGCTGAATTGTTGGACATCATGATCGTTAAGCGTGATGGTCGTAGGCAGACCTATTCACGAGAAAAAATGGCTTCTGGTCTGCGACGTAGTCTGGAGAAGCGCTCCTTCACCGAAGATCATTTCAATAATCTCGTGCACAAGATTGAGCGTGATATACAGAAAAGCCGTAAAAATGAACTAACCTCCAAGGAGGTGGGTGAGATCGTGATGAAGCGTCTCAAGCCTTTTGACGAAATTGCTTATATCCGTTTCGCTTCGGTTTACCGCTCATTTACCGACGTAGCTACTTTCAAGCGAGAGTTAGAGGGTATGTTGAGTACCCGCCAAGGCTTACGTCCGAAAGTTTCCGCATCTGGACGAAAGAAGCGACTTTAAAAATTGTAATAGTTGGTAGTGGCCATGTCCGCTACCGCCACTCACATTATGGACCAAGATTTGCAGAAACGACTTGAACGTCAAGATCTCGAAATTGCCGAGATCAAAGCGCGACTACACAAGATTGACCGTCGTTTTTTCTGGGGCAGGATTTTCATGTGGATTAATATTCTTTTGTTTGTTGTGCCGCTTTTGGTTAGCATATTCTATTTGAAGCCTCTCTTGGATCAAGGTGTTGGAGCGCTAATTGATCCTGCTGGAGATGGGACATCAGTACCGACTGATTTCAATACGTTGCAAAAATTATTGCAAGACTATAACACAGCTAATAATCAATAAAGTACCATGATAGCACGCAAATATTATCCCTATATAGCCAATGTTGTCATTGCTCTGGTGGCAGGATTTGCCGGAGCTTATATTTTCATTAACTACGGGCAAAGTTGGGTTCGTATCAGTCATTTGACAGCTAACCAAGGTAAAGACAATCTGGTAACGGTACTTCAAGACGATAAGAATAAAGTTCTCAAGGTTACTGAAGAATCAAGTACTATCGATATCGCTCAAGCGATAGCGCCAAGCGTAGTTTCTGTGACTATCAAGAAGGATGTAAGTCAGCAGGCTCTGAATCCAATGTTTGATTTTTCTCCTTTCGATCAATTTTTCGGCACTCCTATACCGCAGCCTTCTCCCAATAATTCTAAACCCAATATTCAGAAGATCGGTGGTGGCTCGGGATTTATTATTTCTTCTGATGGTTATATTCTGACCAATCGACATGTTATCAACGATACCGAGGCGCAGTATTCGGTTACGCTCAATGATGGCAAAGAATATCCTGCCAAAGTTGTTGGTACTGATATTTTCAATGACTTGGGCGTACTCAAGATTGAGGCTAAGAACTTGTCAGTATTGAAATTAGGTAACTCCGATGATCTCAAAGTCGGTCAGACGGTTATTGCTATGGGTAACGCTCTGGCCGAATTCCCCAACAGTGTCACCAAAGGAATCATCTCTGGCATTGGTCGCAGCGTTGTTGCTGGCGGCGGTGGAACATCAGAAAATTTGGAAGATGTCATTCAGACTGACGCAGCTATCAATCCAGGTAACTCCGGTGGACCATTGCTCAATCTAGCGGGCGAGGTGGTGGGTGTAAACACTGCTGTATCCAACCAAGGCCAACTTATCGGTTTCGCTATCCCTATCAACTCGGTTAAGAAGATTATTCAAGGTATCCTCAATAATGGTCAGATCGTCCGGCCTTATCTGGGAGTGCGTTATGTCTTGATTAGTGATGATTTGGCCCAGCAGAATAATTTACCAGTTAAGCAAGGAGCCTTGGTCCGACGCGGCCAGACTTCAAGCGAACTAGCTGTCATCCCAGGGTCGCCAGCTGATAAAGCCGGTATCGTCGAGAATGATATTATTGAGAAGGTCAACGGAACCGACGTGACAGAAAGTAATAATTTAGCTAAGATGATCAGCCAGTTGAATCCAGGTGATAAGGTCACGTTAAAGCTCTATTCCAAAGGCAAAGAAAAAGAAGTAACGGTGACGCTCGAACAATATAAACCCACGACCAAGTGAACTCATTAGCCTCTCGAATCGAAACATCGCTCGCCCGCGTCCAAGATGCGTGGGCGGCTTTGCATTTAGACGCCAAAGTAGTCCGCCTTCAAGAATTGCAGCAGCTAATGTCTCAGTCTGATTTTTGGAATGATCGACAGCAAGCAGAAGGCAAGAGCCAAGAGGCGGCTGGCATTCAAGAGCAGTTAACTATCTGGCAAGGACTCAAAGGTAAATTAGAAGATATTCGTTTGTTATCGGCTGATGCCTCCGCCTCGATGCAGCAAGAGCTAGAGACAGAGTTGCAGTCTGTCGAAACGGAAATCGAGCGACACCAAGACCAATTACTTTTTACCGGAGAGTATGACGATCGACCAGCTATCGTCACTATTTACTCTGGTGCCGGAGGAGTGGATGCTCAGGATTGGGCCCTGATGTTGGAGCGGATGTATCTCAAGCTAGCGGAAAATCAGCAATGGAAAGTCACCGTATTAAATCGTACTTTAGGTCAAGAAGCGGGGATTAAAAATGTCACGCTCAAAATTGAAGGCACCAGAGCTTACGGCCATCTGAAAACGGAAAACGGTGTTCATCGTCTAGTACGTATTTCGCCCTTTGACGCTGATCAATTGCGCCATACTTCATTTGCTATGGTAGAGGTTTTGCCAGAGTTGGATCAGCTCAATGACATTGTGATTGATGACAAAGATTTGCGCATTGATGTCTATCGTTCATCCGGTAAGGGTGGCCAATCAGTCAACACTACTGATTCAGCAGTGCGTATCACCCATATCCCTACTGGTATCGTGGTGACTTGTCAGAATGAACGTTCGCAGATGCAGAACAAAGAACAGGCCAAGAAATATTTGCTGGGTAAATTGCAACGCTACTATCAGACGGAGAAGGAGGAGGAGCGGTTGGCGCTTCGAGGTGAATTGACGGAAGCCGCTTGGGGCAATCAGATCAGGTCCTATGTCTTGCATCCTTACAAAATGGTCAAAGATCACCGAACCAAATTAGAAACCAAAGACCCGGACGCTGTTTTGGCCGGAGACTTAGTGCCTTTTATGGTGGAACGGTTGAAGCAAGAAGCGGGATTAGTTGAATAGCAATAGCCGATAAATAAATAGCCGTCTAAAATTTCTGTGGGTAAATACCCATTGATTTTTTAAACCAACAATTTATAATCACAGTAATATGAAAGGTGAATATATATCCAAAGATTATTTTGATTCCGCTATTCAAACAATTGTGCAGTCAATAAAGCAGGATACCAAAGAGCAGATTGACTCGTTTCGAATGGCAGTCAACGCTCGATTTGATGGAGTAGAGGGCAGGTTGGAGTCGCTAGAAGATGATATGTCCAAGGTGAAACATGTCGTTCTTAGTACTGATGCCTCGATACATAATTTGGTCAATGAACTGGAGCGTCACGATGTATCCATAGATAGGAGTAAGGTTTTTACCGTTTAGCCTAGAGTGTAGGGCTTATAAACTACAAGCCGTTCATGGGTGCTTGTTTTTTGTTTGGACAGATCGTGGTATAATAATTACGAATTGTCCCCATGTTCGATCACTTAGAACAACGCTTGTCACGTAAAGTTAGCTGGCATCATCACCTTTCACTAGGAGTTTTGATGGTGTCTTGTTTGTCGTTGGCCTTGGCCTTCTGCGCCCCGATACTTTCGTTTACCAAAGATGAACATCCAGCGACTATTGCTGT
The DNA here is from genome assembly GCA_964540995.1 of uncultured Gammaproteobacteria bacterium. Classification (GTDB taxonomy): domain Bacteria; phylum Patescibacteriota; class Patescibacteriia; order UBA1558; family 2-01-FULL-52-15; genus JAZDLR01. The sequence continues at coordinate 3,980 of CAZIOU010000007.1, read as the reverse complement.
TGCTAAGCTCTGGGTAGATGTATCTGATAGTAAGCAGCGACAGATCGTCGGGCCGCAAGAAAATATTGATGTAGCTCATTTTGTTTTACAGACTGATGGACCGTTGACGTTACAGCGATTACGCTTGTCCTTAGACGGGCTGTATCAGCCCATTGATCTATCAACGTTGCGGTTATATGTGGATGATGTTCAGATTGGAAGAGATCGCTCACTGGATAATACCGGCACGGTAACTTTTGAGACACCGACTGCAACCCTTGCAGCTGGCAGCCATGATCTGATTGTCAGAACCAATTGGTTGGTCAATCGACCCGGACAGTTGCTGACGGCGCGCATCGCCAGTGATAAAGATATTGTATTCTCACAACCAGCAGTAACGCCTTCCTTGCAGGCTGTGTTCCCTCTGTCGACCGCCGGGATTGTCTTCGTCGATCAGGGTGCATGGGTCATGGTCCAGCCACCAGTAGGGCAGGCTGTGTCAGCTGTCGCCGATCATGCCTTACAACAAGCGGCGGTGACTATTCCTATTGCTACTCGAGCAGAACCGATTACCTTGCAGAAAATGGCCTTCACGGTTGAGACTAGTAAATTTTTACCGCAGTCTATTTCTTTGCTTGATGATCAGACGACAGTGAAGACCTGGACAGTCAGTCAGAAGAAAGATCTTTATGTCTGGGAACCAACTTCGGCCGATATTCTTATCACCAGTAAACAACCCAAGCAGTATCAGCTTATCGTTCGTGGAGTAGCTGAAAATGATCTAGCTGCCATCAAAGTAACAACTCAAGAAGTTAGCGGAAAAGGATTTGTCTCTGCCAAGAGTATCGCTTGGCAATCGGATCTAGGGTTATCCCAGACCATGTATCTGGTGCATGATCAACCTTCTTGGACAGTAGATTCAACATCGACTGCTACGAATGGTTACCGTCTTAAGTTATCGACGCTCTCTGGTAAATCAATTGATCTTAATAGCTTAGTATTGCAGGTTGATACCAATGAGTCGATCGGCAACCAGACGTGGAAGGTTTATATTCGCGACCAAGAGGTGCCGACAGTTGTCACTCGTTCCAATTCCAATCTTGTTCGCGTTCGCTTCAAACCCTATGTCACGATGACGACAGGAGATAGTTTCGAATTACGAGCGACGGCTGACCGAGAAGGTCGGGTACAGGCGTCGGTTCGGCTTTTACCTACAGAATTTAATTGGGTGACGCGTAACGACGGCTGGTTTGCAGTCACGTCGTCAGAATTACCGACGCCTCCTGCCTCGGTGATACGCTTCTAACTACTTGCCAAAGATTATTTTTGTCCTTAGACTGGACAACAAATAATCACATGGCTAAGAAAATAATTGTTCAATTGGCAGTTGTCGGATTATTAGCTGGAATTATTATTTCCAGTTTTTTTCATATCTCCGGTAGTAGTTTAGTGCTGATATTTATGTTACTGACCTTGATCTGCTGGGTCACCGGCCATCGTCGGTACATTGTGTTGTTACTATTTTTCTTGCTTGGGTGGTGGCGGACGACTCTGATGATCGTTGAGCGTCCGACGATGACTAAGTCATTAGATATTGAAGCTGTCATTGAGTATCGAGATTTTGTGGCTGATCAACAGAAATTAAGACTCAGGTCATTAACTTCGCCGCTACCAGGGGCAGTAATCGCTTCAGTGGCCCACTTTCCTGTTTATAACGTGGGCGACATTATTAGACTTCGTTGCTCGCCGCAAGCACCGGCAGCAGAGTCAGACATTCGTTTACTGCGTCGAGATCAGATGCAGGGAGTAGCTGTTAGATGTCGTACATCGCAAGCCACGTTTATTCGTCATCAGGCTAGTTGGTCCAGGCCCTTTTTCCGATTCAAAGATTATATTATTACTACCTATGATCGTCTGTTGCCCGGACCAGTAGCAGGACTGATGCAGGCCATGATCGTCAATGAGCGCGGAGGAGTGTCTGATGACACCACTACCAATTTTAGTCGCAGTGGTTTAAGTCATGTGGTAGCTATTTCCGGTATGAACATGACTTTATTGATTATTGCCGGACGTTCATTTCTGACAGCCTTGGGTCTAAGACGTAAATATAGTTCCGGTTTATTGATTGTAGTTCTAATTCTCTATGTCATGATTATTGGCTCACCGGCATCAGCCGTGAGAGCGGCGGTGATGTCGAGTACATTATTGATGGCCCAATTAGTTCGTCGCCCAGTGGATATTATGCACTTACTGACTTTGGTGGCCGGAGTATTGGCTATTATCAATCCTTTGGCGGTCGTCTATGATGTTGGTTGGCAGTTATCCTTCCTAGCACTAACAGGACTTGTCTGGTGGACACCGTGGTGGACCAAAGTTTTGTCCTGGGTACCAGAACGATGGTCATTGAGAGAGTTGATGAGTGCGACGCTAGCAGCGCAGATGTTTACTTGGCCGTTGATATTATATTATTTTCAAGTCTGGCCATTATGGTTCTTACCGGCTAACATTGTCGTGGTGCCCTTGGTTGGGCCGATTATGATTATTGGTTTGCTGTTGCCCTTGATCTGGTGGGTGCCAGTGATTGGTTTGGTGGCTAGTTTAATTATTACCTTGATGATTCGCTGGGTGCTGTTGGTAGTTACGCTCGTTGGCACTGCACGCTGGTCGGTTTTGCCGTTGCCGTTCTCTGTGGTAGCGCTTATTTTTTCTGCTGGTGCTATGATTATAATTACCCAATTGATTCATGAAAAAATATATCGTCACTAGCTGTTTTCTAATAGCAATTGGTTTATTGCTGTGGTATTTGTTTTCTACTAAACCAGAAGCGACTTCGTCAATTCAATTCTCTATGCTGGATATCGGACAAGGAGATAGTCTTCTCTTGCGTACACCGGATCACATAACTATTTTGATCGACACTGGAGCAGGTCATCAGGTTGTCGACGCCTTGTCAGCCGCTATGCCGTGGAATGATCACCATATAGACTACCTCTTATTAACTCATCCTGACCTTGATCATTATGGCGGAGCGCAATGGTTACTTGATCGTTACACGATCGGCCAAGTTCTTTACAATGGAGATGAAGTCAATGGTTCGGCTGGATTTGCCAAGCTCTTAGTGGACATACGTGCGAGAAATATTCCGCTGCAAGCGGTGCATCAAGGCCAACAATTTCGCTGGACTTCAGGAATCCGCTGGAAATTATTGTGGCCACCACAAGATTTCAAGGCTCCCAGTTCTAATGCTGGTTGCGTCGTCAGCAAAATCTCTTGGGGGCAAGAAGATATTTTATTACCGTGCGACTTGCCGAGTGAGCAGGAAGCTATCATGATGCGTCAGGTTGATGTCAGTGCCGATATACTCAAAGCAGGACATCATGGCAGTAAGTATTCATCCGCTACCGACTTCTTGTCAGCAGTGAAACCGAGTTGGTGTCTGATCTCGGCCGGCCGAGATAATCGTTATGGTCATCCCAACCCAGCTGCAGTCCTGCGTCTACGTCGGACCGGCTGTCAAATCCTATCAACTATCGATCAGGGGACGGTTCAGCTGGCTATCAGCTCAACTTCTATTGACTATTTGTCTCCCACGGACCATCGATTCCTCGGCTTGCCAATGGGACCTCTTTTGGCTATACTGAACCCGTTATATCATTAATCAAATCTATGGCTGACGTGAAAAAAATATTACTCGTCGAAGACGAGGAAATGCTAGCCAACATGTATCAGGTGAAGTTCCAGAATGATGGCTTTCAACTGATCAAGGCTGGTAATGGCGAGGAAGGTTTGACACTCGCAGAGAAAGAAAAACCCGACATGATCTTACTGGATGTCATCATGCCCAAGATGGATGGTTTCACTGTGCTGAAACGATTGAAAGAAAATCCAGCTACCAAAGACATCCCTGTGTTGCTTCTGACAAATCTCGGTCAGGATGAAGACGTGAAGAAAGGAAATGAATTAGGTGCGGTTGGTTATCTAGTCAAAGCTAATATCACTCC